>LXQD01000299.1 GCA_003326215.1 Nostoc minutum NIES-26 | reverse complement strand
TTCTATCAGTACCTCAATAATATTGGAATTATCAGGGCTCAGTCCCGATGTTTTGGAAATCAAATTATTTACTAACCAAGACATACCAAAATTGCTGGTTATTCCTGCGCCAATCGAACCACTCCGAAAGGTGAAAATACTCGCGTTGCGATAACCAAGCATTACGTACATCGAAACAGGTACACGATCGCCAAGCGTTCGCCTACGGTGGAAAAATATTCCACTACCCTCAGAAGCTGCATCATAACGAAGCATTTTCACCCGCATCTTACCTGCTGGTGTATCAAACCCCCGAAACGTATCCTTCAACCGAATTTGTAACTGTTCCTTGTCTTGTACCTCACCCGGCGGCAGCAGGACACTCAAGTAAGCTGCAACATCATTACCCAGGTTCAACTTCTCCTTAGCCAGCCAAAATGCTCCGCAAATTTTGGGAATTGCTAGTTCATACTTTAACTCCCTCAGTTGCGATATACCCCCAAACCGACGACGAGCAAGTTCTCCCAAGGCGAAATACTCATCGCCTATCCCTACCCAAGCACGAGATTCAGGACTACCTTCAGGTTGGACGCTTTCAACTGAGGCTTTAGCAACATCCGCTATTTCTGAGTCTAAAAGTAAAACAACAGGCTTTCCTTCTGGATACTCCTGAACGATAGCCTTAGTTTTACTTGCACCCATGTCAATCGTAATTACTATCTTTTTTACGTCTGTTTTCTCCTTAATTTTAGGCATATATATTGATGTTTTATTAACTTTTCCTATTGTTACTAATTTACCTGAAATAGGAATGATGCTGTAATGCAAAACATTTTCTTTACAGGGGTTAACAGGTTTTTTACATACAAAGTAAGTAGAGAAAAAACCATTACGATCATTTTCTTCTATAACACTAATACCAAACCAAAACTGTAGATTTACTGTAGATTCTAAGTAAATTAATGTATTAAAAATTTCTTCAACACACGCTGGTTAAATTACGTCCTGTATCATGAACAAATTACCCCAATCACACCCTAATTCTGTATCAACTAAAAGTTGAATTACAAAATAATATTTGTCTTTGGCTTGTCAAATAAACAATGTAATTGTAATTATTGCACCCAATATTACCTCAATCATCCCCACATTTACCTCACTAAAAGCACCACAATTGGGCAGTCTTGTAGAATAACAAGGTATGTCCAATGGGGTTTATTACAAATTTGCTTTGCTGCAAAATTGTTGATTGCAACTTTTACAAATGAAATATCATGAAGGCAATTGCACCTCCGGAGTTAGAATGCGATCGCCTCTCCAGTTCGGTCAAATACTGTTAATGCATTCGACCACAAGCTTTGACTAAATATGTGGTTGACATGGTTTCATTAAAACCTTTGAGTAATACAGGCGCTTGGGCAAAAACTCCTTCTAAATGCACCTTGTGAGGAAATGCACTTGGTAACAACAGTGCCTGAAGCGATGCCTGCGCCGGGTGTAGCCATCGCACTCTAAAAAATACTGCCCACAATGACAAACAGGACAAAGGAGGGAATTACGTAAGTATCACAAGCGAAGGCAAAGAATACGCTTTTCTCTAACACCTAACAGCCATTCCTGATAATCCCTTTACTCCAGACGAAATCCTGCATCAACTTCTATTTCTGCCTTAGCAATTGGGTCATCCTCATCATCATTAAAGAACCCATCATCTTCAGAATTTTGTTCCAAAATATTTGATCCGGCTGGTTCTGAGAGAACAGGTAGCGAGTCAGGACTTGGCTCAGTGGCATCAAAAAAAGAAACCGAAGGGGGAACCAAATTAGTTGAAACAGGAGTTACTCCCACACCATTAGTTCCAATTGTTGGTTGTAAGCCAATCACACCCTGCGAGAAAATTCCACTATGAGGATTAACAAGAACTACCTGGGGCAACCCCTCCATCCCAAATGTCCGTTTCATCTTAATTATCTGGGCTTCAAGTTGCGCGATCGCATCATGGAGGGCCGACTGCAATTCTATACCAGATACTCCCGCAGCCGATAGTGCAAACGGTAGGTAATAAGCCCGCAGCGCCTCACATACTAACTCAGTTTGCCCTCGCTTCTTCGACTGGAGATAGCTAATTACTATCCCATCTTCAGTATCCTTATTCCGCATGATTCGCGCCAACTCAACAGAATCAGCAGGCTTACTCGCTCTTGCCATACCTTTACTTCTATATAATCTGCAAACCAAGCTTTTCAGTAAGCTGTTTGTCAATACTCTTACTTTAACCACACTGTAGGAGAACTTACCCCCGTATTTACTCCTAACTACCCCAATTCACACACTAATTACCCCAATCAATTGAAAATTAAGTGTAGTTTTTTAAATAAAAATATGTTGTTAACTGATAAATAAACTCTTACAATTCCCATGATTGAGGTATTCTGAAGGCAAATTGACCCAACTATTTCAGCATTACTTCAAACATCAATCGTCTTGGAACAAAACTCTACAACCCTCACTGCATATGAATTTACATCAGTTCCATTCCACAATAAACCATTGCTGTTGTCGCACAATCTAGAACTAAAACCAGAACTAAAACAAGGTATGTTCAATGGGGTCATTTTATCCTTTTATTATTTGCAATAAATTAGATTAATTGACAATATATTTAATACAATCGTTTATCATGTAGTTCTAATAAATACTACTTCTGTTTTATATTTACTTTTTGATGACTAAGGTATGGTAAATGACCCCGTAAAGCGAACTAAATCCATCAAGGTATACCTCTTTGAGGAAGAGAAAACTACCATTGAGGAAAAAGCGATCGCCACAGGGGTAACTGCATCTGAGTATTTACGTTCCTGTGGATTAAGGCGGGTACTAACGGCAAAACCGTCTGCCGACTTGATAACTATCCGCGCTACTGCTGGAAACCTTAAAAGCGAACTGATGATGTTATCTCACTTAGCGAAAGAAACAAACAATCAGCAAATTTTGGATACTGTTAATAAGGCGATCGCACTTGTAGATCAGACCATCGCAGCTGCATTTAACATAGACGTTCCAGATAAATCACCCTCAAGCCAAGATAAATAAGGCATTGTAGGTTCTATAGCCCCCAATTTCAACTGTCTCAATTTGATTCCCGTCATCTACAAAAAACCCAATTTTCTCGACACGCTCAAGTATGTCTTGGGGAAAGATGATGCTGCGATTGTCGATACTAATATGATGGGAACAAAGCCAGATGAATTTAACCAGCAGTTTCTCACCATCAAGTACACCAACAAAGCAGTTAAACGGCAGTGCGCTCACCTCATCATCTCAATCGCACACCGCCCGAACTACCACGAGCATTTATCCAACAGTCAGTACAGTTATGTAGCAAGAGAATATCTCAAGGATATGGGATACTTGCCCAAAGAAGAATCATCTGTAGCAGCTACCAGTCAGTTTGTTGCAGTACGCCACCACGATCGCAACCACGAACACCTGCATATAATCGCCTCCCGGATTCGGTTAGATGGCAGCTTAGTTAATGATTCCTATGATTATTTCAACTCCCAAGTCTCAACTAGACGCATCGCGGCGGAACTAGGATTGGAAGTATCACCAACAACAAATGAAGCTGTGGCCTCTAAGTTAGAGCAAGAGTACGGGATTCTTACACTCACTAGCCCCAACCGATCAAAAAGTATTAGAGCAGTCAACAGTAAGCACAAAACCCCAACAAGTAAGGAAATTATTCGCCAAGCAATAGGAGAAGCCATTAAGCATAGTCCCACCGTCTCTACGTTCATTGAACGCCTGGAGGAAAACAACATTGGAGTATTGCCTAAGATGCAGGGGGAAGAACTACTAGGCTTTACCTACACTCATAATGATGTAAAAATTGCTGGTTATCAAGTATACAAACCTTATAGCTGGAACAAACTGCGGTCTGAATATGGAATCATGTACGACCCAGATAAAGATATAGAAATAATCCAACAAGCTAAAGCCAGAGCAGTTAACCGCATAAATAACAAAATACTAAGTAATAATAATTACCTACATAGTGATAAACCTACTAGCAGCAGTGCAAGTGATAGCAATGGTGATACCGATAGTAACTCCAAAACACTTGTTAGTACATGTACACTAAACAGTAATTATCCAAGTGAGATTCCAGTAACACAATCCAAATTATTGGAAGACAACCCCACATTGAAAGCAAATAACACTAAGAAAAAAGTTCAGCCGCATCCACAACAACAGTACCCACAACAGGATATTTCAGAAGAAAACGGTCTCACTGCTAAACAATTCTTGGAAGAGCAATCTTCCCCTGTTCCTCCTTCTCTTAACCTTCTGCCTTCTACTGTCAAACATTTGCCTTCTATAATCACTGACTATATGCTTGTTACCAATAACTTCCGTATCAAAGGACGGGAGTTGAGTGCCAGCTTAGATAGCAAGACTCTGAGTGTTTACCGTCATGGGGATAATACTCCTGTGATGCAAACCTGCTACAGTCAGAGAACTTGGTACGAAGAGATACCAACTCGACTAACAACAAACGAAATTGAGCAGCTTGAAAGTTTGCGTTTCTTTACGCAACAAGTATTAATGAATAAACAGCGATCGCAAACAGGTATTGAGCAGTAGTAAACCTGCTACTAGAGAGAATTTAATCTACTGAGAATTCTTATTGTTGATATATGAAATACGAAGTGTTCAAATTTGAATACTTCGTAGAAAGCATTAATACATCTAGGTTGATGTTTTAAGCAATTCCACTGCGTATTAGTGCCAAAATTTGTACATCCGAGTCATAATAGATTTCGAGGTTGTTTTCTGGTTCTAAGTCATGAGTTATGTTATGTTTTTATAAACCAGAGCGCAACAACTTAATCTTGAAATACCCTCGTTTAAGTTTCTCGCTTCCCCTGACTTCATAAAATTTATCTGGTTTTTGGACAATTTCAACCAGTCCCTGCGCTTCCATCTTCTCAAACAACGACTGCCACGACGCAATATCTTGCTCAGGCGCAAAAATTCTAACATCGTTTATCTCGCCCATAAGCCTCTTTGTTCTAGCTATATTAAATTATAAAAGTAACTAGAACAAAGAACAATAACCCATGCCAAAGAAAAAATGTGGACTTGGATTTGACTGTGCCAGTATGATGCTGCACCCAGGTATAGACCCTGGCGACTGCTTAAATTACAAAACTTGTGGGAGTGCGATTGAACTAACCCCTGATGAAGAACTCGAACTTGTTCGTATCCGGGAAGAACAAATGCGCCAGTATCAAGAACAAATTCGCCTGACTCGTCGTTCTGCCGCCATTATGATGCTGATGAGGCGCGGTTGCCCACAGTCACCAGAATCATTAGGTATTGTCTCCGCAGTCGAGGCGATCGCCACTACATTAGATAATATTCGTACTGGACTTACTAACTTCGACGGACAGTACATTGCACCACCTAGTTGCGAACTCCACATCTACAATGTTAAACGCCCCAGTGGTACGTACTCATACTATAAACTAACTGCCGAAAACGCAATATTTGCACCTTCAGAGAAAGAACAACAAGTACGGGTAATTCACCTCAGCCATCATAATGATGCGCGGTATATAGAAGCACAACTTGGTATCGAACGGCGAAACAAGTTAACCCAGGTGCGAACACTGCTTCAGAACGCAAGCGCATTGCTTGAGGAAGCAACACGTCTACTCGAACAAACTACAGATATGAACAGTCCAAATGCTACAGTTGAAGTTTTCAACATCGATGAAATTATATCCATCGACTAATAAAACCAGCAAAATGGGAAAATTTACTTCATTACTGCCACAAAATATAAATCCTGAAATACAGGATTATGTGTAAAGCTGCTTTATCTACCAGTGCGACGTGACGATTACAATCAAATCGCTCTGATAGGTATGCCAACAGGCTAAAAACTGACTAGGGAGAAGTGAAAAATGACTATAAGTTTTAGAGAATGGCTCAAACAATTTAAAAATCAAGATATACCTTTTGGTGATTTATGGAGTGATGCCACATCGACTAAAAGAGGAAGATTTCAAGATAATATTTCAGACTCTTGGCAGGGTAGCACTATAGAAAGCTTGATAGAGTTTATGGTTAAAAATGAAGCATCATATAAATCTTATAGTGTTCTTAATGAAGCTAATGAGGCGTATCATACTTATTTGGGTTTAGAACCTATGGAAACATATAAATTGGAAGAATTAGAGAACCAATTTAAAGCTAAATATTACGCAGAACGTCTACAGCACTATACAAGATTATGTATTTTATATAAAAATCCTACTTGAATCTTGCTCAGTCTACTGAGAATTCAAGCTTTTAGGCAGTTTTGCTTTTGTTCTAGTTACTTTAAATAAAAATAATAGCTAGAACAAAGGAGACACTTAAAATTGAACAACTACAGGAGAGTAAAAAATTAGGGAGGCATAAAATTATCAAGGTGCTGCCACACTAATTTAGCTTTCTGTCCCAAACTGCAAATATAACCACAATGGCAAACATGAAAAATGTTACTACTGATTCAGCGTTAAGCAAGAAGTAATCAAAAAGTTTGTATATTTTTTCCACTTAAATTTTAAGACTACGTTGAATTATGTCTTTAGGAACTATTTTTCAGTAATAATTATATTTCAGGGTATAAAAAAATATAGCTATTTGTTAGTATAAATTAGAAAATTGTTTAATAAATTATCAGTATAGAGAAAGTAAAATTAAACTCTACGGGTATTTTAGTGCCAAAAAGTGAAAATTTATCTTTAATTTTATAAGTTTAATTGTTCATATATGACAATTCAAGCTAAACATTTTGACACTAGATTAAATCAATGGATTCATACAGATGGTAATACAAATAATCCAGATTCATTGTTAAAGGAAGAACTTAATAATACTCTATTAGAATATTTCTTTCCTGGGGTAAACTTTTCGTTCGGGCATATGGACGAAAAGTCTAATGTGGAACAATTAACTAATCATCCTGAAGGTCATAAATTATTATTATCATCAAAAACTCGGTTATTATATGGCCCCGAAGAATGTCTAGATACAATTAAACAATTATGCCCTGATAACAAAGATAGAGGTGCTTACGGGTCTATCTTTCTTGGTTCATGTAGAAATGCTGTCAATAAAGAGTTAAACATCTTAATAGTTGATGATAATAATGGTGAAAATGGCGGCATTATCAGTAATGACCAAGTATATCGGTTAACAGGAGACTGTTACGGACAAATATCAAAAGACTTGTATCACGAATTAACCAAGCATCAAAAAGGTGATAAATATCGAGTAATTCAGCACCGCTTCGGTTGGACTGATCGAGACGGAGATGACAATAAATACCGTTTTGGTAAAGGTACACTACGCCCTGCTAACCTTGAGCAAATCCTCAATTATCAAGACTCCAATAACTCAACTAAAATTGACCTCATTCTTCCCTTATCTGCGTTCAAGGGAACTGATAAAGATAATCCTAATGGCCCGACTAAGCCTCAAATTCAACCTGGATTGTACCGACAAAATATCTGGCTAGGTGAAAAATCACAATCTGAACTCGGTAAAACGGCGATATCTCAGTTACTCGCTTCATTCCCTAACGGACTGAAAGACTTTACTGAACAGCTAGAACTTGAAGCCAAAAAGCTTAAAGAAGCACAGGATGATCCTCGGCAACTTGCACAACTTTACTGCGAAAAGTACGAGAAGCGGAAAGCCTTTCTTGAAGAACAAGCAAGCACACTGGAAGAACAAGCAGCAGAAGATCCAACATTAGCAGAAGAGTTAGAAACTTTGCGCGATCGCATTGCTACTGACTCGTTTATTTACAAACTCATCAAAGCTGATCTGCAAGGAGAGGGCCAACTTCTCGAAACTGAGAAAGTACAGCGCGAACTTGCCCGGTTCGTCCAAAACGAGTGGAAAGAAATCGCCATTGGCAAGACGTTAACATTTGAGCGAGCAATGGTCATTCCCTCCAAAGACCTGCAAAATGGGGAAATTTCCATACCGCATTATCAAGATGGCGAAGAAGTTCTCAACTTCCGCTCCCCTTTCCTCAACTCAAATGGTCTGTGCGTCTCAACTAACAAAATTGTAGAAGATATCCTTGGGCCTGATGGTCAACCTCTCGCTGGTGCGATCGCTGTCTCGGACGAAACAAGCGATCGCATTTACAACCGCCTCAATGAGCAAATTAAATCTATCCTGCCAGAAGCTCAAGGAAAAGATATCCAGTTAGAAGGTATTGAAAATTACTTAGACCAAAATATTAGTAAGCTCGAAACTAGAGATAAAATCGAGTTTACTAACAAATTTAACCAGTATATTTTAGAACTAAATTCAGATGGTTATGAATTAGAGATTCTCCCTCAAGAGTCCGAACAAGAGCGTCAAGCACGCGACTACGATGGTGATTGTATCGGCTTCGAGCGGGCAACCAAGTATCCTAACCTCACCGTTGAAGCAAAGGAGCGCAACCTGCCTGAAAACGCCTACGCTCCAACTGTCAAACTTAAAAAACAATCTTTTTACCAAGAATATGGCAGTCAGCCAGAATTTGAGGAAATCGCCATCCACATGAGCGATGGCATTAGTGTGGGTGTTATCAACAATCACCTTACCGCAATTGAGGCGTTAGAGTCAGAAATTACGATTCTAAAAAATTTTGGTAGTGAAAAAGACTCAATTGAGTACGTACAGCAGGTAGCCAAACATTACGAAGATTTATTCAAGACAGAAGCCTGGGCAAAATCCAAGGGTATTGAAGGGAAGGAGATTCCAAGCAAGTATCGCAGTTACATGGAAGAGTTCATCAAAACTGTTGGGCAAGAACCCACCAATACACTAGTGGCGATGAACATTAATACCCAAATGTACCGTGAAATGATTGCCGAGGCAGCATTTCAAAATCAAATTGCAGTTGACCTCTTCAAGAGTGCCAAAAAACCTGAAATTGAAATTATTCGCAACAACAGTCGGATTCTTCACCGTGAAGTCAACTATATTAAGGATAAGAAGAAAGATATTTATATTGACAATATAATTCAACCGACAGGATACTCACCTGTTGAGTTACTAATTTCTCAAACCAATCAGTATTTTGAAAAAGCTCGCCTCGAATCGCGTGAAATCGTTCAATTTCAAGCTTTATTTAAAGGGGTTGAATTTTCTCACGAACAGCGATTAAGAGCTACCCTCATCAAAAAAGAATTCGACAAATCATTCAACCGAGCAAGTGAGCTATCTAAACAAAAAGAAACTGAAAAAGGGCCGTCTGCAAATATTACCCTTGCTAATGGTAATCAAGTAAGTATAACTAATCTTCTACAGTATGATAATGAATTTATCTGGAAAGCTAATACAATTACGATAAAGCTATCAGAAATATCCGAAGATAAGCGCAACAATAACCGTCCGTATAAATATTTAGTTTATGCTCAAATTAACGATGAAACTGAGAATGGTAAACCCAATTTTAGAAAATTAGGGACACTAGCGAGGGAGCAAGAAAATAAACTCGAAGAGATAGGAATTACACTTGGGCATGAAGTAAAATCTAACAAAATATCATTCCAGCCTGAACTAAGTGAAGGTCAAATTAAACTTCTTTACCAAAGAGCTTACGAAGTAGCAGAGGAATTTTATAATTCGATTCCAGAAGACCAAAAGCTAACAATGGCAGCTGCCACCTGGGCGGTATCAACTACTCGTGAGACTGGTAATGATAAAAGTAGCGATCGCCAAAATAAAGTTTCTAATTTTGCCTTTGCTGCCTTTCCTCAAGAGATTATCAGTCAGTTAGATACACTCAAGTTTACCGAGTTTAGTATCACTGGGTTTGACCGAAATAATGAGTTTTTTAAAGAAAATCAACCTCAGAGTATTCGATTTAATCTAGCTGAAGATGAAAAAAGCGTAATTGAAATTCAGAATCAAGAGGGTAATTACGAAACATTTGGGAATATTGAACAAAGTAATGCCCGGCTACCAATTGGTACTATTGCTATTGGCAGTGTTGAAAAAGGTGAAGTATACACCACCTCTGTTACAACCAAAGTACCCGGATTACCAGAACTCACTTTTAAAGTAGGCGAAGTTAATAAGTTTGGAAATTCCCAAAGGTTTAATAATGAACCTGTAATGTTAACAATTGAAAAGGTTGACCTGATTCGGGAAGACTATACTATCTATCTTCAAAATAGTAATAAACCTGAAAAACTAGGTAATATTGATAAAGAATCAATCAAAGAAGGTATTACCCAAGGCTGGCTAGCAGAAAAGCCTGGGAATGGGCAACAGTTACATCTTAAAATTCAAACTATCATCACTGGACAAAATGCCTATGCTATAGCAGAGACATCTCAGAAAAATCTGTTACGAATTAATATTACGAATCCAAAATACAAGAAACAGGAGATTAACAACCAAGCATTTCAAGAAACTTTAGTTCGTGCATTTGATAAAAAGCACGTTTATATTGCTAAAATTGGCGACCAATCACTCGGTATTATTGGTCAGCATAATGAACGTCTCGAAGCTGATTTAAATAAAGGGAATATACAAAAACAGTGGCAAAGGAAAGAAACTAGCACTGTACAAAAATTAATTGATACGGGTATTATTCGCCCAAACCAACAACGAACTACTATCCCTGTACAGATTACCAGTAATGAAAGTACCTGTAAAATAATTATTAATCCAGAAACAGTACAATATCCCGACAAATGGGTTAAACGCAGTCAGCTTATAAGTAATGAAAAGCCTGTCAAAGACGAGCAGCAGGAAAATCGCAACCAAATACTCGATAAAATTAACGAACGCCCTACAATCATGTTCCAAGATAAAGAGCAAAAATTAGTAGGGCTTTTAGGATTAGCAGTTGATGAAAATATAGCCGAAAAAACCAAAAGGTATCTCGAAAAAATAGGAGTATCATACGAACAGCTTCCTATATCACAAGCTCGGTTAGAAGCCAAAAAAGGAATGACTGTATTCGTACTTGATGAAACTACTATCAGTAACGAATTAAGACAAACCTTTATTAACCGTGCTGGTGGTCATATCAAAAGTGCAGATACACCCTCACAACCCACTCCAATCATTCCACAACAAACTGTATATTTTTATAATCCAAATCAACAATATACTTCCCCGGATGGAACGCTCTTAGAAACTAAAGAAGCTTTTGGATTAGTAGTTCCCGCACAAGACGCGATCGCTGTAGCCACTTGGTTAGAATCAAAGTCTACTGAAAGTTATTATTTGATTGAGAGTAACACAGCTACATTCATTTTTAAGAAAAATGAGATTAGTGGGAAAATAAATGAAGAATTCAATACTTTGCTGGGAGAACCTATTAATATTGGTGAAGTTGATGGTTTTGACCGCTACGAACAGCTTATTACAGAGTTAAATGAAAAAGTTGCAACTGAATGTAGTCTTTTAAAATTAAACCAAATTCCAAAAAAAAGTGAGTACAAAAAAGCTCTAAAAGCACTTCCCAACCGTCCAAAAGAACTCAATCAAGAAGATTCTCCAGTACCAATTGTTCCTGCTAAAGCTTTATCTGAAAAGAATACAACTAATATTCAATTGAATACTAACGCCACAGTTGCAGGAATTTCACAAGTCTATCAAAACGCGGTTGAGATACAAGTAGTAAAGAATACACAATCAGAAGCTAAGAATCAACCAATATTATTACCCAACTTGCGTCAAGCCGATCCAACTAAAGCTATCGAAATATTGGGTAAGGTAAGCGAGGAAAAAGTAGAACAGCTGCGATCGCATCTTGAAACCCACCTCAAACCCACACTTGAAAATGACAAATCTAACTATGCACCACTGAGACAAATCGCCTGGGTCGGTGCAAAATGGGATTTAAAGGATAAAGACTTCAAGCCAGGGGTACAGGACGACTCTTTGATGGAACTTGTCAAACAAGTATATCCTGACGCTGATATTGTGCTGGTAACTTATTCCGAGAACCCCGACGGTGGCATTAACTACCACCGCGATGACTCATACGCCGCGACGGAGGCCCGCAGCATCAATATCGGAAATTCTGACTGGGGCTATCGCGCTGCTAAGGAACGAATGGTATGGACTATGGAAGAGAATCAGGACGCACCATACCAAGAGTTTAAACTTGAGTCAGGTACAGTAACCCGCTTTAACTGCAAAAACGAACACGCCGCACTGAATACTGAGGCTGGCAGATGGTCTATCAACATCTGGTCAATTAAAAATGATCTGGGCAGAGAAAACAGCGTTCGCCAAAAATTTGGGAACTTCCTCACCTCAAACCAACCTCCGCGTGCGGTAGTCCAAAGCAACAACGACCTCACCATTAAAGCTAACGAGTGGACACCAGGGGGAGAAATTAAAGTAGAGCGCAGTTATACCAGCCTCAGAGAAGTCACCCAAAACATACCCTCACACGCTTCAAACCAACCAACTGTCGAAGAAATTATCGCCATTGGCAATTTCACTGCGGCACGCGCTGCTAATCCTCAGATTCCAGACAACCCAACTATATCTGGCAAACCAGTTCCAATGGTTTATTCGCTGCATTTGCACGGCGAAGCTACCACAGTGCCAGTTGATACAACCATTGATGCTATGCGCGGACACGGTAGAATACACACTACCAGAGGTGTAGACTACCAAAAAACTTATGGTATCAAAGAGGGAGATATTGCGATCGCCCAAGGTAAAAACGGCGAGCAAGTTGCTTTTCGGGTAGGTAAACAATACAAAATTACCACCCAAATGATTCAAGACCCAAGTTACCAGCAAGCCTGGGCCAGATGGGAGAAGCATTCACCAAAAGAACTTACCCAAACTCAAGCGAGTAAGAGTCAGGTATATGGCTTATTCATGGAGCCGCTAGGAGATTATGTCAATGGCAAAATTGTTCCGTTCCCAACCATCCAAAAACAAGCTGCAACTCCAGTAAATATCAGCCCCGACTCCAAAGATGGGCTGGGAGTAGCACTCAGCCTTGCCACTGCACTCGCCAAAGAACAAGGCAAGCTGCAAAACGATTACCAAGTTTCAGTCAATAATAATCCAGAAGCCCCCGGTGGGCAGTATGGAGTAGAAACCCATGTCCAAAAACCTCAAGGGGTAGCATACGCATCCGCCGAACACGCATTTAATCACCAAAAGCAGTTGCATCCATCAGTTGATGAATACCAGCTAATGGTAGAAGTGCTTCAAGCTAAACTCGAACAACACCCCCGGCTAACTGAGGCGATCGCCAAACGCGGGGGAGTCAATTGGTTAGAGAACTGTACAAGCATTACTAATGCCCAGGATCAACAGTGGCAGGGTAAGGGTAAAGAATCCGCATTTATTCAAGCCCTTAGCGAAGCGTATATATATGTAGTTGCAAAATCACAACAAACTACAGTACAAACCCAGCAGGACAAGTTCCAACAGACTGCTCTGCGGCCCACAAATCCACTGTCCCAACTCGAACCTATAAACGCCGCCGTCGCTGAACACATGAAAAAAGACATTGCGATGGCCCAAATAGCTACCCAGTTTATCGGTAAATCAGCTGCACCCCTTGATACAGCTTCAAGCACACGAAATTACGAGCAAGTATGGGGGGAACGCGCCAACACAGGAAATTACTCAAAAGAAGACATGATTATGGTGTCCGGATCTGGCCCGTGGCGTGGAGTAACAAGCGAGCAAATTGCCCAAACATTTGAAAATCACTATAAACCCTTACTTGATAAGGCAATAGCAGTGAAAAGCTCTTTTCTAGTCGGAAATGCACAAGGAACTGACCAATTAGTTCAAAATTATCTTCAAGAAAAAGGGTACAGAGTAGAACAAACTTCCCAAGGATACGCAGTATTTAATCCTGTAGAAAACACCAAAGTTAGTAGCGATATTATTTCTACTAATACACAAGTATCAGATAACTCATTAATTTCTAACGACAAGAACATTTTTTCATCACAACAAAGCCAACAACCAAATATTAACCAAGCACTCGCATCACCTGCTCAACCCAAAATACAGCAAGTTGGAGTGATGGATAGCATTATCGAGCGGATGAAAGCTAATACAGTGCAAAATCTCCAAGACTGGTATATAGCAGCTGAAAAACTCGGTAAATCAGACACATATCTCAATAGAATTCAGGAGATAACTAATTTATACATTCAAGAAAATATTAGTCTTGAGAATGCTTTTAAGGCAATGGAACAAGACATTAAAGAATTAGAAAAAGTTAATGAGATGACCAGTCTTGCTCAACGTGTGGTTAAGACGATTGGACAAGAAGATATTAATGGCATTATGACAGTCCAAACAGAAAAATATCAGATTGCTACTCAAACTCAAAACCAAACTTATTTAGTTAAGGATAAAAAAGATAATATCTTGTTATATGTCAAACAAGGAAAAACTCAAGTAAGTAATATTAGTGATGAAACATTACAAGATTTTCAAGTTATGAGCGATCGCATCAATAATGCACTCAAAGATGTCAAAAAAGATTTAGTAGAAAGGTAATTTTACTATGAAAGAACTAATCGATTCTCCAGTAGAAGGTTTAACTCCAGCAATGCAAGCTTGTCTCCTTAGAGAATTGATTGCACAGCTTAATATACCTGATGAGAAATTTGAAGAATATGCAAAAAATCCTCCAACTGCTGAGGAACGACAAGAGGCTGTGTTAAAGTTAAATTCAGAAATGAATAGAATAAGTGAAATAGCACAAGAGGAAGTAAAGTTAAGCTCCACAGAAATTGAAACTGTCAATTTTGTTAATCCAGTTAGTCCAGAGTTATCTTTACAACCCGAAGTAAGCCAGTACTCAGAAACGAAAATTCAACCAGAAGTTCTAAAACACCTCACAAATAAAAATGACGACAATAATGGCAACCTAGTAGAAGAATGTCAACACGATAAAGTGCAATCTTTTATCGCTAATTTACAAATTCAACAATTTGTTATTCCTGTAATTTTAGACCGCTTAAATATATTTGGAAAACCAGACAAAGAGACAGAAAGTATCATTTATAAAAGTGAGGCATATACTGCAAGTCTAAAATCAGAAGAAGATTCACAAACTCTTAGCCTTGATAGAAATTCGCCTGATTCAGAAGCAAGCCAAGAAGCACTCCTAGCATCTCGTAATAATAGCTCAGAGAATTACTCTATCATCATCAATAACCTTACCCATAATGAATTTGAACGTTTTAAGGCTCTGTTCGATGAGCAACAAACACGCTGCGAACAGAACCAACAACAATTCAAAAGCCAGGATGCTGTTAAAGAGATAGATTAATTAAATCAACCCAAAGCACACACCATACGAAAAAGCTATAAACCCCAAAACTAGCTTGTTATTAAAACTTAAGGGAGTTTTGGGGCAAATAATAACCGCAACAGAAAAATAGTAAAAAGATGCAGTAAAATCAAACAAACTCGTCGGGTTAATAGGTAATCTACCTAACCCGACCAAACATAGCATTCCTATTAAAGACCAAACAACAATATTTTCTATCCATCCTAAAAGCTTATTGAAATTCATAAAAAATCGTTTATTACTCCCTAAATTCGATAAATACTATTAAAACTAAAACCGATCAATAAAGTTGCCTAGTAAATAGATTGCTTAATGAAAACTACACAAACCATCCAATCACTTTGTAAATTTTTTAAAATTAAAAATAAAGTTTTTAAATAAGCTGATTAATTTATAGTAACTGTAAAGATTAAAAAACAATAAAAAGTAAGTGCTATAAGTATTATTATCAGGGACAATACTAAACCAAACAGTATGTAATATGAAACCTATTAATGTTGTCATAATTGAAAATGAGAACATATCTAGGTTTGGTGCGGCGACAATATTATCTGAAACTGGTAAAATCCAGGTATGTGGCCTTGCTAAAACCGGAAAGGAAGGAATAGAAACTGTTGATCAACAAAAGCCAGATATCGTGGTGATAAATATTGATTTACCTGATATCAATGGTACTGATGTCATAAGTTTAATTAAATGCAAACACACGTCAATTAAAATAGTGGTTATGACTGCAAATAGCAGCCGAGATACCATTAACGCAGCAATTAGTAATGGCGCAGACTGCTACTACTGTAAAAATAATGCCAGAGAAGAAGTAGGAGAAAGATTCATTGAAGCAGTAATGGCTGCATACAATAATGAATCATGGATTGACCCAACTATTAATCGCATTTTGATTGATAATCTTAGGTCAAATGACACAGCCGATAAAAATTCACTAGATTTGTTAAGTGATTTCTCTAATAAAGAAATTACAGTTCTCAAATTAGCGGCTGGTGGCATGAAAAATAATGAAATTGCTAATGTCATGTATGTTTCCGAAGGTACAGTCAGGTCATATTTACATAATTCATTTATCAAGTTAGGAGTCAAAGATAGATTAAACGCTATCCGGGAAGCTATCCGTCTGGGAATCCTCAGCTTTGCAGACATGAAAATCGAAGAAGAAGTTACTCAAGAAAGCCATACAAGAGTCAAAACCAACCAAAATAGTCAAAAGGATACAGCTAAAACGAGTAATAAGGGATACAAAGGCTGGGTTGCCTAGAGAGTTAATCAACTGCAATTATGCAGCCACCTGAATACTTCTTCTGCTGACGGCAAGTTTTAATGATGGCAGCGTTTCTAACATAAATACTACGTGCTACCTTACCTTCATTAGATTTGGCCCAATCCAGAAGCTTTTTATCTTCGGGTTGTAAAATAGCATTTCCAGAAGCCGCCTGCTGAAAAGTTACACTTCCAGCAATAGTTTTGTATGTAAAAACACCAATTACAGCTCCCAAAGCCAGTACAAAACCCAACACTCCCGCTACTTGTGCCAATCGCCAATTACTTACACCCAAGAAAGGCAACGCCCCGCCAGCTTGCTTAGTCATCTTAATTAAATCCTTAGCAGCTTGGGCGATCGCACTTTTTTGTTGCTGTATTGCCACCTTAGAAGCACTATTAAGCTTATCGTCCACCATGTCAGTCCAACCCACCACAAGCGAGTCAAGCCTACCAGGTAGTTGCTGCAACGCAAATTGGGTTGTACCTAGTTCCGCGTATAGGTTAAACAAGGGGTCATCAGGCCGAACACCCAATTTAAGTATCCAATCAGTGACCTCTGCTTTCTTTTCTTCAGAATATTCTGCAATAACTTTTTCAACAACTTTTGCAATATTGGTCATAGGTTGTTTAAATAGTTAATTTAAAACCTCACTGTCAATTTGGTAAAGCTCATACTTACCATTCTTCAGATTCAATATCTTCATTTACATCAAAATTGGAAGGATGTTGTTGATTTGTACCTACAGAAGCTAGTTCTGTACAGTTCTTACTTAGCCCTAAATAATTAGAAGCAATCTCATTAGAAACAATAGAATTATTAAAATTCTCTATCCAGTTGAATACTATCGAACGGTGAATAGTATTAAGAGGGGAGTTAGTTTCAATAAGTTGAGCATAGGGTAAACCAATATCCTCAAGCAACTCGTAAAAGTCGTTATGCAACCCGCCCAAAACTAGCTCCAAGCCATTTAATTTTTTAATATTAGCTTGGAATCTACTACCTTCATAGTATCGAAATTGCTTGCCAAAGTAATAATTTTTGATAACAATATAGTCAACTTGACTACCAAAATGCTGGTATAAATCCTCAAGATAATCTTCAACACAGTCTTTACGATGTGATATCGGGTGCAAGAAAGTAACACGATATCCGAGATGGTTAAGATTTCCTATCAGTGAAACATCTTTATCAAAAAACTTGAACTCCTGATGGTTTTGACCTGGCATATCTGTCAAAACTACATCAATATTTGGAAACATTTCTAAGTCAAGTAATAATCTATCCGAATCGCCCCTAGACAATCCCAAATGGTTTATTTCAAAACCTTTTGTTTTATACATCGATAGCTTGTTACGATAACCGTGGTAGAAAACACGCGCATTGCATTTACTTTTCAAGTACAATTCCAGCAAGAGCCGAGAAACTGTGGACTTACCCACACGAGCATCACCCGATGTAATTACAAAACGCTTTCCAAACATAAAAACCAAGCAACCTATTCAATTAACCAGCTATATCTTCAGATGGTAAATTTGCATCTTGGTTTTTAGCTTTTTCTTTTTCTTCGTTTTCTCTAAGCTCTTTAGATTTTTCCACAACTGCTGGGTAGTAACAGTCATCTGGTTGTATATCAAAACCCAATAAATTAAATGCTGGCTTAATTTGCGCTTCAAACTCAGCAAGCCAAGATTTAATTCTTGACTTAATTACAATATTTGTCTCTCTATGAGTCTGACCTTCATTAAAGGTTAAAGCATGGCGGTCAATAAAGTCATAAGACTTGTAGAATAAATCTGGCATTACAAGTTCTATTAGACCTTCTGCAAGCATATTCTGACGTAGGGAAGAGTCATTATATCGCTCAAACTTTTCTTCTTCACCATGAAATAGATTTTTGACAACAATATAATCTACTTGGTCTTTACAAAGTTCACGAAGTTTTTCTAAAACATTTATAGAGTCAAGAACTCTACTAATCACTGAAACCATTGTCACTCGACAATTAATTTCAGTTTTCAGAACTTCAAAAAATGCAAGCTCTTTGACATAACTTTCAAAGAAACCTCCAGATTGTGCTGGCAAGTCTAATAATGTGATAGGACAATCACTCTCATCTAGATTAATTAATAAATCGTCAGCACCACCTCTATGAAAAATATCAATATAACGTATTATAGGGCGGTAATCTTTTTGAAAATATCTTTCTATCTGAGGATTCCTTAAGTCAGCTTCATAAGCAACACAGGGTAAATGTTTATTAATGTAAAGTTGAAATATTGCTCGTGCAAAGGTACTTTTACCCACGCCACCTTTATCACCTGTTATAATTATCAGTCGCTTTTGAGGCTTACTATTAGTATTGGAGGAAGTATTATTTGACATGCCTGGTTGTTCTTTATTTTTTCGCGTCATAATATTATTTACAAAGTGACTAAACTTTGTTGTATTAGATTAATGTCAATCTAAATTTTTAAATTTGTAAACAAAAAGTCAATAAATTAAATTAATAAAATAAAAAAATTAGCAACTATATCGCTCAATAAAAATTCCCTAATTTATTTTGAATAAACTACTTTGAGTATGCAACCTCTCGCTCAAAAAGCCAAGCAACAAAATTCCACATTAAACCAACATTTGTTGATATGTAAATTAGTCATAAATTTTATGTCGTTTAAAGTAACTTGAATTTCAAAAAAGGCATTATGATATTTTGATTGGAAATAATCTATGAATGAAGTAAGAGCAGATTATGATGGTGCTTGGAAGGAAGGGGTAGAACAATATTTTGAAGCGTTTCTTGCATTCTTTTTTCCTGAAATTCAAGCAGAAATTGATTGGGAACGAGGCTATGATTTTCTCGATCAAGAATTGCAGCAGTTGATGAGAGAATCTGAAATTGGTAAACAATTTGTCGATAAGCTAATCAAAGTTTGGCTAAAAGATGGAAAGGAAACTTGGTTGCTGATTCACCTGGAAATCCAAAGTCAAGTAGATACCAACTTCCCTAAACGGATGTTTTCTTACCACTACAGAATCTTTGACCGTTATAACCAAGAAGTTGTTAGCTTGGCAATTCTAGGAGATAATCAAGCCAATTGGCGACCGCAAGAATATAGTTATGGTCGTTGGGGATGTCGTTTGAGTCTTCAGTTTCCCATTGTCAAGCTACTGGACTATGAATCTCGTTGGTCAGAATTAGAACAAAGTGATAGTCCCTTTGCTGTACTGGTGATGGCGCACCTGCGGACACAAACGACAACTCAAGATTTAACAGGCCGATTGCAGTGGAAGTTAAGCTTAATTAAACGAATGTATGAGTTAGGCTATAGTAGAGATAAAATCCAGCAAATCTTCCGGTTGCTAGATAGATTAATGACTCTACCACCAGAGTTAGACTTAAATTTCAAAGCAGAATTGGAGCGTTTTGAGGCTGAACAAAAAATGACATACATGACAAGCATAGAACGCATAGGTATAGCAGAAGCTACCCAGAAATATATTGCTCAAATCCTAACAATTCGATTTAAAGATGTTTCTACTGAATTAGTAGAAAAATTAAATAAATTATATGATATTGAGTTATTGAATCAATTGTTAGAAAAAGCAGTAACTACAGGTTCAATATCTGAGTTTGAGCAACAATTAAGTCAGGAAGATACAAATACATAGTATTAAAGTTGCACAGAATGCTGGCCGTATAGTCATAAATTCTAACTAACAGCCAACTTTTTTTGCTTTCAAATACAAATTAATTCCCCAATCAAATCTGCTGCCCGCTTTCCATATTTTTGTTGAATAGCATCCCTGTACGGCAAGCAATCTTCACTTAAAAAATCACGAATAAATAGAGAAAAATCAAATCCTCTTTTCGAGTCCACGTATTCTGCTAATTCAATATTAAACAGTGATTTAAATTCATCCTCTCTTTGTTTCAGTGCTGAATATTTAGTTAAATTATTGGCTTGGAAGATTGGTTCAACTGCTTGATTAAACAGTTTTTCCATTAAGATATCTTTCATAGCTCCTTCTATATTTTTGTACCAAATTTTACTCACAAATTAATAACTTCTGTAAAGCTGAATCACCTCTTTTTGTGCAGTTAAAATCTAAAATACCAAACATCTTACCGCCTGATATCCCTCATCTTTTCCAAAATTTTTCGCTTTCCAACTCCAAGGAAAACGGTAGACACCCAGGATTGGCAGTCGCCCACTCCTTAGCTTCTGCAATTAGAGTTTCGTTACCGGAATCGAGGTAGAATTGCATTTTGGCACGTTGCTCTAAGCGATCGCGTTCTTGAGTGCTGAGAATATGTCCCGTGATTACGCAGTATTGGCGCACCTTAGCCTTAGCTTGGGTTAAAGCCATTAGCCGTAGTTTTGTCACTCGCTTGAGTTCCTCAATGCGGTAGGAAACATCAGCAGTCTCGTCACCAACAGATGCACCGTGCAAGCCGTTGTTGGGGTTTTGGAGTGGTTGTTCTAGTGGAACCGCAGCAGGTATCGAAACTACACCCAGCCCGTTATCCTCCGTGTTAGATAAGTTTTGATTATCAACTTTTGACGACTTGCCGGAGCTACACAGGTATATAAAATCCTGATGATAACTGAATTCATTTGATTGTAAAATATTTGTATGAACTGAATTCTCTAATTGATTGCTGGTTTGATTTAAATTAATTTCAGCAGTATTAAAAGAATTTATGAATTCAAGATTTTCCGCCGGCTGGATTAGAGCTGAGTCTGACTGAGAAACATCAGGTTGTGGAACTTCCTCTGCTGACTCCAGCCCTTGGGGGGCTGTAGCAGCAGGAGGTAAACAAAAAACCTTCATATAGTAAAAATGCCCGTAATTATCGATTTTACTGGGGCTTCCAACATTTTGTTTTGAAAATGAGTTTTGAAAACTATTAAATTGCCCGTTCTCTTTTGATTGATAAGGGTTTGAGCTATTTTCTGCCCAAGGGTCTAAAATGTAGCGTGTGGGATGCCACAAATGTAAGTGCTTTTGTAGAGTCTCTTGGGAAATAGTTTTGTTAAAGCGACGTTTATACTCAGCACGTATAGCTTTTGCCCGTTCAGTAGCCCCTGCTGGTAACCCACTACCCCACTCTATTGCTGTTACTACTATCTGGATGCGTCTTTGGGCTTGTTGACTACGTTCCCAGTTCTGCTGGTGGCGACGGTCAAATGGAATTACGTTATCTTTGGGTTGATCAATGCTGCTAACACCTGCTGTGGCTTCTGCAAATGTGTTGGCGAATGTACCCAACAGCCGTTCGGGATAACTAACGTATGCACTGTACCATTTGTTACGAATTGTGCATTCTACCCAATGCCGTACTCTAGCTTCGATTTCATGTTGGTGTCGGCAATATTGCTTATAGCCAGGGGCGTTGATTGCGGTGGAGACGCAAAATTCGGCTAATTTATCGCCTCTTAAGTCTAGAAAGACGATTCCGTAGCCTGCAAAGATTTGTAGGAGGGTGTTTGTTTGTCCTTGTCCTGTCCAACCGATCGCAATTATTTCTTCCCAGTTAGCACGCCACTGTGCAGCATCAGCAGACTCTTGCTTACGATATCTCTCCTGTGCTATTTGTTTTTTGGCTTTGTTCGCTACCCGTTTTAATTTGGTTAAATCTTGCCGACTGGCCGCGCGATTGCAATAGTCGAGGAAGATAGAAACTGAGTCGCTAATTGGTTGTAGATCTTCATCAAGTAAAAATGACCCACTACCTGGTTGCATGGGACAACGGATGGCTTTGTAGTTGGTTATTTGTTTGGCACTATATAGTTTAGTGTTGGGGAAGATTTCTAGGTGTCCTTGACGCAGGATAAAGCCTGCATTTTTCAAGGTAATTTCTAAGGCGCAGGCTAAAGCAAAGGTAGGCAGGGGAGATGCAAAGTTTAAAATCAAATGATAACCACCACTAAAGCTGGACTGGAGAATGACGATATCGACTATGCCGATTTCCTCTAGTGCCGCTTTGATACGATTTATAGATTCAATGTTATGGTAGTCGCCAAAACAGTCTAAATCGATTGTGCCGTAACGGGTTGTGTTGTCAAAACGCAGACCTACTAATTTTGACTTATCTTGGTGCAGCTTCCACAGTTGAGAAGGTTGCAGGTAATGATCGATAGTGCGCCATGCTGGTTTTGCACCTTCTACTAAAGAAGGGGCAACTATCGCCCCAAATGGATGCCAAAAACGCTCTACGTAGCGTTTACCCACAGATTCTGCGGGCAGGTGGGGTTTGATTTTCTTTTTTGAAGGCTGTGAAAGACTTAATTGGGGCCTGTTATCAACATCTGCCCCGAAATCTTCTTGGAACATGAGTGACTGTCCTGATGGTTTTAGTGCATCAGGTAGCCTCGCTGTTGGTCAAAATGTGTTAGCCTAAATTTGAAATTTTTGTTTTATTAAGCGGTTGGTTATCCGCTTGTTGGAGGCGACTGGTAATCGTCTCATGGTTGAAAGCAAACAGAGGTTATACTTGTTTAGGCTTAGACATACGTAGGCTTAGGCTAAGATTTAGTCCAACACGCTTCACCAACAACAATGCGGCTACCCAACTTTTTTTTGAGAGCTATTTAAATACGTCAGTTCTAGCGAAGTTGTGACTAAATCTAGAAAATAGTTTTGGAATAAGAATGCAAAGCTAGTAACACCTAAAAGTGTCACCAAAAACTGGCGGAGGTTAGTACAATAGGTGAAGATGAGATTACACTCCACCAACGAATTTAAAAACAAAAAACAGTCAAATATATCCATACGAGTTCGGCACCCAAAATATGAACTCGTACTGCAATCAGTATTGAGATGCTAATCTATTAGGTAACGTTAAATTGTGGGATAAATTCTCTGCTAGATTAACTGCTCACAGCTACCTATGCAGCACGAATATTATCCTTTTTTCTATTTGTAGACACTTCCATTGCTTGCATTTGGTTCTTATAATCCTCCCAAGTTTTTTCAAATACGTCAGACTCATACATCCGTAATAAAACCTCCTCTTTATCAGTTAAATTTGGTAGTTTTAATAATTCAGCTAAAGATACCTGAACTGGAAAAACATCCCTAAACTTTTCCATTAAGTGAAGTATTCTTGCTCTCTGTTCAGCAGATGGTTCATCTTGCAACTCCGCATTAATCTGTCGCGGACGTAGATTCACGATTTCTAGGTTCATATTTACTAAATTCCTCAATCCAAACACAACAAATTCATTAGTTATACCAATAACACGCCCCACGATTTCCAACTCTGGCCGCAGTCTTTCCTTAAATTGATATACTTGACCAACTTGGAAACGCCGAAACGGATTGCGATCGCCATTCCGCATCCAAGCGATACCATCACTTATACTACCTATCTCGCCTGCTTCAATTAGGTCTATAACCTGGTTACAGATATCTTGATTGCAAACGAACTTGTACGCTGCATCAATACTTCGGTTAAATTCTGCCTCCAGTGCAACAACTGCCTTGAATTTTTGCATATCCCGCAATTGAGAAATATATTCAAATACTTTTTTACCCTTGTGATAACTGCCAACACTTATCCTCAGATTCTCTGAAACCTCCCGAATCACAGGTTTACCCTTATTTAGTTGAAATTGATTCTCATCTATCGAAGTGTTCAAATTTGAATACTTCGATTCATTCAAACGACGAGCGCTTTCCCTCTGTCTTTCTTTCGCTTGGGGACGAAGTACGCTCTCCCAGTACTGCCCTTCGTGAAATTTCTGGTAATGAGTCTTCCCGCCTTCGCGGTGGAGATTAAAATCAAGCACTAATTTCAAATCTTCTTCAGGCGAACTAGACTCGACAAATTCTACTTTCACAGCAGAAATTCCCAACTGGCGGGCTATCTGCAAACGACACTTGCCTGCCAAGACGACATTTACACCAGTGCGTGCAGATACCTTTAAGGATTCCAAAATCCCTTTTTCTGAGATACTTTTTTCCAAAGCGGGACGAACCTCATTTTCACCGTATATTTCTATCAGCTTCGGATGAACTACCAACTCCGCAGGAGAAATATATACAATTGCCGGACTATGCACCTCAGACATATTGATACTCCGGGTCACAAATTGCCTAAAAAAGATAAGTTCAATTTTGAAAAGCTTAAGCAGAAAGTAGAAAAACTCAAGCAGCAGGACTGATGGCACTTTCTCCAGTGGATGAAAGTGCTATTATTAGAAAATAATTAATTTTTGTAAATAATGAACAATTAATTATCAAACAATCTCCCGAAGAGAATTTTTGCAGTAGAAAACTATTATTATTAACCCATTTAAAACCAATTTCATTGAAGAGATATTTTTTGGTGTTATTTTTGGGAAAAATACATCTACCGAAAGAAAGATTTGTAAAACTGGCTAAACTCATGATATGATGTCTCTAGTTAATTAAATTGACAAAACAATGTTCCGCCTTGTTTTACTAACAGGTGGGCTTGTTTTCTCCTCAAAGCCCTGGTGCAAACAGGGCTTTGGGTGGTTTTTTAGAAAAAATGAACGCTACAAAAAGAGTATATCAGGCTTCATTCCATTTGGCAAAATTGTACAGTAAAGAGGGGTAAATTTTTAGATGCCTCATCTTCAAATATTAAATTCTCTTGAAAAACAAGCACTAGAACACATAGCGGCAACGAGCAGCGACGAAGTTAGCAAAAGAGCGAAAATTCTGCTGGGGCTAAACGAAGGCAAAAAATATGTAGCTTTAGCCCAAGAGATTGGTGTAACCGAAAACTCAATAGCAAAGTGGAAGAAAAGATGGACATCAAGTACCATCTTGTCAGAAACCCAGGAGTCGGCGATCGCAAAAGCTAATGAAGTATTGGGTGTCAACGTAGGCAGACCTAAGAAGTGCAAAAGTACAGAGGCGAGCAAAATCGTCGAAATTAGTGAATGGAGCAAGAACCGAAAACCTAGTCGTTCCAAGCACCACTACCATATGCAGGTAGCAGAAGAAGCCGCTAAGAGAGGTTTACCAACACTATCGCCAAGAAGTATAGGACGCATTTTAGAAGCTCAACCTTAATAGAAAGAGTCATCAAGCAAGTATTATCCTATCCCAAGGGAATAGTTTTGCAATCCCAGTTTTTACCGAGGCTTTTCACCAAATTTTAATTCTAAGCAAGCATTTCCACACACTCGGCCACTTGAGCAGAGGTCACTTGTTGCGCTATCAGAAAGTCAACGAGTCCATCAAGTTTTTTACGGTTGTAGACGGTAGAATAGCCTTGAATTCGGCGTTCTTTGCAGAACTGTCGCAACTTCCGCGCACCTAAATCCAAAAGCTTCTTCCTTTCTTCCTTAACGTCTACCAGCACAAGCTGTCTAGCTTCATCCGCAACCCCAGTTTCAACAACTGGCGGCGCAGTTTCAATAATGGAAGATTCTGGTTTAGAAAATTCTTCCCGAACAGAAACAGCACCAACACCAGTCAAATTCCCATGAGTTTCTAAAACTGGCAACTCTTCAGAAATCACCCCAACGCTATTACTAACTTGAAGTGATAGTGATTGAGCAGGGACAAATATCACATAGAAGATTGGGAAGACCATCAAAAACAACTCGATTGGAAACAAAACATCGTTAATAGATTGCACAAAAGGCGATATTGCAAAAGCAGACATAATGTGGTTCCTCCATGAATTACTGATGGGCGGCGTTTAGCGGCTTACCACCCAGTAGCGGGGGAAACCCCCGTACTGAGTGAAAGCTTTTATACGTATCCCAACCGATAGCAGGAGGAAGGAGGGTAAATTGCCTTTTTAAGCAATTAGATGAACTAAGTTTTCCAAAATTTGCAGATGTTGAATTGGAAAAATTACCAGTTCAAGATACAGAAATTGCAAAAATGCGAAATGCGATTTTTCCGGCTTGTACTTGCAGCTTTTAGAAACTTCCTTATTCATCTCAGCACTCCAGATTTTTTACTCTTAAGGTAGTTAACGTAGCTAACCAAGTTGTAGTTATATCTAAGTTTTTGAGGAACGAAAGTTGAGTAGGGATGCAGCGATACACCATCACGACGAAAGCGATGACAGGGCGCATATATATCAAAAAAGATAGATATTTCATCACCATCAACTTCGATTTGAGCTATACCCTTAAGTTCCTTTGCAAACTCTAAAACTCGTCCTGATGCTACGTAGTCAAAGACCACTACATTTCGAGTACGGAAATACTGGATGTAAGAAAGAAGTTTCGCTTCCATACCAAGCTCAAGCAGTCTGTCAGAATGTTTAAGCAAGATACCGGAATAAGAAAAAGAAAACCTACGGTTAGCGTATTCATCCCACAAGATAAGATTGCCATAAAATTTGTAAATATTCGCTTGATTGGACGATATTTCTCTATTTAAATTTTCGACAACAGCATCATCTTCAAATGGAAACAACGCCTTACGTTCATCCCATTGTTTATCTGGGCAGCAACCATTTTCAAACCATCCATGTGGATGAATCCCACAAACAATATTATTGGCACCATGCAGTAACTTACACCCAGCACATACTTGTAAATAGCAAGAACTAAATTCTTCGCTATTAGCTGCATTAATATAGCGTCGGTGTATATCTAAATGCTCCTCTAAAGCTTCACAAGGTAAAGGTTTATATGAGGAGAAAGTTTGTCCAATTAATCTGTCTGGATCTGTTTCATCATAGATTACTGCCAAGTCATCAATTTGGTGAGAACATAATTCTTCGTAAAGTACGAATTTCCGATATGGTTCTTCCTCAAATCTAGAAACAACCAAGCACTTTGAATCAGAATGTCTCTCAAAATTCATCACTGTGTAAGTGTAAATTGAAGGCAGACAATCAGATTTTTTAGAGTTCTCAGCTTTTGTTAATACAAGCGGTTTTATGTCAGCTATTTTTGCAGTTTCTCTACTCGAATTATTTTCCTCCGATTCTTCAACAATGCTTAAGAAAGCACCGCCCAAGGAAGCAAGAATAATTCCGGTAAAGCCCAATACAATAGCACCAGTGCCAATATAGGCAATTTGTCCAGAGCGTTCTTTCTCAACGATTGGGAATCCGCCCTTAGCTAAGTACAATAAGCCCAAACCAGAAAAAGTTGCTACAGTGCCTAAAGCAATAGCAGTTAAAGACACTATTCCAAAAGCAGCATTAAGGTTTCTCAAGCCATTAAACGCAAACTTCTTCAACATAATTTATCCCTCCAAAATGCAGGTCACAAGGTTTTTAATTACTCTCGCCCCGGCACAAATTGGGATTTGCTGAGAACTACACTACTAACCTACCCCTTACTCTATTAACAATTCCAAAACTATTTAATAGATATGTACTCGTCAATTTTCAGTCTCAGTAGTAGTTTCATTCCCAATGGTGATAGCAAGAGTCGAACTTGCTTTGTTGCTTAAAACAACAATCTACCCGGACTGGAATATCACCAAATAATAATATCTAGAAATCCCATATCTACTTTCCAAAAGTCCAAGTATTAGTTTCGTTTAATTCCAATTCTTCAAAATAGTTAACAAAACTCGGAAAATGAAAATATCTTAGCGGCATMCGAGATATTAATAGTAAAGAAAAATTTTCTAGTTTAGCTAACTGTTGCAATCTCAATAAATCATTGCTAAAACTATCGCTCACAAAGTGCAATCTATCAAAATTATCAATCACAAGTAGTCTATTTAATCCATCAGATAATTCGCTTACTATATTTTGCCAATCCTGCTGGTAGTATAAATCAAAACTCATAGGAATAACATCAAATAGATGAGCCACACTAAAAGGATATTCAAGATTGAGATAAACAGACTTTAAAGTAATATCTTTTAGTAAACAATTTTTAACAGTAAAAGTCTTACCAATATCCTGTTTACCCCATAAATTAACATTCTTGCCTGCATTTAGTTTACCAATTAACTAAGTATATTCTTTATAACGTAACATTACTATTATCCTTTAGATAAACTACAATTGGTTTGAGATTAAATGTGTGATTTTTTGATTGTGTCTTTCTAAACTTTTTCTAGAAAATTGGTTAGATACATTGACGCTCTCCGTCCTTTAGGAGCGGAGATTCTTAAGACATCGCTATCTTAATATCCTGTTTGCACAGGTTCCCAGGCTCAACACATTTGCACGCTACGTGCGTGTTGATGTCTCCTTAGGTTGTTTCGGGCGTTTAGGTTTCGCGGAGTCCCCACGTACCATATCAAATGCTCTATCTCTGATGGTTTTAGCCGCACCAATATCAGCGTGTTCTATGTGCCCACATTTAACACAGATGAATTTCTCGCCATCTCTGTTGGATTTATCAACATGCCCACAATTACGGCATTCTTGGCTAGAGTGTCTTGGATTAACTTTAACTACAACCTTTCCTTGCTTTGCAGCCAGATACTCAATTTTTAAAGTCAAATCACTCCAACTTGCATCAGCGATAGACCGATTTAAAGCTTTCTTTCTAGATTGACCATTGCTTAAAAATCTACCAGTTAATGAGTCTACCTTAACTTTGCAACATCTCATCATACCGGAGACATTTAAATCTTCAATAGCAATAGCATCAACATTTCTAGAAACTATTTTATTGGCAACTTTCCACTGATATGCTTGACGCTTATCAGTGATTTTTTTATGAAGTCTGCCTACTTTTTTAGCTGCTTTTTTACGGTTAACGCTGCCTTTAGATTTGCGGCTAACACGTCGTTGACGCAGTTTTAAAACTCGCTTGGTTTTCTTATTGGTTGCAAATCTTGGATTATGAATCTGATGGTTGTCAGAAAGATGCACTAACTTAGTTAATCCTAAGTCGCAACCAATTATCGATGTAACTTCAGTTAACGGTCTGGCAATATAGTCAGGTACTGTTTTATCCTCAATTTTCAGCGAAACGTACCAACCATCTTGGCGCTTTCTAACCGTTGCCGCTTTGATGGTAAACCCATTAGGGATTAAGCGCGAGTTATGAAACCGCATCCAGCCTAGTTTAGGTAGATAGATTTTGTTCCCTTGCGCTTTTACACCCATTGCAAACGTGAAAGATGTAAAGTTAGAGCGGTTTTTGAAAGATGGAAAACCTCTACCCTCAAAGAAGTTTTTGTAAGCAGTGTCAAGACGTTTAACATTTTGCTGTAACACTGTTGAGTCAATGTCACTATACCAAGGTCTAGCTTTTTTAAGTTCCGGCAACGCTGTTATTTGAATGTCGCCAGCAAATCGCCGAGGGTTTCTTAATTTTCCATCTTTATCAGTTTTGCTATCTTTCCAGGGTTCGCCCGTTGCGCTGTTCTTGTTAACAAAACAAGTAAGTGGGCAAGCTTCAGCCTTAGTTCTGATATCGCAATATTCACCCATGATAAATTGTTGAGCATATTGGGTTAAACGGTCATTCAAGCACCAGTTATAGTGACTCCTGAGCATATCTATCCAATTACTCATTTTTGTTGATTGCGTTGTATTTGGTCTAAGTTTGTATACATAGTTTGTTAACAAGTTTAATCACCTCCTTCTGTTTAATTTATGTCCAGTACTTCTTAAGTTCAGCACTTGCTTGCCAACTTGACCGTGCCTGGTTAATAATTTCGTTCATACAAGGGGGTAAAGGCATGGTTAGTTCAAATATCATCTTCACCGCCACCTTTAAAGTTATTTAAAAATTCCTCAACAACGTTTCTAAATTTCTTGTACGATCTACCGTCTTGACGGGATAAATTGAATACTGCTTTGACAATTTCATCAAGTTTATAGCCCTTTTGATGCAAATTCATAATTGAGTTTCTTGCTTCTTCGTCAAGCTGCACCTTAAAACTAAAGCTGCCCTCAAAATCAGTCTTAGACTGCTTAGTTTTAGTAGCAGTAGTGGCTTTAAATTTACCATTATCATTACTACTACTCTCGCCATACAGACTAGCGACAAATTCATCAAAGTCTAACCCAGATTTCCATGCTGTATAAGGATCGTTCTGGTTTTTTGCTTCCAAGAGTAATTGCTGGAAGTATTCAGGGTCTTCATCGTCAGCAACATATAAAGCTTGGAGTCTTAAAACTTCAGTCGTCTTGTACAAAAAATCACCGTATCCCAGCAAATAAACTGCACGCTTATCTTTATCGTCCCCCAGGATAATACAACTATCTTCAGGACGAGTCGTAACAAAGGCTGTCTTCGCTGGAAAGTTTGAGCGAATCAATGGGTCTATCACGTTTTTGTCAGGTCGCTGGGTGTATAACAATACATGAATCCCTGCACCACCCGCTTTTGCAAGCAACTTCATCAGCGCAGTCTCAATGCGATCGCAGTAGTTATCATCGGAAAGTAGGTCAAAACACTCGTCAATTAGACAAATCACTCGTGGCATAACACAATCAGGTGCGAACCGTGAGTTGTACTGTGCGATCGTTTCAATACTGCTGTGACGCTCAAATTCTTGGTAGCGCAATTCCATTTCTTCGACCAAGTAATCGAGTAAGTTAGCGGTAGACTCTGCATCACGCGCAACTGGGGCTACAAGATGGGGAAGTCCATCAAATTTACCAAAGGTCACTCGTTTAACATCTGAAAGTGCCAATCGCACAACAGAAGGGGGATATCGTCGCACTAAGTATAAGATTGCGGCTTTCTCAAACTGTGATTTTCCACCCCGCGTCCGCCCACCACCCAGGATATGAGTCACGTTATCGCTATAAAGGGGAATTTCGACATAAGTGCCATCAACATCAACACCACCGGGGATAGACACCGAATAAATGTCAGGTTCGCCGTCAAAAGTAAAGTAATCACGGAAATAAGCAAATTGTCTGTCTAACCTGGGTATGTCAAATACAACTCCCCCAGGCACTACACTCACCATTGGCGCAACTTTTAAGCCTAATTCTTCACCAAGCTGCTGTACTAAGTCATTACCAATGTCTTCTACTTTTTTATAACTAACACCCCGTCCCAGTTTTACCCTAATACGGTTAAAAGTAGGGCCATTTTTGGCATCAACATACTTAGCATTAATATTAAAATCTTCTAAAGTATCAACTAATAGTTTTCCTGCTTGTCCCATAGTTAAAATATTTGAGCTAGCAATCTCATTATTAGCAATTTCACTATCCAAATATTTAGGTTCTTTTAAAAGAATTGAGCCATTAACTGTCACTTTTAAATCTAATGGTTTACCTGTGGCACGCGCAACAAGCACTGCCGTTCGACAGCAATAGTTTTTAATGAAGTTATCTCTCGATTTATTTGCTAAATCCGTAAAATAACCAGTTTCTTTATTGCTCAAAAATAAATTATAAAGATTCTCCTGAACTACTTTATAACCAATCTGCTTAAGATAAATATTTTTGATGGACTCTATATATTCAAATAAAGATTCTATTGGCGAGATGCTAACTATCTCAATCATTTTTTGATACACGTTATTTTGCTCCCACTGTGATGGCATTCGATTGAGATGGATATATTCAAGTGCATAACGTACAAACTCGTACTGATTTAAAGTACAGTGTTCTGCACATATTGATAATATTTCTTCATCACTTGTACCTGCAATTACTGATTCGTATATTACCTGAAATAAAAATTCTAAATTAAATTCAACAACTGGACGTGATAATTTTGCTCTAAAGTCAATCTGCTTTAAAACAGTTTCAGCATAAAAAACCATTGCGTCCGGTAAAGCTTCCTGTACATTCTCTATAATCTCTTCATTGCTCAAACCATCTTGTTTGGCCTGTACAATTGCAGTCCAAAGCTGTTGTTTTTGAATTTCAGTATTACCATTAGTGTCATTGTATGGTAGTAACATTCCTAAGTTTCACTTTTTAGAAATTTCAAACTTCTGTAATTGCTGCTGATAGTAAGTTCTTAATTGAGCAATTGATTTAGCATTTTGATTATACGAATTGCAAATAAGACTGGCCCATACCCTACCTACTTTACATACAGCAGTATCAAACCTTCCTGCTTCAACATCACTTAAGGCATTATTACGACGAATATATTCAATTGCCATCTTGTCCTGAGAAGCTGGACTAAAATCTTTTAAGTTTAACTTTGGCTGAAGGTCATACCAACTTATATCCAACATTTGATAAGCACCAGCCGCAGTCGAACAAACATTTTTACCATTAATAGGAGCGCACTGTTTCTTTAACGGGTGCGTAGAAAAATCATTAAAAGTTCCGTTAAATACTAACTTGCGATAACTTTCTGGCTCACTGGTTCCTGTTTCTGCCCAACGAATTGTTGCTAAAAAAGCACTCAACCGTGGTGAATAAGAATACATTTGGTAAGAGCTTGTACTACCTGTTTGTTTTAAACTATTTGACGACAATGAAGAAACACCAGTACCTTGAGAAATTGAAAAATAAATGCCTAAAGTAATTAAAGAAGCAGTTGACAAATGAATGGGTTGAAAACGGGATATAAATTGATGACGAGGACTGAAAATCAATCCTACTAAACCACCAACAATAAACCCAAATTTCCAACTATCAACTGCCTTACCGAAACTACGCACTTGACAGACAGTATCCGCACCCTTGGATACCAATCCACATGGCAGCGAAGCTACTCCAAAAGAAAATGCAACAGAGCAGGCTGCACCAACCACACCTGATATCAAAATCGGTACAATTTGCATTGCTCTTGCCAATAGCTAAATAACTTTCAACGATTAGCTAAATATTCGTGTAAATAAGGGCGGGGGTTCTGCGCTACACCATCAACGTGAACCTCAAAATGTAAATGCGGCCCCGTCGAAAACCCCGTACTACCTACTGCTGCAATCATCTGCCCACGGACAACAAGTTGTCCCTGCTGCACATACAGCTGACTGGCATGACCGTAGAGAGTAGATAAACTTCCCTGATGCTGAATAACAACTGCTTTGCCGTAACCATCCTTGTCACCCGCAAAAGCTACTCGACCAGCATCAACTGCATAAATTGGAGTACCCTTGGCTGCGCCAAAATCAATTCCCCTGTGAAACTTGCGATCGCCTGTAATGGGGTGTGTCCGCCAACCAAATTCACTAGTTACAGGAGTACCAGCCGCAGTAGGAAAGGCAATTCGACCGTTATTTAAAACCTTATTACTAACAACAGTTCTAGGTAGTATTAGATTCTGGAGAGATTTAACCAGCAATTGAGATTCAATCCATCCAGAAACCTGGGGAATGACCATAGCTGCAATGACAACTGAGGTTGCGATCGCATATCTCCAGCTTTCACTCGAATTAGTATCGGCTGTCTCATCCAAACTAGTTACAGTCGAATTACTAACCTCCTTTTTACCGTCAGTTTCAAAGATTATTCGCATTGTCTCAACGCCTTTTTGTATTAGCAGGAGAAACCTGCCAACAACCAATCTTTGTAGTACTCAATACTTCCTCAAAATCATTCTGAGCTACACGGCAATCAGGAGAATTTAGGCCATCTCCTGATGTTGCAGATTCCTTAACTTTAGGGGAATAGCGCGTAGAGACAGGATTAAAAACAGCAGTCGGCGATAAAAATTGAAGCTTTTGTACTAATGCCACAGCATTACGCCAGTTATAAAACTGCAAATATCCTGGTTGCAAGATATCTGCAATCCACACCAGCAGTACGAACCAAAAAATTGCCTTTACCCACATTAGGAGGCAGGAAAAAATAAGTCGTACAAATTTAGATTGGAACAAGCTTTCAACATTGCTTTCCAGTGAAAAGTGTTCAAGTTATTTTTGCGTGACTCCTTAATCCAACTGCTTAACCACAGGCAGGGCAAAAGAAGGAACTTCTTTGGGTACAACTTCAATCTTCTTCCCAGCTGCATATCCTGGCCCGGTGTAACTGCCATTAAGGAGAAAATTCAACAGCATTATTAATAACCACACTCCTACAGCAGCGACACCCACTGGAGATTTAATTACATCAGATAAAAAATATACTGGATACCAGCCAAATCTCCAGGGATTTTGTGGATGCAACCTATGTGCTTTCCAAGTCTCAATATAGGGAATTTCTATCTGAGGAACTCTCGGTTTATAGGCAGTAGGTGCATTAATATACCTAACTTCTACAGGTTGAGTATCATAAGTGGTCATAGGAGAAACGCTAGGTTGCTGATTTACCATTCCTCTTTGCTGTACCTGCTGTAACATATTTTGCAACCGATTGGCAGGCACAATTGCTCCACCTTCAGAATAATCAACATCAAAATTACGGCGTTGATTTCTACTCATAATATGACCTCAAATTAACTAACTAGCCGGCGGGTTTATTATTTATTTGGGAGTTAGTATCTTCCCAAAAATCTTCATCTTGAAGTTGGGCGTAAAACTCTTCTGGAGATAACATTCCAGGTTGATTTTGCACTCCATCTTCAACAAACTGACTACTATCTACTCGCCCTAATCCAGAAACAGTAGAACGAGGAGAAAATTGAACGACATTTTTAGCAGAAAACTCGTTATTAAATTTCATCCCAGGAGGCGAAACTGGGGGGATTAAAGAAGGCTGAATATCAGTATTGGAAACACCAACATGAAGTTGTTGATTGCCAGAATTTCCTAAGTTATTAGAAACTTCATCTGTTTCTTCAACTGCATTGTTATAGTCAGAAATTCCCCAACTCAAGAAACAAGCAAACCCAGCCAGAAATATAACTGCACTCATCCAATGCACTTCTGAATTGGGAGATGGCATCATTTCAACCGTTGTCCGAGTTGAACCTTCCAGGGTAGTACGAATAGGTGTACGTTTGACTGCCGCTACAACATTGAGCGAACACAAAGCTATGCAAATTATCGCAGCAGCAAACTTGACATACATGACATCACTCCCCTGATTTATTAACAGGCTTTCTATTAGGAATTGGATTAGGTAATTGCTTCTTCATTTGTTGGAGATATATTCGCCTTTCCTCCTCCTTCTGGCGTATTTTCTCGCGGATATCTGCCACCTGTGCCATCTGCTCTACTGGATCTAAATACCCCCGTGCCCGTAACAGCTGCGCCTGTGCAAGCGAGTATGGTTCTTGAGCATTCCTAATCTGAATTAGCATTTGATTCAGATCGACCGATGGTTGAGATTCCAAATTCTGGGCGTAATCAATCGCCTCTAATTTACCCAAGATCAAAACAGCAGCAGCCCCAGTTGGTATCTTTTCCTCAACTTTCGTACCATCGGTTTTGCGGTATCCCCAGTAAAAACTATTATTTCCAGAAGCCGCTTCTAGTAAAACATCCAGCGAGTTGAATTTAACTATCTCCAGTGCCGGCATATAATGAAGGCGGTAAAACCCAGATTTCTCATTAGCTTGCATTCTGGATATTTCACCCCGCAGTTGCTGTCCCCACAATGCCGCCGCCAACTGTCGCCAGCCTGTAAGAGTAGGCGCACCCTCTACTGAGGAGTAACTGGACAGATGGTCTATATTGTAGTCAGTACGGGAAAGCTTTTCTAAGTACACTTCTCGAATTTGGGCAACTTGCGCCTTTACTTGCTGTACCTCCGATATCTGATTACTTGGAATTTGTTGCTTCCATCCAACCATTAATGCAACCGCCCCAATCACAGACAGCGCACTAACAGTCGAACAAACCGTCCACAGGGTGACATTTACCTTTTGTCTTCTTCGACTTGGTTGTTTATTTCGCACAGGTGTAGGAGTAAACATAATTTACCCCTCACGTATTATCAACAACCAACTGCAACTGAGGGCGCTTGTTTAACTCGCGGGCGTTAGCCTCTTGGCGGGCGCTCCGCGCCATCGCAATTCCCGCACCACCCACAACTATCCCGGTTAGTAGTAACAGAGGGTGTAAGGCAAGCGTGGCCCCCACTCCCAATAGCTGTCCTACCATCCCAGAAACACCCAGGTTCATTAACAAACCACCCGCAGTGTTAACCAAAAAGTCAAATGCTGCACTCATACATCCTCCCTGGTAAACCAAATAACTACTAGTGCCAGAATCAAACCAACTAATTCACCTATACCCACACCAATCAAAATTGGCTGGATGCTGTAAATCTCCTGTTTATCCTGCGTTGGGGGAATCGCTACCCACGTCCCAACTACAGTACCAGCTACTACCGAAAGTAAATTTATACCAACTGCTTGGGTAGATGTTTTTCTCAAATTAAGTAAACTCTCATCCCGTATTCGATAGCAGATGGGTAGCATCTGGCTAACTATTTCTTCGGAGATTGCCCGGTTTTCGGCTGCGAGGACTTCAACTGTCTGGGCTGCGGTGTCGATGTACCGACCAACATTGGATGAGTCTCTTCCCCCCAGTTCACCTTGCCGAAAAAATCGTTATCAATGCGCGAATTGATTCGCTCTTGCGCCTGGTCGTAACCAGCCGCAACGGAAGTGTTACCTTCAGCCAGCGAACTACTGCCATGAAAAACAAATTCTTCTAGAGCAAGTGTGGAAGATTCAAGCACCACTTTATGGCGTAATTCTCCTAACTGAATTCCTCTGTCTGCATCCCGATAAAGTATTCCTACAAAACTATCGGGAGAAGCTTGTTCTGGATCTACGCCAAATCGCTGTTTAATATACTCGCGCTTATCGAACTTATGTTCGCCTACTTCTGATTTGCGATCGCGCATTGCAATCAAGTGCTGGGCAGCTTCTTCCAAGGACATACCTTCACGAGAAGCTATCTCTTTGAGTTGAACTAATTGCTGTTCGATTGTTTCGTCAAGCGTATCATTTGGTTGCAAAGCTAAATCTAACAACCGACAGCAGGTACGTACTACATCAGGCGACACCTGCAAAGTCTCTGCCACTTTGTTGATATGCTTCATTGCGCTCAATTCTCCTAATTACTGATTGCACAATTGGGTTGTTTTTTTCTTCATCAGATATATGCTTGGTCAAAAAGTTATAAAGGGTTAAGCCATTAACTTTTTGTAAATAAGCATCTAAGCCACCAGCAGGAATTACTTGCTGTAAATATTCCTTATACGTCAACCGCCGAATTTTGGTAGCAACGTAAAAAACATCAGCAATCTCAACTGTTGCTGCATCAAAATATCCTCCCCGCTTTCGCGGTTTTACTATACCTGCATAGGGATACCACTTTTGTAAAGCAGAGATTGAAATCCCGTATCTTTCGGCAAGTGTTTTTTGGGTGTATATAACGTTTTCACATATCATCAAACTCAATTCCAAGTGAAAGACAACATCAATGAGAAGCGAATTAAACTAGCAAATTACTAAACTGTTTATAAATTAGAAAATAATTTACCAAATATGCCAGTTTAGTACAGGTATAGCTCAACTCAAATACATCTATATTTCAACCTATCTCCAAATAAACTGCACACTAGCCAAGTTACATACTGCCTGTTAATAATGCAAGCACGTTTGTATATATAAGTAAAAAATTGAAAAAACAACTTTTTTGAGAAAAAAGCACTCTAACAGAAATTCATAGCCAAAAGTGAAATGATTTACATCAAAATCAAGTGTTACTTTTCTATCTGTAAAGTTTCAGGTTTAAACTTGTAATGCCAAAATTTTAATAACTCCAAATACAGGATGTTTGTCAAATCTTGAAGTTATTTGATTGCAAGTTGCTAAAACAATGGGTTTGATAGCAAAATGCCACGCTTTACCATAGTCTGAGATTAAAATATAATCGTCTGATATTGCTGCGTCTCACGGACGGCTAGTGGTAAAATTTATAACTAACACTAGTTGAGAAGTCCGGTACTTTAGATGTGTATGCTATGGCAGCAATGCCTTTCGGATGACAAAACGCAAAGTGCCATTGTACTCATGTAGGACAAAATGCCAGCAATCAACCTTGAAGCCGGACAAATCGTTCGGGTACGCTCCCGACAGTATCTTGTAGAAGATGTAGTTCTTGGGCCGTCTGCCAAGCAAGACACCTTAGTTCGCCTTTCGTGTCTAGATGACGATGCACTAGGAACTCCCTTGGAAGTTTTGTGGGAGAGAGAAGTTGATGCTCAGTACATAAGTGCAACTAATTGGGATGTAGTTGCCAGCCGAGGATTTGACGATGCACGGCTATTTTCTGCTTATCTGCACACATTGCGTTGGAACTGTGTTACCTCAATAGACCCAAAATTATTTCAAGCACCTTACAGAGCTGGAATTGAGGTAAAAGCTTATCAGCTAGAGCCGTTACGTAAAGCCTTACTGATGCCTAGAGTGGCTTTGTTTATTGCTGATGATGTTGGTTTAGGAAAAACCATTGAAGCTGGGCTGATCCTGCGTGAAATGTTGATGCGCCAAAAAGTGAGACGCGTTATCATTTCCTGTCCCCCATCGGTGGTACGACAATGGCGCGATGAGATGGAGAGCCGATTTGGACTCACTTTTATGATTTTTGACCGGGAGTTTGTTGCCTCCCGTCGCCAAGAACGCGGCTATGGAATTAACCCTTGGACAACGCACAACCGCTTTATTATTTCTCATGCGCTACTCCGAGATGAAACCTATGCTGCACCATTACGTGATTGGTTAGGTGATTTTTCTGCTGCATCAATGCTGATACTTGATGAGGCTCATAACGCCGCCCCAGCAAGTGGTGCTAAATATGCTGTTGATTCTCAATTGACACAAACTGTTCGTAACTTAGCTCGTCGGTTTGAGCATAAGCTGTTTCTGTCTGCCACTCCCCATAACGGCCACTCTAACAGCTTTGCCGCACTACTAGAAATTCTTGACCCACAACGGTTTTGTCGAGGCGTACCTGTTCGCAACCCAAAACTACTTGATACTGTGATGGTAAGGCGATTAAAACGCGACCTACGGGAAATAGGAGAAGATTTTCCTAATCGCCAAGTTATCCCCATAGTTATTGATGGGCTACCTGCAAATGCCGCAGAATTAAAGCTGTCTCGATTGTTACAAGAGTATCGCCAACTACGTGAGGAACGCTTAAAAGATACATCCAAATCCACTCAAAAGTCTGCGATGCTTGTTGTCACCTCTCTGCAAAAACGCCTACTCTCCTCTATCGAAGCATTTGCCAGAACTTTAAAGGTGCATCGTACTGCAATTGAAAAGCAAGCTGCTTCTACTCCTAATACAACTAAATTGTCACGTAATTTACCGCTACTGTGGGAACCTCCAGGTGCTGATGATGACCGCGCTGAACTTGATGAAATGGAAGTACAGGCGGAAGAAGATGCTCAGATGATGGCAGCGACTAGTCAAGCTACGACCTCTGCGCTTACAGCCCGCGAACTAGAACTACTAGAAGAAATGTCGGAGACTGCAAATGCGGCACGTTATCAACCAGACCCCCGCATCAAAGAACTAGAAAATTGGATTCGCAGCAATCTCTGTCCCAATTTGGGCGAGGCAGAGGCTACTTGGAATGACCGCCGAGTAATTATATTTACTGAATATACAGATACAAAACGCTACCTCCAACAGCAATTAGAAGCGTTGATTGCAGGCTCAGACCGTGAACATCAACGCATCGATGTATTTCACGGTGGTATGGGCGAAGAACGCCGAGAAGCAATCAAATTAGCTTTTAATACCGACCCATCTCGCCATCCTCTGCGTATCCTCATTGCTACCGATGCAGCGCGGGAGGGGGTAAACCTACAAAATAACTGCGCTGACCTGTTTCACTTTGACGTACCGTGGAACCCTAGCCGCATGGAACAGCGCAACGGGCGGATTGATAGAAAACTGCAACGATCGCCTATTGTTCGCTGTTACTATTTTGCATTGCCACAGCGAGCCGAAGACCGGGTACTAGATATCTTAATTAAAAAGACAGCAACCATACAAAAAGAACTGGGTAGCCTTTCTCCAGTAGTAGAGAAGAATTTATCAAGATTGCTGGAAGGGGGTATTCGCCATGAACAAGCAAATTCAATTGCTGAGGTAATCAAAAAAGTAGACCAGTCTGAAACTCAAGCCAACGCTTTCTCCCAAGTAGTTGATGAAGAACTGGAGGAAATTAGACTCAGGAAAGAGCAATTGGTGAACCAAGTAGCACAACTTCAAGAAATGCTCAAAACTTCGCAGGACTGGTTGGGACTGGATGACCGCCATTTTCGGGATGCTATTTCCGCTTCTTTGGAAATTTTGGGAGTCAGTTCGCTTGCACCTGTGGATGCTAATGAGGCAGCTAATGACCCTACTACTGCACGTTGGATAGTCCCATCTCTTAACCAACGCTTGGGAGCAGACCCCACCTGGGCTAGTACCCTTGATACCTTAAGAATACCGCGAAAACACGGTCAAAAACCTTGGGAATGGCGGCGGGAAGCTCCTATTCGTCCGGTAATCTTCCGTGACTCAGGTACTTTGGATGGCGATGTAGTTCACTTGCATTTGGAACACCGATTGGTACAGCGATTGCTGGGACGCTTTTTATCGCAAGGTTTTACCCATGATGAATTAACTCGTGCTTGCGTGTGTCTCACGGATGAACCTTTACCCAAAGTGTTAATTTTAGGACGTTTATCTTTGTATGGCGATCGCGCTACTAGATTACATGATGAAGTAATTGCTGTGGCTGCGGAATGGTCAGACCCAGTAACTAGAGGGCGTAAAAAGTTACAAGCTTTACCAGAAGGACAAAAGGATGATGTTTTAGCTTTACTGGAAACTTCCTTGGCTTCTCCCCGGTTGCGAGAGGTTCCCGCATCAGTGAGACAACGCTTATGCCAAGCTACATCTCAGGACGTGGGAGAGTTGACACCACATTTACACAAACGCGCCGAGGTGCTAGCTGAACGCGCTAAGAAAAAGCTGACAGCCAGAGGACAAAAGGAAGCTGAGGAAATGAAGAAGATTTTAGAAGAACAACGCGATCGCATTCTTAAAACTAAACAAGAAACCGAACAACCCCTACAGCTGTCATTATTTCCTGAAGAAGAGTTGCGTCAGTTAGAAGCAGACCGTCGCCATTGGGATAAGCGGCTAAATATGTTAGCCCAAGAGTTGGTACGCGAACCAGCACGAATTGAAGCAATTTATGAAGTGAAGGCGGTACGGGTAGAACCTGTAGGTATAGTTTATTTGTACCCAGTTAGCGGTTAGTTGTTAATTTGCAGTAATTGATTCTTAAATCTATGACTTATGCTGAAATTTTTTCAACAGAAACTTGATACATAATTGTCTCTTTTAACGAATCTGCTGCAACTGCTGCAATAGTTTCCCAATCTTCTTGTTTCAACAACACCGCCAGCAATTCGCGCAGTATCTCTCGATTAGAAATAAACTCTTCGCCATAAAGTTCATCTTTTCCCAAAACAATGAGTATCTGTTCTTTCACTTCTGGTGTAGGTAGTCTTAATCTTTGAAGTAATCTATCTCTTGCAGTTTTTACCGCAATTTTTGTAGCTGTTCCTAAATTCCAATTATTCAGTAGCAACCGCACTTCTCGATTAAGAGAAACTCGTAAAGTTGTTAAACGTCCTAAAAGTTCAAAGTTAAGCATGAGGTCGCCAAATCCAGAACCCCAATCCAATCCAGCACCAATATTACCACCTACTTTATCTTCTGCTTCAACAGCTTTTTTCAACCATTTTTCATCAAATAATAAATCCATCGGATTTACTGCATTTTCTTGATTAAAAATGCTTTGAATATAATTAGGTTCTTCCTGATTCATTAACTTCACCTCGCTACCTTATTCAGAAGAACGGCGAACTCCATACTCAAAATAAACTAGGTCTTCGTAATCTTCATCCTCTCCTAAATCAATCATCCCTTGATTATCATAAAATTCTTCTGCTCCTGGTAGCGAATGTAACCCTACTCTACCCTCGTAACCTATTTCTATACTGCGGTTTCTGGCAAATGCTAAAAGTGCAGTACCAACGCCTTTTAATTTTTGTGGGCGTTGAATAAATTCCCGGTTCCAAGGCGCAGAAGCTATTCCATCAATGTATACCAGACGTTTACCCTCACTAATATGCGAACCGTGCATTTGAGTTTCAATCAGCATTAACCCTTGAGTTTTGCCTTCGTACTCAATTGCATAGCCTTCGCGGTTTGGTTGTCTGTGAATAACGAACTGAAGTTTAAACTCCCAGTCCCAAAATTTATCTTCTTGTCCGTACAATCTTAATTGTTCTTTCCACTCTGAGGCATAATCATTGACGTGCTTTTGCACTAATTCTACTAAATCTGCTTCCACGGTCATGCTATCTTGACCGCGAATTAGTTGTATTTTTGTTCGCATCGCACCAAAATCGTGAGCCAGCGCGTTGCGGTGAGCCAGTCCGGTGGACGGGTTTCCCGGCATAAAGGAACTGGCGAACCCGGAGGGAGGTCTCCTCCGTTGTAGCGACTGGCGTGTGCATTAGCAGATTTTGATGTTATCAGATTAAGTAAACAAACTGTACCAGACTCAAAGACCGCAAAGGAGAAACGATGGCAATTGACCCAGAAATCACCAGACATAAAGAGTGGTTGGGTTTTCTCCAGCCTGTAGGGTTGGTGGTATCTCCCCTGGCGTTGGTGAAGGCGCAGGCGGTGGTCAACCGGAATGTTGTAGATTTGCAACAATCGTTGCTGGCTGCGGTTGATGAGGATGGCTTGATTGCTGATTTTCCCGCTTTTACGGTTAATGTATTAGGCTGGGCTGAGAGCGACCTTGTTAAACCATCACCAGAATATGAGATAGCTTTACCTGATTACAACGAAATTCTTGCGCCTACCTATATTGTCCCTGAACCAGATAGTGACAAGCCGCAGATTTTGGTGCAAATAATTTCTCCTGGTACTGAGTTAGATGTAGTCGCACCAGAATTAACTAAGTCTAGCAGTGGTTGGCACGCTAGCCCCCAAGCTAAATTTGAGCGGTTGCTGCGGGAGACGCAAATACCCATAGGTTTGTTGTGTAATGGCGGGTTGCTGCATTTGGTGTATGCGCCACGGGGCGAGTCTTCTGGACATTTGACCTTTCCAGTGCAGGCGATGTGTGAGGTTTCTGGAAGACTGATTTTGGGGGCGATGGAAATGCTGCTATCAGCATTTCGCGTGTTTAGTGCTACTACGGGTCGTTCTTTAAAAAATTTGTTGGAAGACAGCCGTAAGTACCAAGCAGAAGTTTCTACAACCTTGGCTAACCAAGTGCTGGATGCTTTGTGGGAACTGCTGCGTGGGTTTCAAATGGCGGATGCGGCAGTTGATGATAAGTTATTAGGTGAAATTGCTGCTACAGATCCACAACACATTTACGGTGGATTAATCACTACGCTGATGCGGCTGGTGTTTTTGCTCTACGCTGAGGACCAAGGGCTAATGCCACCAGACGATATTTACCAACGTAACTATTCTGTAACTGGCTTGTATGAACGGCTACGTGAAGATGCTGGAAACTACCCCGATACGATGGATCAGCGTTATGGGGCGTGGGTATGGCTGTTAAGTTTATTTCGCTTAGTTTATGATGGGGGCGGACAAACACCAGAGTATTTACCAGCACGGCATGGTCAGCTTTTTGACCCAGATGAATATGCGTTTTTGGAAGGTCGCCCACGCGGTAGTAAGTTTGTGAGACCAGCCACACGTGCGGCTATGCCGCCGAGTGGACTGGCGAACCCCGAAGGGGTGGCGGGTCAACCAATCGAGCCTCCGCGAATCCCCGATGGTGTGATTTATCGGTTGTTAGAAAAATTACTAATTTTGGAAGGAGAACGGCTATCTTATAGATCCCTAGATGTGGAGCAAATTGGCTCGGTATATGAAGGCATTATGGGTTTTGCTGTGGAACGGGCAGAAAGTCCGAGTATTGGAGTTTACAGTAAACCCAAGGGTTCAAAGGTTTCTACAACGGTGGTAGTTAATGTAGCAGCGATTTTGGCAGCGAAATCGGGCGATCGCCAGAAGTTACTGAAGGAATTAGCAAATTGCGAAGTATCAGGTAATGCTCTCAAGGAACTGAAAGCAGCGCAATCATTGGAAGATGTAGCGATCGCACTAGGTCGGAAGGTATCGCGGCAAACACCAAATTTGTTACCTGTGGGTTCGCTGTACTTGCAGCCAGGGGAAGAACGCAGGCGTTCTGGTTCGCATTATACGCCCAGGTCACTGACTAAACAAATTGTGGAAACAACCCTGCGTCCGGTTTTGGAAGCTTTGGGAGAAAAACCCACTGCGGAACAAATTTTATCTTTGAAAGTTTGTGATTTGGCGATGGGTTCTGGTGCGTTTTTGGTTGAAACCTGTCGTCAATTGGCTGAGAAGGTGGTGGAAGCGTGGGAACGAGAGGAAAACGATACCCGCCTGGGAATTAGCGATCGCTCCGCCCACCAAAGCGATCGCAACCAGAATGCGACAATTAGCAATTATGGCAAAGAAGAACCTTTATTAATTGCGCGTCGCTTGGTGGCGCAACGATGTTTATATGGTGTGGATAAAAACCCGTTTGCGGTGAATTTGGCGAAGTTATCTTTATGGTTGGTGACGCTGGCTAAGGATTTACCATTTACATTTCTTGACCATGCGCTCAAGTGTGGGGATTCGCTGGTAGGGTTGAGGAAAGAGCAGATTGGGTCTTTTGGGAAGGATGCTACTGACGATTTACCATTATTTGTATATTTAAAAGAGCAACTTGATCGTGCGCGTTCTTATCGGGCGGAAATTCAGGCGTTGGATACCCGCAGTGATGCTGATGATGACCAAAAGCGGGATTATCTCTACAAAGTAGAACAAGAATTGTACCAAGCGCGGTTAACAGGGAATGTGAGAATTGCGGCGTTTTTTGAGGGAAGTAATAAGAAGCAGCGAGAAGAAAGAGAAACTGAGATTGCCGAATTAGTGAGAAGGTGGCGATATCACCAAGCTGATACTGAGAGTTTGGAGGAAATTGCTAATAGGTTGCGGAGTGGGGATAAGGGGATTATTCCGTTTAACTGGGATATTGAATTTCCAGAGGTTTTTGATAGGGAAAATCCAGGTTTTGATGCAATTGTTGGAAATCCACCGTTTTTAGGTGGTTGGAGTATTTCAGGTACTTATACCCCTGAATACTTTGATTTCCTTCGAGCAAATAATCCTGAAAGTGGTGGTCAATCAGACCTTGTAGCCTACTTTTTTCGCCGTGCGTTTGATTTGTTACGACAAGGTGGAACATTTGGGTTAATTGCAACAAATACTATTGCTCAAGGTGATACCCGCAATACTGGATTGCGTTGGATTTGTAAGCATGGAGGAACAATTTACAACGCTCAAAAACGCTTGAAATGGGTAGGACAAGCGGCCGTAGTGGTAAGCGTTATTAATGTATGTAAGGGAAATCATAAAGGGACAAAGCTACTTAACGGGCAAGAGGTTCCCTTTATTTCAGCATTTCTATTTTATGCTGGTGAACATGAAAATCCGGTAGGACTCCTAGCAAATGCTAATAAAAGTTTCAAAGGAACTATGGTATACGGGATGGGGTTTACCTTTGATAACACAAGTGATGAAACAACACCCCTTTCAGAAATGCAACGCTTAATTGAAAAAGATGCAAAAAATGCTGAAAGGATTTTTGCATATATTGGTGGTGAAGAAGTAAATAGCAGTCCAACTCACGCTCATCGACGCTATGTTATAAATTTTGGTGAGATGAGTGAAGATGAAGCACGGCAGTATCCTGATTTAATAGAGATTATAGAGGAGAAAGTTAAGCCAGCAAGATTAAAACAAAACCGTGAAATACGCGCACGCTATTGGTGGCGTTTTGGCGAAACTACACCTGCTTTGTTTAGAGCGATCGCACCTCTTGATAGAGTGTTAGTAATTGCGCGAGTAGGTCAACATTGTGCATTTGCATTTCTGCCCAAAGGAATGGTTTACTCTGATTCACTCGTTGTTTTTGCACTGACTACTGACTCAGCATTTTGTACTCTTCAATCTCGCATCCATGAAATTTGGACACGTTTTTTTAGTTCATCAATGAAAGATGACCTCCGCTACTCGGCATCTGAGTGCTTTGAAACCTTCCCCTTCCCCGAAAACTGGGAAACTAGCCCCACCCTAGAAGCCATAGGTCAAGAATACTACGAATACCGCGCCGCCTTAATGGTTCACAACAACCAAGGACTAACCGACACCTACAACCGCTTCCACGACCCAGAAGAACGCGACCCTGATATTCTAAAATTACGCTCACTGCACGCCGCAATGGATAAAGCCGTACTCGAAGCTTACGGCTGGAGTGACATTCCCACCGATTGCACCTTCCTGCTAGACTACGACGATGAGGAAGACGAAGAAGAAACCAGCAACGGACGACAGCGAAAAAAACCTTGGCGTTACCGTTGGACAGAAGAAGTGCATGATGAAGTTTTAGCACGCCTACTCGACCTTAACCAAAAACGGGCGCAAGCTGAAATAATCGGCGGTAAAGCAGCACAAAAGAAACCCAAGGCTAAAGCTACTAAAAAGAAAGCTAGTAAACCACGTAAAATTAAAGAAGATGCGCCAATAATACCAGGGTTAAATTTGGAGTGATTTGAAATTAAATGAGCTAAATACAAGGAAAGATAATGACAATTAAAGAACAAATTACACAAGAACTAGAAAAATTACCTGAGCCTCTATTGCAGGAAATTTTAGATTTTGTACAATTTTTGCAAACTAAACAGCAACAACGGATATTATCACCAGAACAACCACAGCTAGAACAAAACCCAAACGATAATTCTCAAACATCATACCGTCCGGCTTCTGGACGTTCTCTTCTCAGACACGCAGGAACATGGGCTGGTGATGATTTTGAAGAATGCCTTCAGTCAGTTTATGCTACTCGTGGTAAAGCTAAATTTGATTATGAATCTAATCCTTTTGAATAATGTACTTACTTGATACGAACCATTGCAGCGCAATTATATTGGGCGAAACTAATGTAATTCGTCGCATTAGTGAAGTTGGGGAATCTAATATTTTTACTTGTGTCATTGTACAGGGAGAACTTCGCTATATGATGGAGAGATCCCAACAAAAAGAAACTAACATAGCGCGATTAATAGAATTTCTTGAAGATATTTCTATTTACCGAATAGATGAATATACTGCTGATTTATACGGGCAACTCAAAACGGATTTATTCAATCAATTTGCACCCAAAGAAAAAAGCAAGCGGAGAAAAACTAAGTAAGTAGGTACGAAAAAAGTCAACTATATTAAGATATATAAATACGGAGAATGCATTTACAAGGTTGTTTGTGTATGGGCGCACGTTTAAGGGTATTCCTGACTCATGAGCAAGACCAAACTTTGCTAAATCTGAGAAAGCAAGATGTGCCCCAGAAAGTCAAAGACAGAGCGGAAGTAATCAGGTTAAGCGCACATGGTTGGTATGTAGAGAAAATAGCAGCGCATTTTGATTGGAACAAGAAAACTGTCAGAAAAGTGTTGCATCAATGGACAAATCTTGGTTTAGAAGGGCTTTGGGAATCACCTGGTCGAGGGGGAAAACCAAAGTGGAAAGAGGATGACATCATATATTTAGAAGAATGCCTAAGAATCGAGCCACGCACATACAATAGTCCACAGTTGGCGGTGAAGTTAAAAACAGAACGCAACGTACAGTTGAGTCCCGACAGGCTAAGACGGGTACTCAAAAAAAGGGGGTCGATTGGAAGCGAGCGAGGAAAAGCCATAAAGGAAAACAAGACCCAGTAGCAAGAGCAAACAAGCAAGCAGATTTAGATATGCTGGAATTGTCTGCTGCTTGTGGCGAAATAGATTTAAAGTATCTGGACGAATCAGGGTTCTGTATGTGGAGCGAACCCAGTTATACATATTACTTTAAAGGTGAGCAAAAACGCTTAGAACAAACAAAACGTCGTGGTCGCAGATTAAGCATTATAGGGCTTCTCCAACCTTTAATCAGTTTTGTTTACGGTTTAATTATCGGTGGTGCTGACCGTAAATCATATATAAAGATGATGGAAAAAGAAGCCCAAGAAGCACAAGAAATGGGACGTACAAGAGTGATTGTGCAGGATAACGGGCTAGTGCATCGGTGCAAAGAAGTTCAACAATTGTGGAAAAAATGGGAGAGTCAGGGTTTATACATCTTTTTTCTACCAAAGTATTGCTCAGAAATGAACCCGATTGAATTGGAATGGCAGCATATCAAGAAAGATGAATTATCTGGACAAGTATTTGATGATGAGCTAGACCTCGCTTACGCCGTAATCAATGGTGTTCAAGCAAGAGGAGAAAAAAATAATCACAGTACACGACGTGTCAAATTTAACTGTTAATCATCAGGTTAAAATTTTGTTACATAGCGGAAAATTTTGGTGTCCACCTACTTAATTGAATTCTATCAATCAATGATGAATCTATGTCATTAAATTTATGGTTCAACATATTGAGGAAATCCTGGGTACTACAATTAGTGAATATACGGCTAATGCAATTAAGTTTCAGGGCTTATCATTGGAAACCTTGGAACAGATCGTTAAAAATGGTTACACTACAACATCTGCAAGTTTTAACGCGGCTCCATCCGTAGGTTTATTTATCGAATTTGGAAAGAAATGCCAAGAAAAAGGGTTAATAGTAAATTTTGATGGAATAGCCTTTACCAGCGCAGAAAACCCAAATTTAGTTGTTGATGCGATTACAGTTATCGGTGTGGAAGACTTAGATTTTGTTGGTGAATTTGTTCAATTTGTTTGGGGATGCGATGAGCTAGAGATAAATTCTCAAAAGTTATATGCTTGGTGGGATTAGGTAATAATCAGCACATCGGCGTATTTTTAGGGGATGAGTTTAATTTTGACGTGACCATTGAAATCAAATGATTTCTACGATTTTAAACAAAAGTATTATTTGACACTTTTAAACACTTCGGGCAACATAAGAAAACAGTTAATTGCTTCTTATATCTTTTAAAGGAGTAAACAGCGATACACCATGCCCAATACTCCTGCCGAAGTGCGTTCATGTCTCATTGATGCCCTACAACTTGACTTAGTGGGGCCTACGCCCAATGATATCGCCCACGTTGATGAAATTATCGACCAAGCTCCATCTAAGTGGTATCTCACGGGTTTTTTAGTGCCTTATGAAGCTTCGGTAGAACAGCGTTCAGAAGATATAGGTAATGATGACATAGACGAGATTTCTCAGGTGAACGCTGGCGATGATGAAAAGCAACCCGACAGTGCCTCCGCCCGGAGAGCATTTTTCCCCTCATCAATGGGTTTAAGCATCCTTGTACCAGCAACCGCTAAGGAAATAAATGTTACTGTTCACTGGGGCGATTACTGTCCAGTTGATGAAGAGGATGAAGAAAATCAAGGAGACTCTAAAAGTCAACTCCAGTTGCCCCGGCTGTGGCAAAGAACCCCCGGACAAGCAGAATTAACTGTTCCTCTCCATTTAAGTAATGTACCCAAACATTGGGAAATTCCTGGTAGTAACGGTTTGAGACTCGTTACCTCAGTGCGTCCCGTAACTGCGGCGGAGTTAGTTCCTGTTGGTACTTGCTCCGTATCCGTATTCTTGGTGAACTATCGCCCGCCAGCAGCCAACCCCTACAGCGATATTGCTTTCGCCTTCCAAACTTGCCTCATCATCCGCACTCCTTATTCTCTCGTTCCTCGTCCCAACCTGCGCGGACGGCATGGTGATGATTGGGATGAGAAGGTAGCAGATTTACAGTATCGAGATGATTATGAATATGCAGTGGGACATAACGTTTCAGCTGTCGCTGTCACCAACGATGACACTACTTGTCAAGAAGTCCGCACTGCTTGGATGCCCATTGCTGATGTAGAAAAGGTAGTAACTGAGCAAGTTGTAGGCGTGGAACTGGGGATGGAAGCACTCGCCGCCGCACCCACGGTGGAAACTCTGCGAAATATGATGTCTGGGATAGTTGATGCTTATGGGGTGTGGATTGAAGCACAAAAGCTCAATCTTCCTAGTGAACCAGAACGACTGGAAGTTGCTAACGATTTACTCAACCGGGCAACCAGGGCAAACAAACGCATCGCCGCCGGATTGCAAGCCCTAGACGATCCTAATGTATTAGAAGCATTTCAAATTGCCAATCGCGCGATCGCCACTGCTAGACGCCAACGTCTTACCCATAAGACAGATACTACCCCAGAATCAGTCAAGCCTCCGGCATGGCGACCTTTTCAGCTGGCGTTTTTATTAATGAACTTGGTTGGTATCGCCCATCCCGAACACCCTGACCGAGAATTAGTAGACTTGCTGTTTTTCCCCACAGGCGGTGGTAAAACTGAAGCTTACTTAGCATTAGCAGCATTTGCAATGGTATTGCGCCGCCTGCGAAACCCCACAATAAATTCAGCTGGCGTAAGTGTTTTGATGCGTTATACCCTGCGCCTGCTTACCCTTGACCAATTAAGTCGTGCTGCTACTCTTGTCTGCGCTTTAGAGTTAGAAAGACAAAAAGATACACAAAAATTAGGCCCCTGGCCTTTTGAAATTGGACTGTGGGTGGGACAAACTGCTACTCCCAACCGCATGGGAAAAAAAGGCGATAACGATGAATACACCGCCCGCGCCCGTACTATTGCCTTTCAAAATGACACCCGCAAACCTTCACCCATCCCTCTAGAAGAATGTCCTTGGTGCGGTACAGACTTTTCTGCTGACTCCTTCCAATTACTCCCAGATGCAAACCAGCCAAAGTCACTGCAAATTACTTGTATCAACCGCAAATGCAAATTTACCCGCAATCAATCGTTGCCCATCGTTGCCGTAGATGAACCAATTTACCAACGATTACCCAGCTTTATTATCGCCACCGTCGATAAATTCGCTAATCTTCCTTGGGTAGGAGAAACTGGGGCATTATTCGGACTGGTAGACCGTTATGACAAAGATGGTTTTTACGGGCCTACCCATCCTGGTCGCGGTCAAGCACTTGCTGGTCATTTACCAGCCCCAGACTTGATTATTCAAGACGAGTTGCACCTAATTTCCGGCCCCTTGGGAACAATGGTAGGGTTGTATGAAACTGCCATTGACGAACTGAGCAGCCGAGGAATTAACGGTAAAAAATTACGCCCTAAAATTATCGCGTCTACCGCAACAGTACGGAGGGCAAGCAAACAAATTCGAGCCTTATTTGGTCGAGATGCTGTAGATATTTTCCCACCTCCCGGCCCCAATCGCCGCGATTCGTTTTTCGCCAAAACCGTGCCAGCAAGTGTCAGTAATGCCCGTACCTATGTAGGCATTGCGGCCCAGGGACGAAGCTTAAAAGTGGTACTGTTACGAACTTACTTAGCACTACTGGGTGCTGCACAGAAACATTATCAAGCAGCAGGAGGAGCAAAAACTCTTGATAACCCCGCAGATCCTTACATGACCCTGCTGGGATATTTTAACTCCCTGCGAGAATTAGGTGGTAGTCGCCGCATCGTTGAAGATGAAGTCAACTCTCGTCTAGCAAGGTATAGCCTGAGAAAACGAGTCAACGAAACTGAAGGTTTATTTGCTGACCGTCAAATTGCCTATGAACCGGCGGAATTAACTTCCCGTGTCAGCACTAATGTTGTTGCTGAAATCAAAAGCTGCTTGGCACTACCATTTCACGAGAAGAAACATATCGATGTAGCCTTAGCAACAAATATGATATCCGTGGGTTTGGATATCACCCGTCTAGGGTTGATGGTCGTGTTGGGTCAACCAAAAACAGCATCCGAGTATATTCAATCTACCAGTCGGGTAGGACGGGATGAAAATCGTCCTGGTTTGGTGATTACATTATTAAATATACATCGACCACGCGATCGCTCTCACTACGAACGCTTCCCAGCTTGGCATACCAGCTTTTATCGTTCTGTAGAAGCAACTAGCGTCACCCCATTTTCACCTCGTGCCATTGACCGGGGTATCGCCGCTATTTCCGTTGCCTTGGCGCGTTTAGGACATCCTGGCATGACTGCACCACCCCGCGCTATCGAGATTTTACAACATCGGCAGGATTTAGAATATGTGGTCGATGCCATTAGCGATCGCGCAGAAATGCACGATAAAGAACTTGATGCCGTAGAAGCCGAAGCACTACGTCAAAAAGTTCGCGGACGGGTGAAAGATTTACTAGACACTTGGGAACGCATTGCTAGTCAAAAAATCAGCTTGCAATACCAACAAGAAGTAGGTCAAGCACCGCCATTATTATTCGACCCCCTTGACCCAGAACTTGAAAAGCAACCAATGGAAGCACGCAAATTCAAAGCACAACGCAGCCTCCGAGATGTAGAACCCACAGTCAACTTGTGGGTTTGTAACCCTGATGGTTTTGAGGTTGAGGAGGACGAAAAATGAAGTCAAAAAGCAAACGCAAGCCTTCAGGAGAAATACGGCAAAGCCAAATTATCTCCACCTTTGGCCCCGGCGCAATGGTGGACTTACCAAATTACTCAGTCATCATCGGCGGACTCAACCACTGGCGGGGTAATAGACGGCGAATTTACGAAGACCGCCTTGCAGCCAGGGTTGCCGAGATTTTGGGAGTCAGAGACATTGCTATGTATGCGCCACCTACAGACGAGCAAGACCCAGCCGCCGCTAGAAGTGGAATTTCAGCTTTTACCTTCCCCACTTGGTTTGTCGCCCAAGTAGAAGAAACTTGGACTTCCCCTAACGCCAAAGAATACCGTACTCGTCCTCTGATTCCTTGGGGTAGTCTAGTTAAAGGTAAATACCTCAGCGATACCAAAAAGAAAATCCCAGTTGTCCCCGTTCGCTTTGTCCAAGCCTGTGTTAACGGACACATCAGTGATATCGACTGGTATCGCTTTGTCCACAGCAATAGCGATGTTTCCAGTAAATGCCGGGGTCAACTTTGGCTTGACGAACGTGGTTCTGGCAACGATTTCGTAGATATCTTCGTTCGCTGTGAAGCCTGCGGCGCTCGTCGTCCCCTCTCCGATGTAACAGTACCCAATAGCAAAATTTTGGGTCAATGTCTGGGGCATCGTCCTTGGCTTGGGCCAAAAGCTTTTGAACCTTGCGTTTCCCGCGTCACTGGTAAACCAGAGTACAACCGACTGCTAGTAAGAGCTGCAAGTAATACCTACTTTTCTCAAGTTTTGAGTGTTATCTCCCTCCCAGACTCAGATGAAGCCCTACGAGCAGCAGTTAATTTAGTCTATGAAGACTTTCTTCAGTATGCAGAAAGCTCAGATGATGTCAAAAGAGAACGCCGTAAACAAAAAGTTGCTAACGCCTTGGAAGGATTTAGCGATGAAGCTGTATGGGCAGAAATACGGCGCAAGCAAAGTGGACAAGGAGATCAAGGTAAAAGTATTAAGCAAGTAGAAATTGAAACATTGCTTTCCAGCCCAGAAGAGATGGGAGAAGATGCTCCAGATGGTGACTTTTATGCCCGCGCCCGCAAGTTAACTGCTTTGCCCTCATTATTATCGTCTCGTATTGACCGGATTATTCTAGTACATCGTTTACGAGAGGTCATTGCCCAAGTCGGGTTCACCCGCTTTGAACCTGCAATGCCTGATATTGATGGCGAACTGGCACTGGATGTGCGACGGGCTGCCCTTGATATCGAACCAAGCTGGGTTCCTGCCATCGAAAACCGTGGTGAAGGTGTATTTATCAGCTTTCAAAAACAGGCAATCGAAAACTGGGTAAAGCAGCCTGCGGTGCAAAAACGTGGGCTGGAATTGTTGAGGGGCTTCGAGGTGTGGCAGAAGCGCAAGGCACTCCCAGAAGCTAAATTTCCTGGGCTACCTTATATTATGCTGCATTCTTTATCACATCTATTGATCACAGCAGTATCTCTAGAATGTGGTTATGCTGCTTCATCAATTCGTGAACGCATTTATGTTGGTGACACTGGCTATGGAATTCTTTTATACACTGGTTCCCCTGGGTCGGAGGGAACTTTGGGAGGTCTGGTACAAATTGGCAAGCGAATTGAGTACCATCTAACTACCGCCCTAGAATTAGGAAGGCTATGTTCTAATGACCCTGTTTGCGCCCAACACCAGCCAGACAACGTACAAGAGGAGCGTTTTTTGCATGGTGCAGCCTGTCATGGGTGTTTATTAATTGCTGAATCTTCCTGCGAACGTGGTAACGAATTTCTTGACCGGGCGCTTGTCGTAGCTACAGTTGAGGGTTTGGGTGCTGAGTTTTTTCTCAGTCAGGAATTGTCATGACAGCGTTTCTCCAACTGAGCCGACCAGTTTTGCTCAGTTTGGCTACAGCCTTTGAAACAGGAAGGCTTCATCCACCCTTTAGCATCTCAACTATTAAAACCTACGTCCCAGAAATTCTCAGTAGCAGTGTTGTTGAAGAACTCAATCGACTTAATGCAATGGGTGCTAGTCCTGACCACATAGCTTACACATTGCGTCTACTAGCAGCAGAACGGTCAGCATCTCAGGAAATACACGACAGAGTAGAGTTGGTTTGGACAGGACAGGAGGTTGTAGGTTCCCAAAGCCGCGATACTAGCGTTGTTGTGCGCGAGTTATTCAGCACAGCCAAAAGTAGCATCCTCATTTCTAGTTTTGCTGTTGACAAAGGGAAAAAAGCACAAGCCTTGTTTGGTCTGCTGGCTTCCCGGATGGATGCAAATCTAGAGCTAAATGTCAGGATGTTCCTTAACGTGAAGCGATCGCACAACAATAAATTACCAGAGTCAACGCTTTTAAAAGAGTTTGCAGACACATTCCGTAAAGAAATCTGGATGGGACAACGTTTACCAGAAGTATTTTATGACCCCCGTTCCCTCGCCCCAGGTGCAGGTACAAAAGCCTGTCTTCATGCAAAATGCGTTGTCGTAGATGAAGAACGCCTGCTTGTAACTTCAGCCAACTTTACTGAAGCCGCCCACGAACGCAATATTGAAGCTGGTGTATTAATTGATGACCCTGTAGCTGCTAAAGGAATGCGATCGCAGTTTGAAACTTTAGTGGCAAAGAATATACTACGACGAGTACCGGGAATTTAATGATTTGACTAATTTCGCTGCTAAAGCATATGCGCTGGCAGCTGAATGTGATTGTGAAGCAGGTTGTCCAAGGTGTCTACATTCAACTGGTTGTCCGCAGCATAATGAAGCACTGCATAAAGACTTGGGTTTGTTTTTGTTAGATGCAATCAGTCAGGCAGTGTAGAACATTTGCGCCTACTGGGTTGAATAATTGCATCTTATACCGTATCAGATTTGACCAAGCCCACAAATGCTACTTGATACTGTTCACCCTGAATATTTCATACAGATCTATTTTTGATTCTGTAATTGCTACTGCCTGTGTTATCGCATATTCACCTTCCTGTTTCTTATTGTCCGTTAGTGCTTTGGTATTCGACAAGTAAATTAGCAAATCATCGGCTGATAATAGCTTGGTAATAGTTAAGTGCTATTCTCTCTTCCTTTGTAATATTTAAAAACAATAGGAAATTTTCAATCTTGGTATTGTGAAGCATTAGCTATGGATTCCTTAACTGCTTGGTCTAATTCCTCAATTGAACATCCATAAAGCTTACATAATGCTGCTGTCTGATCAATTCTTAGTTTTGGTATAGTACGCCCTTTCTCCCAATTGCGTACAGAAGATTCTCCAACACCAACTTTACTAGCTACATCGACGGTTCTGAGATTTAACCGCTCTCTTAACTGCTTCATATCCATTACAGTAACTTTACCATTTGCATTACCGCAACGGGTTGACGCTTTTAGTTAACACAAGTAGAATTAGTAACAGAAAGCCGCTGCACTCGACTTCCAGGAAGAATCGCAACGGCTAACGTCAACCCCTTGCGAGGTCAATATAATCATGACACAACTGCAAGGAGCGGTCGTAGTTTTACCCGACAACCAAGCGATCGCCCAATTAGAATTAGAGCAATATATCGAAGAACAAGCCGATGCCATTGCTCCTTTTGCAATAACTTACAGCTTCGATTACAACCAATTTAAAAAACCTGAACTACAAAGCAAAGCCCGAACAACGTTGGGTAACTTCTTAGGGTTTGTTCGCCAGACCTTTGATGGTTTATTAGAAAGTGGTCGAGCTTTGCAGCATGTCTATGACAACTGCATCGCTATGGCCACTGATGGGAAAAAGATTTTTGCAGCATGGCTCGATAGCCCTGACTTTGGGGCATCACGCTACATTGCTAAAGCCTCAATGGAAATATACACTTGGTTTGAGAAGCTTCCGAAAAGGGTGCAACACCTTGTGCGCGAGAAAGTACAGAATTGGAGCGTTGCAGCCCTGCGTCAGTTAACTCAAATCTCAACTGACTTAGTGAAGGATCTGGTAGGTACTGGGAAAAAGACAGTAGCACAAATTAAAGCGGCAGCAACCTCAAAACTGCCTACTCCTAAAGCAAATACTCTTTATAACTCTAAGTCAGTTCTGGTTGTTAGGAAATCAGATTCTATCGCATCATCTAAGCCACAGTTTGCACCAGGAGTGCGGGTTATCGTGGTCGAGGACAATATGGGTTGTACTGGATGTAGGGGCATCATTATTTCTAAATGGGATAAAACTGACTCAGATTTGTGGTGGGTATTATTAGACCATACAGTTTCTATGGGGCTAGAAACTAAGCGCCTGTTTGAACCAGAACAGTTACAAGTAGAAGTGTCCACTGCCGAAATTACTCCCAAACAGACAAAGCTTTACACAACTGAAAAACTCTACACTGCGGCTCAACTAGAGCAGAAAATAGCAGAAGCCTTAGCACAACAAAATAAAGAAAAAGCCGAAGAAGAACTGGGGCGGTTTGTTGAAATTCGAGATGCAGCACTAAAAGCAGCAACTGTGGAACTCCAAGCAGCAAGAGCATATGCCCAAAAAATGGCCCAAGCCAAGGAAGAAGTAGCTAAAAAGCTAATTGAAACAGAACGCGAACTAGGGAAAGTGCGGTCACTCCAAACAGAAAAGACACAATTGGAACAACGAGTAGCCCAATTAGAAAAAGCTCTCGAAGATGCTAACAAAAACAGATGGAGCAATACATTCAATAGCCAAGCTGCTAAAGTAGTGAACTCGGAGTTGGAGAAAACTATTACACCTTTAATGTCGCAAGTTGAGCATTTAAATAATGTACTCTTATTACGAGAAGAAGAACTAGCCGAACTTCAAGTTGTTAATACCAAACAACAGGAAGAAATAACGCAATTACGCCAATTATTACCTTTACCTAACATCGAAACCCAAGAATCAACAATTATTGCTGAATTTGGGCATATAGGAGAGCAGTTTGGTTGGGCTGGTTGGAGTCGTCAAGGTTATCGAGCAGTCAATGGAATTTTACATACAGGGATAAATGCTATTGCGGCTTTTGTCTTTGATTTGACTAATTCCCAACGTCATTAATAACAACAAATCACATTTTAGAGTTACGCCTAACAAATTACAGCTAGCTTCACATAATTACTATGCAGAGAATACACAAAATGTATCTCTGTCCCTTGAGTTGCTGTAATTGCATTTAGGTGAGGGATCATTTATGAAAAACTATGAAATGCTCAAGAGTTTACCCAAAGAAAGGTTAGAACCCAGACAATTTCTACGCCACTGTTTCGGTATTGCCGAACTCAGTTCTGGAGAACTTCTTGAAGAAGAAACAGATTCGCAATATCGAAAAAAATGCATCACTGTACTATGTGCCATCTTAGGTGTACAAAGACCAACAGTTCGCAAGTGGGGAAGCGATCTCAATTTTGATGGAATACCTAACTATTGTAAATTTACACTTGCTTACATTCACGCCGCCGAAATCGTACCAAACCAGCTAAATAGCATCTTGGCAGGAGAATACAACGCACCGGAAGTAGACGCTCAAACCTTTCTAGAAAAAATACTCCTTGAAGGGTTAACTGAAAAACAAATACTGCAAACTGTTTCTCACGCCAATTTTCGTGCAACTTGTGTCAAAACCCTCACGCAAGTATTACATATTGGCACCAAATCAGTCCAAGATTGGGGTCAAGATATGTCGTTTCACAAAATGCCCAAAATTCACAAGCACACCTTGGGCTATACTTTGGCTGCTATTTTCAAATCGTCATCAAAAAATTGGGAAAAAGCGGCCTGATTTATTTAAATTTATTTAAATAGTCGAATTAGGAAACTTGGTCTTAAAGATAAAATCGCGCATTATATTAGCGCAGAAAAATGAACTCAACAGCAACAAACAAAAAAATAGCTGTTAGCCTATTCTCTGGGGTGGGTGGATTTGATTTGGGATTTAAAGCAGCAGGATTTGAAATAGCGATCGCCATTGATAATAATCCCATCGCCCTAGCAACATACCAACATAATTTCCCGCACGCCACAGTCTTGTGCAAAGACATTCGGGAGGTGAAAGAGGAAGAAATACGCGCCCATATTCAGGCGGAGTATGTAGATTGGAACGGGGAAATTCATACAGTTTTTGGTGGTCCACCATGCCAAGGATTTAGCGTTGCTGGACTACAAAATGTTGAGGATGAGAGAAACTCGTTGGTAGAGGAGTTTGTTCGGCTGGTGTTGGAACTCAATCCCCTAGCTGCAATCATGGAGAATGTGCCAGGGATTGAAAATCAGAAGTTTGGCTGCATTACTGCTAACCTCCAAGCAGTGCTAGAAGAACATTATTTTCTCTCAAAGTGGAACCTGAACGCTTCAGATTATGGAGTTCCGCAAGCTAGAAAAAGGGTGTTTTTTGTTGCATCTAAGTTTGAAGAAATTATACCGCCAGAGCATCAACCTCAACATACAGTTAGAGATGCAATCGCGGACTTATTGCCAGTCCCCCTACTCCCCAAGCAAAACACTCAAGAATGGCATCCAGATTGGGTGAAGGGAGAATATGCTAAGTATCTTGAAAAAATATTCCCAAATCTTGGTATAGTAACTAACATTGAGACGGGATTCGCAGCGACAACACATACACCAGAAGTAATTCAGCAATTCATCAACACTCCCCCAGGTGCAAGGGAAGCTAAATCCAAATCAAAGAAGCTGCAATGGGATGGATTCTGCGTGACATTAAGAGCGGGGAGTGGCAACCGCACTGCATTGCGTCCCCTGCATCCAGAACAGCCACGAGTTATCTCAGTTAGAGAAGCTGCTCGTTTGCACAGTTATCCTGATTGGTTTAATTTCAGTGATGCAATACTCCATGCTCATAGAGAAATCGGGAATTCTGTGCCCCCATTGGTTGCATATGCTGTGGGAATGCAAGTTAGAGAACATCTAGAATGCAATATCAATTATCCGATTAAGTGCCAAAATAGGCATTTTTGCCAATTTTTAACAATTTATTGCAATTTTAAGAATATATTTATTTTTGTCAATGAAATGCTGTCTTTAAGCGGATTAAGCAAAATCAGCAAAGAGCGATCGCCGCCAGTTCTGGCTAAAAGAAAGCAAAATTTAGTGTCTTTCACCATTAGCCCCACACCATAATTTTAGCCGCGAATTTTGTGGTTCCAAACGTTTATATCCTGTTGATTTCACTAGGTCGTTTATTAAAGCAATCATTTATGCTTGTCTAAACACCTAATGTTGTTAGGGTTATTACTACTGCCGCTTGTTCAATCTATTTCAATAAATGAACACTCCTAATGAATTGATTACCATATTTGACCGTATCCTCCAAGGTAGTTATTCTCAGGAAGATGCTAGCATCCTGCGACAGTGGTTGAGGATGAGCGAAGGTTTGCTGCAATTCGTTGCTCAGGATGGCAAATTTAACACTAACATTGGGCAGGTACAGGGAGGAGAAATTCACATTGGCGATCGCAATTACCAAGGAATCGATGCCGAGTCTATCCGAGCCATACTGCAAGAGGTACTGTCTCCGCAAACGCACCAAATAGAAGTTGACTGGCATTCACTCAGTCAGCAAATGCTAGAGGAGCAGAGGCTCACCACCAACCCATTAACAAGTCTTGAAGGGATTGCTTATAGAACAGAGCAGGTATATGTACCTCTGGGATTAGTAGAGCGCAACAAGCGGAGCAGGCGCAGGGAAGATGTTTCGCCAGAAGAGGGTTCAGCCTTGTATGAAGAAACAGAAATTACCCGGCGTTTTGAGAATAAGGAGTTTCTGAAACAGGTACTGCAACAAGGGCAAAGTCCTAAAAGTCAAGGAAAGCGCATTGCTATTATTGGGGAGCCGGGGGCAGGAAAAACCACGATTCTTCAGCAGATTGCTCGCTGGGTTTCGGGGGAGATGGCGCAGTCGGTTGTGATTTGGGTGTCGCTGGCAGATTTACGGGGACAAGAACTAGAACCGTATTTATTGGGGCGATGGCTGCAAGCTGTTGCTCGACGATTGGGACAGGCAGAAACTTCACTACTGCTACAGGATACATTTGTTGCTCAATTTCAGCAGGGACAGGTGTGGTTAATGCTGGATGGTGTGGATGAAATGCAGGTGCTAGGTGATCGTAATCCATTGACAGATATTGAGCACCAGATTCGCATAGGAGGTTTGCTATCTCAAACGCGAATTATATTGACTTGTCGGTTAAATTTCTGGGATGCTGCTCGTAACGCGCTAGATAAATTTGATACTTACCGCACACTAGAATATTCATATCCGCAGCAAGTAGAGCAGTTTATTGGCAACTGGTTTGGGGCATTGCCACCAGGAGAGGAAGAGCAGGCAAAACAGTTATGTGTGGCATTGAGGAAACCTGGAAAAGAACGAATTCAGGACTTGGTAAAGAATCCATTGCGGCTGACGCTGTTATGTTTCAACTGGCAATTGGGAGAGGGAACACTGCCTGAAACAAAGGCAGGGCTATATGAACAGTTTGTAGACGATTTTTATGAATGGAAGCGTGAGCAGTTTCCAACGACGACAAAGCAACGGCAGCAGTTGAATGCAGCATTGGGTGAGTTAGCACGGGAGGCGATTGACAAAGAAGCAACTCGGTTTTGGTTACGACATGACTTTGTATGTAAGTTTTTGGGTGATTTGGATGAACCTGATTCGTTATTTCAGTTAGCGTTACAGCTGGGCTGGCTGAACAAGGTAGGGGTGGAAGCAGAGAATATAAGGAAGGCGGTATATGCGTTTTTCCATCCGACGTTTCAGGAATATTTTGCAGCTTTAACTATTGATGATTGGCACTTTTTTCTTAATCATATTCCTGACAATCCAAGTCATTCTGATGCTAATTACCGAATTTTTGAACCACAGTGGAAAACAGTCTTCTTACTATGGCTAGGGCGACAGGATATCAACAAGTTTCAGAAAGAAACATTTATCAAGACACTCGTAGATTTTGATGATAGCTGTGGAGCATTCTATTGGCATCATGCAGTTATGCTCGCTGGAGTAGGAATTGGAGAATTTAAAAACTGCCAAATTGCTTTAGAGATTGTTGATATGCTCTTAACTTGGCGATTTGGCTACTATGATGAACAGCAACGAGAATGGCAGAAATTCCCTGAATATATTCAATCATCTGTCTGGAAATCATTAAATGAAACTGATCGCTCTTTTGTAGTTGAAGCATTAACTGATTTGATATGCTTGAGAAATAAACAGGAAGGTAAAATATCTCTTCGCACTCTTGAGTTTTTAGTGACATTTGACTCTAGTAATTCTTTTGCTAAGAAGATTCTAGTTAAAATACTAAAAAATAGTAGCGATGATTCTTGTCGTCAAGAAGCTGCTCGAATTTTAGGAGATATTAGTTTTGGTGATTCTGAAGTAATTAGTACATTACTAGAGATACTTTCTACAAGCATTCAAGATATCCTTGCAAATTTACCCAAACCCAGTGAAGACTGGATTTTTTTACCTGACACAGAAGATGATAATAAGTTTGAGGAATTGGAAGATCAATCTGAAGTAATGACTCTTAAAGAACTTCAAGAACTTAAGGAATTATTAGCTCAAGCTAGAGCAATGAATCTCAAGTCAGGTCTAGATTGGTATGCTGTTGAAAGTTTATATAAAATTGATCCTGGTAATCCAGAAATAATCAATTCTCTCATTGAGCAACTTGGTTGGTGTCTTAGTGCTTACAATATCCACGACAATGCTATTTGGTTACTAAAACAAATCGGTATAGGAAATATAAAGTTAATTCATATCATAGAACAAAAGCTCCACAACTGCCATAACGATCAGATGCGTGGTGCGTTTGCTGAGTGTTTAGGTACTATAGATACTGATAATCAAGAAGCAGTTAATATTTTAATCGATTTACTTTGCAATGGAAAAGAAATTAATGAAGTAGAGGATATTCGTACTTATGCGGCTAATGCGTTAATAGGGCTAGGAAATCACAATACAAGAGTCTTCAAGACTATCATTAATTTATTGAAATCTAATATTAACGAAAAAATATATCAATATCTAGTCAAAATTATAGGAGAAATCGTTATTCAAAAACAAGAATTTATTGATTTTTTGACTGAGCAACTTAAATTTCGTAAAGATATAAACTCCCTCTGGATAACAGCTTTGACTTTAGAAAAAGTTGCTCCTGATAATGATTATGCTATGGATATCTTGATAAAGTTAATAGAAAATGCTCCAGATGAAGAATCAAGACAATCATTAATGTGGAAACTAATATCAGATAAAAATTTAGAGGGAAAAGTTATTGGTACTGGTAATCTAAAATTGATAACTAGGATTTTAAGAATATTAAATACAAATACTAATAAAGAAACTTGTAAAACAGCAGTTAAAATTTTAGAAAAAATAAGTGTTGGCAATCTAACAACAATTGAGGTGATGGCTAAACTTTTAGAGAACATACAAGATGTAGATATGCAGAATGCGATCGCTCTGAGTCTGAATTCAATTGACCCTGGTAATTCTATTGCTGTTTTTTCTTTAGTTAACCTACTAAAGCTTGATACACTGGAACAGTGGGATAAAAAATCCTTGATAAGCTCTTTAAAAGAAACTCTTCCAGCAGATCAACTTTTATTGTTTGCTTATGATTTAAGGGATTACTTAGACAGCGAAACTTATAATAGCATCGTTTGGTATTGCTCATGTAATATGAAATATCCAGATTTTTACAGTGCTTGCCAAATGAGATTACATCGATAGCATCAATATGAGTCTAATTGTTGATTTCACTAGCCCAATCAATCCCACGATCTCGTTAATGGCTCAATTGGTATATCTGGATCAATCTCAATAACGGTGATATTAGCATTCTCTACCACCGTATTTCCCATAATGGTATTGTGCATTGCCTCAAACTTCGATTCTTCCTCTGCAATACGCTCGTAGTGCAGAATTACATGGTAATGCTTGGCAATTGGCTCTCCAGAGTCCGATCGCTCCACGGTGTCCCAAGCTATATTTTGCCGTTCTTCTGCTATTTGGCGATAATCATCGGCTAGTTGTTCTAGGGCAATCGCGATCGCGTGTTCCTTTGTTTGACCGTAGCATTGTATATTTTCTCTAGGAGAATCGTTCAAAGACGATGATAACTGGCAAACATACTGTCCATTGTCTTGAGGTTGCACTGCGATCGTAATAGTTCCAGTGATGTCGGGGTTCACGTCAGTCATATTAACCGCACTGAAAAATATTTAGAGGATATGCTTACGGTTAAATTGTAGGCGATTGCTCTATTCGGCTGTTTCACGTTTTCGTTTTTCGATTTCGGCGATCGGTAACAAAAAAGTTTCCTCAATCTGTTGCCTTACTATATCACTCACCATACAGTTACTATTTAGACAGTAGGCTAAGACAGTACTAGCATTATGATATTGTTGTAATTTAATTCTTTCATCTAAACTAAATTTCCAATCATAACCAACATTACGATAGGAATTAATTACTGCTCTTAGCTTCTCAGCCCAGAGTAAACCGTTAACTTGCCACCAAATTACCCAATAGCTCTCTGAATCTGGTAATTCGTTTCTCAGGTCAACAAGTGGTTTAGCTAACTTGACTTTCAAGTCAAAAACTAGGTCAAAGACACCAGCGATTTCTTCTATCGGATAATCGCTGAAAATAATAGCAGTATTAAGTTGGAGAATAAGAGCGAGATCAATTGCAAGATCGAGAGCTTCGCTAGCTAAAGCATAGACGTAAGCCGGAACGGAACCTGCGCCAAGCGTTTGATTAAATCTTGTTTCCAAAGTACAAGGTAGGGAAAAATCAGGATTCAAAGGAGCTTCTAAAATTCGCTCAGGACAAAGCTCCATAGCGAAATAGCAAGCTCGTATTGTTGACTGTTGATACGGGACATTAACCATGAGACTTTTATTATTGACATAAGTCAAAAACTGTTGTACCCGTTCTTCTCCTCTTAACAAGGCGTCAAGCTTGACTTTCATTAATTGCAATAAATTGTTTGGATTTTGTAACATCTCTACAACCAATAGAAATACCTCTCTCCAGCTTTTATGAGTAATATAACTGACTAGCTTACTCCAAGCTATTTGATTGCAAAACCACTTTGCTACTAAATATTCTTGAAATGTTAAGTGAGAAAAAGACCAGACTTTATTTGCTCGCTCAATCAATAACCCATGCTGAGACTCGATCGCCTTCAAAACTGCTCGACTATCCCGCAACCCAATTTCCAAAAACTCTGCTATGTAACCCTCAATTTCTTCCTGTTCAAACAAAATATACTGGGGTTGCTCAAACTTTTTCACCGCCAGATAGCTAAGTAACTCCAGCTTCCGTTCCGGCGATAAATCTCGGTAAATCTCATCTCGCTCAATTTCCCGTGACTTGTCCCACTGCTCTAGTAGTAACTCTAACCCTTCCTCATAAAGCTTGGAACGCTTTGAGTAGAACTTGCCAGTTTGGTGAAATACCGCACAAGTCAAACTCAGCAAAATTGGTGTAATCGCTAAATCCCGTATCGGTTCATTCGCTTCCAAAAAAAGCTGATTTAGAAACTCCTGCGATTGTGCTAATCCTGCTGAGTCATCCCCAATAACTGCCTTAAACCAATGCTCGGCAAATAATCGCACTTGAGCTTGATTAAAATCTGCTACTTCTACATAATCAAATCGCTCAAACCGCGATTCTTGGCTTTGCGTCCGACAAGTCACAATTACCTGTACCTGCGGATAAGAACGAGCAAACTGCTTAATTTGCTTGGTGATATTCTTACCATCTTCCCCTGTCACTTCATCTAATGCATCTAGCAAAACCAATGCTCGACCTTGATGGAAAATCAAATTAATTTCTGTGTTTGATAACTGCCAGGACTGCTCAAAATAACGCTCCAGCGAATAGGCAAACTTACGTCCATCTTCTACAAACTCTCGCAATTTAATCAAAGCTGGGATTCGGTGCGCTTGTAAATTGCCAACGTTGCACTCGGTAACTACTCGTTGCAAATAAGTGGTCTTACCTGAACCTGGTTTACCTACCACCATGAGATTCGTATTTTTCGCCAGTACCTCTAGTCCTGAAACCCTTTGCCGCTCTTTACCTAAGCCAATGCGATCCAAACTGCGATAGCTTGGATTATTACTGAAATCTTGCCACAGGTCATCGAGTTCTGACCTACGACTAATGCTCAGTTCCTCTAGGATGTTCACATCCACAAACAAATCACCTAAAGGAACCCAGCGATCTACACCCCATAGTGGCATTGTCCTATGTAATCGCTGAATATCATCATGAATGCGCGATCGCACTTGTTGCACCAATTCATCAACAGACTGCTGGTGCTGCTCTTGAAATGGGGCGAATTGACCAGTAGCTTTTAATTCTTCAAGGAGAGACCGAATTATTTCTCGAATTAATTCTGCATCTGCACCGTAATAAGTGCGATCGCCTATGTGAATTTCCTGTCCTTGTCCCAGGTTGACTGCATATTTCCCTTGCTGAGAGACAATTTGACCACCACTGAGCGATTGTCGCAGAACTGTTATATCAGTCTCAGTCTGCTGGTTTTTGACGATGCGCTCAAGTATGGCGTTTAATTCTTCAGGGGTGGTCATTTTGATTATGGTTTAGCAGTCGATTTTTATTTGAGTTGAGATGGCGATCGCAACTGAGTAGCTTCTTTCTATCACTGTTGTAAACATAACCTGATTTTATCGTTGCCAAACTTTAATGGTCTGATCTCTACCTCCACTTATTAGTGTTTTTCCATCTGGACTAATTGCAATTGATGTCACACCTCTGCGATGTCGTTCCGGAACAATTTGTACTTCGTTTTCAGTAATTTTCCACTCTACAATTGTTTCATCATTACTGCCACTGACTAAAGTTTTACCGTCTGGGCTAAATACAAGACAAGTAACGGCATCTGAATGTTGTTGGAGAGTCTGAGGGGTTTCTTTAGTATTTAAATACCAAAGTTTAATCTTATTGTCATTGCTGCCACTAGCCAATATTTCTCCATCTGGGCTAAATGTTAGCGTATAAATAGCGTCTCGATGTGCTGTAAGTGTACCTAAACATCTTTTACTATCTATATCCCATAGTTTGATAGTTTTATCGTAGCTACAACTAGCAAGAATTCGTCCGTTTTTTGGATTAAAAGCAACACAGGTTACTTTATCAGAATGCCCAGATAATTTAGCAATTTCTTCGCCACTTTCTACATCCCACAATTTAATATCCTGATTATCATTGGCAGCTAATATTTTGTTATTAGGACTAAAAGCAACTGAATCAAAACCGAAAACATCTAAAAAATTACTTAAAATAGTTTTACTAAATGTATGAAACGGATTTGATGTGCCTGAACGCCAAATATATATTTGATAAGCTTTACAAGCAGCAATTAATTGAGCATTTGGACTAATGGCTACAGAGGTAAACCATAAATCAAAAATGCCTGTTGCAGAAAAGGGAACAGAAATTTCTTGTAGTCTTTCTCGTGTGTTTGTCTGCCAACGTTTAATAACTTGATTGCCACTACTAATAAAATATTCTTGATAAGGACTAAAAGCTAGTTTTAATCCATAACGCATAACAGATTGTTGAGAAAAATCAGTTAAATTTTTGGCTAGTTTATCTATAATCGGAATTCCAATAGATTGACTTTCAACTTGAGTATAATCATTCTCTGTTAAACTAGCGACACATCGCCAAGTTACTTTTTGAATGGCTTGAACTAAAGCTTGGATTGCTTGTTCATCCCAGGTTTGGTAGATGCGATCGCCTATATGGATGTCTCTACCTTCACCAATGTTGATGTTGTATTTACCTAATTGCGATACAATTTGGCGATCGCCAGCCAAAAGTAGCTGACGTAAAAATGATATGTCTTCATCAGTTTGCTGTCCATTTTCAACTCGATGCAGAGTTTCTTGGATCTGTTCAATATGTGTCATTGAATACTTGTGAATAATAGATTAGTAATTTGGTCAAAATATCGAGGTTAACTCTTGGGTCAAATATAAAATTATAAATGTAGCCTGACAAAATTATCCAAGGATGATATCTGTGACACTCAAAGAGTTAGAAAAACAACTTCTTGCCCTCAGTCCTGATGAAAAAGTACAGGCTATACAGTTGCTCGCTCAAAGCCTTAGTAGCAGTTGGCAAGGAATTGAGAAAACGCCAGGAGTCTGTGGTGGAGAAGCACGCATTGCGAAAACTCGTATCCCCGTTTGGGTACTTGTGGAAGCTCGTCATCTTGGATACAGTGATGCTGACCTTTTGACAAGTTATCCCAGCATTACAGCTACGGATTTAGCTAATGCTTGGGTGTATGCAGAAGCTCATCCTGATGAAATCGAATTGGCAATTAAGCGTAATGAGGTAGCCTAACTGATGGCACGATTTTACGCAGACGAGCAATTTCCGTTTCCAGTTGTAGAACTATTACGTACTTTAGGACATGATGTTTTGACAGTTCAAGAAGCAGGAAAGGCGGAACAAGGTATACCTGATGAAGAAGTGCTGGCATTTGCCATCAGTCAAGAACGTTCGGTATTAACTATCAATAGAGATGATTTTATCAGGTTACATCGTCGTAATGATAATCACTGCGGCATTATTGTTTGTACTAACAATCGTAATTGGGAGCAGTTTGCAGCGCGAATAAATGAGGCTGTGACAGCAGAGGAATCTTTGAAAGGAAAACTAATTCGTGTCGTGCGTCCAGTCAGTTAATAAACTTTTGCTGAAAATACACTCAGACAATAATTCTTACTGAGTATTTGCATCTTTATCTTGATAAATGCCTTGGCGAAGCCCACCGAAGGTATCGCCTATATGGATGTCTCTACCTTCACCAATGTTGACGTTGTATTTACCTAGTTGCGATAAGATTTGGCGATCGCCAGCCAAAAGTAATTGACGTAAAAATGATATGTCTTCATCAGTTTGCTGTCCTGTTTCAACCCGATGCAGAGTTTGTTTGAGGTGTTCAGCATGTGTCATTGAATACCTTTATGTGCTGGATTATAATGATAGCAAAACACTTTATTCTTGTCTTGTATTGTTGTAGCATTTCAACCAAGGTTGAAGTTATACTTACCCAGTTGCCGTAAATATTGGCTGCGATCGCTCAGAGCAACCAACTCGAAGCGCTTTAACATCAATCACCGTCTGCGTTCCCAATGCAATCCGCTCAATGATGGTGTTTAACTCATCAGAACTCATCATTACTCAATGTTTAGCAGGGGCGATCGCACCTGCAAAGTACTCTTACTGTTGTTAAAATCTAAACCTAAACATAGAAACTATACTTTTCTTTTAACAACTTTTTTATATTTTCATTAGGTTTCTCTCCATAACAAGAAGCGTTATCGCTTCCATAATGTTCTAAATCAATATTTTGATTGAATTTTAATGCTCCCAAAAAAATGGTTCTAAATTAAGGTCTTACGAAAACAAAGTAATACACCCACCGACCAGTCTATGTTTAGCCTTGAGTTTATGAATAAGATGACCTCGTTCTGCAAAAAACTTATCTTCACGTATATCACTATCATTACTAAATGAGTTTGAATTAATTTATTATGAACTCTAAAAATTCCATTGAGTTGATGTATGCAAAGCATTAATCGCAGCATTACGAATCTCTTTTTTACTATGATACTTCATAGACTCTAAAACCTTCCGTCCTAGTGGATTAGCAACACCGACTAATGCATAAGCCAGAGCATTGATTTGATTCTTTATATCAAGTTCAATTTGTTGTTTAAGCGCATCTACATTACCGATGCCGATAAGTGCTAAAAAGCAACGTTCAGGTAAGTCATACTTATCTGTATCATCCTTTGGGCACTTCACTCCATACATGAGTGCAGAGATAACTTGAGAATCACCTGTAAACACTAAATAAACTAATGCTTCGTCACGTTCATCAGGAATGCACATATCATCCTGAAAAATTTGCAGAAGCGGGTCTATCATTTCGGGCACAAAGCATCCTAGTCGTCCTAGCGCGATGGCTACATATCTTTTAGCTTTAATTGGTAAATATGAACAGATTAAATTTTTCATAACCTCAATATCTTTCGGACGATTGAGATGTAATATTGTTGGTAACTTTCTTTGAGGCTTGCCTCCATCTGCCACAACTGCCCATTCGTAAATCCAGTCTGCTTGGGCAAATATAGTTTTTTCAGGGGTACAGACACTCAAAATCAGGGCAGACCAACTTCGAGCAAATGCATCATGTTTCTCATTACTAATAACTTGCCGTAAAAGGTCAAGTTCTTCATCAGCAAAAGTATAGGTTGTGTAAGAATAACAAGTTTTGGCACTGGTTAGCCATACAAGAGTCCATATCACTGTGGTTGACACTGCATAATTATCCACCGTCTCTTGTTCAGCAGCCGTAAGCAATACTTTGACCACTTTACGCAAGAGTATGTTTGGTAAAAAGTCTATTTTTACACTATTGTTTTGACCCTGTGGACGATAAAATGCTTCAACTAAGCGCAGTGCTGCGTAAACACGCTCTTCGACTGAGCAGAAGATACTTAACTTTTCCAACAAGGGCATTAATATTTGAGTAGCGTTTTCTGCATTGAGGATTTCACTGTTTGTTGTCTCTGTATTTAAGAAGACAAGACCAATATTATTTCGACGGGAATTACTAGCTTGAACGTAATTTTGCAGCAATCGATTTCGGCATAGTTGTCCAAAACGAGATTGCATTACTGCACAAAATGCCTCATACATCGGTGTTTTTGGTTTAGAACCAACAGTATCAAGGTCGTTTAAGTTATTTGTAGCTGCATCGATAATTTGGTAAACTATCTCATCTTTTAAATCAGGTTCTTCTGCCAAGTATTGCAGAGCAGAAATAGCTAGAGTACGGGCTTCCTTGGCTGGCGTTTTATCAGATGGGAGTTGCATTAGAATAGCGTCGTCAGCACTTCTATCACTTGTCGGCACATTAAATTTTTCTAAATCTTCAGCAACTTTTGCATATTTCCCACCCAAACGTCTTAATATCTTAGGCGTAACCGTTGCAAAACATCCTGTTTCCTCAACAATCTCACTATCCCCGACTTGTTGCGGATTCTTCAATACACCAGCAAAGTCCTCTAGCGATAAACCTGCTTTTTTCGCTACATACTTTGATACCTCATCCACTACATTCAAAATATACTGAGAAGGAACAGAATCAAGCAATAATTCCCGTATTCCCTCCATAAAATCGTACTGAACATAATCAGGATTGGTATCTGCATTAATCTCAGATAAAGGCTTTAATAATCCTCCTAAAAACACCTCAGCTACATGAACTTGTTGAGAATCTTTTAACAGTGTTTCTCGAATCAATCGCACAATTGGCAAACTAATCACAGGTGCAGAAGCTAACAATCCCGCTAATTTTCGTGCCATTGGTGAAGCCGTTACCCGAAACGCCTGTACACGCTGTTCTGCACTCAAATCACTATGACTAAGATTAAATAAACTACTGTCTTTATTAACTGGAGTTGCATTTAACTTAAACAAATATCCCAATGTCCAAATATTGCCCTTACCCGACAACATTTGCGCCCAAGTAGCGACCTTATCTTGTTCTAAGGTAAATACAGGAACTTTAACCCCCGTTTCCTCCTCCAGTTCATCCCAGAATGACACTTCCTTGGCGATTAATTTCTGGTTACACGCTCCCGGAGTCAATCCCTGCAACCGTACTTCTGAGGCTCTACCTAAAGCAGTTCTTTTCCATAGCCATTTAGGAAGCATTTGGACAATAGCCATTGACCCTTGTTTTGCCCAGAGTTTTAATACAGGTGTAACCACTCCATTTCGCCAGAGAGATGATACACAATCACTGACTACCAACACCAAACGCCGACCACTGGGGTCAATTAATTCCTTGGGACTGCGGAGAGTTTGATTTTTAGCTGCTGCACCAATACCCCGACGAATTTGCACTTGTTCGTTTTCATCTGTAATTAGTCCCCAGACTCGCACATCTCGGAAAATTCCGTAGTTTTTCAGCAATTTTTCTAATTCTCTAATTGTATGTCTCCAAATTTGCATGGAGATAGCTTCATCAACTACTAACTCTAAATCTAACCAAGGTTCTACTGCGGGTCTAAGTACAGGTATCCAAAGCCCTTCATCTGCAATTCGTTGGATGGTGGCGGCTTCATCTAAGACTAATTCTCTATCAGAAGGAACACGACGCATTAAGGGCTTTAACGCTCGTGCTAAGGTTAAAGGCTCACGTAAAGAAGGAGCATCAGGGACTTTAAAAGATAAATCTGAGGATTTTGAACTTCCTTGCTCATTACGGGGATAAATACCTGCTTTTTGTTCCTCTAGTGACTGATTTGGTGTTTCTTCTGACTCGGAAATTTCTGGTTTGGGTTTTGGTAATGTTCCCTGACTTGGCTGACTTTCCTGGTTGTTAATTTCTCTTTCGTCTTCCGTTCTCAGGTTTAAATCAGAGGAGACTGACTCAGCTTGAAATTCCTGCATTTGCAGTGCCAGCCAAATCGTATCAGCAATTTCTGCGGCTGACATTTCTACTTCTTTACTCAATGCAGTTATTAACTGGTCAATCATCTGTCCTCCGCACTGGTTAAGTATTTCAGTAACACTTCAATCAAGTCTTTTTCTTCTGCTGGTGCTGGTTTAAACTCACGAGTGACTATATAAATGGCATTTAACAATTGATCTGTGGCTATATCACCACCTTCTCGTAATGTTCTAAATTTTGCAACTAATTCATTGATTTTTTCTTCATCTTTCGTTATCACATCACTGCCTAAATGTGCTTTCACAATATCCTTCAATGCAGTTGCATCAGGTTCATAAGGCATATTTAACCTTAAACAACGTCTCAAAAATGCTGGTGGGAAATCTCGCTCACCGTTATTAGTTAACAGAATAAAAGGAAAATTTTGACAGCGCACTCGACCTGCTTTAATAGGGACATCCATTCCATCATAGGTGCGAACATCTACCTGATTTACTTCTTTAGAAATCCGCGCTAATTCTGGAATTTCAAATTCCCCCTCTTCAAACAAATTGAGTAAATCATTGGGTAAATTAATATCGCTTTTATCTATTTCATCAATTAGCAACACACGCGGACGATGAGAAGGAAGCAGGGCTGTACCTAGTGGGCCTAGTTGAATGTAGTGACCAATATCTTTACTTTTATCAACCATCTGCACATCTTGCAGGCGGGCGATCGCATCATAACGATATAATCCTTCCTGTAAGGTAGAACGAGCCGTAATATACCAAGGTAACACCGCCCCCAGTTTTAGTTCATAAGCCACAGCATAAGCCAAAGACGTTTTACCTGTCCCCGGTTTTCCTGTTACTAACAAAGGTCGTCTTAAATACAGGGCTGCATTGACCATATTAATAACAGTATTTTTATCATTACTTTTATCCGTGTGGATACGGAAACTTTTACCCCGTTGCTTATTCCTTGTGTCCTCCTCTAAACCCTCAGAAAATTTTTGCCAGCGTTGCTCAATTTCATTTACTAATTCATCATCTGCACCCAGAAATTTACGCCAACTGGGAGGCGGGGGAAGTTGATTAATATTATCGTGTGGTTCACTATTACCTTGAAAAATTTTCCAATCAGTCATTTTATTGATTTCAACTCCCTTTTATTGTCCTGGTGTAGTTAATTGCAGCATGACATTAGGTGTAAGACGATGAGGATCTTCCCAGAGCAGTGCTAAATGAAAACCTAAATGTTCCTCCGTTTGAGCATCAGCTTGTTCTCTTTTCTGTCTGACTGATTCACACAAATGACATAGTGGTTTAAAGCTTAAGACTTCATCTATTGCTGTTACTTGATCGAGATTAGGAATATCATATCTTGTCCAAATCACAATCGGTGTTGTTGCGGTTAAGATAGCTTTAAATAAATCCTTAATTTTGGCTTTGGGAGGAGCGCAAGTTACCTTCAGCCCTATTTTGTTCTGTAAATTATTTTTTAATAATTTTAAATTAAAATTCTCCATTTCCTTTAGATGTTCAAATAATTCTTGAACCGCTTCATTGTGTAAAACAGCTTTAACCTTATCCCAATATTTGTACCAATCAGATAAATAAAAATCTAAATAATCAAGATTTAAACGTTCTAGCGATCGCAGTCGAATTGGATACTTAATCCCCAAAGTTATTTCCTCTAAAATTGGGTCAGAAATTTTCCAACGGTCTACTTCTGTACCAATCAAATCACTTGGTAAGAATACCTCAATAATTAACTGATGTTGTCTACCTCTAAGTAATCGAAGACTTTTCTTTAAGAATTTATTGAGTTGTTTTGGTATATCATTAAATTTACATAAAATTCCTAGTTGTTGTTCATCTTTATCTAGTAGCGATATAAATTTAGAGAGGTCGTTTACTGGTAAAGAATCATCAATAATCAACCAAGCATTCATTAAAAATTGCTCATCATCGCCACGCTCAATAGTAGCAATTAAATAAGATTCCAACTGTCCTTTTGGATTAGACAAAAAATCCGTAGATGGTTTAGTCTTATCGCCTGAATGCTTTTTTGCTGCTAATTCTTCAGCTAAAGCACTTAATTTATCACGAATCTCTTGAGGAATATTTTCATCTTGGCTTAACCGTTTCACAAACTCAAAGGATTTTCTAAATTCCTCAATTACCTGTAATATTTGTGTTATATCGTTTCCCTCTAAATTCCACACACTAGCATCAGGCGGTAAAGCATCTTGATACGCTTGTTGAATAATTTCTTGAGGAATACCAGAAAAATCTGATTTATTTAAGAAACTTTGAGAACCATTGTTAAGATTACTATCTTTAGCTAGTAGTTGAATAATTGTACAGTTTTTGTAAGTAATACTTTTATCAATATCTCTAGCGGCTGCATCACCACCCTGAGTATTTTGATGGATACCATTTGTTTCTTGAATGGCTTTAACTAAGGCTTCCATCGCTTCCTTATCCCACTGTTGATAAATGCGATCGCCTATGTGTATATCTTTCCCTTTGCCAATATTGACATTATACTTACCTAGTTGTGACACAACTTGGCGATCGCCAGCCAGAATTTTCTCCAGTAGAAGCTTTTTATCCTCATCACTTTCATTTCCCTTTTCAATCCGATTAAAAATTTCCTGAAGGTGTTGATTAAGCGTCATTTATTACCCTTATATAACTAGCTTGTAAAAACTGCCTCAACTAAAACTTTCATCACAATTAGCTATTCATGAATTTATCGATATAGCTTTTGATGTAAGTAAAAGCAAGATGCGAATCCTCAAAATAATTCATTACAGCTTGAGGAATAACAATTACTCCAGTGTTGGCATTATCTGTTGCATTAGTGCTATCAAGAGTAACTTCATCGCTTATCCGAAACACTACAGACATCTCAGGCTGAATCTTCAGATTAGGGAGTTGATTAAGTAAGGCTAGGAAGCGAGGATAATCACTATTTTTCTTGATGTCACTGTAAGGAAAAGAATATGAATTGATTTTTAGTCCTTCATCATTTTGATAAACTATATAGATGTAAAACGGGGTAGTGGGAGCAATTGCATTTAACTCCAAAAGTTTTTGAAAGATTTGTCTGATTGTCTCAGCATCAGCACCTTGGTAAATGCGATCACCTATTTGTATCTCTTTCCCTTGGCCAATATTGACGTTATACTTACCCAGTTGCAATACAACTTGGTTATCGCTAACAGCAAGCGATCGCCGTATTTTTTCAATATCATCTTCAGACTGATTTCCTTGAAGGATACGCTCAATAATGTCATTCAAATTATCTTGATCAGCCACACTATTACTCCCCACAAAATTTTTATGAAAACTAAGTATGCAAATAAAATAGGCATAGCTTAATATTTAATTTTTGTGCTTTATCTCCTTTATTTTTAACTCAATTAAGTTTTCCACTTTATTAGCTGCGTAGTTATTTGCATTATCGTTATGTCGGTCAGCTTTAACCCGAATACCTTCCACAACTCCATTGATGCTTTTAACTACAACCTGAAAGCGACCATAAGGTTTTTTGTGATGTCCCCAAGGTGTATCAACAACCTTGTCGAAGACATAAACATATTTATAAACAAAGGATGACCAATTACCGCTTAGAGTATATTCTTGATAGTTATCTTTGTTCTGTTCATTTTCAAGGCTTAGAGCATCCAGGTAAATCTCATACTGATAAAAACTTCCTGTACCGCCTTGCTCACCTTCTTTCCCCTGAAACTTCGCATTATTTAAAGTGGTAATTAATTCTGCGGCTAGTGATAGCTGCTTTGTAGATGCAGATTCTTGCAGTTCTTGAACAATACTGCCAACTATTTGCTTAATTGCTTCGGTATCTGCACCTTGATAAATGCAATCGCCGATGTGAATTTCCTGTCCTTGTCCCAGGTTGACCGCATATTTCCCTTGCTGTGAGACAATCTGACTACCATTACTAAGCCACTGTCGTAGAAGCGCGACATCGCTTTCAGTATGCTGGTGTTTTACTATACGCTCTAGTATAGAGTTTAACTCTTCAGAGGATATCATTAGTTTTAATTAAAACAGTAAATTCTCGTATAGAAATAAGGTATTTCATTCAAAAAATCTAGTCAATAATTAAGTTATCTTAACTATTGCAGCAACTATTTTTCATAAATTGCTCTAGTTGTTGCAATCAAACAACTTACCAATTGCGTTCTCTAAGTTTTTGCACACCCTCCTCACTTTCAATATTTATTTGAAGAGATTGAATAATCTGTCTAGCGAATAATTTGACATGAATATTATCATCTGTTAACCAAGGTGATACTTCTTCAATTCGTTGCTGATAAAATTTAGACATCGCCCCTTCTACTATATCGGGAGTAGAGTTTATAGCACCATAAATAGATGATTTAACATCCTCGTTTTGTGTACGCAGAATAATCTCTCGGCTTAAATTATAAAACTCTTGTCCAGAGTTAAACTCACGAATAATCTTGACTACGGCTTTTAATTTATCAATGTCTCCAGCATCAATCCATTCCACTAAAACTTTATATAGCTCACCTGCTAAATTCAGAGAAATTGCTTGCAACAAAGCTGGAGCTTCTAAACTTAGTAAAAATTCATCTTCTTCCAGCATCCAATTTCTAACGCGGCGTAGAATGTCAGAATACTCTGGTTTTGATTGTATATGGTCAAAAGCTGAGGAAAAAGGTTTGGGGAATGCTTCGTAAAAATTGCCAACGGAATACTGGTTGGGTTTAGCCGTAATTCGACGTTCTATAAAATCTATCAACTGCATTGGAGCAATATCACCAAGAAGCTTTAAGCATTCTTCAGCATCATAATCTAAGCGAGAAAGACGCTGGAAATTAGAGATAATCTCTACCAAATCTTGTGTTTCACTAAATTTAACAGCATACTCATTGTTGCTACTAATTTGCCATGATACTGTCTGGGCTACATAATGCAGAATATTTTCATTACCACGAGCCGCTAAAGTCTTTAAAAGTTCTACCACTAAATCTGAATTATATGGTGCAAGTTGCTGTAAACTCCAGAATATTGCTGGATCTAGTTCAGGAGATTCTTTCGCTACGAGTTGTTTGAGAATATGCCATTCTTCTTCTAGCTGAGGTTGACTCCAATCCATAAAACGGTAACTGATGGCGATCGCTACCCAAAGAACGGTATCATCTTGTTCAATCCATGACCTTACGTATGTTCTAGCTAATTCTTGGTTGCTCAAACGCATTCCTGCTATAACGAAACCAAGATGGTGTTTTAGACTGTTAGTGTTAGTTATTACTTTGTCTATAAAACTTTGAGCTATTTCAGTTTGTATTTGTCCAAGTATCATCAGTAAATCATTGAGTCCAAAGGTATTATTTTTACCGATGCTTAAAGTTTGGCTAGCGATAGTTTCTAATTCTTGGATAGATTTCTCTAGGTTTAATGTTGAAATTGATTGAACATATTCATTAATATTTTGTTGTTTTTGCTCTTGTGCTTGTTGCCATTTTGTTTCTGCGTGCTGCCCATCGAAATGTTGTAAATCAATTTGATTTTCTTCATCATCTAATCTGTATTTACTAACAAGAAGTCTGTACAGTTGATAAGCTTTACAGTCTTTCAATTTTTGCTGTAAAATATCTAGTTCTGCTGACTGATATTTATGAAATTTTTTCGCTTGACTTGACCATTCTGCTAGTTTGTCTAAAATAGGTAATTCTGCATTTTTCATAACAGAGTTTGAGAAGAAATCTGCTGTTTTTGCACAATCAGAACATAATTGATTTCTAGTTTTAGTAGAAACTTGCTCTCTTGAGCTTAAATAAGGTGTTGCTCCACTGCACAGGACTTGAACAATTTGTAGCCTAGTCGGCAAATCTTGTACCTGCTGATATGCCGTGTATAATATCCCTAGAGAATGTTCACGAATTTTTTTTAAGGTGTCTGATATCTCTAAATCACCTTGATAGACAACAATATTACCTGGCTGAATAGGATTAATTTCTGCACTATGAAAATCTATTTTTAACATACACTGAAGTAAAGACAGACTCAAAGGCAGATTGATGATAAAGTTTTCTTTCAACCAGTTTGAAATAAGTTCAAGTAATACAAATTGCACTGCATAAGGCTTATTTCTCTTAAATTCTGCAATTTCGATTAATGCTTTTATTGCTTGATCTCGAACTAACCAATATTCTTGTACTTCTAGTTTATATATGGTAAGTTTATGTAAGTAAATAATCGAATTATGTAATCCACCTCGATATATAGTGCGTTCCAGAAGTTCAACAGTACTCCTTAACACCCATTCATGACTAATCTGGAAACCTCCCCAAAATTCGTCAGGAATATTTTGTAGCGGTAGTTCATCTGCATCAATAATCAAAGCGACGATAGATATAACATCTTCTGCTCTCAAATATGCTACATCTTTTAGCCAGTTTAAGAGATTGAAGCGAACACAATTGCCTTCATATTGTACTAATCTCCTAAACTCATTTAATTTATAACTTAATAATGAACCTGCTTCCAAAGATTCTCCTTTAATTTCAGCCTCAGCCAAATTTCTGAGAATTTCTTTTGGTTTCAAATTAAAGAATGGTTCGATAATTAGCTTTTGATAATCTGCTCGTCTAGTTTGTTGAGCAAAAAATTGGGTAATTAAAATGTGGTCAGCTAAAACTTCAGAAGAAAGTTTTATAGTTTTCCAGTATTTCTCTACAATGCCTGCTTCTATTAAACGAGCTATTATTCTTGTTGCATCAATCGGAGAAATACCAGTCACCTCATAAATCTTTGCCTGTAATTCCTCTTCACCAAGGTTGATGCTTCCAAGAGCAGCTAGTATTTGCAGATAGCGAATGTAAGTTTGGTAAGATTGGCGATCGCCATTGTCTGCTTCAGCTAAGCTAAATCTTTAATGATTTCATCTAGGTAATTCGTTAGTATCTGTTCACGGGAGAGGTTTGCTAGTGTTCTTCCTTGCTGAACTAGGCGAGCTGCAATACCAGCAAATAGGGGATTACCTTCAGTAGTTTTAACTATGGCATACCGAACATCTTCTTTAGCAATGTTGTAAGGAGAAGATTCTAGAATTTGGTTAATATCCTGGTTGCTTAGAGGTTGGACTTCAATAGCGGCAAGTTGATTATCTAGTAATGTCCCTAACTGATAAAGGATTGAGTCTTTGAAAACACTACGTGTAGCTAAAATTAGCGTAACTTTACTGGCAAATTCAGGGTTGACTAGGACTTCACGCAACTGAGGTAAAAGATTAAAGCGGTGAGCATCGTCTACAACAATGATGTGCTGATGTTCAAGGTCTAATGATACTAAATCTGGTTCTATTGACTCGGCTGTGTTGCGAACATACCACAGCGATCGCCCTTCAGGAACAATTTCTGGCAATGACAATAGCAGACGTGTTTTGCCCAGTCCGCCAGATCCGTGTATGACAATAACCCTAATAGCAGTAAACCAAAAAGTTTCCTCAAAAGGGCGAACCATTAGGGATACAGCAGATA
>LXQD01000298.1 GCA_003326215.1 Nostoc minutum NIES-26 | reverse complement strand
GGTTTTTAATCAGACAGATAACTGGTATCCGGGAGTTTTTAAACTGGGGATGTGGTTAGCGAAAGCTAAAAAATATTTTCCCAAAAGCAACAATACTATTATCCGTTGGTTTGATGAGATAATCGCTTATTTTGATAATGGGACAACTAGTGGTGTTGTGGAAGGTATTAATAACAAACTTAAGCTAATTAAACGTTCTGGCTATGGATTTAGAAACTTTGAAAATTTCCGAGCTAGATGCTTGTTGAGTTGGCATTTCACTTGTTAATTAAGCATACTATGTACCGAAGAACCACAATATTAAAACTAAACCAATAAATAATGATTTAGAAAAAACTCTTAAAGCAACAGGATATTTGTTACTCTACAACCTAATTGAAGCTACAATGCGTAATGCAATTGAAACAATTTTTGATGAATTAAAAACTAAAAGAGTTTCTTTCGATGAAGTGAGAGAAGAAATAAGAAAAATTATTATTAATCATGTTAGAGATAAAGATATCCAATCCACAGATGCTCTTTTACTAGGTCTCCAAAATATTTCAGTTGATATCATATCAGTTACCTTTGATGCTCTTGTTAAGAAAGAGAATAAGAAAAGACTATTTTCAGGTAATGTGGATGCACGAGAAATAAGAAATACAGCAAGAATTTATGGCTTTTCATCACAAACTAATAATATCAAAACTAGAGATGGCAGTGATTTACTAACAATTAAAACTAATAGAAACGATTTAGCACATGGTTTTAAGTCATTTGAGGAAGTTGGTAGAAACACTACTGCCGATGAGTTATTGAAAATTCAAAAAAGCGTTATATATTATTTAAGAGAAATATTAGAGAATATAGAGATGTATTTATCTAACAAAGAATATTTAAAGAATAAACTTTAAAATTAATTTACAGGTAAATAAAAATACTTATTTAGGAACTTTTATGGATAATTAACATAAAAGTACCAGTTGAATAAACTGTATAATCTAAAATTACTAAAGTTACAAAAGCCATAACCAAGTCTTATAATTAACTTGATGTTAAAAGTATAAGTTATTTTGAATACCAATTTAAATTTGCATCGTACTTCCCAAAGTTACATACAACCTAATTTTCTAAATTCCTTTCCTACAAGGGAAAGAGGAGAAATCATGCTCCCCTCTCCGCATCGGAGAGGGGCTAGGGGAGAGGTCAGCCATAATGTATGAATCAACACAAGCCTTTATGCTTTACACATGAGCAATCCAACACCACAGCAACCCTCGCCACGGGAAGAGAAGGGAAATCGCAACATTGTTATTGGACAAAAATTAAACCCAATTAAAGTGCAACGTGCTAAAGAACTTCGTCGCCAAATGACACCAGAAGAAAAAATACTTTGGCAACATCTTCGTGCTAATCGCTTGAATGGTTTACACTTTCGCCGTCAGCAAATTATTGATGGGTTTATTGCAGATTTCTACTGTCACGCAGCTGGATTAGTGATAGAAGTAGATGGAAAAATTCATGAACAACAAGCTGAATATGATGCAGAACGAGATAAAGTTTTGACAAGACGGGGACTGCGTTTGTTACGAATTAAAAATGAAGAAGTAAGACAGGAAATTGATAAGGTTTTAATACTTATTTCTCAGGCTTGTTGTAAACAAACCTAACCCCCTAACCCCCTTCCCTACAAGGGAAGGGGGAGAAATCTAGCTCCCCTCTCCGAAGCAGAGAGGGGCTGGAAGAGAGGTCAATCCATGCGATCGCACTCCTAATTACCCAGTGCGCTCGTCTTAAACTGAAGATGTAACTCAAACTTCAGGTTATGCAATGAAGTCTTTGCAAGATTACACCACCGTTATTCGCCCTGATGACAATGGCACGTTTGTCGCCTATGTTCCAGCCATACCAGGTTGTCACGCTTGGGGACAAACGCCAGATGAAGCTCGTGCTGAACTTGTCTCTGTTTTTGAAATGATTCAAGAAGAATACACAGAGCAAGGTCGTTCTCTACCTGGAGATGTTGAACTGGTGATTGCAAATGCCAGCTAAAGCCATTGAATTGGAAAGGGTTGCCCGAAAACTGGGATTTGAAAAAGTACGACAGAAGGGTAGTCATGCTCGTTGGCAACATCCAGATGGACGAGCAACGACAATTCCAATTCATGGCAATGCTGAAATTGGTAAATGGTTATTTCATGAAATTCTCAAACAGTTGGGTATTACAGAAGAAGAGTTTAATCAGCTACGGTAATTAGGCGTGCGTTTCGCCCCTTCAATTCCTCAAGGGCGAAACGCACCACAGATTATTTCTCATCTTCTTCTGAATCACCCCAGAACAGCCTTACAAACTTCTCAGCCGCAGCAGGCTCAATTTCCGCAAGTGCTTTGCGAATTTTCACCACCGTATCACCCGGTGGATCTGCAATTTCATTTACCCAACCAAAAACACTAGAACGATTGACCCCCATCACTACTGCCAATCGATTTTGAGTGATGCCATAAATTTTTAGTACCTGTTTGAGAGCTTTTCCTGCTTGTGTCATGCCTCCGATTTTGTCAGAGGCTAATACCCAAGTAAATGTTTGTAATTACGAACAATATGATATAGTTATTTATGTTCGTAAATACAAACATAAGTTTTAGTAAAAATTGAGGTCAACTCTAATGAACAAAAATTCTCAACCTTCCACGCAAACAGATTCAGAACGAGAACCCGTTAGTTTCCTCGTCATCGGTTCGCGCCAGACAGTCACTAATACTATTCACACACTCTATAGAATGGGTTTTGCTGAGATTAGCGAGTGGAGTCCACTTTTACCTGCCTCTGAACCAGGCAAAGTGATGAAAATTTTAACCCGAAGCGTTCCTACAGACTAATAATAATGTTGCGATTGCACCTTTAATTTACCAAGTGCGATCGCTATTTAATTACGAGATAATCACAGTTCCTCATGATTTAAGGATTTTGCCTTATCTTAGGTCATTCCTTCTATCATCTTGGATGCTGTCTTTGCATGTCCTGTTGTTGTCTCAATTGTTCCAGTTGCTGTTGTTGTTGTAGTCTCAGTTCCTGTTGTCTCAATTGTTCCAAAGGTTGTTGTCGTAGTCTTAGTTCATTTTGTTGTCTCAATTGTCGCAGTTGCAGTTGTTGTCGTAGTCTCAGTTCATCTTGTTGCCTAAATTGTTCTAGTTGCAGTTGTTGCCGTAGCCTCTGTTCATCTTGTTGCTGTCGAAATTGTTGCCACAGCTGTTGAGGTTGTTGTTTCAAATTACCCTTCCATCTACTCGTTTCCTCCCATTGTCTTTTCAAGTTCTCCCGTGGTTGTTTTTGCTGCTGTAGGTTTTGAGGAATCGTCTCACTGATTTCTGCCCATGCAGGAGAATGAATCAACGAAGCTATTGTTATGATGATGAGCGATAGCCCCGATCTAACTATGAATGAATAATCCATATAGTTTTCTCTGAGATTGTGACAGATTAAGATGACTGTTCGGCGTTATAGTAGAACTATAGGACTAGTATTTGATTTCTGAAAAAACTCCGTACATCTGGAGAGACAGAAAATCAAACTTAGTGTTTCGGATAAACCACTCAAACATCCACTTTAAATGAGAGAATGTTGGAATTAAAGCACAAAAACGTCTCACCCAGGTTTTTGCTTGTAACCAAATATCTTCTATAGGATTTTGGGATGGGCAATTAGGAGCAAAGCGGACGCAGGTACCTTATCCATTGCTCTGGAGATAAACCTTGATTTATTTCGCCTAAAAAGTTGTGAACTAGATGTGAACGATGGTAAGAAGCACCATCCCAAAAAAGAAGTAATCGTTGGCTGGGAGACTGGTCTAATAAATAACGTAAATAATCAATCGTATTGTCGGAATTACCAGCTTTGTAAGCTTTTAGAAGTAACTTGCCATTGAGATAGTCAACCGCACCGTAGTATGTCTGTTTATCTCGTTCGTTAATAACTTCCACCGCTATTTCTTGATCAGTTTTTCCCCAAACGTATCCGGTTAAGTCTCCCCAGAGCAGATGACACTCATCTATTAATAATACTCTCAGCCTTCCTGATTCTATTTCCTCTGTGTTGCTTGCCAATAATGTAACAAGACTGTTTTTTTTTGCGGCAACAGCCTCTTTGTCAGCCTTTGGATTCAAGGCAGTGGTTTTCTTCCAACTAATTCCTGCCGCGTCGAACAAATCGTAATAGCTTCGTTTTGATTCGTAGATCACATCATATTCAAATGCTAATTTGTACTCCAGTTCCCCTAGTTCCCAAATATCCTTAGTTTGCAACCAACTTAATACTTCTTCTCGCTGTTCATCGCTCAGATAACTCTTTCTGCCTTGATAATTTAAGCATAGTCCCGAAATTCCATATTCCTTATAGGCGTTCTTCCAGCTTGTTATCGAACCAACAGACACATCTAAAATTGTTTGAATTTCCTCATACTTGTAGCCTTGATAAACTAGTTTCACTGCTAGAGCTTTTCTCACCTCACGGGCATCTGGGCGACTATCTATAAATTCTTGTAGTTCTGTGATTGCCACTTGTAGATGCTGGTTTATCATTGTTCGCTCTTAGACAGATTTCTCTCTCCGTATTATCTCGTAACTTTTTTCAGAAATCAAATATGATTCCTATATATAAACAGTGAACACGTAATATATATCTAGTTTTCTGAAAGAAACTAAAGCTGTCAAAAGTATAGTTTTAAGGTATTTCCAGATATCGCACCTTAGTTAAAAAATGCGACCGCCTAAGTTGATAATGAGGAATTAGCGGTAGTTTTTACGTTAATAAGATACATTTATAAATTTCAGTAATATTGGATATGCTAACGCAAATATTCATCCTTTTGCCGATGAGTTATATCGATATTTAAACTTTAATCAAAATTAAATCTCATGCAGAGAAACACACTTGCGTGATGAGTCCATAACTACGGAAGAATTTGCAAACATTCTTTCGCAGTGAATTGAAAAATAGGTAAAAACCATGAAATTAGAAAGTAGCGTCTTTGATAATAATGGTTTAATTCCAGCAAAATATACCTGTGATGGGGCAGACATTTCTCCACCTTTAATCTGGCATGAAGTCCCTACAGGAACACAAAGCATAGTATTGATTGTTGATGACCCCGATGCACCTGGACGGACATTTGTTCATTGGGTTGTTTATGATATTCCAGCTACAGTTAGCCAACTACCAGAGCGAATTCCATCTGTCAAAACTCTGCCTAATGGTGGTGTGCAGGGAACAAATGATTTTGGCAAGTTGGGTTATGGTGGCCCCTGTCCACCCAGTGGTACTCATCGTTACTTTTTCAAACTTTATGCCCTAGATCAAAAGTTAGCTTTGGCGGCAGGTGCTACCAAAAATCAAATTTTGGCAGCAATGGAAAGTTATGTTTTGGCAAAAGCAGACTTAATTGGACTTTATAAACGCCAACGTTAAATAACAAAAAGCACCTTTTTCAAGGTGCTTTTAAAATTCATGACATTTAGTTTTGCAAAAGAATTCTTAAGTATGGTAGTTAGTTCTAGGACTGCGTACACCAGCAATAGATCCCATCAATGACGCAGCTAAACCTAGTAAAGAACCAAATACAAACCACCACAAACCTCTTGAAGTTGCAGCAGCAATATCACGAGCTTGCTCTGCAGTTACATTCGGTACATTTTGCGGTACTGTAGTACCTGGTCGTTGTACTTGATTGATCACTTCGCCAGCATTAGAAGCAGCAACACCAAAAGCACCCGATACCCCACTTGCTAATAACCAAGAACTGAGTGCCAAAGTAGTAGCCCAAAAGATTGCACCGTTAAGTAGGGCTGTGTTACGGTTCATTGGGCCAGCAGCGCGGGCTGTCACCCAACCACCAGTGAAGAGAGAAATCAACAAAGCGATAGTTGACCAAAGTCCCACATTACCCGCGACATTGGGTGCAATTGTTCTTGGCGCTCCTGAACCTGCAACGCTACCTGCTCCAATTGCTCCAAACAAGGAACTTAAAACCAATTGAGTAGCCAAGGCAACTAAAACACCAGCAATTATTGGACCCCAGCGAACACGGTCATGGTATTCACCTACTCTAGCTGCCACTGCTGGCTCATTAATAACATCATCACCTACGCGATTCACGTATGACATATTTTATTGTTCTCCCTAGCTATTTTAGCAAAGTTTTTAGTCAGCTATATTCATGCTTATTATTTATAGATTAAATTGCTAATCTTATATTTTCATATCTATCAATAGAAAGAGATATGTACTCTATCTTTAGTAGTAACAAATACATTGTTTTACAAGTTGTAATTTAACTTAATCAATCCCTAAAATATTAACTTTTTGTCTTTAACTTAATTCATATTTTAAATTAAAATATGCCTGTAAAGTTTTCAAAAATTTTAATATTTACTTCAAATGATAGTGAAGTAATGATGAAAAATATTTTTAGGAATAGGTAATAGGTAATTTTAACTAAAATATTACCCATTCTCCTCGAGCGCTAGGCTAAAAATAGAGTTTTAGAAATGAAAATACTAGCGTATTTTGACAGCAGTACCTGTGGCGGTAATCAATAATAGAACTCCTGACTGGTCAATATTGATTGTGCCAGTATCAATTTCAATTCCAATCACAGCGTTTGCTCCTAAACGCTGCGCTCGTTGTTCCAATTCTGCTATTGCTTTCCGCTGGCCCTGCTCAAACAAACGCTCATAGCTACCGGTGCGTCCACCAATAACATCCCGAATGCTGGCTAAAAAATCCCGTAGGAAATTACTGCCATAGACGACTTCCGCCGTCACAATACCTAAATATGACTCAATAACTGCACCTTGAATCACATCAGTTGTAGTTAAAATCATAAATTAGCCTCGCAATTAGTACATCGGCTAGACATCTCTTATAAAAATAGCAAGAGAAATCGCAAGGAGAAGCCACTGCGTTGAGGAGACTCTGCGTTGTGCGGGAGCGTTGTAGACGCGCTTTGTGCGGCTTCCCGTAGGGTAGCAAGTGGCATTGTTTCCGTTTGGGTGAACTTCAGAGAGCAGAGAGGAAGTAGCAGTAAGTTTTCCGTTGGGCATGAGGTACAAACGGAAACATTTGCTAACAATATTTATTTTAGATTTACGCAAACACAGTTTTGCTTCAGACTTTTTCTTGGACAAAGTCGAGCATGTTAAGGAACATTTCATGTTTTGGCTCGATCTGATCTTGGTAATGCTCAAAGAATGATGAAAGATTTTGAATAAACAAAAGGGAAAAATTTGATACTTAATCTACCAATTTTCAAGTGGCAGTATCATAAATAATTAAGATTCGACACCTCACATAAAAGATGTATACTCTGTCTGTATTAAGAACAAGATGCGAAAATTACTGATAACCAAAGATATTTTTTTTTCGAGTTCCAGATTCATCTGCGGATTTTACTTAATTATTTATACTGAGCTATCTATCTTTAAGTAGAAAATTTAGCGCTTTTGTACTGTTATCAAGTATTAAAATTTATGATTTATTAATATTTCGTAAAAGCGAATAAATACAGTTTTCAAAAATCAATATTTTTGTTTTAATGTACAAGAAAAAAATGTTCTAAAATTTCAGGAAATTTACTGTGTACAAGCGCATTTCACTTATAGTTAGCGTACTGTTATTAGGATGTTGTACCGTTACCATCCCCTCAGAGGCTCAGGCTCAGGCAATAGTCGCGCAAGCTAGAAACCCTGAGTTAAAGGAAATCTTAGAGGAAGGGCGGAGGCTTGTGAATACTGGTGATTATAATGGAGCGATCGCAGTTTACCAACAAGCTGCTACCTTAGATCCCAAAAATGCCAAAATTCATTCCGGGATTGGCTACTTATACGCCCAACAAGGAAATTTCCAATCGGCGTTAGCCTCGTATCGTCGTGCTATTGGTATCGACCCCAACAATAGTGATTTTTACTATGCTGTGGGTTATATCAAAGGTAATTTAGGTGATACTGCTGGGGCCAAAGATGCTTACCGTCGTGCGATCCAGCTGAACCGCAACAACGTTAATGCTTATTTAGGATTAGGTGTCACGCAAGCCCGCTTAGGAGACTACGAAGCCGCGATGTGGGCATATGAGCAAGCAATCAGCCTGAATAAGAACAATGCCCAAACTTATGAGTTTATGGGTTCGATGTATAAACAGCGACGGCAAGCTAAACAAGCAAGTACTGTACTGCAAAAAGCTCGTACCCTATATCAGAAGCAGAACGACTTGGATGGAGTAGCTAGGGTAGATGCCATGTTGCGAGAGTTGGGAGGATGATGAGACTACTAATCTTTCAACTTTGAACTGACGGATTCAAATTGGACAAGGGCGACAATGTGAGACAGGGCTACAGGAGGGTTTACCTCCAAAGCCACTTCTGTGCTATGTTTCCCCCGTTTAAGAAACTGGCATCAGGCGACTGCATTAGCGGACGCACCACAAGGAGCGTCACCCAAAGGGTAAAAATTATTAAAAATTTTACCCGTTAAATTAACCTTGACGCTCTACTACTAACATTCCGTGAGTTTGACTAATGCACCATCATTTTGGTTATCCGACTATTAATTCAGATAAATGCTTCTTCAAGAGAGAGAAAAAATAGATATTCTCGGTCTACGTGCAATTAGCCCCTGCTTTGGTAACACCCATGTAAGTACATATTGAGAATACCGATGTGTCTTGGCTGAACATAGGTAAAGCGATCGCCTTAACATAGTTAATTACATCAGTGTAATTTTTAGGAAAAATTATATGATTCTTGAGGCAGCAATGCTTCACGTGAAACTTGGTCTAGAATCTGAGTTTGAAGCTGCTTTCCAAAATGCTTCCAGTATTATTTCATCGAGCAATGGATATTTATCCCATGAACTCCATAAATGCATAGAAGTTCCAGGAAAATATTTATTGCTTGTGAGATGGAAAAATTTAGAATCTCATACTATTGGCTTTAGAGGCTCTTCCGAATATCAAGATTGGAAAAAGCTTCTACACCATTTTTATGAACCATTTCCCACCGTTGAACATTTTGAACAAGTAGAAATATAGCCACTTAGCTGACGTTTTGAATATACACAATTAAGTGTATTTATACACATCAATATATCACTCTACTTTTTGCAATTGTGCTACTCTAGGGTCAATAATTTTTTGACCAAGACTGGAGAATTTAATCGCCACAGAAATCTTATGACCAGCTCCAAAAACGTGGGTTATTTCACCAATACCAAAGTTTTTGTGTAATACTCTGTCGCCCACTTGCCAATTTTGTGTTGTGTTTTGCTTGCCATTAGTTGTAGCTGCGCTTTTGGTATAAACCTGACGAATTTTACTTTGAGTAGTTAATAATTCTTCTGGTAATTCATCAAGAAATTGCGATCGCAGTGCGGGTTCGCGAGAACCATACAATCGGCGTTCGCGGGCGTGTGATAAATACAACCTTTCTTGGGCGCGAGTAATACCTACATAACACAGACGGCGTTCTTCTTCTAAGGATGCGGGGTCACCCAGCGAACGGTAGCCAGGAAATAATCCCTGTTCTAATCCCACCAAAAACACTACGGGAAATTCCAAACCTTTGGAAGCATGCAAAGTCATCAAAGAAACGGCTGTTTGTCCTTCTTTTAAGTTATCTAAATCGGAACTGAGGGCAGCACTACTCAGAAAGTCTCGCAGAGAAACTTCTTCGTTTTCTTCTTGAAATTGCAGTGCTGCGTTGTAAAGTTCCTGGACGTTTTGTACCCTATCTGTAGCTTCGTCTGTGCCTTGACTCATCAAGTCTTGAACGTAACCAGAGTCTTCTAGTATTCCTTGCAAAACCTCAGTCACGGGAACCGTCGCGATTTGCGCTTGCCAATGGCTAATCATTTCAGCAAAGCTATTCACGGCTTTTGTCGCTCGTCCAGCTAATGTATTAACTGATGTTTCATCGCTAATAATTTCCCACAAGGTTGTCCCTAATTGCTGAGCAGCATTCACCAAAGCGTCAATAGTGGTTTTGCCAATTCCCCGGCGGGGAGTATTGATGACTCGCAATAAACTGACTGTATCAGCTGGATTAGCGAGCGCTCTTAAATAAGCGATGACATCTTTAATTTCTTTGCGATCGTAAAACTTCATTCCTCCCACAACTGTGTAAGGAATTTGATATTTTACTAACAATTCTTCAAAAGGTCGAGATTGGGCGTTTGTCCGATAAAGTATGGCAAAACTACCCCAATTCAATTCGGGATTTTGGTGTTCTAAAGTGCGAATTTGCCGAATTACAAAGTCGGCTTCTTCTAGTTCATTATCCGCTTTGTGAGAATAAATTTCCTCGCCCGCCCCCCGTGTAGGCTTGAGGACTTTATCAATCCTTTGGGTATTATTTTCAATTAGTTCGTTAGCCGCTTGCAAAATATTTTCGCAAGAGCGATAGTTTTCTTCCAGCTTCACCATTGTGTGCGTGTCATCATCTGGTAAACCATCGCCAAAATCATTCTGAAATTCCAGCAAGATGGTGAAGTCTGCCATCCGAAAACTATAAATTGACTGATCCGCATCGCCTACAACAAAAACTGAGCGATTCTGCCATTCCCATTCACTCTTTCTGTCTTCGCCGTTTGTCACTAATAGCCGAATGAGGTCGTATTGAGTGCGATTAGTGTCCTGATATTCATCTACGAGAATATGACGGAATTTGTGATGCCAGTAACCTAATACTTGCTCGTTTTGCTGAAACAATTTAGTAGGTATGAGAATTAGATCGTCAAAGTCGAGGGCGTTATTTTCTGCAAGCTTATCTTGATAGCGACTATAGACATCCGCAATTACCCGTCCGCGATAATTGGGTTGCTCGCGCTCGAATTCTTGGGGTGAGAAGCCTTGGTTTTTGGCGTTACTAATGGCGTAGCGGACAGAACGGGGTTCAAATTTTTTATCGTCTAGGTTTAACTGTTTAGTAACAATTTCTTTGACTAAACTTTGAGCATCGGATTCGTCAAAGATGGAGAAATTACGATTCCAACGCCGTCCTTTTTCGTCTTGGTATTTCTCAATATCAAAACGGAGAATCCGAGAAAATAGACTGTGAAAAGTGCCACACCACAAGTCTTTGATGTAGGTGCGCCAGACTTGCGATCGCAGTTTGGTTTGTTCGTATTCTGTCAGTAAATCAAACCGCTTACCGTGTTCTTTGATTGCCAATTGTTCGGCAAACAACTTTTGAATCCGTTCTTTCATCTCCCGTGCGGCTTTGTTGGTGAACGTAACCGCCAGGATATTTTCAGGATCGACACGGTGTTTGAGAATCAGGTTAGCGATGCGATAAGTCAGCGCTCGCGTTTTACCGGAACCTGCGCCAGCAACAACTAGTAACGGGCCGCAGTAGTGTTCGACGGCTTGCCGTTGGCTGGGATTAAGGTGACTGAGAAAGTCAATGGTTGTGGTCATGGATGTGAAAGAGCGATCGCCTAGCGTCACATCAATAAAGAGTGGCTATTGCCCAGGTTACAATATCCTACCGAAACTTGGTCAACAAAGATTGTTTGAAGATGTTCTTATACCAAAATCTAAAATTGCAAGTCAATCCAGCTTATTCTTGTACAGTCAGTGGCAAGTAAACGGTAAAAGTAGAGCCAACCCCTAGCTGACTTTTGACAATAATTTCACCGCCCATCATCTGACAAAAGTGGCGGCTAATTGCCAATCCCAGTCCGGTACCACCATACTTTTTCGTGGTTGAGGTATCCCCTTGGGTAAAGGGTTGAAATAACTGTTGCTGTTGACCACCAGTCATCCCAATACCTGTGTCAGCAACAGTGAAAGTAATAATGCCAAAAGGAGCATTCCGTAGCAAGCTTTGCTTTTCACTCTTGACTGTCAATGTCACATTACCGTTGGTGGTAAACTTAGCAGCGTTACTCAGCAGGTTTAACAGAACTTGCCGCATCCTAGTCTGATCTGCATACATCGTTCCCAACTGCTCATCGTAATCCACTATTAGGACATTGCCATTTTTTTCTATGGCTGGCTTGACAGTGAGAACAATGTTATTAATCAGCGTTGCAATTTCAAAAGTCTCCGGATAGAGGGTCATTTTCCCCGCTTCAATTTTTGACAAGTCGAGGATGTCGTTAATCAACTCCAGTAGATGCCTACCAGCAGAGTTGATTGTTTCCAAGTCAGTAATAAAGTCTCCGGATAAGTTTAAATCGGTAGCATCGTCTTGCAGAAGTTGACTCAAGCCAATAACGGCATTCAATGGTGTGCGTAACTCGTGGCTGACATTTGCTAGAAATACGCTTTTGGCTTTGCTAGCTGCTTCGGCTAATTCTTTGGCTTGTTCTAGTTCTTTAGTCCGTTCAGATACCCGCTCAATTAGACGATTAAGTGATTTAGCGAGTAAGCCAATTTCATCTTCGGTGGTGACTGGTGCGCGTAAATCGAAATTAGATTTCCTCGCTACTTGCTCAGCGACTTGAGTGACAGTGATTACTGGTTCAGCGATCGCTCGACTGGTACGCCACGCTACAATGGCTGCGATCGCCACTGACACCAACATACTCACCATCACAATTAATCTCTCAACTCCTTTGGCTTGCTCTACATCTGTTTGCCTTCTCTGCTCTCGATTTTCAGCAGTTTGCAAGATATTAGTCAATTTTAGCGAGAGATAATCTAACTGCTTGGCTGTTTCACCACGCATAATTTTCAACAACTGCTCTTGTGCTGAGTCTATTTGCTGTGGCTGTACTTGTTGGGAATCAATTGCCTGCAAAACAGTCTCTATTTGGGCAACGTATGATTTTAGGTTAATTTCGTAATCCTGTAATAAAGCCTGTAGATTAGCACTTGTTGCTGCTAGATCGCTAGGTCTTTTGTCAATAAAATTGCCAATTTCTTGCTCCAATTTCTTCGCTTTGTCAACATTCTTCAGAAATTCGGCTTTTTTGATTGGCAACTGCTGTGGATCTTCTAAGAATGCAGGTAGGTTGGCACTGTGTAGTTGTGCCCCTACTACCGCATCTTTATAATTAGTTAATAATTGTGTCTGCTCTTGGGCTTGATTAAATTGCCTGATTTCTCGCCCCCGGTAATAGTTGGCAATGACTAATCCAGTAAGTGAACCGAAAAAGCCAATTCCAATTGCCACAAAGTACCCATAACCAATTTTTTGATGTATGCGCCAGGAACTGGCTTTCAGTTTCCCTCGTGAGGGAAATTCTATAGTCGGGAGTTCGTCCGATGGTTCTTGAACTGGCACTTTTTTGCTTTCTGAACTGCTGTTAACAGGGATTGGCTTTTGAGTTTGCATCCCTCAAATCTCCTTGCCCTCCTGTAAAAATCACCACATCAATCTCGCTTTGACAATCATTGCTACCGCTAATTAACACTTACATTATCTTCTTTTATAACAAGCCATGATTATAGCTTTTATAGATAATTTGCATGACTTCATGATATTTGAGCAGTTTTGATATGAATATTTACACGCTGATTTTGCAGGAACAAACAACAATTACTTTTTTCCAAAATTTAGTAGTTATGAGAATAAATATCTTTTTAGGAGCTTACCCTCCTCACCCTGTTCTTGATACTCAGTTAATTGCGGTAATATTATATCGGCTATACTGCTACTTTATCTTACCCTTACCCTTCTCTACAAGAAGCAACTGTAGGTCTATGATAACGCTTGATAGTAAAGTATAAGCCACACAGAGAGCTTACAACAATGTCACCCTATTTTCAGCAAAGAACATTCAAGTAGCTGCTCCTGATAGGTAAGCCTGTATCATGACTGATTTTAACATCCATTTGTCTAATTTTATAAAAACTTTCAATTTTTGAAAAACTTCTGACGTTGAGAAGTTGGCAGATTTAGAGAATCTTTACTCCAACAAATAATGCAAATAATTTTGCACAACGTATTAACCTAGTCTGCTTGTTCTATCTCCTGCTAAAACTGAATTTTTTTTAGTATACTGGCTGCTGAATGTATATACAGCAAAATTCTGAATTCAGAAGTCAGGATTCAGAAATAAAAGAGGCTTTATATATAGCTTTTAAACTTAGACCCTGTACTTAATTTACTTGCTAGCTGTTGTAAATAAAATACAGAATATTTGAAAATTTCAAGTACAAATTGGGATAAAAAATCTCTGTCTTTATGCTGCTATTGCAACTACAAGGCAGAGAGAGTTTTTTGTTTAATACCAAGGTGTTCAAACATAGCAAGGGGTCATACCAATTCACAATTCGCAATTCGCAATTTGCAATTAAAAAACTTAGATGCAGCAAGGCTTTCAGTGTTTACATCTGTTCATAATTTTAGTGAATTGGTATCAGAAGGTAGGAGACAAAAGTGAAGAATTATCTCCTTGTCTCCTCATCTCTCCTTGCTACCCTTACTCCCCAACTCGCCCATTGCTCTAGGCGATCGCTGCTGAAAGGGACTGATTAACTGCCTGCTTCAACAATTCCGCCTTATCGGTATGTTCCCACGGCAAATCTAAATCATTGCGACCAAAATGACCGTAAGCCGCGACGTCCTGATAAAAACGTCCGCCTCGTTCATTTGGCAAGTTGCGTAAGTTAAAGGCATGGATAATTCCTGCTGGACGCAGTTCAAAGTTCTTTTTGACTAACTCCAGCAAAATATCATCGCCTACTTTGCCTGTACCAAAGGTTTCTACCAAAATGCTTGTTGGTCGGGCTACACCAATAGCATAGGATAGCTGAATTTCAACTTTGTCTGCCAGCCCAGCAGCGACAATATTTTTCGCCACATAGCGAGCAGCATAAGCAGCAGAACGGTCTACTTTGGTGGGGTCTTTGCCAGAAAAAGCACCACCGCCATGGCGTGAATAGCCACCGTAGGTATCAACAATAATTTTCCGTCCTGTTAGACCAGAGTCTCCTTGCGGACCACCAACAACGAATTTACCTGTGGGGTTGACTAAAAAGCGTGTCTCCTGAGTCGGCTTAATGTCAATGTCACTAAAAACAGGCAGGACTACTGCTGTCCACAAGTCTTCTTTAATCTTGGCTTGTACAGCTGCCTCATCAGTGATTTCCCCAATCTTGGCTGTATGTTGGGTAGAAATCAAGATAGTATCAATGCCTACAGGTCGTCCATCTTCGTAGACCACAGTTACTTGTGTTTTGCCATCGGGGCGCAGGTATGGCAATTCACCTGTTTTGCGGACTGCTGCCAAGCGACGAGCAAAGCGGTGAGCAAGACAAATGGGCAAGGGCATCATATCTGGTGTTTCGTTGCAGGCAAAGCCGAACATAATACCTTGATCGCCTGCGCCAATTTTGTCGAATAGTTCATCACTATCCTGTTGGCGCGTTTCTTGGGCAGTGTTAACCCCTTGGGCAATATCAGGTGATTGTTCGTCTAAAGCGACAATTACGCTGGTACTGTTAGCAGAAAAGCCATTATCAGCATCAACATAGCCAATTTCGGCAATTTTCTTGCGAGCGATATTGACATAATTGACATTGGCTTTAGTGGTAATTTCACCCGTGATTAATACCAAGCCAGTATTAACTACGACTTCTGCTGCCACACGGCTACTGGAATCTTGTGTAAGTAAGGTATCCAGAATTGTATCAGAAATCTGATCGCAGATTTTATCTGGATGACCTTCAGTAACTGATTCGGAGGTAAATAAATAACGACGAGACAAAGAGAATTCCTCCTTTGTTGACTATTTTCGCTGGCTAAATATGTGGCATTTAGCTTCGCTAATAATTTTGGGAATCATAATAATATTGACACATTCAGTAGTTAGTGTCTTATGATGTTTTGACAAACCACGAAATGAAACTGAGTATCTTTTAAAGTAATAATATTTACTGCTTGAAAATTTAAATTAATTAAAAAAATTGACTTACAAAAAAAGGGAGTGCTTGAAAGCACCCCCAAAGCTTTGACACAAACACTGCTGTTTTACACCCGAACTGCCAGCTTTGCTTCCTTTGCAGTTAAACGCTCATAAGCCGCGCGCATTTTTAAACCTGTAAGCACTTGGAACAAACCAGTACCATTGTTAGAACCTGGATACTCACGGTGTTGGAGTAACAAATGAGTCAACTCACCTTCATATTTGGTGGATGTATTACTGAGATGGGTTTCGATATAAATTACTTCTTCTAGATTATCAAATTGACCATCTACTTCTAATACTGAGACGTAACGACCGTAGTAGACATCTGAACCATAGTAAAGTTGCATACCAGGGTAGGAACAGGTCAGCTTGCGTCCACAGGGAGTCCAAGTAATTGTAGACCCTTCATCAAAGAGGTAGGCTGGCTCAAAGCCTTCCCTACTTTCTTGCTGGAGCATACGTACTCGCAGGACTTTGCGCTCAGTGTCGTTTTTGATGAGGTTTGTGGGCAATACCTGGAGAACCACATCAGCAAATTCTCTTTGTGGTTCAATAAACTTATCAAAGTCAGGTTTGCGGGAATTGATTTGCGCTAAAACATCTTCGTAACGATGACCCCTTTCTGCCATATCACGCTGGATTTTCCAGGCAATTTTGACTTCATCGCTGATGTCAAAATAAACGCTGAAATCGATTAGCGATCGCATCCGCTCATCATATAAAGGATGCAGTCCTTCCACAACTATAATGTGATTCGGCTCGATCCTTTCTGGTGGATCGATCGCGCCAGTTTCGTGGTTGTAAATCGGCTTATCAATCGCTTGACCATTTTTGAGCGCTTTAATTTGCTCGTACATCAAATCAAAATTGTTGGCTCTGGGGTCAAGCGCAGTTATTCCTGTTTCTTTACGCTGTTTGCGATCTAGAGAATGATAGTCATCCAAACAGATAACTGTCATTAATTCTTCCCCAAACAAATCTATTAAACGACGCAAAAACGTAGATTTACCACATCCGGAGTCTCCGGCTACTCCAATTAGTACCACGCGTTCTGGCTTACTTGTCATAAATCTCCTCTAGATACTAAATGTGTCAATCAATAATTTTTCACACAGCAGATTTTGAAGCCAAGAGTTTACCCCATCGGTTTATCCGGCGTTCTCGCTACCCAGCAACGCTACAATATATCAGACAAGCGTACAACCAAGTCATAGTTGCTACTCGTCTGATTAGCTCTAATTCGCTACTGGTGAGTATTTTATCCTAGTGATATATACAATTTTAACAGAACGGGGTATTCGATAACAAGATTTGCTGTCAGCAAGAATCCAGTGGTTTATCCATCATCCTAATGATTTATTTCTTGATTTTAAAAGACTTGTCACCATTACCCACTATTGGCGTAGTAATGTCGTCATCCTGTTTGTGTCCCGATTCATCAAGTCTATAAGGTATATTTTTTTGACAGCAAAATTTTTACAGTTGCTGAATTTGAATTTGACCTCTGACAAAGCTCTATACATTTTCAGCCAAAATCTATCCAAAGAAGGAGCAAGCAGATTGTCTCACAAAATCCTTGGGTAGTAAGTTTCTGAAAATGCTCAAATATGATAACTAGTATTAAAGCTAATCATCATTCAAATTGCATCTCTGTTGTCCCTGCGTCTCCCTTCGAGTTCGCAGTTGCCTAGGTCGGGAAACCCTACCAAGAAAGCTGTCTCACCGCCTCTTTCTGGCAATCCGAATCATGCAACTTCAAGGCACATTAGCTTAGATTCAGTCTATTCGTTAGTGAAGAACCTAATGAGTTGAATCAGCACATACTGATAGAGGTTGACAGATGTTTCACATCACGTAAAACTTATTATAGTTGCTTATATCACGTCTTTCTCTGTCATTAATGTTTTATAGCTGTACCTGTCCTCTGTTATGGAATTAGCCATAGTAGGGAAATGAACACAGCCAAAAGCATTTTTGCCAGAAGTGTGCGCTTAGGGAAGTAAAACCAATTTGGAATAAATCTTTCTTAATTGGTATTACCCAGTGTAAACCCCAAAAAAGCAGAGCATGGCAGCAAATTGTGAAGGCAAAATTAGTAATGGCTTTTGCCAATAAAAATAGCCTTTTCATGTTACGAACCATAACTTTTATCTTTTTGGGCAGTACATAGCTATATCCCTGACAAAGGTTGTAGTTCACGAAAAAAAGATTAAATTGACTCATTATTAACATTCTCCAAAAGACTTATCCTTTACCTTAGAAGGTGAACAGGTGTGTTTTTTGCTATGCCTGCATGTCTTTGGTGAGTGTACTTAGCAAGGCATTATCTTACCTATGCCGCTTTCCCAGAGCGCCAGTTTCGGTAGCACAAAATCCGATAAACTAAAGCTGGCGTGAAATGAGAATAGTTTTTTTTGAGAAACGGTTAAGTAAATATCGGAGTGGTAGAACGAATGTACAATCAAGGTGCTGTTGAGGGTGCTGCCAACATAGAATCAGGTAGCCGCGTCTTCGTTTACGAAGTGGTGGGTCTGCGTCAGAACGAAGAAACCGATCAAACGAACTACCCAATTCGTAATAGTGGCAGTGTGTTCATCAGAGTGCCTTACAACCGCATGAATCAAGAAATGCGACGTATTACTCGCCTAGGCGGCAAAATTGTTAGCATACAACCATTGAGTGCAATAGAGCAACTCAATGGTAGAGCCTCATTTGCAACTGGGGAAATAGCTAATAATAAGGGGAATGGTAAAGCCACACCTGCGAATGCTAACGCTGAAGAACAGCCCAAGAATAAGAACAATAAAGGCAACACCATGACTCAAGCGAAAGCCAAACACGCTGATGTTCCTGTCAACACTTACCGGCCCAATGCTCCGTTTATTGGTAAGGTGATTTCTAATGAACCATTGGTGAAAGAAGGCGGGATTGGTATTGTTCAGCACATCAAGTTTGACCTGACTGGCAGCAATTTGAAGTATATAGAAGGTCAAAGTATCGGCATTATTCCGCCAGGTTTAGATAAAAACGGCAAGCCAGAAAAACTTAGACTCTACTCAATTGCCTCGACTCGTCATGGTGATGATGTAGATGACAAGACAGTATCGCTGTGCGTCCGTCAGTTGGAGTACAAGCACCCAGAAACAGGCGAAACAGTTTATGGTGTTTGCTCTACTCATCTGTGTTTCCTCAAACCAGGGGAAGATGTAAAGATCACTGGCCCTGTTGGCAAGGAAATGTTGTTACCCGATGACCCCGATGCCAAAGTCATCATGATGGCAACTGGAACAGGTATTGCGCCCATGCGGGCTTACCTGTGGCGGCAGTTTAAAGATAAGGAAAGAGCAGCTAACCCAGAATACCAATTTAACGGATTCTCTTGGCTAATATTTGGCGTTCCCACAAGTCCAAATATCTTATATAAGGAAGAACTGGAAGAAATCCAACAGAAATATCCTGACAATTTCCGCCTCACTTACGCCATCAGTCGGGAACAGAAAAATCCCCAAGGTGGCAGAATGTACATCCAAGACCGCGTAGCAGAACACGCTGATGAACTGTGGCAGTTGATTAAAGAAGAAAAAACCCACACATACATCTGCGGTTTGCGAGGCATGGAAGATGGCATCGATGCTGCTTTAACAGCTGCTGCCGCCAAGGAAGGAGTAACCTGGAGTGATTACCAGAAACAAATCAAGAAAGCTGGCCGCTGGCACGTAGAAACATACTAAGTTAGTCAGTGGTCAGTGGTTAATGAAAAATAACTAACAAATAACAACTGACAACTGAACAAAGGATAATTAGTAGGGTGGGCTGTTTGCCTACCCTACAATTGTTATTGGTGAAATTGGGTGCAAAGTTTGTGGGTGTAAAGCTGGGAATACTTGGATTAGGCACTGTGGGGACGGGTACGGTGCAGTTGCTGCAAGATACGGTTGGTCGTCACCCGTTGTTACAGGAGATAGAAATATATCGGGTGGGAGTCCGATCGCTCTCTAAACCCCGTACAGTAGAATTGCCAGAAGGTGTAATTACTACGGATTTAGAGGCAATTGTCAACGACCCGGCGGTGGATATAGTCGTCGAGGTCATGGGAGGGCTAGAACCAGCGCGATCGCTCATCCTGAAAGCATTAAGTAATGGTAAGCACGTAGTTACCGCCAACAAAGCAGCGATCGCTCGTTTTGGGGCAGAAATTTTTACAGCTGCCAATCAAGCCGGGGTATATGTGATGCTGGAAGCCGCGGTCGGTGGTGGCATTCCTGTGATTCAACCTTTAAAGCAATCGTTAAGTGTTAACCAGATTAACGCCGTTACTGGCATTGTTAACGGTACAACTAACTACATCCTGACACGGATGCAAACAGAAGGTAGCAACTTTGATGATGTCTTAGCTGATGCCCAGAGGTTGGGTTATGCGGAAGCCGACCCCACCGCTGATGTCGATGGCTTAGACGCAGCAGATAAAATCGCCATCCTCGCATCACTTGGTTTTGGTGGGCGCATTCACCTGGAAGATGTTTACTGTGAGGGAATTCGGCAAGTTAGCAAAACAGATATTGCCTACGCCGAAAAATTGGGATTTGTGATTAAATTATTGGCGATCGCCAAAAGAATGACTCCCTCATCCCCACTCTCTATTCGAGTCCATCCCACTTTAGTGCCCAAAGCACACCCGTTAGCCAGTATTAACGGGGTTTATAACGCCATTCTTGTGGAAGGGGAACCCATCGGACAGGTGATGTTTTTTGGCCCCGGTGCTGGTGCTGGTGCAACTGCCAGTGCCGTATCTGCGGATATTTTAAATCTCGTCGCTACCCTCAAAACCAGTACGGCTAACCCAAATCCTTTATTAGCGTGTAGACATCAAGATTACTGTGAAATTGCTCCAATCGCAGAACTCATAACGCGATTTTATGCTCGGTTCCTCACCAAAGACCAGCCTGGAGTTATTGGTAAACTAGGTACTTGCTTTGGCAATTTTGGTGTCAGCTTAGAGTCAATTGTCCAAACTGGCTTTCAACGAGAACTAGCAGAAATTGTTGTTGTCACCCATGATGTTCAAGAAGGCGACTTTCGGCAAGCCCTGACAGAAATTCGTCATCTGGAAGCGATAGACAGCATTCCCAGCATACTGCGGGTATTGTAAAAAGTATGGACAACTTTGCCGTTACCGTACTCCTTCTCCTACAAAGACGCTAGCACGTAGCTTGCTTCCTCGTAGGGGTACAGAGAACTCTTTGGGCAGAGTACGATAAAGGATAAACTATGAAATTTTCATACGTAATACTATAAGCTTCACACTTCGTACTTCATTCTGTGGCTTAATTTGTTTTAGATACAAATTTTTTTGCAGCTACTAGGGTAATTACGATGACAAATAGACCTCCTTCCGATCCAGAGTCATCTCAGAAAACTGCCCTCGGCTTCGATGAATTTATTGGAATTTTCGTTGCCTTCACTACTATCGGTGGAATTCTATTTTGGTCATTTTCCCGTAAGGATAATGGCTTGAACTTCAATGGAGTACTGTCACCCTTTCCGACTCCATCTTCTAGCGTTCAACCCAATAACCTACCATCACCATCCCCGACTCCTCAGTTTGAACCAAACCAGGATTCTAACTTCAACACCTTGCCTTCATCGCCAAATGTAGATGTTGTTGAACCTAGTATTACTCCAGCCCCACTTGACCCAGTGACTCCTAGCCCTAGACTTCCATTTAGTAAGGTGGCTCCCATCGAGTCAACAAGAACACAAGAGCCTGTGTCTCTAGCCAAAAGCTTTGAGTCGTCAATTAAATCATCACCTTTGCCTTTAGTCTCACCTGCCGAACAGAAGTCAACCATTCCACCACCAATTGCATTTAACGATGTGTCTACTGACTTTTGGGCAGGTCGTTTTATTAACGTTCTTTCTTCCCGTGGCATTATCAAAGGCTTTCCAGATTATTCTTTTAGACCCAATCAGCCTGTCAATCGCGCTGAATTTGCTGCTATACTCCAACAAGCTTTTGAAAAAGAGGGTATTGACTCCACCATATCCTTTAAAGACGTATCAACAAACTCTTGGGCAACACCAGCAATTAACGAAGCCATTCGTAGTGGATTTTTAAAAGGTTACCCTAACAAAATTTTTAAACCAGAACAGAAAATTTCACGCGTACAAGTGTTGGTTGCTCTTGTGAGTGGGTTGAACTTGAAAGAACCAGCTGCCCCATCTCAGGTTTTAAGTATTTACAAAGATGCTCAAGATATTCCTAAATATGCCACTGGCAAGATAGCAACTGCTACAGCCAATGGTCTTGTAATTAACTATCCCAATCCAAAAGTTTTTGCTCCCAACAAAGAAGCTACCCGTGCTGAAGTAGCAGCAATGGTTCATCAAGCTTTAGTGCAAACTGGGAGAGTGGATAGAATTTCATCTGAAAATATTGTCCAACTGCCTGAGTGAACCTAGTGCCAGAAGGTAGGGGGAGCAAGAGGATAAGGAGAGTAACAACTGACCCCTTTATTTTGCTGGGAAATTTTGAGTATTTAAAGAAGCCTGAGCAGTGGCTTTCACCGCTCAGGCTTCTGTAATTTTATACTGGAGTATAACACCCGCAGGCTAGTTTCCCGGAGAATAGCGTCGGTAAGATATTAAGCTTGTTTGCCGACGACCTGTGATTTGAGAGTTGTAATTTCATCAGTCAACTCTCGCCTGGTTGAAGCTTTAAGTAAATAACGGTAAACAAACCAAGCAGAGTAACCAATACCAATCAACTCAAAGGTAGGTGCGACTAAAGGAATATCATTCAAAGCATCTAATATTGCCAAGAGTACTTTAACCGCAACAATTGCTCCCACAATTAAACCAATACTAACCAAGGGTTGCTTGTACCGATTGAAGAAGCTTCCTACATATTCGGGTAGTGTTGCTAAAAAGCTGGAAATTTGTTCTCCGTATTTTAGCCATTCCTCTTGAGACTGCACAGGAGGTTGGAGTTTAGTGATAGTTCCAGTTTGGCTGTTAATGTCTGGCACTGTTGTCTCTTTAGACGTGGTTTCTGTGAATTCCGGTTCTTGCATTTTCACTTCCAATAAATTTGACAGTTGGGTTTTTCTAATCCGGACAATGACAACTAAAGGGCTGCTGATTAGGCAATGCACGAGTGCATCACCACAACTGGATTTAGAGCATAAAAGGGTTCAGTGTCAACCATAATTGCCCTTTAACCTCCGTTGCATCAACTACAAGGTAGACAGTCAGTAGGAGGATAGAAGTCAGAAGGCGGCAGGATTGGTTAGAATCAGCTTTCTGAGTTCTATTTTTATGAATCAACTGAAATCCTCAAGTTGTAATTATCTGATGCCGTGTCAGTTGCTCATAATCGTACTCATTAAAGTACAAATCATGCAAAAATCAGACCACTTCTCATTTATATAAGCATAAACGCCGAATTTATCTGATATTAAAGCTATCTTAAGCCGCGTTCGTCAATTGAGCTATTGGTTCTTGATATTAATCCGTAATAAAAGTTTTTATGTAGTAATTAAGACTAGACAATAGCGCTATTTTATGCTAGATATGTCAGACTAATGCAGCGTGGTGAAAAAGTATAAGAGTAAGAGCTTTACTTGGGGAAGGGGAAAAGGAATTAAACAAGTTCTTCTGCTTTTCCCCTGTTCTTAACCTTTAAGATGCCCGAAAAGATTTGCCTCCTAACTCCTGACCATGCTTCATGGAATGTTTTGAAATAATCAGGAAAGGCTTGAGGAGATAATCAAGAAGATTACTGGTTCTCCCCTAGCCCAATTAATAAAGCTAAACTTTTACACTCAGAAAATAGCGCATTGACTTAAGTAGACCGCTAGTCGTTGATAGTTAGCGGTCATCAGTTAATATTGATGCTAATTAAATGCGCTTTAGCTTAATCCCAATCAGGTATTTGTGCCCCATCTTCGCCGCCAATACCAATTCCAGTATGATAAATTTCAGCATCAGTGATATTCATATTGTCCATTGATGCCCCATAAACATTAGAGTCGACAATTTGGGCACGAGTAAAATTTACTCTGTTGAGATTCGCTTTTTTGAAATTAACATTGGTGACTAAGGCTTCTGTTAAATTAGCCCCTTTCAAATTAGCATTGGTGAAATCTGCGCCTTCGAGGTTAGCACCAGAGAGGTTAGCACCTTGGAGATTTGCTCCTCGCAAGTCAGCACCAATTAAATGAGCGCCACTGAGGTTCACGCCTGATAGATTACACCCAGTACATTCCCCAGTTGAAGATAGTTTTTGTAATTCCTGTGAATTCCCAGCGTTGACCGTGCTAATGAAAAAGAGGGGAGTGGCTAAGGCTAAAGCCGCGAATAGCTTGATTTTCATGATTTTTCCCCTTTGTAACTAAATTGTATCCGTTCTTTCCCTCACGCTCCTATTATCTCACTAAGTTGCTTGAGTATGTTGATTTAACTCACAAGATATTTATGTTGTGAAATATTGTGGTGGTGATGCCAGAAATATTATTAGTTATAGCTTTTGGCTATTTCTGAGGAACAAATCTGCACAAATCCCATGATTAAACTAGTGTTAAATCTTATGAAGAAGATGCGCTATTGTGAATAGTTTTGTCATGAGATTTTAACCATTATTTTGCTATTACTAAATAATACCTTGTATTTTTATAGTTAGTATTTTAAAGCACCAAATATTCCTTCATGTACTGATTAACTATCTCAGGCTGTTCTTGCTGCACCCAATGTCCGCAATGGGGAATATACCTAATTTTTAGGTTTCTGACATAGGCTGCTGTGTCGTAGGTGAGTTCCTTGCCGAGCGCAGTATCGTTTTCTCCCCAAATCATCAGTGTTGGCACATCCAAAATATTCCATTTTCTATTGGACATAAATTGCTGCAAATTGTTGCGGTAATAGTTCAACATTGCAGCGATCGCACCGCGTTTTGCCGCAGCATCTTTATAAGCATCTAGATCTGCTTGAGTGAAAGCACTTTTATTAAATGCTGTACCTTGAATAGTCCGTTCAATTAATTGGAAATCTAAAGATTGTAAGAGTAATTCTGGTAGTAAAGGGAGCTGAAATAAGAAGATGTACCAGCTGCGGAGTAACTGTTGAGGAGTGTATAAGCCTTGGATAAACTTGGCAGGATGAGGCAGATTGAGTATGATTAATCGCTCTACCATTTCCGGATGAGCATAGGCAAAAAACCAAGCGATCGCACCTCCCCAATCATGTCCAACTAAAATACATTTGTCGTATCCTAATCCTTTAATTACTCCCTCTATATCTTTGACAAATTCATCCATGACATAAGCTGATTGTTCTTTTGGTTTATCACTATCGTTATAGCCACGCAAATCAAGAGCAACAACTTGGAAATACTTGGCAAATTCTGGTATTTGATGCCGCCAAGAATACCAAAATTCCGGAAACCCATGTAACATTACCATCAAGGGGCCTGCTCCTTGGGTAACATAGTGCAGTTTCACCCCATTAGTATTTATATATTCATGTTTCCAAGAATTTGCTATTACAGACATATGTTGTATTTTTTTTAGGTAGAACGTCACTGTTGTTTAAATTATGTATAGCGTTTCCCATCAAAACATCTGTTAAAAGACAGTTGTAGACTAGTGATTCACCCTTGGGTAGATGTTGTCCTCAAGTCAGGAAACTCTCATAAAAGTATTATTTGGGGATTGAGTATTGGGAAAAGGCAAATAGGTAAGGAGAAAAGCTTCGCTTTGGGCAAGGGGGAAAGGAATTAACCAAAGTTCTTACCTTTTATCTTTAACCTTTCTCTTTTCCTATTCCTAGTCCCTAGTCTCCAGTAGAGAAACCATGAACACAAAAGAAATACGTGGTGTCTGGTTGACCACTACCGACAGTAAAGTTCTCCGAGCAAAGCAACGTATTGCCGAGGCGATGGAATTCCTCGCCGAGACAGGATTTAACGTGGTGTTTCCTGTGGTTTGGAATAAGGGGGTCACTTTGTATCCCAGTCAGACAATGCAGCAAATTTTTGGGGTCGAAATTGACCCCATGTCTGTTGGTCGCGATCCCTTAGCAGAAGTAGTTACAGAAGCGCGGCGGGTTGGGTTAAAAGTCATGCCTTGGTTTGAATACGGCTTTGCTAGTTCTTACAATTTGAATGGCGGTGTACTTTTACAGAGAAAACCAGAATGGGCAGCTCGTGACTGTAACGGTAACCTACTGAAGAAAAATGGTTTCGAGTGGATGAATGCCCTTGACCCCCAAGTGCAAGAATTCTTGTTGAACTTGGTGCTGGAAGTAGTAAATAATTATGATGTTGATGGCGTTCAAGGAGACGATCGCTTTCCTGCTTTACCCTGTGAAGGTGGCTACGACCGGGGAACTATCGCCCGCTATCACCAACAGTTTCATCAAAATCCTCCACACAACCCCAAGGATCGGCAATGGTTACAGTGGCGTGCAGATATTCTCACTGACTACTGGGCGCGTCTATACAGTGAGGTAAAAGCGGTTAATTCTGATTTGTTGGTGTCGGTGGCTCCTAATATTTATGAATGGGGATTCCAGGAATATCTGCAAGACTCCCCCACATGGCTGAAACGGCGGCTGGTCGATATTATCCACCCACAGATTTATCGTCGTGAGTTTAATAGTTACAGAGCGATCGCTGATAAATTGGTAAATCGACAGTTCACAGATGCGACGTTGCCAAGGTTAGCCCCAGGAATTTTGATGAAGCTTGGCAGTTACTGTATTAGTCCAGAATATTTGGTGCAGGCAATTGAATATAATCGCCAACTGGGCATTCAAGGTGAGGTATTCTTTTTTTACGAGGGTTTGCGAGAGAATAACAATGCCCTAGCTAAGGTACTGCGAAATGGCCCCTATGGTCAGTCTGCCTCTTTTCCTACTTTGTCCGATTTGAGTGTTGCTCAGGCAAGCAACAAGAGAACATCCTCTATTTGGCAAGGAATGGAGAGGTTTTTTAGAAATCTTTAGCTTTTGCTGAAGTAGGCGAATGGACTCCACCCTTACCCTCACCTGTGAATGGAGAAGTCATTAGAATTTTGACTCGTTATATGAATACGGGGGATTAAATCTTGAGTGCGTAGACTCAAAGAGTCTACGCAAACATTGTAAAATTGCTTTTAAGGAATCAGGCGCATGGAATCTCAATTGCAAGTAGATCGGGTAATTCAAACTCTCAACCAGGATTTACCGACACTTTTTGAGAAAGATATCTCTTACAACATCTATACGCAAGATATCTATTTTCAAGATCCGGTAAACAAATTCAAATGGAAATTCAACTATCGCATCATATTTTGGACATTGCGATTTCATGCTCGGCTATTTTTTAGCCAAATTTACTTTGATGTGCATGAAGTCTATCAGTCAGCCGAAGACACCATCTTAGCAAAGTGGACAGTTCGCGGAGTATTGCGCGTTCCCTGGCAAGCAAAGGTGTTTTTTAATGGCTATTCCACGTATAAACTCAATCAAAATAATTTGATATACGAGCATATCGACACCTGGGATCGCAAACCAAGTGAGATTTTACAACAGTTCTGGCAAAAGGGCTGAAATAGGCGATCGCTTGTAAATATTTAACTTTTGATAACTATGCGAGTATTGGTCAACCAAAGATAGGTAGACTTTACACACTTATAGAAACTGACTTTGCCAGTATCCTCAGGAAGCCCCTTGCTGTCAGTTCTTATACAATTTATCACATACTGTGTAGATTACTATCTAATTAGTTAAGTTTTGCTTACTTTAGGTTTTTTTGAGCTTTTACATTTTAAGATTTTCTTTAGATTGTTTATAGCTCCATTGTGATACGGAGCAAAAAAACGACGAGTAGTTGTAATGAGGGTATGTACTGTGAACTATTCAGTATTACGTCATCTTTGGTTTGTAATTGAGCAAACCCAGGCCAGTGTCCTTCTAGGGTTCAGTGATGCAGAACTGATTCAGCAGTTATTGAGACAGGTCGAACAAGATAAGCTACTTACAGGTGAAGAAACCAACACCATGAAAGCTTACATTCATTCCAGAGTCCCATTAATTCGTGACTTGGCTCATGCACGTCTGGCTTAAGATTACTTGTATCTATTTTACGGATGAAACTAAAAGGTGATGTCTGGCGACTAGCTGCTCGTCTACACCACAGTCAATTTGCAGGCGTTCACAAGGAATCCGATCTGATAGTACAGCACTGGCCATTACATGGGTATGGAATTCCATCTGTGCCGCTTGTGGTGCTTCAAAAAAAAGACGTTGTCCTGGAAACACAACACGCTCAAAGTACCAACCAGGAATATTAGAGATTCGAGCAACCTGAATCTGATTAGTTACGTTAACGTAGCAGCAAAGGATATAGGTAGAACTGTCAGCAGGTGATGAATTCAGCATTTTCAATAAACTAAATGAAATCCTGGTAACGCGACTGGGGAAAATTGAATAGCTAGCAGCTTTGATTGGCTGACTAGTAGCCTTTTATGTTTGTAAAATTTTGTACTAAATAACAGTAGACAACAAATGCAAACATGTATGAGAGGCACAGGTTAATTATTAACTTATGTAAATAATTATTATATTTTTTTAATATTTTTTGAATGTCTTAATTATTTCTTTAGAGTCTGGTATGATTAGATGCAAATCTAATTAGACTTGCATTTAACTAGAGTTGCGACTTTTCTTTAAAGTAGTAATAGTGTCGCGCTGGTAGGTTCTCAATATCTGTTCCCATAGCACAGGTAGGTAAAGATTACTTATCCAAAAACTATTGGCTAGTTCTGCATTTCTGTGATGGAGATTTTTTGTAGTAGTTGATTTACATTTGGCCATGTTATACCGCTCATCAACTAGAAACAGAAGAAGACAGAATATGCTCAGACCAGGAATTTCACTTGTACAAGCAGCTAGGTTTTTGGGTGTAGACCAGAGTAGTCTATATATGGCTTTGCAAAAAGGACAAATTCCCACTCGAAGACAAAATGGGCGAACTGTAGTTACTTCAGGTGCCTTAATGGAATATCAAGCTAGAAAACAGATTAATTTTCAACATTGAGTTTTCCTTGGGGTTTTAATTGTTCTTGCCAAGCGATCGCAATATCCCATGCTGCTACCGTAAGGATAATGCGATCGTATGGTACAGCGCTGGGATAACCAAACCTGCCATCAGCACAGATAACTTTTACTTGCTCAAAGCCGGCTTCTGCTAGATGCATTTGAGCAGCTTGGACAATATCTTCATCAATATCAATTGCAATTACTTGACCGCTTTCACCGACAATATGGGCTATGAGTGCAGCATTATAACCAGTTCCTGCACCGATTTCCAAGACGCGATCGCCCCTTTGCAGATCGAGTTGTTCTAACATAATTGCCATCACTGCTGGCTGTGACGAAGAACTTACAGGCTTACCATCTAAATACTTAGTAACAATAGCGTCATCTTTATAGACTTTTTCTGCTAGTATATCTGGTAAAAAAACGTGAGTTCGACGGATAGGAAAGGGCAAAAAGCTTGCTGGAATTACGAAAACATACCATATATTCTGTCTGTGCGTTGTGCCTATCTCAATGGCTTCCTGCATCCACCAAAGGATAAGTAGCACCAACTCCCTTTCGATTGTACTTCGCGAGTTATAATTGCGAATTATTTTCCTTTATTTTTGCACATTTGGGATGCTCCCGATCTAAAACGTTTTGTTATTTATAAGAGAACTGTTAAAACATCCTCTTAGACAAAAAATATACTCAATTTGTATTTAGTTAAGCTATGATACTCTGCAATTTAGTGCAAAGTAAGTAATAAAGCTAATTGAGAATATTATTAAAATGTGAACTTTGATACTTTGGTTGAGCAAAATTCGTAATTGACTTTTTTATTCTCTTCCCAAAGATGTACCCTGAAAGTAGTACCATGGGCAATGGCTAGTAATTTTCTCGATTGACGGCAAGAGTGGACAAAGTAGGGATAGTCTAGGCAGTAGCTAGTGACAAGTTCCTATTTATCTTTGCAGCACAGTATTAGTGTTATTTAACAGGAATCTCCTTATGGAGCAAGGGTTAAGATTACTTATTCAATTGGTGCTAGAGTTTGCGCCTGTAATTGTATCTCTCATACAAAAGAGAACAGAAGAAAGTTTAGCTACAACTAGTTCCCAATTTCCTAAAGCTATTCAAGAATTTGCCCAATCTGTCAATATTTCAACTAATATAAATACTTACTTGCCAGGAGGACTGGAAAAAGAAAAACTCCTGCAACAGCAATTAGCAATTTATCACCGCGAAACACAATTACAAATAGTCAACCAAGAGAGAGATACAGCACTCAAATTACCAGAAGTTCACAAAATTCTTGATAGCTGGCCTTTAAGGTTATATCCTTCGCAAATTTTAGAGCGTACTAATTATGACCGCAGTCCATTGAAAATTTTGCTAGCTCCTCCACAAGTACAGTTTGATCGATTCGACCATAGGAGTGAAGGAACTTCAGAAATAGAGTTAATATTGGCCGAAGGTTTACGAGAATTTATTAACAAGTATTATTCACTGCAAAGTCCAAGCAGACCCACAGAATTACTAGCTGGAGCTTGGGATAGTAAGCGTTTTCATAGCGAATCTAGTATCAAAGCTTTGTTTGGTGCGTTGAAGACAGAACCGATTTTAATTTTAGAATCAGAAAATGATGGAGATTATCTTAATTTTCGTATAGCTTATTGGGGATTAGGACAAGAAAAATATTACTACAAAACTATTGCTCGTTTACCTTACAGAGAAATTGTTCAGGAATCTGCCAAAAGTCGCGCTTTAGAATGGAAGAAAATTAGAGATGAATTGTTAGCGCTGGGAGAAGATTTAGAAGACATTAATCAATTAGGTAGAGATAATGTTTACAATTTAGCAATTTTAGAAAAATCAGAAAAATGGCAAGATAAGGGTATTGATATTAGTAAGCTATCCTTACAATATCAAGTTAATCATCAAGATTTTGAAAAACTTTGCCAAGTATTGATTTCCTGTCACTGTCTAGTTGCTGCTTGGGTAGCAGATGCTTATCATTTAGTGCATTATGATGTACCTCCATTGTTACCAGAGTTGCTACCAGGTATGCTCAAAGATGCACTTGATTTACAATCAGTGCAAGCAATTGCGACAGGTTACAAACAAGTCTACCAAGCTTTAGAAAACGAGCGACGCTACTGGATTCCAGAATTAGCTTTGCAGCTAGCTCAAAGTTTATCTAATTTACCCGATCGCGCTTGGGCAGACGAACAAATCGAATATTCTATATACACATGGTTGGAACTGCGTCAAGTCTCTCCCCAAGAATTTGCTAATCCCTTAGAGGCGATGCAGTCAGCCATCAAAATAGAAGATGAGGAATATATCCAAAAGTTAAAAGAATATTTTACGGCAGTGGGCGATCGCCAAAATATTCTGAATGTAGAAAAACTTTTAGATGCGATCGCCATTCTCAAATACAAACTCACCTTAGAATCCCCAGATATCAGCTACATCCTAGCTGGACATGCAGATCGAGTTGTATCTGTTGCCATTAGTCCTGATAGTGAAATTTTAGTCAGCGGATGTGCAGATAAAACCATCAATGTCTGGCAGATTAACACTGGTACTCTTATCCGTACTCTTGCAGGAAATATCGGAGAAGTTTCATCCGTTGCCGTCAGTCCCGATGGTAATTTCCTCGTCGTTGGCAGCTGCGAACACCCCAGAAGTAATGTCCAAGTTTGGCATTTAAAAACGGGCAAATTACTGCACACACTCTTAGGACATCAAAAACCAGTCAACGTCGTAGCAATTAGCCCAGATGGGCAGATTCTCGCTAGCGGCAGTAATAAAATTAAGATTTGGCATCTTTATAAAGGCGATCGCATTTGTACTCTGTGGCATTCATCCGCTGTTCATGCCGTAGCTATCAACCCCGACGCTACCATCCTTGCCAGTGGCAGTTCTGATACCAAAATCAGGTTGTGGAACCCACGCACCGGCGATCCGTTACGCACGCTCAACGGTCACGACGGAGAGATAAAATCAATTGCCATGAGTCCTGATGGACAACTCCTTTTTAGCGGCAGTGCCGACACAACCATCAGAATTTGGCATCTCATCACAGGTAAACTTCTTTATACTCTGACTGGCCACGTCAACGAGGTGAAATCCTTAGCTGTTAGTGCCGATGGACAAACCCTATTTAGTGGTAGTGCCGATAAAACAGTCAAAATTTGGCGGCTTTCTACAGGTGAACTGTTGCAAACCCTCACCGGACATTCTGGAACGGTGAATTCTGTTGCCCTCAGTCCAAACGGTAAGTTTCTCGCCAGTGGAGGTTCTGATAAAACCATCAGAATGTGGCAAATAAATAGTTAAGAGGCAGGAGGCAGAGGGGCAGAGGGGCAGAGGGGCAGAGGGGCAGAGGAGAAAACTATACTTAGTACCCAGTCCCCATATTCTCCTCTTTGCGTCTCCCTGCTTCCCCTTGCCACTCAGTCGAAACTTTTTTACTTTTTCACTAAAACGTAAGCTGTAGCATATTCAGGCAGATGTCTGATATGCTGCTGAAAATCTTTTTTATTCTGAAAAATACCTGCCAAAAAATCGAGTTGATAAAGATTCGGTAAAAATGCTCCGCCTGTATCTGCAATGACTCCCATTTGCAAGCGTTTGCGTCCACTTTGAGTATGCTCAATTACAATCACTTTCCCTAAGCCAATATTTAGCACATCTCCAGCAAAAGTTACTCCTGGCTTAATGGAAATTTTTGCATCTATTTTGTATCCATAGCCTTTAATCGCATCAACCTGTTTAAAATACCAATAGCGCTTTTGTGCTGTGGCTTTTAATCCGCGAACGTATGACATACCATTATTTCTATCTACGTTAAAAAATGCTTGAGAACCATCTGTAAAATTAATCAGTACTGTTCCTTCCATTAAAGCTTCTTCTAAGCCATCGCGTGTTAAATAAGCGAGGGGTTGAACTTTTCCAAATTCTTTACCACCTGGTTCATAAATACCAGATAAAACATCCTGCTTTGTATATCTGGTGTAGAACTTATCATTACTAGCTGTTTCTTTTAAACTGTAGATTGGTGTGTTAAAAGTAGAGGTTTTTTTATGAGAACCTGGATGAGTAAAAACAGCATATTTGGTGATTCGCAATCTGTCCTGCTTCTGGTTGCTAGGGTTATAGGCAGACCATTTAATGACTTTGAAGTTACTGTTGATAAAATTAGGATCTTGTAAACGAGTAGTTCGCTGATTGGCAATATCTTCTTGCAAAGTAACAATCATGAAATCCAACGTTCTGAGCATATCTTGTACAGTCACTCCTTGAGTGCCCAAAATTCCCTTACGTTGAATATCTGGATCTTCCGAAGAATAGTCTTGAAAATATTTTCTGGTATTGATAAGAACAGTCAATAAATCTGTTTGATTAAAATTAACTTTAGCACTAGGCAATTTTCCGGTAGTTAAAATTTTATTGCCACTAATGCTGAATTTATACTTTTGCCACTCGTCAATGACTGGATAAGTTACAGGTACTGATGCCGCATATTTATCAGAGGTAGGTGTATTTTGTTTGCTTATATTTTCATTAGATGTTTGAGAAGCAATCAAAGAATTTTGAAAATTTGTGATAGGTATACGAGTAGTTGGAGTTGATGCTGGGGTAACTTGTGATTGAGGTGGGTTATAATTTTCCTGCTGAGTAAAGGATAAATTTTGTGCAGCCTGATGTTGTTGAACTAGTTGTTTATTTTTTGTCTGAGTATTATATAGATAGCTACTAGCGAAACCAACAAGTAAGAAGGTAGCAATACCTAGTGTGAGGCGAATTTTGTGGTTGAATTGGATGCTCATATGTTGGGAAAAGTTTTTGATGTTTGATAATAATTACACTTGCTGAATATCTGAACGATACTAACTTGACAATGCGTCAACCATGTATACAATTGGGCATGATACCTTGTCCAGTTCTAGGGGGCTAACTAGCCTAACAGTGCATTATACTCTTGCACCCCTAATTACGTATGTACTTTTAAATCTCGTATTTAAAACGGGAAGGAGCCACTGCGTTCGGCAGTTCTGCTGACTTAGTGAAAGTGGCGTTGGGGAGTGGGGAGTAATCTGATTTTCTGTCAATGCGTAAATATTACATGAATAGAATCAAATGTTACTGTAACTATTCGCACCTGACAGTTTAATCATCAATAATTTGACAACAATCTTCAAAAAACATGTTAAGTATCCCCATTAACTTACCTTTACCTAGTGTGCCTCGCTTGGTTACATCCTTACCCGGGCCTCGTGCTAAAGCAATTGTAGAACGCGATCGCGCAGTCACTTCTCCTTCTTACACCCGCGACTATCCCTTAGTCGTGGCTCGCGGTGAGGGCTGTATGGTGGAAGATGTGGATGGTAATGTATTTCTCGATATGACAGCAGGTATTGCTGTCACCGCCACCGGACACGCCCACCCAGAAGTGGTTAGAGCAATTCAAGAACAGTCGGCGCGGCTTTTGCACATGTCGGGGACTGATTTTTATTACGAGCCAATGGTGGAACTCGCAGAACAATTAGCTCTGCGTGCCCCTTTTCCCATTGGTAATACTGCGTTTTCAGCAAAAGTATTTTTCACCAATTCTGGGGCAGAGTCTAACGAAGGAGCCATCAAACTAGCTCGATACTACACCAAGCGATCGCTAATTGTATCTTTCTTAGGAGCATTTCACGGACGCACCTATGGGGCAATGTCTCTCACAGGTTCCAAAGCAGTGCAGCGGGCTAACTTTGGCCCTCTAGTTCCTGGAGTAACTCATATTCCTTACGGGACTCATGCTAGCCTCGATTACCTAGAAAAAAACTTATTTGCAACCATCTTGCCACCCCATGAAGTCGCAGCCATCGTAGTTGAACCAATTCAAGGTGAAGGGGGTTATATCGTCCCAGAAGATGGTTTCTTACAAAGAATTCGCGAGATATGCGATCGCTATGGCATTCTGATGGTGGTAGATGAGGTGCAAGCTGGCATGGGGCGGACAGGTCGCCTGTTTGCGATCGAGCATTGGGGTGTAATGCCTGATATCATCACCACTGCTAAAGGTATTGCCAGTGGGATGCCTTTAGGAGCGATTCTTTCCCGGCCTGAATTAATGACTTGGCCTCCTGGTGCCCACGCTACTACATTTGGTGGTAATCCTGTGGCTTGTGCTGCTGCTATTGCTACTTTGCGACTGTTAGAAAGCGGCTTGATGGCGAACGCTTCCCGAATGGGAGAATTATTACAAGCTGGTCTGACTCACTTACATGAAAAATTTTGCAACGTTTCCCTACCACGAGGTAAGGGTTTAATGGTTGCAGTGGATTTATTAGATGAAGAAGGCAATTATGATAGCAGATTGCGCGATCGCATCATCCAAGAAGCTTTTTCGCGGGGTCTGCTATTACTGGGTTGCGGTAAAGCAGCAATTCGTTTTTGTCCGCCTCTAGTTATCGACAGCGAGCAAATAAAAACTGCTTTAGATATCATCTCTGATGTGTTAGTAGAAATACTTTAAATTTCATGCAAAGGCGCAGAGAATTTTTCTGCGTCTTTCTTGTCTCTGCGTGAGAATTTCTGAAAAATCGTCATCTATCACTCTCTACTTTATGTCTCCAGAACATGTCCGCGATTTTTGGGAATTACTTTGGCAACAATACAGTGCCAGAGTAAATTATGCCCGCACCTACCAACAAATGATTACTGCTGCGGCTGGCACCGTTGCCAATGACCATATCGCCTTTCGGTCTTTGCGTATCACTGCCGATAGTCCGCAGGCAGAAGTTAATTTAGGCATTGGCTATCTCGAACGAGTTGCCAAATTTTTTGGTTACGAAGCCGCTGGGGAATATACTTTTCCTCAAACTCATCTTTATGCCCGTCACTATCGACATCCGCAGCAAGAGGAATTTGATTTACCCAAGCTGTTTATAAGCGAATTGCTTGTACATGAATTGCCTGCCGATATTGTGGAAGTTATATATCAAACAGTAACAAGCGCTGATTTACTCAGCTTCAAGACACCGCTATTTCAACTCGGTATTAACGATATTCAAAAAATCTTTACTCGTCCTTGGCAACCTCCCTTGCGTTCTGTTGTAGAACAGGTGAATCAAGTTACTCAGTACGGTGCTTGGGTGCTGTTGCACGGTTACGCTGTCAACCACTTTACAGGCTATGTTAACCGCCAGAACACGCCACAATACCCAGATATAGATACTACTGCTCGTGGTTTAGCTAATTTGGGCGTACCGATGAAAGCTGAAATAGAGGGTAATGTTGCCTGTGGTTTGCGACAAACTGCAACTCAAGCAGTAAAAGAAATGGTGACAGTACTGGATGATGTTAGTAAAGCAGAAATTCAAATTCCTTGGACTTACGCCTACTATGAAATCGCCCAGCGCTACATGGTAGAAGTGGAACCAGGAAAGCAAAAGCTGTTTGATGCTTTTTTAGGAAACAATGCTCAACAATTGTTTGAAATGACTCGACTGTCTGGAAAATAGTTAGGAGGCAGGAGGCAGAAGGCAGAAGGCAGAAGGCAGAAGTTAATAGTTAGGAGTTGGGAGTTAGTAGTCAGTTGTCAGTTGTCAGTAGTAATTGGGGATTGGTAATTGGTAATTGGTCAGTAGTCAGTGGTCAGTGTTATTCTCCCCTGCCCCTCTGCCCCCCTGCTCATCATTGCCAAAGGACACACAAGGACTGTCAATTTCTTGTGCTGGTTGGAATGAATTGCAGAAAGTAATAGTAGAACAAATAACTTCTAATTCGTCGGGGTGAATACACTCTATCGCTCCTTCTACCTTGACATGAAAAGCACAGTCGTTGCAGATAGTTTGACATGGCAATGATTGTCTATCTTCATGACTCATAAATCTGACATAACTAAAAATAAATTAGGCGATCGCCTTCATATCTTCAAACTAGATGCTTCGCCAACGCAACCTCCATATTTTGCGTCTTTTGTCAAATGCTTCTACTAGCCGTGTGCTTTTCCTGACATAAATTTACCAATTACATTGGTAAATTTTTGGTAGTCCTGGTAATATTTTACCAAGCGACAATTTGAGTGATTTTTCATGAAAAGAAGACAATTTATTGCCTCTATTGGTATGGCACTTGCTAGCTTAATGCTGGCAATTGGATTGCCGTTGGTTAATCCTCACCCTGTAGCAGCAGCAGATGCAAACTTGCTTGTGTCTGCCGCTGCCAGTATGAAAGATGTGATGGAAGAAATCAAACCTCTCTACCAACAAAGTAAACCCAATATTAATATTAACTATAACTTTGGAGCTTCTGGTGCATTGTTGCAACAGATTCAGCAGGGTGCGCCAGTTGATGTTTTTATCTCTGCTGGCAAAAAACAGGTGGATACTTTAGAGCAACAAGGGCAGCTAGTTCCAGGCACTCGCGGTATCCTGGCAAAAAACCGTCTGGTCTTGATAGTGCCTAAGAATGTTGTCGGCGTTACCAGCCTATACAATCTGAAGGACTCCAAAATTAAGAAAATTGCTATTGGCGAACCGAGAAGCGTGCCTGCTGGTCAATACGCCGAGCAAGTATTGCAGAAATTAAAAATTTACGAGCAGATTAAACCCAAGTTTGTCTACTCTAACAACGTGCGTCAAGTTTTAGCAGCAGTAGAAAGCGGCAATGCTGATGCAGGTTTAGTTTATCTGACCGATGCTAAAATTTCTGACAAGGTAAAAGTCGTAGTTGCTGCTGATGAGAAATATCACTCTCCAATTGTCTATCCCATTGCAGCACTCAAGAGTAGCAAGAATATTCAAGCAGCTAAAGAATTTATTCAGTTTTTATCTGGCGAACAAGCAAAAAATGTACTTAAAAAATATGGGTTTATTTTGCCTTAAGAACTATCTGTAAGCTTTTAGCTGTTTGAATTCTGAGTTTTAATTAGACTTCTGCATCTATTCCTTGTTTATTACCAACTTTTTTAATAGTTGGTAGTTGGTGAATTAAGAAAAAATGTTTGTGATGTTGCCAATTAACAATAAACGAATCTTTGCTTTTTTGAGTTGGGTCTGCCTCTCATTGCTGCTGGTTGTCGGCTGTAATCAAACAACTATACCTAAATCCTCAACTACTAGTCCAGCATCTCAGTCTGCAACTTTGACTATATCAGCTGCTGCCAGTCTCAAAGATGCAATGGAAGAAATCAAACCACTGTATGCCAACCAAAATTCAAACGTTAAACTGACTTACAATTTTGGCTCATCAGGTGCGCTACAACAACAGATTGAACAGGGTGCAGGAGTTGATATTTTCATTTCTGCTGCTACTAAACAAGTAGATGCATTACAGAAAAAAGGGCTTTTGCTCGATGGTACGCGCAAGGACTTGCTCAAAAATCAGGTGGTGTTAATTACACCTCAAAATTCCACAGTTGTAGCTGACTTCAAAGACTTAACCAAGCCCAGCGTGAAGAAAATTGCTTTGGGTGAACCCAAAAGCGTTCCAGCTGGACAATATGCCCAGCAAGTCTTGACTTCATCAAAAATTTTTGACCAAATTAAAAGCAAAGCTGTCTACGCCAAAGACGTTCGGCAAGCCCTTAACTACGTCGAATCGGGAAATGCTGACGCTGGAATAGTGTACCTTTCAGATGCAAAAAGTACTCCGAAAGTAAAAATTGTGGCAACTGCACCCGAAAACACTCATTCTCCCGTCGTTTATCCCATCGCGGTTCTTAAAAACAGTAAAAATGTCGATGCTGCTAAAGATTTTGTGCAATTTTTATCTGGAAATCAAGCCAAAACAGTGTTTGAAAAGCAGGGATTTACAGTAACTGGAAGCTAAATAGAGAGCAGGGGAGGCAGGGGGAGAAAAATTACAACTGACAACAGACACGATTAATCGCGTCTCTACTTCTAACTCCTGTACAGACGCGTAGACGCTCGTAAGAGCGGCTTCTCGTAAGAGTATAATCGCGTCTCTCTACTCCTAACTATTAAATCCTGCCTTTTGACTATGCCACAAGATTTATCTCCACTTTGGATATCGCTTAAGACTTCGTTACTGGCTACATTTATTACTTTTTTTATTGGTATTGCTGCTGCCTATTGGATGCTCAGATATCGTGGCAAAGGCAAGTCGTTAATTGAAGGTCTATTTGTCGCTCCTCTAATTTTGCCGCCAACAGTTGTCGGTTTTATACTACTGGTCTTTTTTGGCAAAAATGGCCCGGCTGGGAAACTAATGCAGTCTTTTGACTTCAGCATTGTCTTCACTTGGTATGGTGCAGCGATCGCAGCAACAGTTGTTGCCTTCCCGCTAATGTATAAAACAGCGCTGGGAGCCTTTGAACAAATTGACCAAAATCTGCTGCGAGTAGCCAGAACCCTGAGTGCAACTGAATCGATAATCTTTTGGCGCATCAGTTTACCTCTAGCGCTTCCCGGCATTGTAGCTGCCACAACTCTAGCTTTTGCTCGCGCCTTGGGTGAATTCGGTGCTACCTTGATGCTTGCTGGTAACATACCCGGACAAACCCAGACAATTCCCATGGCGATTTATTTCGCGGTAGAAGCCGGAGCAATGGATGAAGCTTGGTTCTGGGCGATCGCTATTATGGTAATTTCTCTATCTGGAATTATTGGAGTTAATTTTTGGCAAGAATTCAGGGAGAAGGCAAGAGCAGGGGGAGTAGGGGAGGCTGGGGGAGCAGGGGGGGAAATTTTTTCTCGATCCTACACTTTGCAAGCTACCTCTGAGTCGGGGTTATTGGTAGATATTGAAAAAATACTTCCTAGTTTTCATTTAAAAGTTGCGTTCGCTGCTAATGAGCAGCCTTTAGGATTGTTGGGGGGTTCTGGCGCTGGCAAGAGTATGATTTTGCGCTGTATTGCAGGGATAGAAACACCGACTAAAGGTCGCATTGTTTTGAATGGACGCGTATTGTTTGATTCGCAACAGGGAATTAATATTCCTAGCCGCGATCGCCACATAGGTCTTTTAGTACAGAACTATGCTCTGTTCCCAAATATGACTGTGGTTCAAAATATTGCTTTCGGTTTACCTAAACAACTCTCAAAATTAGCTATCAAGCAGCAGATAGAAGCCCAACTGATAGCAGTACAGTTATCAGGATTAGGCGATCGCTATCCACACCAACTGTCTGGGGGTCAGCAGCAGCGGGTAGCATTGGCGAGAGCTTTAGCCAGTCAGCCAGAAGTGCTATTGTTGGATGAACCATTTTCCGCACTGGATACCCACTTACGCAGTCAACTAGAGCAGCAAATGGTGGCAACACTAACCTCTTACCAAGGTATCACTCTGTTTGTTACCCACAATATGGAAGAGGCTTACCGAGTTTGCACTAATCTATTAGTCATGGAACAGGGTAAGGCGATTCAGTATGGCTCTAAAAATGATATCTTTGAGCGTCCTGCTACTGTCAGCGTTGCTCAATTAACAGGTTGCAAGAACTTTTCAGGCGCTGTCGTCAAAGCAGTTCAAGAGGTGGAGGCTGTTGATTGGGGTTGTAGATTGCGAGTTATTCAACCAATTCCCGACCAATTATCTTCTGTGGGAATTCGCGCCCATCAGCTAATCTTTACTAATGACTCATCCCAAGACAATACCTTTCCCTGTTGGCTAGTCAGGACTAGCGAAACACCCCACCGAATGACGCTGTTTCTCAAACTGCATTCCGCTCATAGCAATTCTAATGATTATCATCTGCAAGCAGAAGTGTTCAAAGAAAAATGGGCAATCATGAAAGACCAACCTTTGCCATGGTACGTTCATTTAGACCCTCTGCGATTGATTTTGATGGAACGGGATTTCAATGAGTACTGTTGACTATGCCTTTTAATATAGTCATATATGAGTATGCTTTACCGCCTGTATCTCAGTAATTAGATGCTTGAAAACAGATTTATCTGAATGTTTTAATGTTATTGAATAATTTGCAATTAAATCTAAGCTTATTCTGAATAAACTAGCCAGAAGTTTTTGCAAATTAATAATTTTTAGCTTAGTGGTAATTGAAATGGAAAATACACTTGTTGATAAAACTTTCCGTGATAGCAATGGCAATATTGTTATAGCTCAGATGCCAAACCCACCGCTTATTGTTTGGATAGTAACTAGTTTACTAGCTCTAATTTTTACAAATGGCACAATTAATACAGTGTTAAACGTAGTGGCAGATGGCTCGTTGTTTACTTGGGCGTGGCTGGAATTATTTCAAGGCGTTAATTATTTTCGCAGAGCGCTAGGGCTTATCGTGTTAATTGGTTTTATCGTATTAAAAATTCAGTAGTTATAACGGACTAAGGAATCAAGCAATATTTAGGTAAATCCAAGAAATAGATTATTCAATTCTTTCATGCAACACTTTAGCTAGAACTACTATCTATCGCCGAGGCGACTGCTTGGTTTCAGTCAATGAATTGTATTGATAACTATTGTTAATCACTGTGCGTAATTCAATAAGATGTAAAAGCTAGAGTTGTGCGCTCTGGCTTTTAGTTACAGCACATGATAGTGTATCAAGGGCTTACTAGAGAACCGCTTATTTAATCATTCAATTTAACATCTGTTCTAGGTTCAATTCCTACTTGCTCTAAAGCAGGTTCTTCAGGCGTAAATTCATCGATAAGTGTAATTATAACCGCTGCCGCAGGCACCGCAAGTAATATACCAATAAATCCGAATAGCTTACCCATTACCAGAAATGTCACAATCACCATCACCGGATGAATATTAACTTGCTGACCCATCACCAAAGGCTGAACAACATGGGCATCTATTTGATTCATTACTAAGAAAAGTATCAGCACAAATACTAGCTTTAGCGGTGAAATACTCAGTGCTACTAATGCTGGTAAAAAAGTTCCAATAATTGAACCGAAGTAAGGAATTATTTCAAATAAACCTGCAATAATCCCAAATGGCAGGGCTGAGGGAATACCCAAAATCAAAAGTCCAAATGTTGCTCCAGCACCGAGAAATATCATCGCTATCCCTGTCCCAAAAATCCAACCTCGCAATCTTGTCTCGCAAGCCTTAAGAATTCGTTTAAACCGCTGATGATGTCGCCGAGGTACTAATCTTAAAATCCCTTTCACTAAAGAATTAGGATCGTAAGCCATGTAAAGCGCTAAAATTAACGTCGCTACCAACTCCAAGGTTAAGCTAAAAGCTTGACCCAAGAAGACAGGTACGCCGCTTAGTAATTCGTTGGTCAAATTCCGTAATTGTATTAGTGCCTGAGAGATGTCAGGAATAAAAGTAAATCTCTGACGCAGTTGCTCAACATCTCCTGTCAATCTATTTAGATAAGTTGGTAATGTAGCTAGTAATTTTTGAGATTCAAATGTCACACTTGGTACGACTATAGTAGCCAATACAACTATAAATCCAACGATTAATCCAATTAATAGTAAAACAGCAATATCTTGTGATTTCACTAACTTTTGCAACAACCTTAACAGCGTTCGCAAAATTAAAGCAATCAATGCTGCAACGGCTAAAAGTTCTAATACTGGTAAAAGTTGGCATAAGATGTATAGTACCGCAGCCACTATTACTGCCAATGGCGCACCACGAGTTAACTGTGACCATCCATTGTCTGTATTATCGGGATTCGCCATTACAATAACTTAATTTTTCTGTTGACCATTCTTCAAAATTTGCTGCTAAGGACGGCGCAGAATTTTTATCTTTTGTTTCAGCTTAATGTACACCAGATAATAGTTCCCTAAAAATTTATTTTTAGGCAAATATACTTTTAAGTCTCAAGCTGATATGTCTGATTTAACTATCTGAGTTGAAAGTCATAAATGTGTTAGAAGTCATTTATTTACACATCACGCGCTTTCAAAAAATTGTAGATAGCAAGAGCAATGGCTAAAAGCAACACTGCATGAATTAAATTTCCGGCAATATGAAGTACCAGTCCTAATGCCCAAAAAGCAACCAGTACAACAACAATACCCCAAAGTATGCCCAACATATATTTGCTCTGAGTAAAGTAAGTTTTAATTTGTTCAGATATTTTACTTCATAGCTTGACTTAAATTCTATTGCCTTAAGAAAGGTCTAGAAATTGAAATCATCTTTCTTAAGAAATAAAATTAGCGAAAAATTTAGTCACCTGGGCAATTAACTCTTGTAGTTTCCTAGATTACAGCTTATTCATCCCCCTAACTTCACTTTGTTTCTTTCACCCTTCCGGCTGGTGCGCCTCCGTTGGAGACTCACGTTAATGGAATAAGCAGTTAATTAACGAAGTTGCCTTTGCTTAGTAAACGCTTCGCCACGCTTTCACCGTCCCTTTCCCAATTTCGCTATCTACAGTTTGACCTCCTTCCAACAGCAATCTGATGTCTAGATTTTGATCTGGAGCATTTTTTAAAGCAGTGGCTAACTCGTTACTGACAGCAAACGTGCCGCCTGACCCATCTAATTGAAAGACCTGTTGCCCAACTTTGAGTAAGAGTTTGGTGACTTTCCTAGTAGTAACAAACTTAAGATAATCGGGTCTAGGATACACACGTCCTGCGGTGTAAAAAAAAGACTCAGCTTGAGCCGAATTTGTTGTTACGAGTACTCGAATACTTGAACGAGTCCACAAACTGATAATTTGTTTGGAACCCTCACGGTATAAACGTCCACCTAGTGTATTGCGGTCGAAGACACCCAAAAACTCCCCTTCAAAAGGGTCAACGATTCTTACAGGTTTTGACCAAGGCACATCCATATCGGGTGACAGTCCTGCTGATTTGACCACTGGCAAATCGCTTGATGCTTGGGCAATATTAGTTACTTCTGGAATGGAAAAGGCTGCACAAAGATGCGGAGAAAGGACAGCCAAGCCAGTCCCGAAAATCAACATCGGAATTGTCTGTAGTAAGTTCATCATGTGTGAGGAATATAATTTTCAAAGTCAATATTTAGATAGCCTTTAACAGTTATCTTCTCCAAAAATTTTTTGCAAAGCTTTGGCAATTGGGCACAACTCAGTCGTTGCTTTTGGGCGATCGCAACCTTATTGGCTGTATGTCAACTAAGCATCATCTCCTAATTTATATAATAAATTATTGTTAAAGATAGCGATCGCCAGCAAACATCCAGGTACATAGTTCATCTGGCGATCGCTTTTAACTTGCAGTTAAGATAACCAATATAAAAGTATATTTTTAGTTAACTTTCAGTTATAGAGCTTCAAGAATATATACGTCATTATCATAGCTATGATTTCCAGCATAAGTGTTAATCCATAAGCCACCATAGACAATCATTTGACGATCGAACTGTATAGTTGAATGACCAAATCTCGGATTAAGTAGAACGGCTGAAATAATTCACGCTATGTCATTGCGAATGGAACGAAGTAGAATGAAGCAATCGCAAGGGTTATATCGATTTTACATTCTGTTACATAGCTAGGTTTATTTTCACCGACTTACTTAGGAAATTTTCCTTCTACTTGTGGAACAATCCACGTATAAGTTTCACAACTAGCTTCTTCCAAAATAGGCATATTCAGTAGTACTAAATTGCCAATCGTCACATGGCTAACACCATCACCCGGAGCCATCCCTGCAAATAAAACTAAGTTATAGTTCTTGTCAGCTTTTGGCGCTCGTTGAAAGTTACGCACTTTAAGGCAGAAGGCAGAAGGCAGAAGGCAGAAGGTTTTAAGACGTTTTGTTATCTGAGCGTGGGACTTGTGACTAAGACGGGCGATCGCTTACGGCTTTGTTGTGATGCAGATGTCCTATAATCCTTGCACTGCTTCAGGGCGATCGCTCTTGTAGTTGGTATAAAATAATTGGGTTATAGGAGCGATCGCTATTCATGACAATTTAAGTGTTATAACGACAACTTCAACATGAATGACAAAAAATTTTAGCGTTCATAAAGACAGCTTCCACATTTCTAACAACAGCTTCCCCATTCATAAAAACACTTTAAGCTGTATCAATAACAGCTTTAGTTTTTCTTATATAAAAGTAAAAGTTTCTAACAACAGCTTCCCCATCCATAAAAACAACTTAAGTTGTATTAATAACAGCTTTAGTTTTTTTTATACAAGAGTAAACGTTATGAACAAACGCGTCGATATTCTTAAGAACGGCTTTTGATGTAGTTATAACTGGTAAGCCGTTAGTAACGACAGCTATTTGTGACATTACTCTAGCTCAAGGTTATTTTTATTCAATATGGCAAGTGTGCGATCGCCCCAAAACAAACTTTGCTGAACAGTCTTTGGTATAAAATAACGAGCTTATGGGTGCGATCGCTTTTGGCTTCGGTTAAGATGGCAACAAAATAGATATCAACATCATGGCTGAAACTGGCAGAATCAGGGTTGCTAAAGACAAAGCAGATTTAGTCAAAGCTTTAATATCCTCAGATGGTGGAACTGGGCCTTTCCAAACTTTTGCTGATGTAATCGTATTTGCGGCTGCTTTGGGTGCAAAGCATAAAAAGCGAGTACCTTTAGGAGAAATTTCTAAAAGAGAACCATCTCCAATTCCTCAAGAACAGTTTATTGTCAGAGGATATGATACGGTAATAAATTTATTAGCAATTACAGAAACTCAAGATATAAAATTTTTATCTTTTCAAGAAGAAAATAATAATGAGCGACGTAATTCTATATTTGAAGAATATGCTAATGGTGGACTCGAAATACTACAAACAGAACTCAGGGGCGCTGTAGACTATTCCGAGCGAATATTATTATTTCTCAGTTCTGAGAGATTTCAGGATGACTCTGAAGAAGAGTTTAATTTAAGTCGATTTATTTCATAAATTAAAAGTTGATTTGTAACAATCAATAATTTTTTATAAGTTAAATTTAAATTCAAAATATGAGTAAAGCACAACCAGCAGACCATCAGCGAAATTTAGCTTATTATCGTGAGTGTTTTTCTAATCTTAAGGTATATAAAAGTCAGAAAAATGGTGATGCTCTAAATAAGCCAATACTGCTTTTATCTATAATTGACTTGATTACAGAAAATATAATCAAAGATAAGCAGATTCCCATTTCTGATGAGTTAGTTGAAACATTTAAAAAGTATTGGGAGCTAACTACTTGTAGCTCTTTTAAAGGTAGTGATTTTGCACTTCCTTTTTTTCATTTAAAAAATGATAAATGTAAATTTTGGCATCTCAAGTATAGTTCTGAATATGATGGTGGTCGTCCTCAAACAATTCCTAAACTCAGGGATGATGTTGACTATGCTTATTTAGACGAAGAACTACTTCGTTTAATGCAAGATGAAGTTACTAGGAAAGAACTAATTGATGCACTTGTTTCAACTTGGCTTTCTTCTGACAAGAATTTAATAGAAGAAATTTTAAAAATCAATCAAAATTTTGAAGAAGTTAAATTAGAGATAGAAATATTTAATGAAAATTCAAAAAATTTTGAGGATAATCCAAGAAGGAGTTTGAGAAGCACTGTTATTAGAAATGCTTTTTTTAGAAAAGCAATTGTTCAGGTTTACGATTGTAAATGTGCTTTTTGTGGTTTAAAAGTAACTAAAAATAGCAATCAAAATATTGTAGATGGCGCTCACATCAAACCATTTTCACAATTTTATGATAGTAGAATTTATAATGGTATAGCCCTTTGTAAAAATCATCATTGGGCATTTGATTGTGGCTGGTTTGCTGTAGATGAGCAATACAAAATCATAGTTAGCAATGATTTAAAAGAAGTATCTCCTCACGCCAAATCCATGCAAGATTTTCATGGTGAAAAGCTACTGCTACCAAATAAAGAGCAATACTTTCCAGAATTGGAAGCACTTCAATGGCATCGCCAAAATGTATTTCAAGCATAATTACAAGACTAGTGGAAGTCCAACTTGCTTGGGTTCAACAAACTTACCATCAAAACCAATTGTTTTATTTTCTATAGTTCTACTATTAGCTAAAGCTTTGCGAAGTTCAGCACGTTCCATCTGATCTTGAATTCCACCCAGGATATAAATCAGTAGCTTTGCAGCTAAATCTCGTCCTACAACCTGCACCCGTTTTTTATTTGGGTCATACAAAATTCCATACCACAGAGATTGAGGATATTCCATCCCACTAAAACCGCCTTGCTGGTCAAACTTCCGCAACTTCTTAAAGATATCTGCTAGGGAAAAACCTTTTTTAAAAACCAAAATTCCGATAGCTTGAGAGAGTGCTACTTGACCAACAGGACGGAAAAGCATATTTCCTTCACCACCTTCCTTTTCAAAGCTGAAGCGTCGCAAAGCAGGTGTATTCTCATCTTCAAGCAGTTTATAGCTAGGAAGACTCGCCAAATAATCAAATAGCTGTTTAAATTCCCTAATTCCCTGCTCAAGTTCTTCATCTTCTGGTCGCATGGGAATTAAGCCTTTATCAGAAGGTTTCCAGTGAGGAAACTTTTGCCCCAAGTATCGTTCTGACATATCTTGCAAAGCTTGCAGCGTTGTCAAAACTGTAGAATTAGTCGCCACCGTCGCGCTATTCCAATTAACACGAGGGTTGCGGTTCTGCTGTTGTTCTAAAAGTGGATGCGTAACCGCGATTTTTCTGGCAACAATTGAAAAACCATCATCTTCATTCAGCTGTGCTAACTGACCTTTAGTTAAGGGTGCAGCCATTAAATTGACATGAACAAAGATGGATCTTACTCGTCGCCTAGCCTCAGTACGAGTTTCTCCCGCGGCAACTGCACAAATAAACTCAATACCAATTCTTTCCTTGGGCAAGCTTTGCAAATCAGCAGGATCTAGTTGATATTGATTTGTTAATTCATTAATAGTAATGACAGAATCATCAGCAGTTTTATCTTTTTTGTAACGTTGGAGTTTACCAGTTTTAAGTAACTCTATTAATCCCTGTACACCCATCAATCGATGTTGACCGTCCAGTGCATAAATAGTCACATCTTCCTCAGAAACATTGAGCAAACCAACTTTACCGTCTTTATCTAGAGGGGTAAAATCAGTTGTGGATTTTAAAGCTATTCCTTCACCGTCCCACTCAGCAGCTTTGAGATTATCTACCCACAGTTGATTAATAACTACAAGAACAGGTGGGAACTTATGATTTTTTCTAGCTGCTAGATACTGTACCAAAGCAGCTTGACGCGACCAGTCAAGAGGACGCTGTTGAATTTCATCAATACTATCTGCGTCAATTTCGACATTATCAGTTTCTGGATTGTACTTTTTCTGAAGCAACGGTAAGCCAGAGGCAAAGTGAACACGGCCTGCAAACCATTCCAAGCTGACAGAACCAACATAAGCCTCAGTACCACCCATCTCTGTTTTTTGAACGAGAATCCGATCTTTCTTGCCTAGAAACTTCTCTAGCAGTAAAGCAAGTACCTGTTTATCCTTAGTTTCCCGTTCCAGATACTCCCTAGCGATGTCAGCCGTTGGGTCAGATGCACTCTCTTTCATGTTAATTTTTCAAAACTAGATGACGTGGAATAGATTAATTGTCTAAAAAGTTAGGTATTAATAGTAAAGTTTTTAAAAACTTATCGTTAACCTGCGTAGGCGAGTTTTGCCTGTGTAGCAGCGAATTTTAGTGGCCAGAATATTAAAAGATGAGGTCACAACCATGTTTCTAGAGGTAGAGAGATAATGACTACAGCACAACAGCCAGGAAATAAAGAGCAGCAAACTCGTACTGTAGCAGAGTTAGTAGACTACATCCAAGCTCTCACCACTGAAATTCAGGAATTATACTGCTTAGATCAAATACCATGGGTTGTAGGCTACTCAGGTGGAAAAGACAGCACTGCGACGTTGCAGCTTGTTTGGAATGCGATCGCAGCACTACCAGAGGAAAAACGTACAAAGCCAGTCCATGTTATTACAACCGACACGCTAGTAGAAAATCCTGTAGTCTCTGTTTGGGTACGCAATTCTCTAGAACAGATGAAGGTGGCAGCTAAAGAACAAGAAATGCCAATTCAAGCTCATTTGCTTTATCCCGCAGTTAGAGATACTTTTTGGGTCAACTTAATTGGTAAAGGCTACCCAGCACCTCGAAATCGTATGCGCTGGTGTACTGAACGATTGAAAATTAAACCCACTGATAGTTTTATTCGTGAAGTAATTCAAGCCAATGGTGAAGTAATTCTCGTTTTGGGTACTCGCAAAACTGAAAGTGTCAAACGTGCTGTCACGATGGCTAAACATCGAGAATGGCGGGTACGCGATCGCATGAATGCTAATCCCAATCGACCTAACTCATTAATTTATCTTCCCATTGAAGACTGGCGTACTGATGAAGTGTGGATTTACTTGAATCAATGGCAAAACCCTTGGGGATATAGTAACAAAGACTTATTTAGTATGTACCGAGGTGCTACAGCAGATAACGAATGTCCCTTAGTTGTTGATACTTCTACTCCTAGTTGTGGTGATTCCCGATTTGGCTGCTGGGTTTGCACAATTGTTAATAAAGATAAATCGATGGAGGCCATGATCCAAAATGATGAAGAGAAAGAATGGATGCAACCTCTACTCGATATACGTAATGAATTAGATATTAGAGATGACCGTGACAAAAGAGACTTCCGACGAATTTGGGGCGAAGTTCAGCTTTTTGAGCGCAATGTAGAAGGTGAAATCTCAGTTGAACCAATTCATGGGCCTTATACAAAATATTGGAGGGAGTATTGGCTAAGACGAGTCTTAGAAGCGCAAACAAAAATCCGTCGCACAGCACCAGAAAATATGCGCGACATCACCTTAATCACTCTGGAAGAAATGAGTGAAATTCGGCGTGTATGGCTTGAAAAAAAACATGAATTTGATGATAGTTTACCTCGCATATATAAAGAAGTGACAGGAGAAGAATTTCAAGACCCCCGTCCAGGTGCTGGTTACAGTCTACTCGGTAGCGATGAATGGGCTGTGCTGGAGGAAATTTGTGAAGGTGATGCCATGCACTTAGAACTCATGGCAAAGCTTTTAGATACAGAACACCAGTATCGCAAGAAGAGTCGCCGCGTCGGAATATACGAGACTCTGGAGAATTGTTTTAAAACGAGTTCGCGTTCCCAAGAAGAAGCAATTAAGAATGCTCACTTGAAAAGGGATTTGAAAACAGCAATTGATAAAGGCGATGTTGAAAAAGTCAAGCAGCTAACTTTGGGAGATGCTGTAGATGAAGGTGAAAGTGAAATCGGTAAACAGTCATCTTGGGCAAGCATAAAATTCCAAAATAATTCGTAATTCGTAATTACCTTTTGTTACGCTGTGACGTACTAGAGTTGCTTATCATCCTCTATAGAGTCCTCCAAATACAGCCTGATAAACTCTTCCGCCGCTGCCGGATTAATTTTTTTCAGTGCATTGCGAATTTCTAGAACCGCCTCAGCTACAGGGTCTGTCATCTCGTTAACCCAGCGGTGTACATTGGGACGACCAGTTCCCATTGTTACTGCTAACTTGTTTTGGCTAATGCCATAAGTTTCCAACACCTGTTTCAGCGCTTTTCCTGCTTTTCCCATGCCTTTGATTGTGTCAAAGGCTCATAACCGAGTAAATGTTCTATATATGTAACAAACAATGTAAGATAGTATTGTTACTTTTATGTAACGTAACTTTTATCAACAAACAGGTAAATCCTAATGACTACAAGCTTTTTGGCAGATACCTTTCAAACCCCTACACCTTCTGTTTCTTCCAGTACCTCTACCGAAACAACACCAACCAGAGAACCTGTGAAAGTGGTGATTTTTGGTTCTAAAACAGGTGTCAACAGCACGATTCTCACCCTATACAAACTCGGTTTTGCTCAAGTTAATGAATGGAGTCCTCTATTACCTAGTTCCAACCCTGGCGAAGTTATGAGTATTTTAACGCGGTACATTCTAACGAACTGACTATAATTCAGCTAATAAAAAATGGTAGGGTGGGCAATGCACACCCTACAAAAAATATCTGGCGATTAAAAATCTTAATCTAAAAAAACCTGCTTACAAAAACACCTGGCGATTAGAAATCGCGGCTACACAGACAAAACCCGCCTGCGCGGGTTAAAGATATATGAGGTCAAATTTTACTCAACTTTATTTACATTGTGTCTGGGCAACATGGGATAGATTACCATTGATTACACCTGATATTCAGAAGTTAGTTTATGCAGGTATTATTAAAGAATGCGAACAGTTAAAATGCACCGTTATTACTATTGATGGAGTTGAAGATCGTGTGCATTTGCTAACAGCTTTTCCACCGACTATAAGCGTATCTGAATTGATTAAACAAATTAAAGGTAGCTCCTCGTATTTCATTACTCACGAAGTGAAACCTAGAGAATTTTTCAAATGGCAAGGTAGCTACGGGGCTTTTACAGTTAGTCACGATGCTATTGACAATGTCGCTAATTACATCAGAAATCAGGCTATCCACCATAGTCAAAAATCAATCATTACCGCGTGGGAACCTACTTCTACCTAATCTACTAATTTTATAATTAGTCCGCGCAGGCGGACTTTGCCTGTGTAGCCGCGAATTACATTCGCCAGATATGATAAAAATCTGTAATCTACGAATTTCATTCGCCCGATATTATATAAACCCAAAATAGAATAAATGATATTTCTGGAACTCGTACTACAAAACTTTGGCCCCTATACTGGTCGTCAAATTATCAACCTCAATACAAAAAATGATGAAGAAAACTCTTGCCCAGTTATCCTATTGGGTGGCATGAATGGTGGTGGTAAAACAACCCTAATGGATGCCATTCGTCTTGCCCTTTATGGACATCGCGCTCAATGTTCTACTCGTGGCAACTTAAGTTATACAGATTTTCTCAGTCAATGTGTTAACAGCCAAACTCCAGCATATGAAAAAACACAAATTGAATTGCTGTTTGAACAAATCCAAGATAGCAAACCAGTAAAATATCGAATTATTCGCAGTTGGACAAAAAACCCAAAAGAAGGAAAAGATAACTTAGGTATATATGAGAAGGATGAAGATTGGCGTGATGATGCCTTAATTAATACCTGGGATGATTACATTGAAAATCTTTTACCTTTAGGAATTTCTAATTTATTTCTTTTTGATGGCGAACAGGTTAAAGAACTAGCAGACCAAGATGAACCTCCAGCAATTGTAGTAGATGCTATTCGCGGACTTTTAGGTTTAGAATTAGCAGAACGTTTAGCAGTTGATATAGAAATTTTAGCCAACCGCAAACGTAAAGACCTTGCTGATACTAAAGATTTAGCAGACTTAGAGGAAATTGAACAGAAATTAAGACAGCAACAAAATGAATACGAAATAAATAATAATCAGTTAGAAAAATTAAACAAAGAATTACAAAAAGCAGAAAAAGAAAAACAAGAAAAGTTTGATAAATTTGTTTCCGAAGGTGGTAAAATTGCGGGAGAACGGAATCAATTAGAAATACAACAAAAGCAAAAGACTGATGAGGTAGAACAAGCACGTCAAGGAATGTGCGAATTAGCAGCGGATGTTTTACCTCTAGCTTTGATTGAAAATCTACTTACTCAAGCACAACGCCAAGGAGAAACAGAGTTTCGTATTCAACAGGCACAAGTAGCCAGCGATCTATTATTTGAGCGAGATAAACGTTTACTTAATTGGATTGGTCAGGTAGGCATTTCAGAAGAACAAATAGAAAAAATCAAACTATTTCTAGACCAAGATGAAGAGACGTTAAGAGCAAGTTTTATTCAAGCAGAAGAATCTTGGTTATTAGCTGACACTGAAACTTTGAGTCAATTAGGTAATGTTTTCTATTATTTGCAGAATTTCAAAAATATTGCCAAGCAACAACTAAATATTCTCAAAAATAAACAAGAAGAGATTCTCACATTAGAAAGACAAATCCAAACAGCGGCTGAACCAGAAGCTTATAAACAGCTAGTTGATGCACTAGAAGCAGCACAAGATAAAGTTGCCGAAATTAAAGCTGCTAGCGAAGTTGCCAAACGCCGCTGTGATGAATTGGATGCTGAGATTAACAATATTAAGAATGACTTACAAGAATATACTAAAGAAAATCTTGACCGCAAAAATTACGAACATATTATTGCAGCTGCTGCTAAAGTTCAAGATACATTAAAAGTTTTCCGTGAAAAATTAACTTTAAGAAAACTCAATAAACTAGAAATCGAAGTTACCGAATGCTTCCGCTACTTACTGCACAAATCAGATTTGGTGCATCGCGTTGCTATTGACACCAACACCTTTAGCCTTTCCCTTTATGACTTAAATGGTCAACCCGTTCCCAAACATCGCCTCTCGGCTGGCGAAAAACAACTACTAGCGATCGCCTTCCTTTGGGGTTTAGCCAGAGTCTCCGGACACCACCTCCCAGTAGCTATAGATACCCCCCTAGGCAGACTCGACTCCTCCCACCGCAGCAACCTAGTTGAACGCTACTTTCCATCCGCCAGCCATCAAGTAATCTTGCTATCTACTGACACTGAAATTGGCCCAAAAGAAGTAGAAACACTGCGGAAAAATGAAGCGATCGCCCGCGAATATCTCCTCAAATATGACTCCGCCACCCGCCAAACAACAGTGATAGAAAATAAATATTTTTGGTAATAGATATCGGTTAATAAAGTGAGCGATGTCTAACGACAAGCCCTACGGGTTCGCCAGTTCCTTTATGCCGGGGAACCCGTCCACCGGACTTGCTCACCGCTGCGCGTCTACGCAATTTGTTTAAGCTTAAATATTTACAATATATCTAACAACTGTTGGAAAGTAGATAAGCAATTATGATATCACCACATTTACAAAAAATAGAGCGTGACTTACGTACTCTGTCATTAGAAGAACTAGAATGGCTCTTAGAACGTATCACAAGCCAAATGGAAGAGAGGAAGCAAATATCATATAGTTTTACTGATATTGAATATATGAATGAACAACTAGCTACAATGGCTATTGATTTAGATATACAATCAGAAATTGCCTTTATTGATAATGAGTTTAGTGTTACAGAAATGGATGGTTTAGAAAACTTGTGAGCATCGAGAGAGGACAAATTTATTTTGTTAATCTTAATCCAGTACAGGGACGAGAACAAGCAGGAACACTACCAGTTTTAGTTTTATCTATAGACGCTATCAGCCAATTACCTTTGGTTGTGACTATAGTCGTAGGCACGAAAGGAACAAATGTTAAACGCGATTATCCAACTAATATATGAGTATATACAAGTGACAGTGGAGTGTTAATAGAAGCAGTGTTTTTATGTTTTCAGATTCGTTCTTTAGATCCAAATCGCTTTCCTACCGATCCATCTGGCAAGATTTCTGACTCCAAGATGCTTGAAGTCGAAACTGCGGTTCGCTACTGTTTGGGTTTATAAACGAAAGCTACCTCAATTTCTAGTAAAACTGGTTATTCACCAAGATTATGGAAGCCCCAATTGAAAGGATTAAACTTTCCCAAACAGCCAAAGACCAACTCCTCAAACTTAGACGTAACACCAAAATCGACCAATGGAATATCCTTTGCCGTTGGGCATTTTGTCGTTCCTTAGCAGAACTAACTCCGCCCTCTCCCGTCCCCATTCCTCAAGATAGCAATGTCGAATTGACTTGGCGCGTCTTTGGTGGCGAAATGTCCGATATTCTTCTCCTCGCCCTCAAACAACGCTGTCATAACGACGGCTATCCCACCGACAAAGAAACCCTCGCCACCCAATTCCGCCTCCACTTGCACCGTGGTATTGGTTACTTAGCAGGCGATCCAAATATCAAGAAAATTGAAGATTTAATCGAACTAGCCATTAAAGATTGAAAGGATATTAGTTAACTGTTAACTCTTGACTGTTAACTGAATATTATGCCCGAAGCGCTAGAAATCGAGCGTCACAGAGCTGCGATCGCTCGCACTGACATCTCTCGCCCTGTACGATTGGCAATAGAATGGTCAATCCTGAATCAGGATACCTCATTTTTTGACTACGGCTGCGGCTACGGTGGTGATGTAGAGCGAGTAGCAAACTTAGGCTATACCAGTGCAGGCTGGGATCCTTACTACTACCCCAATACACTAATTACCGCCGCCGATATAGTGAACTTGGGTTACGTCCTCAACGTCATTGAAGACCAAGAGGAACGCCGCCAAAGCCTGATCCAAGCCTGGGAACTCACCCACAAAGTTTTAATTGTTGCAGCCCAAGTATTAATTAACGCTCCCAGTAAAGCCCAGTTTGCCTACAGCGATGGTATTGTCACTTGCCGCAATACTTTTCAGAAATATTACGAACAACAAGAACTTAAAACTTACATTGATGAAGTTTTAAATGTAGATGCAGTACCGGTGGCGCTAGGAGTCTACTTTGTTTTTCGTGATGAAGCCGAAAAAGAAAACTACAAAGCTATCCGCTTCTTTTCTCGTACTTCCACGCCGCGAGTCCGCATCCCTACCAAGCGGTTTGAAGACTACCAAGAAAAACTCGAACCACTGATGGACTTTTTTACCAAACGTGGCAGACTACCTGTGAAAGGTGAATTAGCAAACGAACAAGAATTGCTAACTGAATTTGGTAACTTCCGCCGTGCCTTTGCTATAGTTTTACAGGCCACCGATGAAGCAGAATGGGATGCGATCGCTTACCGTCGCTCGTTAGATATCCAAGTTTATCTTGCCCTTACCCACTTCGCTCAACGCCCAAAATTCCATCAACTAGCGCCAGAAATACGTCATGATATCAAAGCCTTTTTTGGTAGCTATGAAGAAGCTTGCCAAGTAGCCGACCAAAAACTTTTTAGCTTAGGCAATCCCAGAATTGTGCAGACTGCTTGCGAAAAAAGTAAAATCGGCAAACACACACGCGGTGCCCTTTACGTTCATGTTTCTGCCTTAGCAGCACTCGATCCCTTATTGCGAATTTACGAAGGTTGTGCCAGCCGTACCATTGGGCGCGTAGACGGAGCGACATTAATCAAATACTACATAGACCAACCGCAAATATCCTATCTTTTTTATCCAGAATTCGATAACGACCCCCATCCAGCCTTAAAAGCAAGTATAACTATTGACTTAAAAACTCTATATATAACTCACAGAGACTATGAAAATAGAGCAAATCCGCCCATTCTGCACCGCAAAGAAAATTTTGTAACTAGCAATTACCCTCGCTATGAAGAATTTGCCAAACTCACCCAACAAGAACAGGAATTAGGACTGCTCAAGCTCAAAAGCGAAATTGGTAATCGCCAAGGTTGGGAGAAATGCCTCGCCGCACATGGAGTAGAAATTAGGGATCATCAAGTATTTAAGTGCTGAGGCTGAAGGCAGATGGCAGAGGGCAGAAGGCAGAAGGCATGAGTAGTTAATTTCTCCCTCATCTCCCCCTACTTCCCTTGCTCCCCCTGCCCTCATTAAAGCGGGGCATTCCTGATGTGTACGTCAGTTAAGGAAATATTGGTAAGTTGTTATGTTTGCAGGTAATTACAAAACGGTATGGCAAGATAGCTGCAATTCACTCAGGTGAAAAGGAATGTTGAAACGATGAGAGAAGTTCAAGCACTACGGCAGGCAGTCCAAAGCCGGAAAATGGGTGCTTTGTTATTACTGGGTTTTGCCTCTGGTTTGCCTCTGTTCTTAACCAGTAGGACATTGCAGCTGTGGATGCAAGATGCCAACGTTGATATCGGGAAAATCACTTTATTTGGGTTGTTGGCGCTACCTTATTCCCTGAAATTCTTGTGGTCGCCGTTGTTAGATAGATTTGTGCCGCCACTTTTGGGAGCAAGGCGGGGCTGGCTAATACTTACTCAAATTGGGTTAGTATTAGCGATCGCAACTCTAGCATTACAACAGCCTGCCCAAAGTAGCCAAGTACTGCAAATACTAGCTATCAACTGCCTAATTATTACTTTTTTGAGCGCTACTCAGGATATTGCTGGTGATGCCTACCGCACCGACATTTTAGAACCAATAGAATCTGAAACTGGGGCATCAGTCTGGGTGCTAGGTTATCGCGTAGCGCTGTTTGTCACTAGTTCCTTAGCTTTGGTTTTAGCCGACCACATCCCTTGGAATGCTGTTTATCTCCTCATGGCAGTTTTAATGGCAGGGGCAATACTTACAACCTTGTCAGCACCAGCGGAACCAAAGGTGCGCGATGACACAGAAAAAGCACCTCTATCTTTTAAAGATGTAATTTTTCTGTTATTCATTACTGCCTTAGTAGCTGGGTTACTGGGAGGCGTTTTCGTTGGCTTTATCGCTCTACCCGTGTTTTATTGGCTATTAGCAGGTTTGATAATAGCCTGGATAGTCTCATCTTTGTTGTTACCCACTGAGTTACTCAGTGAAAACAGAGAAAATCGTGCCCCCCAAAATTTACAAGAAGCAATTTTTCTGCCGTTCAAAGAATTTTTTCACCGTTTTGGAATAGCTCAAGCTGGTGTAATTCTGATTTTCATCATCCTCTATAAATTGGGTGATTCCTTGGTGGGTATCACGGCAAATTTGTTTCTGCGAGAAATTAACTTTACCAAAACTGAAATTGGCGCAATTCAAGCGGGGATGGGCTTTCTAGCAACGACAGTTGGCGTGTTAGCTGCTGGCGTTATCATGCCTAAAATTAGCTTAAATCGCAGTTTATGGATATTTGGAGGGCTGCAATTACTCAGTAACTTGGGTTACTATGCCTTAGCGGTGACAGGCAAAGATTATTCGCTTTTAGTGCTGGCAGTGAATATCGAAAACTTCAGTGCTGGACTGGTGACAGTGGCAACAGTAGCCTTTTTAATGAATCTTTGTAACCACCGCTTTACAACTACTCAGTTCGCTTTATTCTCTAGCTTAATGGCTATTAGTAGAGATGTTCTCTCTGCTCCCGCAGGAAATTGGGCAAAGGCTACAGGCTGGCCCTCATTTTTCTTGCTGACTATAGTAGCAGCCTTACCTGGATTGCTACTTTTACCTTTTGTTGCCCCTTGGAATCAAAAGCCAGTGGCATTATCCAGACCAGGACTTGAGGAAGAAGAGGATTTATGGGGAACCAAGTAGTTATTATTGTCGGCACATTTATTCTCTTACTTACTGGTTTATTACTTGGCTACGTTCTTTCACAGTTAGTTTTAGGATTTCTGACATTTAATCTTTTAACTCTTTTCGGAACACTCAGTCTGATTTTAATTTTTGGTACACTCTATTACGTTTTATTTTGGCAATTAAAGAGAGAACAGTCGCAAGTATCGCCAGTACAAAGACCTACTCAGGTAAACGAGAGCGTTAGCGAGAGCATATCTGAGAATAATCTCAAAAATAAGCTAATCGCTAAGTTAGGTGGTGATGTGGCGGCAGCCGAACGGTTAATTGAGCAGGCAAAACAGAATTATCCAGATATGCCAGATAGCTGGTATTGCGAAAGAGTACTCGATGATTTGGAACGCGATCGGCGGTAATACTAATTTCGGCGTTGCATAACAGTGGGATGAATTGGGGTAAGCAGGGGAGGCAGGGGAAGCAGGGGAAGCAGGGGGAGAATTTTAGAAGTTGCTAAATCATCCCGCAACTATGCAACGCCCTAATTTCTAATTCGTAATTCAGTTGTAGTGGCGTGGCACAGCTAAAATGTTGCAATAAATTTTCTTGTGGTGTGGGTATCTTGCCCGCATAGGACTGGCTAAAAGTCTATCCGACAAGATTTTGCTAATGCATCAATTTAACTGTGTCACGCCACTACTGCTCAATCTTGGTGTAACCCGACGTTTCTAGACTCAAAAAGTCGCTAAAATAATTCAAGAAAAATTCATAAATATTCAGCTAGGTTCTCCAACAAAACCTAGGCAGTTGTAATCAAAACATGGCTATTTTTCGTCAATACATCGCCCCATTGCTCGTAGTGTTGGTATTTTTATTTGCTCTAGTAGCAGTTAGCGCTCGCATATTTATACCCTCTGACATGGCAGCCCCCGCACCTATTGAAGAGGTAGGAGGGAATTTTTCACCCACTCATGCTCATTTGCCACCAGTAGCAAACAACTCAGCTAGTTAACTCAATAAGCAACTAAAGTGTCTGAGCAACTGCTACCGGGGTACTATATTCGTCGTGGTTCAACATTAGAGCGATCGCTGCTAGTAAAATTCATGCAGCGGACTTACCAGTATCTATTTCCAGAGCAAGATTTTGCCCACCTAGCGCGAACAGTCGAGCAATACCTCTCCAATGACACACCCTTATGGTGGGTGGATTTTGAGGGGGCAGGGGAGTATAAGAATCCAAATTTCTCCTCTGCCTCTCCGCCCCTCCGCCCCTCCGCCCCTCTGCCAGTCGCCTGCCTCTGGGTGGGCAATGCCATAGATCAAGTCCAAGGCGATCGCCATGCTCATATTTTTCTGCTCTTCGTCGAGCCAGAACATCGGCGGCGGGGTATTGGTACGGCTTTGTTGCGATATTTAGAAAATTGGGCGACTCAAAGAGGCGATCGCCAAATCGGATTGCAAGTGTTTCAATCCAACCAAGCCGCTTTAAATCTTTACAATCAACTGGGTTATCAAACCCAATCTCTGTGGATGGTAAAATCACTCCATATCAATAAAGAAACTGGTGCATAGAGTTAGCATCCTATAGCGCATTAGTTATAGCAATTCTCCTGCGGCTAACAGTCAACTAGATGGCTGAGAAAGTGTACAATAATTCAGTTAAAACCTATCAGGCTTTGACTTGTTGACGTAGGGGGTTACATATAAATCCCAATTGGGTATGTAAGTGAAATATGTATGACGAATACGATTTAAGCCTACTCGATGTCGAGGAAGAGCTAGAAAGCCCCCTAGATAAAATGGAGCCACTAACTGCTGAGTCAGAAGTGGCAAAGCCCAATCCAGAAATGATGCTAGCTCTTCTGGAAAATCCCCAACCGCAACAAAGAATGCTAGCAGCTCGCGCTTTCTGTGACATTGAAGATGCACGAGCTATTCCCCATTTAATTCGCTTGTTAACTGATACCTGTCCTTTGGTGCGAGTCAGTGCTGCCTATGGTATCGGACGTAATCCCAGTCCCGATGCAGTAGAACCATTAATTGCCCAACTCAACCGAGATTGGAATGGCTATGTACGTAAAGGTGTTGTTTGGGCTTTAGGAAACTGTCGCGATCGCCGTTCTTTAGCACCCCTAGCAGATGCCCTCAGAACTGATATTTCCGCAGTCCGTTTGTGGTCTGCTAGTGCCTTGGCGCAGATGGCAGACGTAGGTTATGAAGCTGTTGTCGGGGCAATCCCACCATTAATTGAAGCTTTAGTCCAAGACCCAGTAGCAGCGGTGCGGAGTAATTGCGCCTGGACAATTGGACAATTGTGTCGAGAACTACCTTCCAACATAGTATATGCTACAGCCATCGATGCACTGATTCAAGCCTTCGCCGAAGACCAAGATTTAGGAGTGCGAGAAGATGCTAAAGCCTCACTCTTGGGCGTAGGCGATCCCCGTGGCTTGCAGTTGATTGAAACTCTAGAACAAGAAGGTTGGTTCTAACAGAGCAGAGGAGCAAGGGGAGAAATAACTCCTAACTCTTGTACAGACGCGTAGACGCTCATAAGAGCGGCTTCTCGTAAGAGTATAATCGCGTCTCTACTCCTATGTCTCTTGCCATAATTTGGTACAAAATATAAAACCCGCCGAAGCGGGTTAAACACAACATAACTATGAACAACAAACTCTTAATTTAGCCGAAATACTTAATTTCAGCTTCCAATTGACGAACTAGCCTTTCGTCACCTTTTGCTTTGGCTACTTCCAAGCGATGCTCTATGTTTCTTTGAATATTCTGTCTATGGGTTTCTTTTGATTTGCTGACAGCTTGCAATCTATTTTGGCTCATAGTGATTACCCACTGTAATTGTTCTGTTTATGTCTTATTTTCCTAACATAACACATATTTTGTAGCTGTTGCTACAGAAAAATATGAATTAATATAATTTAACTGTCGAATCATGTCCAACAACCAGAATCTAGTGGCTCCACAAGCAAGAGTCCTTACACTGTTGAGCGATTTTGGCGATCGCGATGTGTATGTAGGCGTGATGAAAGGAGTTATAGCCCAAATCAACCCCAAGCTGACAATAGTAGACTTAACGCATCAGATTCCGCCACAAGATATCGTCGCAGCTCGGTTTTGCTTGATGAATGCTTACCCTTATTTCCCAGTGGAGACTGTACATGTAGCGGTAGTAGATCCGGGTGTGGGAAGTAGGCGAAGAGCGATCGCAGTAGAATTTGCTCAAGGGTTTCTAGTAGGCCCAGATAATGGCATATTCAGTGGAGTATTAAGCCAAAGTCCAGCGATCGCAGCAGTGGAACTCACAAATCTTAACTATTGGCGAACCCAAGAACCTAGTAAAACTTTTCACGGTAGAGATATCTTTGCACCAGTAGCGGCGCATCTTGCTAATGGCGTTTCTCTGGAACAGCTAGGACAAGAAATCGATCCAGCGACTTTGGTACAACTGGACATAGGTAACTGCAAAGAGACAGCAACTGGTGTCATGGGTTGCATTCAATATATCGATCGCTTTGGCAACTTAGTGAGCAATATTCCAGGGAGTTACGTGCAAGGTAAAACTTGGTTTGTGCAAGCTGTTGGGTTGACGATACCAGGGGGTGAAACTTACAGTGATGTCGAGACTGGCGAGGCGATCGCTTTAGTAGGTAGTCACGGCTGGGTAGAAATTGCCATAAATAGCGGTAATGCACACTTACAATTACAAATCAAGTTGCAAGAGGCTCTATCAGTCATTAGTCATTAATTATTAGACTAGGTACTAGGGAATATTTCCAATTCTGTTATCACTGTTTTCTTATGACTATGCAAATAACTGCACCAGAAGTTTATCAGGGTCAATTTGGGGAATTTACAATTACCCAAAGCGATCGCACTGGCGTAATTATCTACCGCGCTGGGTTAATGGTAGCTGCACTTAGCTTTGCCATAGGCAGTGCTTTGGTGTTATTCAACAATAATCCATCGGTTTTCACTGTGCTAACGCCTCTATATGCTTGTTTTAGTCTTGCTCTTGGTGTTAGTTTATTGACCATTCACATCTATATGGCATCACTGCACCGGGTGTTGCAAGCTTTTTGGGCGATTGGTACTATTGCATCAGTAGTACTGGCACTCTCTAGCAGTGAACCTTTAGCTGTCACCGTTTACAACCAACCCATTACCTTATTTGGATTAGGTTTTATTTTTGTTGCTTTGACGGGTATTTATTTCAAAGAAGCTTTTTGCTTCAATCGTTTGGAAACAAAAGTCTTAACCGTTATAGTTCCGCTACTATTGTTAGGACATTTAGTAGGAATTTTACCAACTCAGCTGGAACAAATCTTATTAGGAATTTGGGCAATTCTATTCTTGGTATTTGCTCTGCGTAAAACAGTGCAAGCAATTCCTCAAGATATCGGGGATAAATCTGTATTTACTTATTTGAAAGAACAGCGTTCAACTAAGATTTAATGCAGAAAAATCCTCAAGATAAAAAACTTCCAGAAATCCGGCTAATCAAACGCCAAGAACTATGGACACTTACGGCTCAGGGATGGGTGTTATTTCTTTCAACTTTTACAGCTTCAATGTTTTTTGTAATCGCTCACTTATACCCATTTCTCGCCGTAACCTCCCCGATTAAAGCAGCAGATATATTAGTTGTTGATGGCTGGATATCAGACTACGCACTAGAACAAGCAGCAGATGAATTTAAACGTGGTTCCTATCGCCAATTAATTACCTTAGGAGTTACCGTAGATAACGGTTATTATCTAGCTGAATACAAAAATTTTGCAGAAATTGGCGCAGCCACTCTCAAGAAACTGGGTGTAGCAAAAGAAAAGATAATAGCTATTCCTACTCCTAATGTAGTTAAGAATCGTACTAATGCATCTGTTGTTGCATTACTTCAGTGGATAACAGAGTCAAATTTAAGCATAGATTCAATAAATCTGTTTACGACTGATGCCCATGCTCGCAGAAGCTGGCTGATATATCAAAAAATACTTTCTCCCAAAATTAAAGTGGGTGTAATTTCGGCTGAACCACCATATTATGACCCAAAGAAATGGTGGAATTCTAGCGAAGGTGTGCGGATAATTATCTCTGAAACCATAGCTTATATTTATGCCCTATTTGTTAATTAGAAAGCTTAAAGATCGAGAGTTAATAGTCAAGGGTCATCAGTTATATCTTCCCCTGTTCCTCTGCCCCTCTGCTCCCTCATCCCCTTCATCTGCTTTGCACGTCAATAGAGCAACCTAAAATGGGAATACTCAATCGAGTAGGGTGAGGATGCAAAAGTGGCAGAAGAACGTGCATATTGGCTTGCGTGGTCGCAAATTTCTGGGATTGGCCCAGTATTGCTGCGACGATTGCAGCAGCATTTTGGCACGCTAGCAACAGCTTGGAAGGCTACTAAGGCACAGTTGGGAGAGGTGGAGGGTTTTGGTTTTCAGACATTAGAAAAGGTAGTACAACAGCGATCGCATCTGCATCCAGAACAACTACTTACCAAGCACCAGCAAGAAAACCCTTATTTCTGGACACCAGCAGATGCAGATTATCCCCGCTTACTGCTGGAAACTCCCAGTCCACCACCACTTTTGTACTATCGCGGTGAAGTTGAACTACAAGAAAATCTGGGACAAAAACCGATGGTTGGGATTGTCGGAACGCGCCAACCTTCCGATTACGGTATTCGTTGGACTCGCCAAATCAGCACGGCTTTGGCTAAAAATGGCTTTACAGTTGTTTCTGGTATGGCAGAGGGAATTGATACAGAAAGCCACACAGCCGCAATGAAAGCTGGTGGAAGAACGATCGCAGTTTTAGGTACGGGAGTCGATGTTATTTATCCACACAAAAATCGGGATTTGTACAAACAGATTTTGAGTGCAGGGTTAGTCGTAAGTGAATATCCAGGTAAAACCCCACCCGATCGCACTAACTTTCCCCGCCGTAACAGAATAATTGCCGGGTTAAGCCGCGCCATCTTGGTAATGGAAGCACCTTTAAAATCTGGCGCGTTAATCACAGCCACCTATGCGAATGATTTTGGCAGAGATGTCTATGCATTACCTGGCAGACTAGACGATCGCCCATCTCAAGGTTGTTTAAAGTTACTCAGTCAAGGTGCTTCTTTTATTCTCAAGGAATTAGACGAACTTTTAACAATGTTGGGAGCAGTACCACAGCTTGATGTAGTTGCAGCTTCCCCAAAATCAGAACAGTTAACCTTACCAAATTTATCGCCAGAACTACAACAGGTGATAAATGCGATCGCAGTTGATGCTTTGTCCTTCGATTTTATTGTGCAACAAACAGGCATGAATGCTGGCTCAGTTTCCAGTGCTTTATTACAGTTGGAACTCATGGGTTTAGTGTCACAACTGCCTGGAATGAGGTATCGTACTAATTCGTAATCTTAATTAAGATATACAAAACAAGGCTTGATACAGTTGGTTTTCAATTACTGTAGTCTGTTCCTGATTACGACCAGAGCGATAACATAAACATAAAAACAAATCAACAAAAGGCGATTTTTATGGCAACCCAACTCGGTGAAGCCAAATCCTCAAAAGAACTGATAATATCTTGGGAAGCGTTGCCCGATGATTTTCAACTAGAGGATAAACCAGTGGAAAATACAGGTCAGCCAATATTGGCTGGTGCTTTGCGTGAAAGTTTAGAAATAAGTGGTTTTATCCAACCTCGAATGTTGATCGCCTCGAATTTTGGTCTTTGTGCAAAGTTGAACGGGCAATTTGTCGTTAAAGCACCAGACTGGGTTTATGTTCCATCGGTGAATGATGTTTTAGAAGAACGTAAAAGCTATACACCCAATTTAGAGGGAAATATTCCAGCAGTTGTGATGGAATTTCTTTCGGACACTGACGGAGAAGAATATTCTTTTAAGCGAACTTATCCACCAGGAAAATGGTTTTTTTACGAACAAATTCTTCAAGTCCCAATTTATGTAATTTTTGACCCAAATGGCGGTTTGTTAGAGTTTTACAAACTCGAAAATAGACGCTACGAGTTGCAGCAACCTGATGAAAATGGTCGCCATTGGATTGACTTTATGGGATTATTTTTAGGAACTTGGCAAGGAACAAAAGAAGCCCGTACTGGCTATTGGTTGCGTTGGTGGGATGAGGCAGGTAATTTGTTACCTTGGGCAGTGGAACAGATTGAACAGGAACGTCAACGCGTCGAACAGGAACGTCAACGCGCCGAACAGGAACGTCAGCAAAAAGAACGGCTAATTGCTTATCTACAATCTCAAGGTATCGACCCGAATAATTTACCCTAGTGGAATTAAGTCAAAAGACAAAAGGCATTAGCACGGCAAGCCGATGTATTACCATGGCAGGTTACCGTTTTGATGGCACGCTGGAAACAACGGGTTTTATTTTGTTAAATGTGATTTCAAATCAAAACATTGTTGAAAAAAACGCTGGGGAATCTGTACACTTTCTCCCCAATGCAGATGAACATAAGAGGCATGAACATTGACAGGAAAACCCCATCCCTCATATCCCATATTTTCTTCACAATCGTAGCGGTAAGTTTCAAATAGAGGTTGAGTAGGAATTGGACTTAAACGAGAACGGTGAAATTCATGCCCGTAAATATTTGTGCCTGCATTCACTAGCAGACTATCTTGCATAGCTACTGCACGACGATAACCTAAAGTAAGGCCCCCGCCCATCACAGCGGATGTGGGTAACACTCCCACCATCGACCAAGATTTACCTTCAAAATCGATAATTTGCTCGCACAAATACATCAATCCCCCACACTCGGCAATTGTGGGCATTCCCGCCAGAATTGCTGCTTTGACTGCATCACGGGCGCTAGTGTTTTCTGCTAGTTGCTGGGCAAATACTTCTGGAAAACCACCCCCAAAATACATTCCCCGTACACCTTGTGGTAGTTCAGCATCTGTTATTGGACTCCAAAAAACTAGTTCTGCACCCAACTGTTGTAGCAAGTCGAGATTGTCTTGGTAGTAAAAATTAAAAGCGCGATCGCGAGCAACTGCAATTCTGATAGGAGGTGGGGAAGATGAGGGGGAATTTTCCCTGATAAATTCTCCTGTGTCTTCAGATTTCAATAGGGGTAACAGGTGTTGCCAGTCGAAGCAAGTATCTCCTAAATCGGCAAGGCGAGTAATTAAAGTATTCAACTGTGGTAATTCTGCTGTCGGTACTAAACCGAGATGGCGATCGGGAATTGTAATGTTATCCTGACGGCGCAGCACGCCGAGAATAGGCAATTGTAAAGGTTCTAGGGAATCTTTGAGTAAGGATAAGTGGCGATCGCTACCCACACGATTTAATATGACTCCGGCTATTTGAATTGTAGGATCTAAAGAGCGGTAGCCGTGAGCGATCGCTGCCACAGAACCAGACAAGCGACTGCAATCAATCACCAAAACTACAGGCACATTTAGCAGCCGCGCGATATGAGCCGTGCTTGCAAAGTCAGTGCTGAGTAAATTCTGTTTATTTTTAAGGTTTAATTTTTCATTTTTAATTTCCTTGACTCCATCAAATAACCCCATGACACCTTCAACTAAAGCATATTCGCTCAATTGGCTATGACGAGCAAAACATTGTTGAACGTAAGCTTCTGAAGTCAGTACCGGATCTAAATTCCGACAAGCACGACTAGTAACGTGTTGATGAAACATTGGATCGATATAGTCCGGGCCGACCTTGAAAGATTGCACCTTGCCACCGCGACGGCGTAAAGATGCCAAAAGGGTAAGTGTCACTGTTGTCTTACCCACCCCACTACGTTCTCCAGCAATAACTAAAGCCATAAAACAAACACCAAATTTAAACCACTAGCTCGATAAAACCGATCTTCATCAGAGCGATCGCGCACTTCCCCATAGTTTTCACGTCAGACTTCCATGCGACAACTATTTGGTGTCGTCCTACTTCGGCCACGCTTGCAACGCTGTCTCGACAACCCGCAGTAGTTCTGCCCGAGTAGCTCCGGTCGCCGCCAGGACTGACATTCCACAATTGATCGTCAAGACAAAGCGGGCGAGAGCGGCGGGGTCGGAATCGGCCGGTAAGTCGCCCTCCGAAATCGCTTGCTCGAAACGCTGACGCAGGGCAGTTTCACTTGAGGCTCGGTACGCGGACAATTCCTGCCGAATCGGATCTTGCGGATCTCCGCATGAAAGCGTGCCATGAACCCAAAGACATCCCGGTGGATTACGCGAATCGGTTCCCAGGTCAACAACCCCGTGCATCATCCGCTCGGCGACCGCGCGCGCAGTCGGCTCTTTGAGAGCCTCACGAAGATAGACTGACGGCCCGTCGGCATAGCGCTCAAGCACTTTGCGGAACAAAGATTCCTTGTTGCCAAAGGCGGCATAAAGGCTCGGACGGTTGATACCCATAGCCTCTGTCAGATCCGAGAGGGACGTGCCCAAGTACCCCTTGCGCCAAAACACGTGCATTGCACGATCGAGCGCGTCATCGATATTGAACTCGCGGGGCCGACCCATCGCCGCAGTGGTTTTTTCCGGTTTCATACTCATCAGTACAATAGTTTCTTGACAGGCTCGCGTCCATGTCTTATATCTATACCATACGATACAAAAATGTATCGCAACGACATATTCTAACGACAAAAGAATACTATGAGCACCAAAAAACTCACAGGTAAGGTGGCACTCGTTACCGGCGGCTCACGCGGTCTGGGGGCGGCGATCGCCAAACGTCTCGCAGACGATGGTGCAGCTATCGCCCTCACCTATACCACCTCGCCGCAAAAAGCTGACGAGGTGGTGTTCGCCATCGAATCGGCAGGTGGCCAAGCTTTGGCGATCCGCGCCGACAGTGCTGATGTCGAAGCGGTGAAAAACGCCGTTGCCGAGACAGTGAAAGTCTTTGGTCGCCTCGACATCCTCGTAAATAACGCGGGGGTCGCCGCTTTAGCTCCGATCGACCAGTTCTCGATGGATGATTTCGATCGGCTCGTCGCGGTTAACATCAAGGGTGTCTTCGTGGCAACCCAAGAGGCTGTCCGCCACATGGGCGAGGGCGGACGGATCGTCACGATCGGCAGCATCAACAGTGACCTCGTTCCCTTTGTTGGCGGCTCCGTCTACGCTTTGACCAAGGGTGCGATCGCCGGTTTTACGCGCGGTCTCGCCCGCGATCTCGGGCCTCGCGGCATCACAGTCAATAACGTCCAGCCCGGCCCGACCGACACCGACATGAATCCGGCAGACGGGCCCTTTGCCGATGGGTTAAAAAAGATGATTGCCCTCGGTCGCTACGGACAGAGCAGCGAAATTGCTGGGATGGTTTCCTATCTCGCCAGTCCTGAAGCCGCCTTTGTCACTGGTGCAAGCCTCAAGATTGATGGCGGCTTCGCAGCCTGATTCGGCAATCACACCAAAACTAAAGAAAGTGCATGATGCAAATTGGAATCATCGGTGCGTTAAACCATGCAAACTTCTCAAAAGCAATAACCCGTTCTAGCTGTCCTAACGTCTGAAACCACAACGCAACTAAAGGAAATCTCATGTCACAGAAACTCTCAGAAAAAGTCGCACTCGTTACCGGCGGCACCAGCGGGATCGGTCTTGCCACTGCTAAACGATTCGTCACCGAAGGCGCGTATGTCTTCATCACAGGTCGCCGTCAGAATGAACTCGATGCCGCTGTGAAAGAGATTGGTAAAAATGTCACCGGAGTTCAGAGCGATGCCTCAAATCTGGCAGACCTCGATCGCCTTTTCGCCACGATTGAGCAAGAGAAAGGTCGCCTTGATGTCATCTTCGCTAACGCTGGCGGTGGGGGGATTGCCCCACTGGGATCGATTACCGAGGAACACTTTGACAAAACCTTCAACACCAACGTCAAAGGTCTGCTTTTCACTGTGCAGAAAGCATTGCCTTTGTTGTCAGAAGGGGCTTCGATTGTCCTGAATGCTTCGACTACCTCTATCAAAGGCACCCCAGCGTTCAGCGTTTACAGCGCTACCAAAGCCGCCGTGCGATCGTTTGCCCGTAACTGGACACTCGACCTCAAAGAGCGCAAGATCCGCGTCAACTCCATCAGCCCTGGAGTAGTCCCTACCCCAGGCTACAATCTCATGGGACTGAGCGAGGAACAGGTGCAGGGTTTCGTAGCAAGCCAGGTCAACACCATCCCACTCGGGCGGGTGGGTACACCGGATGAGATCGCAAAAGCTGTGGTTTTCCTAGCCTCTGACGACAGCAGCTTTGTGAACGGTATCGAGCTGTTTGTCGATGGCGGCATGGCACAAATTTGAAGCGTCCCAAAAGCTTTCCAGGCATACTGTTTAGGGACTTCCAACTAAAAAAATATCCCATCGCTTTGGCGAGCAGGGGAGGCAGTGCGTTGCGCGGGTTCCCCGCGTTGTAGCAACTGCCGGGGAGCAGGGGAAGCAGGGGAGGAAGAATTTCACAATCGTCTTCGCTTTCAGAATTGAATAATTTAATTTCTGGAAGTCCCTTATAGTCCACTTCATGTTCAACTCTAATAACTCAAGGAGGCGATCGCCATGTCACAGAAGCTCTTGGAAAAAGTCGCGCTGATTACAGGTGGCACCAGTAGCATCGATCTTGCCACTGCTAAGCAATTCGTTACCGAGGACAGCAGCTATATTATCGGCATCGAATTGTTCGTTGATGGTGGTGTGACACAAATCTAATCGCTCTCGAACGGGGAAACTTGAGCGAGAAAATCCGTCTTCAGGCATTTCTGGTTGGTGTAAACAACAACAGGAGAAGGTGCCTGAAAACTTGAGTGGTGTGGACGGCAGCATCTTCACTGGCATCTGTTTTGACTGATGATTGAAAACAGCTACCACTCGTCTTTTTCACAATTTGAATAGAACTATTATATATGATTAGAGAAATAGGGTAACAGATTGGAAACCGTCTGTATCAAGCCATTTTCTGTGTATCTTAATTACGAATTATTATCATTCAGTCTGCGAATTAGGCGGGATAACTCACGAATAATATTCACTGCAATTTCCGGAGTTTCTTCAATTGCGTCATATAGTTGCTCTTGTGTCAGTTCCAGAAATTCGCAAGGTTCCAAAGTAGTTGCAGAGGCAGAACGAGGTTGAGTATCAAATACTGCCATTTCACCAAAATATTTTCCCTGTTCTACCTCTGCCAGGTTTTTATCCCCAATATGAACTTTAACTCGACCTGAGACGACAATGTAGAGCGATCGCCCCTCTTCTCCCTGTCTAAAGATGGTGTAATTAGCTGGAAATGACAACTCATGCATCACTGAAGTCAGCCGCACAATAAAATCATCCCGTAATTCTTTAAAAATCGGGACTCGCCGGACAAATAATAAACGGTCAACACTGCTGAGCATAACTACAATTTAAACATTGAATATCACCAACAATCTCAAAACCGAAGTGAGAGTGCGATTAGCCATGTTAACCTATGTTTCAAAACTTACATAGCGAACTGAAAATTCAGGTCAGTTGTCAGTTATCAACAGCTAAGAGTCAATAGTTCTTCTCCTCCTGCTCCCTCATCCCCCTCATTTTCCCCAATCCCCATGTTCTGGAAATGGTGCTTTCGACTATTAATATTATTCCTGGGGCTTTGGTTGCTCTTGGATTTGATTTCTCGCGTAGGAGCAGAGATTTTCTGGTTTCAGGAAGTTGGCTATCTCCAAGTATTTTTGCTGAGGGTAGTGACTCGCGGTGCTTTATGGATAGTCGTGGCTGGCACAACTGTTGTCTATCTGCTAGGAAACCTCGCTTTGGCACAACAGCTGAAGTATCCTAAGCCTTTGAAAATTGAGCAAGTCGAGCGCGAGCAAGCAGGATTTAGCCGCGAGCTAAAAAACTTTCTCAGCCCCAAATATTCTAAACGTGATGATATTCGTAATTACAGCCAACGCTTTCTATCATTAAAGTTGCGCTGGCTTTTACCGCTAGTTTTGGTCTTGAGCTTGTTAGTGGGGTTAATGCTGTTTCACTACGGTGAAATTGCCCTATTCTACTGGCATTCTCCAGTTAGCAAAGCTAATTTACCTGTTCCTGACCTGTTTCGTCCAGAAATTATCTGGCAATTCTTCAAAGAGATAGTTTCTCAAATCTGGTATCTTGGTTTGCTTGTGGGAATAGCGATCGCTATATTAATCTATCCCCAATTGCTCTTAGCGATCGCAGTTTTGTTCAGTGTCGGGTTGGGGTTAATTTTGTCTCAACACTGGACAAAGGTGTTGCCATATTTCTACCCCACTACCTTCAATAATTCTGAGCCTCTATTTGGTCAAGATATTAACTTTTATGTATTTTCCCTGCCTGCCTGGGAATTGCTAGAACTCTGGCTGATGGGATTATTTTTGTATGGCTTTGTTGCCGTTAGCCTTACTTATCTCTTGTCGGCAGACAGTCTCAGTCAGGGAATATTCCCTGGTTTTTCAACCCAGCAACAGCGTCATCTATCCGGCTTGGGAGGATGTCTGATGCTGGTGGTAGCCTTGAGTTATTGGCTGAGTCGTTATGAATTGGTTTATTCCAGCCGTGGGGTAAGTTATGGTGCTAGCTATACCGATGTTACGGCTCAGTTGCCAGCTTACACCGTCTTGTGTGTCTTGGCAGTGGCGATCGCCTTTTACTTATTTTGGCGAACGTTGTTTTGGCGACCTAAATTTCAGTATCGCCAATCAGTAATTTACGGGTTGGGGGTATATCTGGCGCTAGTCGTAATGGGTGGTTTTATCCTGCCAAATGCGGTGCAATATTTAATTGTCGAGCCTAATGAATTGCAGCGAGAGCGGGCATACATTCAGCGTACTATTGCCTTGACTCGGCAGGCATTCGATTTAGAAGCAATTGATGCCAGAATCTTTAACCCCCAAGGAACGCTGACTGAAGCCGATCTGCAAAAAAATGAGCTGACGATTCGCAATATTCGCCTGTGGGATGAGCGACCGCTGTTAGAAACTAATCGACAACTACAACAAATTCGACCATATTATCGGTTTCCCGATGCCGATGTCGATCGCTACACCTTAGAAACAGATGTCGTTGAACGCAGATCGGCTGCTCCCCAAAAGCCGCCAGTATCTGAGCAAGAACCAACTAACACCACAGAACGACGACAGGTATTGATTGCTGCACGAGAATTAGATTACAGTGCTGTGCCCCAGCAGGCTCAGACCTGGGTAAACCGCCATCTAATTTATACTCACGGCTACGGTTTTACTGTTAGCCCAGTGAATACAGTTGGGCCGGGTGGACTACCAGAATATTTTGTTAAAGACATTAGCGGCAATAGTAGTGCCCTGACTACTTCTAGTGAAGCCATTCGTAAAAGCATTCCCATTGGGCAACCCCGAATTTATTACGGTGAAATTACTAACGCTTATGTAATGACTGGCACGCGAGCTAAAGAACTGGACTATCCCAGTGGCAGTGACAATATTTACAATACCTACGATGGTCGGGGTGGTATTAAAATCGGGTCACTGTGGCGACGGTGGCTATTTGCCATGTATTTGAAAGACTGGCAAATGGTATTGACACGGGATTTTCTGCCTGACACAAAAGTTTTATTCTGGCGGAATGTAAAGCAACGAATTCAGGCGATCGCACCTTTTTTAAAATTTGATAGTGACCTCTATCTAGTGGCAGCTAATGCCAATCTTGACAAGACTAATCCAGATTTTTCCACCAATAACAACTATCTTTACTGGATGATCGATGCTTACACAACAAGCGATCGCTATCCCTACTCAGATACGGGTAGCGAAGGTATAAATTACATTCGCAATTCAGTCAAGGTAGTGGTTGACGCTTACCACGGCACGGTTAATTTTTACATTGCCGACTCTAGCGATCCAATAATTGCCACTTGGTCAGCTATTTTTCCCAAGCTGTTCAAACCGCTCAGTGCCATGCCAATTAGCCTCCGCAGTCATATCCGCTATCCTGTGGATTTCTTTAAAATTCAGTCTGAGCGGTTGATGACATACCATATGACTGACCCCCAGGTATTTTATAACCGAGAAGACCAGTGGCAAATTCCCAACGAAATTTATGGCAGCGAAGCCCGTCCGGTAGAGCCATACTATTTGATTACTAGCCTTCCTACCGTACCTTTTGAAGAATTTATCTTACTTTTGCCCTATACTCCCAAACAGCGGACTAATTTAATCGCTTGGTTGGCAGCGCGATCGGATAGCGTCAACTACGGTAAACTGTTGCTGTATATCTTTCCCAAGCAACGCTTGATCTACGGGCCAGAGCAAATTGAAGCGCTGATTAACCAAGACCCAGTAATTTCTCAGCAAATTTCCTTATGGAATCGCCAAGGATCGAGAGCAATTCAGGGCAATCTGCTAGTAATTCCGATTGAGCAATCTCTGTTATATGTCGAGCCAATTTATCTAGAAGCCAGCCAAAACAGTCTGCCAACTTTGGTGCGGGTAGTTGTAGCTTACAAAAATCGGATTGTCATGGCCCAAACCCTAGAACAGGCATTGCAGGCAATCTTCAAACCAGAAGTCACACCAGCCCCTGCGATTATCCGTCCCGTAGAGCAGGCAGTTCCACCTGAGTAGGGGGAGCAGAGGGGTAGAGGGGCAGAGGAAGTAAATTCTTCGCTCCCTTGTCTCCCCGTTCGCGTAGCGTCGACCATAGGAGAAGTTCGCCCGGAGGGAAACCACGCCACTTGCTACCCTGCGGGAACGCGCTTGAGCGAACAAGTCGGCAAAGCCGCCCAACGCAGTGGCTCCTCCTTGCGACTTCTCTCCTTGTCTCCCTTATTCCCCAGTCCCTTTTACCTTATCTTTGTCATTTTGCTGTCATATCTGTGTTTTAGGTTAGAAATAAGCAGCAAAAGTATTAATTTACGGAGAATCTCTACCGAGGTGGCTTCATGGAATGGCAAGTGCTATGCCATTGGATAACTCAGAAACACAAGCGCCAATTATCCCGAATGATTTGGCTAGGATGGGCAGCGATCGCACCGATCTTAAATGGGTGTGAGCAAGTAATTGAGTATTTACCACCCTTACCAAAGATCGAAGTACCATCAGGTAAGCCCCCACAACCCCCTGTTTCTCCTCAATCCACTCAAATTACCCAAATGGAGGCAGCAGTTCGCCAAGGTATTAACCAAGTGCGGCAGAAAGACGGACTACAGCCGCTACAAAATAACGAAAAACTAGCACAGGTTGCCCGTAACTACAGCCGACAGATGGCGCAAACAAACTTCTTTAGCCACACTGGTGCTGATGGTAGCACTTTACAAGACAGAGTCCGCGCTGGTGGTATTTCCTATTGGATTGTAGGAGAAAACTTGTTCAAAAGTCAGAACATTTCTAAACCCGTTCCAGCAGCTGTTGAAGGTTGGATGCAAAGCCCAGGACACCGAGAGAATATTCTACGTCCTGTGTTTAGAGAAACGGGTATAGGCGTATGGCGAGTTGGCAACACATACTACATCACACAGTTGTTTTTGCGACGTTAGAAAGTTGTTCTCTCTAGAGCATCGATTCAGTAATCAAAAACCTAACCCCCCAGCCCCCTTCCCTTCAAGGGAAGGGGGAGCTAAACTCCCCTCTCCTACGAGGAGAGGGGTAGGGGGAGAGGTTCTTCCAGGATTACTGAATTGGTGTCCTAGGCAGGACAAAAGTCAACACCCGTCAACTCACTACAATAAAGCTTGCCATAAATTAATGCTGTTTATCTTTATTGTGAATTGCTATAACTGCACCAATTTTCTAGCTACCTTGCTCTTTAATTTCTCTGTGTGCAGTTCTGTTTACAGAATAGGTACTTCCCCGAAAGCTCAATTTACAGGTTTCTAGTGCTAGGGGTACTCCAGCCGATTGGGCGTTAGAATCGATACGAACAAAATAAGTACTACCCCGAAAGCTCAATTTACAGGTTTCTGGTGCTATGGTTACTCCATTTGATTGGGTACAGGGATCGGCACGATAGGAAACCCCACGGTACATCAAGCTATAATCTGGTTCAGATTTCCGACCTGGCTGTTGTGGATATTCTGTTTCTCTGCTGACCACCTTGCTAGTGTAGTACTCGTAGCTTGTACTGAGCGGGATAGAAATCAATAGTAGAAGTAGGATCTGCCAAGGAGCTAAGATTAAACCCAAAATCAGGCTGATAGCTGCAAATACAGCCACAATATGTGCGATTTCATTATTATTCTTTTTTAATAAAAAATAGCTAGCAATGAAACAACTGCACAGTAGAATCAAAAAGCACAAAGCCATTTTTCCTAACTTCTCAAATAAAAGCTAAGGGTTTATAAAGCAGATTGAATTTGTTTTGAAAATCGTTGTTTATTTTACCTCAGAACATGATTTGAGGTTACCGTACTATTTGAGGGAAAGTATACTTATAGCGTCTGTAATACCTCGATCGCGCAATCGAGGTATTTAGTAATGGCTGCCGCAAAACCCAATAAAAAGGCGCTAAAACGAGTTATTAATTCCCTTGCTGATTTTTTCTTAACTTGCGCCCAATTCTAGAGAAAATTTCTAATTAACACTCTATGTAGACATTAGTTTTAATCTATGCCACATTAAATCCTCACTCGTTCTTATCTGGTGATTCGTTAGAGAAATCATCAAGAAGACAGACTCAGGATAGGTGCAGCGATCGCAACCCCAACCTAGACTACAAGTCTAGCCCCATGATTACAGGAACCCCTTGTGAGAGCTAGATGGATCGTTACATTGGACTTTCATTTGGCTCTGCCTGACAACTTAAACGATTATCCTGTGGGACTTCATCAAGCGATCGCAATGGGACATGAAAATATTTTTTAAGCAACCTACGCTTTACCTAGCTTTGCTAGTGACTGGATGCATCTCCACTAGAGATGTCAGGAATGCTCAACCGCCACCTGTACCCAACTTATTACCACCAACACGTTCAACAACTGACGTAAATTATGTGACGCGGGTTGTGCAGCAGGCAGGCCCCGCAGTAGTGCGAATCGATTCGACACGCACTGTTGAAGCATCCCCCGTTCAAGATCCTTTGTTGGAACGTTTTTTCGGCAGACAGTTGCCTCCTCCGGAACGAGTACAACGGGGTATCGGTTCTGGATTTATTACTAGTGCTGATGGGCTAATTTTAACTAATGCCCATGTGGTAGCAGAAGCAGATAATGTGACAGTGGTATTAAAAGATGGTCGCCGCCTTCAGGGCAATGTGGTAGGTACTGACTCTGTTACTGATGTAGCTGTGGTCAAAATTAAAGCTACGGGACTACCAATAGTCAAGATTGGCAATTCAGATAATTTATTAGCAGGACAGTGGGCGATCGCTATTGGCAATCCCTTAGGACTCGATAACACAGTTACTCAAGGAGTTATCAGTGCCACGCAGCGTTCTATTGCAGATTTAGGTGTGCCAACAGAGCGTGTTGACTTTATCCAAACTGATGCCGCGATTAATCCGGGTAATTCTGGCGGCCCTTTACTGAATGCGGAAAGTGAAGTGATTGGGATGAATACCGCCATGATTCGGGGAGCGCAGGGGTTAGGTTTTGCCATTCCCATCAATACTGCTCAACGGATTGCAGCACAATTGATAGCCAAAGGACGAGTAGACCACCCCTACATCGGCATTCAAATGGCGCAGTTGAGTCCAGAGTTGCGAGCTAAAATCAATCAGAGCAAACTTGGTTTGAAAATTAACCAAGACACAGGCGTAATCGTTCTGGGAGTTGTCCGCAACTCACCTGCGGCTCGTGCAGGTTTACGTCCGGGTGACATCATTGAAAGTATCAACGGTGTTGCCATTAAAGATACACAGCAAGTGCAACAACAATTGGAAGCAGTCAAAATCGGCGATCGCTTGCAAATTGCAATCAATCGTAACGGCAAAAGACAAGCGATCGTAGTCAGACCAGAGGCTTTACCAGCAAAAGAGGCTGGCTGAAAGAAGAGCTAAGGAAGTTCCATCTTTTTTACCCTTACCTTCTTCTGCGAACGTTTGCAATAAATCTAATTTACATCTCCAGGCAACATCTCTCTATCATTTGCCAGAGGAAGCCATGGCCTGCTTTTTCTATGCTTTTAGTGATTGAGTTCTCAACTTCCAACTCCTCACTGCCTATCCCAATATGCAAGGATTTCGCTTAGGTTCAATTTTCGGGTTTGAAATCCGAATAGACTTGTCTTGGTTATTAATTTTCTTCTTAGTCCTCTGGACTTTAAGCGCAGGTCTATTTCCAGAAGACTATCCAGGACTAGCCAATGCCACTTATTTTGTTATGGGGTTAGTAGCAACGCTGCTGTTCTTTGCATCGCTGCTGGCTCATGAGCTTTCTCACTCCTTCGTAGCTAGGGCAAAAGGAATTCCCGTCGAAGGTATCACCCTGTTTATTTTTGGTGGAGTCTCGCGCACTCGCATGGATGCAGAAACACCTGGTGATGAGTTCCAGATAGCTGGCGTTGGGCCTCTAACCAGTGTGGTTCTTGCTGCTCTTTTCGGCTTGATTTGGTATGTAAGCAAAAATACTGGATGGAGTGTAGTAGTTACAGGTATTGCATCCTATTTAGCCTCTATTAACCTTGTCTTGGCTATTTTCAACATGCTGCCAGGGTTTCCTCTAGATGGCGGTCGCGTCTTCCGTTCTATTATCTGGAAGTACACTGGCGATCGGGAAAAAGCCACAAAAATCGCCTCTACAGGTGGAAAATGGTTAGGTTACTTGCTAATTGCCCTTGGTTTCTGGCAGTTATTTAATTCCTCTGTTTTGAGCGGACTGTGGTTTATCTTGATTGGTTGGTTCTTGTACAACGCCGCAGAAGCTAGCTATGAAGAGGTTTTGCTGCGTACAAGTTTAAAAGGAGTACGGGCGCAGGAAATCATGACACCCTATCCAGAAACGGTAAGTCCCAATCTCACACTCCAAGAGCTAGTAGATAAATATTTCCTCAGTCGTCGCTACCAGTCATTTCCCGTAACACAAAACAGTCACCCTGTAGGCATTGTTACTTTAAATCAAATTAAAGATATCCCGCGAGAGGAATGGATATATCAGACTGTTAGAGACATCATGATTCCCACAGATAACGGAGTTACAGCTCGTCCAGAAGAGCAAATGTCTCAGGTTTTACAAAAAATGCAGAACTCAGGAGTACGTCGCGTACTAGTGACTCAAAATGGCTTACTTAAAGGCATTATTACTGCTAATGATGTCGCTAGTTGGCTGCAACGACACCGAGATTTTGGTCAAGCTGCTTAACTCTCTAAGTACACGCTACCGTAAAAGGGGTTCGGAAATATCGAGGGTTGATGTTGGGTTTCACTCCGCTCAAACGCCAATTTGCTCAAGTTGAGCCACTGCCTGCGAAGGACACTGCGTTGGGGAGGCAGCGCGGTGGACGGGTTCCCCGAAAGCGACTGCCGTCGGCTTTGCCGACTTTTAGACGCGCTCTGCCAGGCTTCCCGTTCGCGTTCGCGTTTCCGAAGGAGAAGGGTAGCAAGTGTCCGTTGGGGTTCCCCCCATTGTGGCAAGTGGCTCCCCAACCTACGAATGATTAAATTCCATACCCTTTTTGTATTGGGTTGTACTAAGTAAGTAGCCGTAAATATTTATTATTGGAATAAGGTAATCCTAGTTGAGACAAGCTGGGAAAGCTGAGGGATTTGTCCCTTTTTCATCCCTTTGCGGTAAAAATTTTTATTCCGACTGCCTCTTAAATTATCCTATTTAAAAAGATTTTTCGGAGAAAATTCACCCTTTTTAGCTGAGTATTCTGAGCAATTTTTAGCTTCTTCTGTGAGAACAATAGAAGGCTTTACAGCACATTTAAGATAATTATTATTAGCATAAAATTGGCAGTTTTTGCAAGGTACTTGATGTAGGGTTTTAACTGTAAAAACCATCTTATTATCTAAAACTCTCCTAATTTTTTGTAAAATTAGAAAAAAAATTATCCAACTAACAAGCAAACCAACAGGAGTCAAGGATACGACTATATCGGGTACATTTGAACTATTAGTTTGTGCTTGCTCTTGTTTGACTTCACTCCGCGTTATCTGATGAAGTTTTACATCTGCTGTCAATTTCTTTTGCATTATTATCTTAATGGACATATTATTTATCCTTGGCTATGTATCTTTAACGCCTTGATTTTTGATACAAAGATAATTTGTATTTGTGAAACAGCAATTATTTATTCCGATGTAACGATAAAGGCTAATAAAGTTAAAAGCCTAATCATTTACTACTTGCCGTTGACCAGGACAAGACGAGAAAAGGTAAGGCTACTGAAGATAAAAAATACTTCATATGTGGGATGACTTCTTACTGATTTGTCTTGGTCATTTCTTGGCCAGTCTATTTCAGCTAAAGCCTTGCAGTTACCGTAGGTAAGGATCTGAAGTCATGCTCTATCTCAGTGGCTTGTGAAAAATAGAGTATCAGCAATATTCTAATTATATGTTTAGCAAATGAAAATTTATCCTATCTCTGTCGATGGTTTTGCTTACTATTGATAGTTATATATCTAAAGGTATATACTAAGAGTTTTTATGATAAATATATTGCTATGTATATTTTGATGGTACTATAAATTATACTAATGATTGTAGTATTTAACTATTGATTGCGATTATTCATGTTCGTATGAAATGACATAATTTTTATATTAGTAGTTGTTCAAGTGGGTTTTAAAGTGCTTTAGTTATCTCTATTGTCTTGGTATCTTTTAATTATGTTATCTTACAATTTATGGCGGCATTGCCTAAAAATATAGGAAAATCATATTTTGATTTACTAATTAGATGACAGCAAAGTTTCAGTTGTTTGACTAAAAATGTTGATATTCTAGCAACGATTTATGATTAGGTTTGTGCATAAGATAAGTGCTTTTTTGCTAACAGTGATTATGGTGGGGATGCTGCTAATTGCTTGTGAGTCATCATTACCACAAGCTGATTCACAATCTCCAACAGCAAATCCAAATCCTACTCCTATTACGGCGCTTCCCCCTGTAGCTTCTCCTGATGGGGAATTAAGTGCCTACCCCGCGAAGTTACCACCATTGCCTTATGATTATGGGGCACTAGAAAAAGCTATTGATGCTGAAACAATGAAATTGCATCATGACGCGCACCATGCTAGCTACGTCAATAATCTCAATGATGCTTTAAAAAGGTATCCGGATCTGCAAAAAAATAGTGTCGAAGCTTTGCTCAAAGATTTGAATAAAGTACCCGAAGATATTCGTACAAAAGTACGGAACAATGGTGGCGGTCACCTTAACCACACAATTTTCTGGCAAATCATGAGTCCCCAAGGTGGTGGAGAACCGACAGGAGCGATCGCTCAAGAAATTAACCAGACTTTTGGCAGTTTTGATGCATTTAAAAAACAGTTTAATGTAGCAGGTGGCGATCGCTTTGGTAGTGGTTGGGTTTGGCTAGTACGTAATCCCCAAGGTAAACTCCAGATTGTGAGTACAGCGAATCAGGATAACCCGATTACAGAAGGTTTATATCCGATTCTGGGCAATGACGTATGGGAACACGCTTATTATCTGAGATATCGCAACCGTCGTCCTGAGTACCTAAATAATTGGTGGAATGTAGTGAATTGGTCTGAAATCAACAGGCGCAATCAAATCTCGTCTACAAAGTAATATTTTCATTAGATAGGTCTTATTGACAATAATTGACCTATCTTTTTTATCATCTTTTGGTCAACTTAATCCATCGCAAAGATTACGAGATGCATGTTGCTCCGTCAGGTGCTTGCCTGAATCGGTGTTCTAAGTAGAACGGTGCAAATAAACAGAACTGTATTACGAGTAAACTTAACTAAAACTCCTGAAGGGGTGACAAAGGGGCTGAAACGGAAGAAATAGGGAAGTGTGACCGTTTTGGGGTAAAAAAAGATAGGTCAGGTATTCTCAACAAGACCTATCAAATGATAATGTTACCTAAATTCTACCAAAACTGCGCTCAAAATCTACTGACACCTGCACAATACAAGATGCTAGAAATCTTGGTTGTGCTATTGCAATTTCATAAAACTGTGACGATAGAGAAGCTCTCATCTGTATTTCCACAACCAATAAAATTTGAAAGCCGACGACGGAGCATTCAAAGGTTTTTACTACTGCCCC
>LXQD01000297.1 GCA_003326215.1 Nostoc minutum NIES-26 | reverse complement strand
GCAAAAGTTATTAGACAATTTGACTCCAGGAAGGGTTGCTCAGGCGATGGAGAGCATTTTAACGACTATTGGTACTCCTGCCCGTCCACCCAAACCCCGCGGAAAGTCCCCAGGCTGGAAGACCGGACAACCTCGACAACGTAGAATTCGCTATCCTGTGGTCAAAAAAACTACAACTAAAGCCCGGAAAGAACAACCAAAATCTGCATAATATCTAACTCTTTTCTCTTTTCAACTTGTCTTACATTAACTCAGTCCTGCTGGGGGTTTTTTTCATGCTTAGTCTAACGTCCAGTAAGAGTTGAAAGCAGCCCCAATGAAAAAACCTCCCACAAAATAAATTGCCTTTTGCAAGAGGTTGATTAAGACAGATTATACAATTACAGCCCATTAATAGTAGTTGATGGTTGAGATTGTTGCAAATCAGGCTGAGGTGGAGGTGGAGGTGGAGGCTGAGGATTGAGAAATTGTTGCCAAGTCTTAATTTGCTCTCTCGCTGCACTGTAAACAGCACTAGCGCGTGGAATCAACCTTGCAGTCTCAATAGCTCTAGTAATATCAGAATCACCCTGAGAGCGTGCTATGTCAAATAACTGTTGACTCCATTGGTCGATCGCAACATTTACATCCAAGCGCAAAACGCTACTGTTTGATACTTTATTTGCTAGTCGTATTGCCTCAGCTAAAGCTTCTGGTGTGCCAGCAAGTGCTACTTCTCGCGCTTTCTTCCAGTTTTCTCTAGCCTGGATTTGCCCGTCCCAGTCATTTATAGCCGCTTGTGCTTCACCAGAAAGCGATCGCCCGGATGATGCAATTGGTTGAGCTGCGCTAATAGCAGCGGGTAAATCTCCACTCTGAGCCAGTTCTCGTGCTCGATCCAAGTATGGTTGGTCTTGGATTCGTTGAACCTTAGCTGTCCAAACGCGAATTCTTCTCCGTGCTTCTGGATACAATGCTCGACCTTGGCGGATTTGACTAGCCTCAGCGATCGCAGCTTGCAAAGAGTTGATATCGTCTAGAAATGCAATCTGTTCGGCACGTTCTAAGTACGGTTGGTCTTGGATGGTCTGCACTTGGGCAACCCAACGACCCGCCTCTTGCCTAGCTTCTGAGCCGCGAGGGTTATTAATAGGGACAAGCTGTGCTTCGGCGATCGCTGCTGTTAAATTGTTAATTGTTCCTTGACTAGCAAGTGTCCGCGCTCTATCTAAACGCGCCACATCTTCAATTTCCAACTGCCAACGGGCAATCAACTGTTGTGCTTTGTCATAGACTGGTCTGGAAGGATCGATTTCTTGTGCTTGAGAGATTGCTGCTTGTAAACTATCAATACTACCTATCCATGCACTCCTTTGAGCATCAGCTAAAGCGATAAAGTCTTCGACTTCCCCCTGCAAGCGAGTATTGTCTGGAATTTGCCTAGCAATGTCAAGCGCTGTATCTGCATCCCGCTCGTCTAGCTTTGCCTGTGCCAAACCGAGCATCTTGCGTCCAAATGCAGGAATTAACTCTTGAGCTTTTTGATACAGGTAGCTGTCTTGCCCAATCGTCTCAGCTATTTTAATTGCTTCTAGTAAATTATCTGCTTCTTTGCTATTCGCTAAACCTTCAGCTTTTGCCAACTTCTCGCCATCTTCCCGTGCTGAGGCAATTATGCGATTTAACTGGTCGTATTTGGTACTTGCCCAGTATTTATTGTCTACACGCAGCAATTTAGCTGATAGCATAAACGCCGATTGCCAGTGCCTTTGCGCCAGTTCCTCTTCTGCCTTTTGGTAGATGCTTTCTGCCTTCGACCAAATCGACTCCCATTTAGAAATTTGCTCGTTTACTAATTTATAAGCCGAAAGGTCTTCAGGTATCTTGCGAGCAGTAGCGATCGCTTCCTGTAGATTCCCCCCTTGGAAACTTTGATCGGCTAGCTGCAAGATATCCTTTGACCATTCTTCGATAAAACGATTAATTTCTCCATGCAGTGGGTGATCTTGTGGCAATTGTTTGACCAGGGCGATCGCTTGCAGTAAGTCATTTACATTCTGCTTGGAAGCTGCCAATTGAGCGCAATGCAATCGCACCGAGGCACTAGCCAAGGGCCAAAAAATCGATGGGCAATTTGGGGCAGATGGTAACTTGAACAGCATTGCCATCGCCAGGAATCCTACACTGCCAGGAATTAAAGTTAATAATACTGACCATAACACCCAGCTTTTCATCCAGCGTGGCAGTTTCCTAGAAATTCTGCTGGGTAAACTAGTTTCTTCGGAATTCTTTTCTTTTCGCTGCTTCACTGACTTAGAGGTAGAACCAGTAGCTGGGACACCAAATGCTTGAGGCTCGCCGAATTGGGGCGTTCGGGACGATCCTTCCATTTGATCTGGCTCTCCTGCTCCAGTTGGTGACCAACCGTCTGGAATATCCCGCTGTGTCATCTCTCACACCAAAATAATTGAATAGCGATCTGTTCTAGAATGATAATTCCGTTTTTGTTATAGTAACTTTCTCATCATTAAAAAGCTACTTTTTAAATCATCTTTCTCCAGAAATACCATTAATTGCTTAAAAAATAAGTGTCGTTTTATACCTTAACCAAAAACAGAGGCTTCTGTCTGCAAATCAACAATTAACTGAGCTAAGTGATCGCTACTCGCCTGATAAACCTTGCCGCAAAAGTCACAAGTTGCCTCAGCACCATCATCTTGAATTATCATGTCTTGCAGTTCGGCTTCTCCCAGGATCTTGAGTGCCCCCAAAACGCGGTCAAAAGAGCAACCACAGTGAAAGCGCAGCATTTGGCTTTCCGGAAAGATTGTCAACCCCATGTCTCCCAGGAGATCTTTGAGGATTTCCGTTAGAGTCTTGCCGGCTTGCAACAAGGGCGTAAAACCTGATAAAGCAGCTACCCTTGATTCCAACTTTGTTACTAAGGCTTCATCTCTGGCAGCTTTAGGTAAAACTTGCACTAATAACCCTCCTGCCGCTGTGACACCACCTGCTCCTACGAACACGCCTATAACTAGTGCTGAAGGTGTTTGTTCGGAATTCACTAGGTAATGAGCCACATCGTCACCAATTTCGCCCGAAACGAGTTCTACAGTACTAGAGTAAGGGTAGCCGTAACCGATATCCCGCACAACATACAGGTAGCCTTTACCTACTGCACCACCGACATCTAGCTTACCTTTGGCATTGGGAGGCAATTCTATAGATGGGTTCCCTACATAGCCACGTACTGTCCCATCTAAGCCTGCATCTACCAATATACCACCCAAAGGGCCGTCGCCCTTCACCCGGACGTTAACCCTAGATCCAACTCGCTTCATACCAGAAGCCATCAACAAGCCCGCCGTCATCGTCCGACCTAGTGCTGCTGTTGCCACATAGGAAAGTTTATGGCGTTGCCGTGCATCTTCTGTTAAACGTGTGGTAATCACGCCTACTGCACGAATTCCACCTTCAGCTGCCGTTGCACGAATTAACTGATCTGCCATGAAAAACCTTACATTTCTTAACAAGTCCACTTTTTCTATTCTAGGTTCTCATCAGGTAGAAAAGTGATGCCATTAGTAAGGTGGGGAGCAGGGGGAAAAGACCATACACAAATTACTCTTTATTCCCCCTATCTCTTCTGCTCCCTAGGGACTTCCAACCCCAGAGGAGACCCTGAAGCCCCCTATCCTCTTGTTGCCTCCTGACAACTGGCAACCTGCACGAGTTAACTTTAATTTGTATCAACTTACTTAAATAGATAATCCTCAAACAATGCTGGGTAATTTTCAACAAAGCCAACTGCGGGTAGAGATTGAAGCATCAGCTGATGCCATTCGTGACAGTCTGCTGCATCCGGAACAACTACAAAAATGGCTAGTAGGGCAACGCCTTGCCCCAGGAATGCCAGAACAATTGCATACAGGATTTCAGTTTACAAGCTGGACTGGACCAGTCCCAATTCATCATCAAGTGGACGTGGCAAAACCCAATTGTCTGCGCTTGCTACTAAGTGGAGGCATTGATGGGTTTCATGAATGGTACTGGGGAGAAGGTTGGGTGCAATCCCACTTGGAAGGAGTTTCTATTCTACCTTTGAATTTAGGCCAAACTCTGAGTTTGTTAAGTTTGCGTCAGTTTCTGGCAACTCAAGAACGTTGAAGCAGTGGGACAAGGAGGAATTGAATTTCTCCTCCTGTTCTTATCAGTTCATCTAAAAATCTTTCAACAGCCTTGCTTTCCTCAAAATAAATGTTAGTACTGTTTCTTCTCTAGAAATAATCTCGGCTGTTACTTCCATACCTGCTTGAATGAAATAAGCGCGATCGCCCTTTTGTAAATCAAGTCTATCTGGCTGGATTGTTACTTCGTAGTAGGAAGCAACTGGACTGTTACTATCGTTACTTTGCGGCATAATCGTATCCGCGGTGATGGATCTGACAGCACCTTTGAGCGCTACTGATTTGATTTTGGATTTCGATTTGCCTGCGAATTAGTTCTTGGAGTTTTTTATTTAAAGTAGCAAGGGTAGATTCACCTCTCGCTTCTTCTTGAGCAATGCGTTCAGTTGCGATCGCTACATTAGGATCGTTAGGATTGAGTCCAGCTTTGGCACGTAGCAGTCTAGCAACAGCAGCTTTAAAAGCTTGTTCTTTTTCCTTGATTTGGAGAGTAGCGATCGCCCCGGTGTTTGCTAGTTCCCGATATCGCTTCATTTCTTCCCGCGCTAATTCAACAACTGCTTGTGCTTCTTGCACTTGTGTCTGAGTTGTGATTTGCCTATCTTTGTAGTCTCGTTGGTTGCGACTTAAGTCAGCTTGTGCCGATGCGATCGCTCGTTGCATCGAATTAGACTCAGCTGCGATTTGAGATTGAAGTGCCTTGATTTGGGCAGCAATTTGCCCAAGTTGCAGCTTATTTTGCTGAATATTACCTGCGATTTGGCTTTTTTTAGTTTGCAGTTGGGAGTTGTCGATAGTGGCGATCGCATCCCCCTGTTTCACTACCTGATTTTGTTGCACCAAAATCTTTTTCACAGTCCCTTCACTAGCCGCTTGAACTAACCGTATATCTCCAGTAGGGCGGATTGCCGCAGGTGCTTTAACAGTAACATTGTACTGAGTAACGGCAGCAAGAGTGATAGTAGCACCTACCGTCCCAACTAGAAATAAACCCCCTAGCGTCGTCCAAAGACTAATTGGTGGCAAAAATTGGTCACTGCGAATTGGGCGGACTAAGTCTGGACTGGGGTCATTAAACATAATTAAAGTATCAAGTAGCAAATTCTAAACAGATAAAAAACCTGGAAAAATAAGTTGAAACACTTTCCAGGTTAACTACTATTACGTTCAGTTTTTTACTAAACTAGGTCGCTAAATATAAGCAAAATTCCTGGAAATTCTGAGATATTTTGTTCTAAATTAAACTTTAATTATCCTGGTAAAATCGACTTATTGGAAGATTTTTCTTTAACAATTCCAGGTGTAAAGTAGTTGCTTTAATTGGCGAATCTGAGCGATCGCTACCGATCCACCAATTCTGATTTTAGACGAATCAACTGCTAACCTTGACCCCGTAAGTGAGAGCCAAGTCCTAGACAAGCTATTGTTTCATCGCCAAGCCAAAACTACAATCCTAATTAGTCACCGTTCTAGAGTGATTAATCGAACAGATTGGATTGTGCTGCTGGATCGAGGCAAATTGAAACTGCAAGGCACTCCAGAGCAATTGCGATCGCAACCAGGCGACCATCTAGACTTTTTAAATCTTTGATCGCGATCTCATTTGCCTTTACTCGATCCTAATTAGGCTTCACCACTAACACAGAACAATTAGCCTCTTCCACAACTTGACTGCTTACGGAACCTTGGACAATTCGCTTCATACCAGTCAGCCCGCGACTGCCAATTATAATCAAGTCAGCTTTGTAAATATTGGCAAGGCGAATAATCTCGTCCGCAGGATCGCCTGTCACCAGTTCTAATTCACTTTTTACTGATAACTTTTCCTGATAGGATTGCAGCAATTTTTCAATCTGAAAATAAGAAAGTGTTGGGGACTCTGGGTGAGGGCGATCGGCAGGTAATTCCAACTCTGATTCTGGTGTAGGAAACACATGGCAAAGAATCAGTTTTGTTTCTTGTGAAAATACCAAATCATCTAAAGTCTGAATGACTCGTTCTGCAATTTCCGAACCGTCCAGAGCTACCAAAATATTTTCTAGCACTGCTCTCGCCTCCTAAAAGAGTAGACCCCTTAACATAAATGCCTAAAAAGCTTTATTGGCTACTACACCAATAATTTCGCCGATTGGCACTTAGTCTGTATTGTCGAAGCTGCGCCGCGCGGAATCTTACCATGTTGCTCAATTTGGGTAAGCTTTGTGCCAGTTGCCTAAATTCATGACTAACACTACCAAGAACTCTGGCTTACCACGCAAATGGTTTCTCCGTTGTAGACGCTCAGAGGGCAGCTTTTTGCAGGGTAGCAACTGCCATCCAAACTTTCAGTGTGAAGCCACTGAGTAACTTTTGCCCCCAGTTTAGGAAAAAATTAAGCATTGCGAATCACTCTTCCTGCTGAATTCGCCGTCGTACTGAATCGGCGTGGGAAGGTAAGCCTTCAGCTGTTGCCAGAGCATCAATTGCACCAGCCACCTTGTGCAGTGCAGTTTGTGAGTATTGAATAATACTGGAGTGTTTGAGGAAAGTTTCCACCCCTAATGCAGAAGCATAGCGTGCAGCTCCAGAAGTTGGCAAAGTATGGTTAGGACCAGCCAAATAATCTCCTACTGCTTCTGGTGTAGAGTAACCCAAAAAGATTGCCCCAGCGTGGCGAATGTGTGGAACTAGTGCCCAAGGATCTTTGATTTCTAACTCCAGGTGTTCAGGGGCAAATTCATTCGAGAGTTCTGCGGCTGCTTCTAGGGATTCTACGAGGACAATTAAGCCGTAGTGAGCGATCGCTTTTTCAGTGTCTATTCGCCGTGGGTGATCTACTAGCTGTCTTTCCACAGCTACTTGCACATTTTTTGCCAAAGCAGTATCTGTTGTCAACAAAATTGCCGCCGCCATTGGATCGTGTTCGGCTTGTGCCAACAAGTCAGTTGCAACATGAACGGGATTTGCGCTCTCATCGGCAATAATTAATACTTCGCTTGGCCCGGCCAAAGAATCGATGCCTACAATACCGTAGACAAGTTTTTTCGCTAGGGTGACATAAATGTTACCTGGTCCGGTAATCACATCCACTTTGGGAATCGTTTCTGTACCGTAGGCTAAAGCAGCGATCGCTTGCGCCCCTCCGACGCGATAAATTTCTTGCACTCCAGCTTCTTGAGCTGCTACCAAAACTGCTGGATTAATCGCTTTGCCGGCTCTTGGCGGTGTCACCATCACAACACGAGGTACACCAGCAACCTTCGCCGGAACTGCATTCATTAATACCGTGCTAGGATAAGCGGCGCGACCACCAGGTACGTATAACCCTGCTCGGTCTACAGGGGTATAGCGTTTGCCCAGCACTACATCATCATCCCCAAAGTGTACCCAGCTTTTCGGGATTCGCTGACGGTGAAAAGCTTCGATTTGGCGGCAAGCTAGCTGAATTGCCTGGAGCAAATCCTTGGATACCTGTTGGTAGGCTGCATCCAGTTCCGAACCTGTAACACGCAGTTCTTCTGGCTTCAAGGTTTGATTGTCAAATTCAGCTGTATAATGCAACACAGCTTTGTCGCCTTGGCGCTTCACTGCTTGCAACACTTCCCGCACCGTCGCTTCTTTGTGAAGCACCTGTTCATCATGGGTGCGATCGCAGATACGTTGTAGTTCTGCTCTAACGTCTGCCTGCTGAGTAATGATTCGCAGCATGGAGTAAGGACAATGCCAAAGTTTAGAATATTCCCACCTGAGAATTCAGTCTTGCTCTTGACCCGCAAGGGGTGTCAAGCCAACCCCAATTCTCTTCTCTAGCTTAACCTGGATTTTTTTGATACTCCCAAGGCTGCCAGCATCTGGGTTACTTGAGAAGGCTACTAAATTGCTCAGTCCAACTTACCTCTGAAGGCTTGCGGCAGGGAGTGGGCGTGCCAATTACCACTATCCTTATGCTCTACCCCTCACTCCCTGGGGGGTACAAATGGCGTGTTTTCACATCCAAATTTTCCCTGAACTAGGGGGAGGGGTAGAGTCTGAGTATAATTTTTGCTGATTTTTCTACTTTAGTAGTTAATTAATGTAAATACACGATAATATCGCGTCTTTACGCTTACAATCATTGACTACATTTGCAGTCACACCGCTTGGTCAGGTAGTGGATAGTTAGGGTTGCGATTTGATTGGAGTACTTTATTTTAACGTATTTCCTAGTTTGAGCAAATACTAAATGGGGACTGAAGATTGGAGAAAAGGGAAAAGTAATCTGTTTAACCTTTACCCTTTTCCCTAGTCCCAAACTCGAATTTTTTCAAAAATCCTAACATTGGCAATATGGGTGTTATATTAGTAAATCTAGTAGTGTGTGTACATCATTAATAGTCTTATTGGAATTGACTGTGGCGAATACAAAGTCTGCTCTTAAGCGCGCCGAAATTGCAGAACGCAACCGACTGCGTAACAAAGCTTACAAATCAGCAGTAAAAACGCTGATGAAGAAATACCTGAGTGCTGTAGAAACTTATACAGCTAATCCTACCTCAGAAGCAAAGCAAGAAGTACAAGTGCGGCTGTCTGAGGCTTATAGCAAAATCGATAAAGCCGTAAAGCGGGGTGTTCTCCATCCAAATAATGGGGCCAGGAAAAAGTCGAGATTAGCTAGTAAACTCAAGCCAGTTACTTAAACTGTTTAGTAGTAAGTTGTCAGCTATCAGTTGTGAGCCTGTATGGTCTTTCGGAACTGCTGAGTTAGACAAGTTTATCAAGCGTTTTGAGTTCAGGGCTGACTCTCCTTCGTTGCTACAGCTTCGTTCGCGTAGCGTCTCAGTTCCTTCACTTGGGGTCTCCCCAAGGTGAAAAATTGGGATCTAAGCCTCTGTTATCACTTCGCGTTAACATTAAAAACTTGGCTTTGACAACGAGTTTTAGCCTTAACTGGATTGTATTGCGCCATAAGCAGCGTCACTCGAAGATCGAACCCACAGAGATTTATTCTTTATCTACTGACAACTGGCTGATAATCACTGACAAATTACTAACTCACTAACAAATGCAGCTGATTGACACCCACGTTCATATCAACTTTGACATTTTCCAGCCAGATTTAGAGGCAGTGCGATCGCGATGGCAAGAAGCAGGTGTAGTGCGTTTAGTACATTCCTGTGTTGAGCCATCAGAATTTTCTAGTATTCAAGCCATAGCAAACCAGTTTCCCGAACTTAGCTTTGCCGTTGGATTGCATCCTTTAGATGCTGAAAAATGGTATAGCGAAACAGCTGATAAAATAAAATCTTTGGCAAGTTCAGAACCGAAAGTGGTAGCAATTGGTGAACTAGGGTTGGATTTTTACAAAGCAAATAACTATGAGCAACAGCACATGGTATTTGAGGCACAATTAGCGATCGCCTCGGAACTTCACTTACCAGTGATTATCCACTGCCGTGATGCGGCAAAAGAAGTCAGGGAAGTATTACAAAAATGGCAGGATGTCAAAGGAGCAAATCTTCGGGGTGTCATGCATTGTTGGGGAGGAACGTTAGAAGAAACCCAATGGTTCGTTGACTTAGGCTTTTACATTAGCTTTAGCGGGACAGTAACGTTCAAAAATGCTAAAGATATTCAAGCCTCAGCAGCGATGGTGAGAAGCGATCGCCTGCTGATTGAAACAGACTGTCCTTTCCTAGCTCCCGTCCCCAAACGGGGGCAAAGACGTAACGAACCTGCCTATGTCCGTCATGTTGCGGAAAAAGTAGCCGAGTTGCGTGGGGAAACAGTAGAGGCGATCGCCCATCAAACTACCCAAAATGCCTGTGAATTATTTGGTTTGGCTCTATAAAGTTTACCCGTTCGTGTTGTCGGAGATGCAAAAAATAAAACCCTAGGAGGACAGAAGTATGCTAAGATTATTCCCTCCAAAACATTTTGCTTGCGTCATAATGAAAAAGGAAGGAACTGAGAACTCCTAAGCTTGATATTGTAATGTTATCAACCTGACCATCCTTCTAGTCTCTACATGGAATGCTCTCGATGCCTGACCAACTCCAATAACCGACCGTGAGCTATACTTTGGCGTAAAGCTGTCTGCTGTGTATCTAACCTATAGAAAATTCTTAAAAGTAATTGTCTTGTGAGAACAATCCAGCAAAATAAAGCCATTCCAACTCAGAGCCGACAAAGCGCGCCTCATTACCTTGGTCTTAAGATATCACCGTGAGTATAGTGGTGAACTAAAGACAAAATAGTCTAGAGCTGCGTAGACTAATTCACGCGCTTTTGGGAGGGGAAGTGAGGAAAGCAAATCAAATTCAGAAATATTTTACTCATTGGCTATTGAAGAATCAACCTAATAGCTGGATTGCAACGATTAGTCTGTATCAAGGGCGATTACCCCCCTTGTCAAAATCGTTCTTTCCAGCTTAAATTGCTGCGTTTGCCTGCACCTATTAAGTAGCAGGCGGCATAAGGAGAAGTTCCCAAACAGCTATGGACACTGGCTCGCGGTGGGAACCGTCCAAATTCAGTGTTCTCTAATAAGTTTAACCAGGTTGACAAAGGTAGAGGCATGATTAGCGAAAATTATATTGAACCCGCCTTTTTGTTGCCCGACTTGATTGAAATCCAGCGTTCAAGCTTCCGCTGGTTTTTGGAAGAAGGGCTGATAGAAGAACTCAACTCCTTTAGTCCGATTACAGATTACACCGGCAAACTAGAACTGCACTTTTTAGGTCAGAACTACAAACTGAAGGAGCCGAAATACAGCGTCGAAGAAGCCAAACGGCGAGATAGTACCTATGCCGTACAAATGTACGTGCCCACACGTCTGCTGAATAAAGAAACAGGGGACATCAAAGAGCAAGAGGTATTTATCGGGGATTTGCCTTTGATGACCGATCGCGGCACGTTTATTATTAACGGAGCCGAGCGGGTGATTGTCAATCAAATCGTGCGATCGCCTGGAGTCTACTACAAATCAGAAATCGACAAAAACGGTCGGCGTACTTATTCAGCTAGCTTAATTCCCAATCGGGGAGCATGGCTGAAATTTGAAACAGACCGTAACGATTTGGTATGGGTACGCATCGACAAAACCCGTAAACTTTCAGCACAGGTACTCCTCAAAGCCCTAGGTCTATCAGACAACGAAATCTTTGACGCTTTACGCCACCCAGAGTACTTTCAAAAAACTATCGAAAAAGAAGGGCAGTTTTCCGAAGAAGAAGCTCTGATGGAGTTGTATCGCAAACTGCGTCCTGGCGAACCGCCTACAGTATTAGGTGGACAACAGCTCTTAGACTCCAGGTTTTTCGATCCAAAACGCTATGACTTAGGTCGCGTCGGACGGTATAAGCTCAACAAGAAATTACGGCTGTCAGTGCCCGATACCATGCGCGTCCTGACTCCTAGCGATATCTTAGCAGCAGTAGACTACCTGATCAACCTCGAGTATGACATTGGTAACATAGACGACATTGACCATTTAGGCAACCGTCGGGTGAGAAGTGTCGGCGAACTGCTGCAAAACCAGGTGCGAGTAGGATTAAACCGTCTGGAGAGAATCATTCGAGAACGAATGACCGTATCCGACGCAGAAGTGCTAACCCCCGCCTCATTAGTGAACCCGAAACCATTGGTAGCGGCAATTAAAGAATTCTTTGGTTCCAGCCAATTAAGTCAGTTCATGGATCAAACCAACCCCTTAGCAGAACTGACCCACAAACGCCGTCTCAGCGCCCTAGGCCCTGGTGGTTTAACCCGCGAACGCGCTGGGTTTGCAGTGCGAGATATTCATCCAAGTCACTACGGACGGATTTGCCCCATTGAGACACCAGAAGGCCCTAACGCTGGTTTGATTGGCTCCTTGGCGACTCATGCAAGGGTGAACCAGTACGGCTTCTTAGAAACTCCCTTTAGACCCGTCGAAAACGGGCGGGTGCGGTTTGACGTAACGCCGGTGTACATGACAGCCGACGAAGAAGACGATTTGCGTACCGCTACAGGTGATGTGCCATTAGATGAAAATGGCTATATCAAAGGGCCGCAAGTGCCAGTACGCTATCGCCAAGATTGGGCTACCACAACACCCGAACAAGTAGACTACGTAGCTGTGTCCCCAGTACAAATTGTGTCTGTTGCTACGAGCATGATTCCCTTTTTGGAACATGACGATGCTAACCGAGCATTGATGGGGTCGAACATGCAACGGCAAGCAGTACCTCTGCTCAAACCAGAGCGTCCTTTGGTAGGTACTGGTTTGGAAGCACAAGGAGCAAGGGACTCCGGGATGGTGATTGTATCCCGTACCGATGGTGATGTGACTTACGTGGATGCCACAGAAATTCGCGTCCGTCCCAAACCCAATGCTTCAGAAATTAAGTACTACCTTTCCAAGTACCAACGTTCTAACCAAGATACCTGTCTCAATCAAAAACCCCTTGTCCGCATTGGCGAACGTGTTGTCGCTGGTCAAGTACTGGCTGATGGCTCCTCTACCGAAGGTGGAGAATTAGCATTGGGGCAAAATATTGTCGTCGCTTATATGCCTTGGGAAGGCTATAACTACGAAGACGCGATTTTGATTTCCGAGCGATTAGTGCAGGATGATATCTACACCTCAATTCACATTGAAAAATATGAAATTGAGGCTAGACAAACCAAACTGGGGCCAGAAGAAATTACCAGAGAAATTCCCAACGTTGGGGAAGATGCCTTGCGCCAGTTGGATGAACAGGGAATTATCCGCATTGGGGCTTGGGTAGAATCTGGAGATATCTTGGTAGGAAAAGTCACACCTAAAGGTGAATCTGACCAACCACCAGAAGAAAAACTGTTGCGTGCCATATTCGGGGAAAAGGCACGGGATGTTCGGGACAATTCCCTCAGAGTACCTAACGGTGAAAAAGGGCGCGTAGTTGACGTGCGCTTATTTACCCGCGAACAAGGCGATGAACTGCCACCGGGAGCCAATATGGTAGTCCGGGTATATGTGGCCCAGAAGCGCAAAATCCAAGTGGGCGACAAAATGGCAGGACGACACGGCAATAAAGGAATTATTTCGCGGATATTGCCAGCGGAAGATATGCCTTATTTGCCTGATGGTTCACCTGTGGACATCGTACTCAACCCCTTGGGCGTACCTAGCCGGATGAACGTCGGACAAGTATTTGAGTGTCTCTTAGGTTGGGCCGGTCAAACTTTGGGAGTGCGGTTTAAGATAGTTCCTTTTGACGAAATGTATGGGGAAGAGTCATCCCGCAGAATTGTACACGGCAAATTGCAAGAAGCACGAGACGAAACAGGCAAAGATTGGGTGTATAACCCAGATGACCCCGGCAAAATCATGGTGTTTGATGGTCGCACAGGTGAACCCTTTGACCGACCTGTTACCGTGGGTGTAGCTTACATGCTGAAGCTGGTGCATTTAGTGGATGATAAGATTCATGCTCGTTCCACAGGTCCGTACTCCTTAGTAACGCAGCAACCATTGGGTGGGAAAGCTCAACAAGGTGGCCAGCGTTTTGGAGAAATGGAAGTGTGGGCATTGGAAGCCTTTGGTGCAGCTTACACCTTGCAGGAATTGTTGACAGTTAAATCTGACGATATGCAAGGTCGGAATGAAGCGCTAAATGCGATCGTTAAAGGTAAGGCAATTCCCCGACCTGGGACACCAGAGTCCTTTAAGGTACTGATGCGAGAACTGCAATCATTGGGGTTAGACATTGCCGTACACAAAGTAGAAACTCAGACAGACGGCAGTTCTTTAGATGTGGAAGTCGATTTGATGGCAGACCAAGCAGCACGTCGCACACCTCCTCGACCAACCTACGAATCTCTCTCCCGCGAATCGTTGGAAGAAGACGAATAGTCAGGGACTAGGGACTGGGGATTGGGTAAGAGTTTTCCAAACACCCAATCCCTAGCCACCGACCTCCCCCATTTTCTATCAAAATTGAATATCCCTCCTAGCACGGGTGTATAACCTCGTGCATTTACATAACTCATCACTTAGTAATAAAGAAATGAGACCAGCCCAAACTAATCAGTTTGACTACGTAAAAATCGGCTTGGCATCGCCAGAACGCATTCGGCAGTGGGGTGAGCGAACCCTGCCCAATGGCCAATTAGTAGGTGAAGTTACTAAGCCGGAGACAATTAATTACCGAACTCTCAAGCCTGAGATGGACGGTTTGTTTTGTGAGCGGATCTTTGGCCCTGCTAAAGATTGGGAATGCCACTGCGGTAAGTATAAAAGAGTGCGCCATAGAGGAATTGTCTGCGAGCGCTGTGGTGTAGAAGTCACCGAGTCGCGAGTGCGCCGTCACCGCATGGGATATATTAAACTTGCTGCGCCAGTCGCGCACGTTTGGTATCTTAAAGGCATTCCCAGCTATATTTCCATCCTGCTAGATATGCCTTTGCGGGATGTAGAACAAATTGTCTATTTCAACTCTTATGTTGTCCTTAGTCCGGGTAATGCTGAAACTTTAAGCTACAAACAGTTACTGAGTGAAGACCAGTGGTTGGAAATTGAAGACCAAATTTATAGCGAAGATTCTACTTTGCAGGGTGTAGAGGTAGGTATCGGTGCTGAAGCACTGCTGCGCTTGCTTGCTGATATTAATTTAGAGCAAGAAGCTGAAACTCTGCGAGAAGAAATTGGCAATGCCAAGGGGCAAAAACGGGCAAAACTAATTAAACGCCTGCGGGTAATTGACAACTTTATCGCCACTGGTTCTAAACCAGAGTGGATGGTAATGGCAGTAATTCCGGTGATTCCGCCGGACTTGCGCCCAATGGTGCAGTTGGATGGTGGACGGTTTGCCACTAGCGATTTGAATGATTTGTATCGGCGGGTAATTAACCGCAATAATCGTTTAGCACGCCTGCAAGAAATTTTGGCACCCGAAATTATTGTGCGGAACGAAAAGCGGATGCTGCAAGAAGCAGTGGATGCTTTGATTGATAATGGTCGTCGGGGACGCACGGTAGTAGGGGCAAATAACCGCCCACTGAAGTCTTTGTCCGACATTATTGAAGGCAAGCAAGGACGTTTCCGACAAAACTTGTTGGGCAAACGGGTTGACTACTCTGGACGTTCCGTAATTGTGGTAGGGCCAAAGCTGAAGATTCACCAGTGCGGTTTGCCTAGAGAAATGGCAATTGAGCTATTTCAACCATTTGTCATCAATCGCCTGATTCGCAGCGGTATGGTGAACAACATCAAAGCAGCGAAAAAGTTGATATCGCGCAATGACCCTAGTGTTTGGGATGTACTGGAAGAAGTGATTGAAGGACACCCAGTCATGCTTAACCGGGCACCGACACTGCACCGTTTGGGTATTCAGGCTTTTGAGCCAATTTTGGTAGAAGGAAGAGCGATTCAGCTGCATCCTTTGGTGTGTCCGGCGTTTAACGCTGACTTTGACGGCGACCAAATGGCGGTACACGTTCCTCTATCCTTGGAAAGTCAGGCGGAGGCGCGATTGTTAATGCTGGCTTCTAACAATATTTTGTCCCCAGCTACAGGTAAACCGATTGTTACACCTAGCCAGGACATGGTGTTGGGAGCATATTATTTAACAGCAGAAAATCCCCATGCTACAAAGGGGGCTGGAAAGTACTTTGCTTCGCTAGACGACGTAATTATGGCTTTCCAGCAAGAAGAAATTGAACTGCACGCCTATATCTACGTGCGATTTGACGGTGAAGTAGAATCTGACCAACCAGATACAGAACCAATTGAGGTACATGAAAACGGCGATGGTAGCCGGACTTTGCTGTACAATTACCGCCGAGTTAGAGAAGACGCTCAGGGTAATTTAATTTCTCAGTATGTACGCACAACACCCGGTCGTGTTATTTACAATAAAGCGATTCAGGAAGCACTAGCAAGTTAGGGACTAGGTACTAGTGATTGGGGACTGGGAACAAGCACCCAGTATCCAATACCTAACACCTAATACCCAATTCCCAATGACTAAGGACTAAAGACTAATGACTAACGAAAACACAGTTTTTCGCAATCGCGTAGTTAACAAAGGTCAACTGCAAAAATTAATATCTTGGGCGTTTACGCACTATGGGACAGCGCGTACCGCAGTGATGGCGGACAAGTTGAAAGATTTGGGATTTCGCTATGCCACCAAAGCAGGGGTTTCCATCAGTGTAGATGACTTGATGGTACCACCTAGTAAGCGATCGCTCTTAGATGCAGCAGAAGAAGAAATTCGCGCTACAGAAGCTCGTTACCAACGAGGAGAAATCACGGAAGTGGAACGCTTCCAGAAAGTTATTGATACGTGGAACGGTACCAGTGAAGCCCTCAAAGATGAAGTAGTCGTTCACTTCAAAAAAACCAATCCGCTAAATTCCGTGTACATGATGGCGTTTTCCGGGGCGCGGGGTAATATCTCCCAGGTGCGTCAGTTAGTGGGGATGCGGGGACTAATGGCAGATCCCCAAGGGGAAATCATTGGCCTGCCCATCAAAACCAACTTCCGCGAAGGTCTCACGGTGACGGAATACATTATTTCGTCTTACGGTGCCAGAAAAGGATTGGTAGATACCGCTTTACGTACGGCAGACTCTGGTTATCTCACCCGCCGTCTGGTAGACGTATCCCAGGATGTGATTATTCGGGAATTCGACTGCGGCACCACCAGAGGCATTCCCATACGTCCAATGACAGAAGGTGCCAAAACCTTGATTCCTCTGGCAACACGCTTGATGGGCAGAGTAATTGGGGAGGATGTCATACATCCAAAGACAAAAGAAGTGATTGCACCACGCAATACCCCAGTTTCTGATGACTTGGCAATCGCAATTCAAAAAGCTGGGGTAACCGAAGTCGTTGTGCGATCGCCCTTGACTTGTGAAGCTGCACGCTCTGTCTGCCAACACTGCTACGGCTGGAGTTTAGCCCATGCCAAAATGGTAGATTTGGGCGAAGCAGTGGGGATTATTGCCGCCCAAAGTATCGGCGAACCAGGAACTCAGCTAACCATGCGGACATTCCACACAGGTGGCGTGTTTACTGGAGAAGTAGCCCAACAAGTCCGTTCCAAAACAGATGGTACTATCCGTTTGCCACGCAAATTGCGGACAAGAACATATCGCACCCGTCACGGTGAAGATGCCTTGTATGTTGAGGCCAACGGCATCATGATTCTGGAGCCAAAAAAAGAAGGTTCTCAAACCCCAGCCAACCAAGAAATTCATGTTACTCAAGGTTCCACACTGTATGTAGTTGATGGACAGCAGGTAAAAGTCGGTCAGTTATTGGCAGAAGTTGCTCTTGGTGGACGGACAGCTCGTGCCAATACTGAAAAAGCCGTGAAAGATGTCGCCACTGACTTGGCAGGAGAAGTGCAGTTTGCGGAAGTAGTCCCCGAACAAAAAACAGACCGTCAAGGCAACACCACAACCACAGCAGCACGCGGTGGTTTGATTTGGATTTTATCTGGGGAAGTTTATAACTTACCTCCTGGTGCAGAGTTGGTCGTTAAAAATGGTGATGCGATCGCTTCAAATGGAGTTTTGGCAGAAACCAAGTTAACTACTTTGCACGGTGGTGTAGTCCGCTTGCCGGAAGCTACCCCAGGTAAGAGTACCAGAGAAATTGAGATTATCACTGCTTCTGTAGTCTTAGACCAAGCAACAGTCACAGTTCAAAGTGGTCAAGGGCGTAATAGCTACCTAGTCTCTACTGGCAACAACCAAGTATTTAACCTCAGGGCTACTCCGGGCACAAAAGTGCAAAATGGTCAAGTAGTAGCTGAGTTAATTGATGACCACTATCGCACAACCACTGGTGGATTCCTGAAATTTGCTGGCGTTGAAGTCCAGAAAAAAGGTAAAGCCAAACTCGGTTACGAAGTGGTACAGGGAGGTACTCTGCTGTGGATTCCTGAAGAAACCCACGAAGTAAATAAAGATATTTCCTTGCTGTTGGTAGAAGACGGACAATTTGTCGAAGCTGGCACTGAGGTAGTGAAGGATATCTTCTGCCAAACCAGTGGCGTGGTAGAAGTCACCCAGAAAAACGACATATTGCGCGAAGTGGTGATTAAGCCAGGGGAACTGTTGATGGTAGATGACCCTGAAGCAGTAATTGGCCGCGATAATACCTTTGTCCAACCAGGTGAAGAATTTCAAGGCACGGTCGCCACAGAATTACGCTATATCCAGTATGTGGAGTCTCCAGAAGGACCAGCTCTGTTGAGTCGTCCCGTAGTGGAGTACGCTGTCCCCAACAATCCAGACGTGCCATCTACTACATCTGTAAGTCAACAAACAGGACGTTCGATTCAGTTGCGGGCAGTACAGCGATTGCCTTACAAGGATTCTGAACGCGTCAAATCTGTTGAAGGCGTGGAACTGCTGCGAACTCAATTGGTATTGGAGATTGAGCAAGAAGGCGAACAAGACCATACGGCTTCTCCTTTGGCAGCAGATATTGAACTTATTCCCGATACTGAAAACCCAGACGTACAGACGACGGTTCCGGCAACGGGGGTTACCCCCGCACCGGAGTGTCTCCGCTTGCAGTTAGTAATTTTGGAGTCCTTAGTAGTTCGTCGGGACATTGCCGCTGATGCCACCCAAGGCAGTACCCAGACAAGTCTGGAGGTACAAGATGGGCAAACAATTGCCCCTGGTGCTGTAGTTGCGCGTACCCAAATCTTGTCTAAAGAAGGGGGTATTGTGCGAGGCATCCAAAAAGGCACTGAGGCGGTGCGTCGTTGCTTGGTATTACGCCAAAATGACACAATTACAACCCACACGAGCGCCGAGCCAAAAGTGAAGGTGGGTAGCTTACTGGTAGAAGGTGCAGAAATTGCTCCGGGAATCTTCGTTGAAGAATCTGGGCAAGTAATGAACATTAAAAAAGCTGCCGCTCCCTCTGCGGCTAGTGATTCTGCTCTTAGTACTCAAAACTATGCTATTACTATCCGCGTCGGTCGTCCCTACCGAGTCAGCCCCGGTGCTGTGTTGCAGATAGAAGATGGCGATTTGGTGCAGCGCGGTGATAACTTGGTGTTGTTGGTATTTGAACGTTCCAAAACTGGGGACATTATTCAAGGTTTGCCCCGGATTGAGGAACTTCTAGAAGCCCGTAAACCTAAAGAAGCATGTATCTTGGCACGTCGTGCGGGAGAGGTTAAGGTTGTTTACGGTGATGGCGATGAAGCGATCGCCATTAAAGTCGTAGAATCTAACGGTGTAGTTAGCGATTATCCTCTGGGACCAGGACAAAACTTGATGGTGCCGGATGGAGCAACTGTAGTAGCGGGAGAACCGTTGACTGATGGGCCATCTAACCCTCACGAAATTTTGGAAATTTTCTTTAGCTTGGGTTCCGAGGATGGAGTCTATGCTTGTGCCAGCCATGCCTTACAGAAAGTCCAGACCTTCTTGGTGAATGAAGTGCAATTGGTGTATCAATCTCAGGGGATTGATATCGCCGATAAGCATATTGAAGTCATTGTGCGCCAGATGACCAATAAAGTCCGGATTGATGACGGTGGTGACACTACCATGCTTCCCGGCGAATTGGTGGAGTTGCGCCAAGTAGAGCAGGTCAACGAAGCTATGGCAATTACTGGCGGGGCGCGGGCACAGTATACTCCAGTCTTGTTGGGTATTACCAAAGCATCGTTGAACACTGACAGCTTCATTTCTGCTGCATCTTTCCAAGAGACAACACGGGTACTAACCGAAGCAGCGATCGAAGGTAAATCTGATTGGCTGCGGGGGTTAAAGGAAAACGTGATTATTGGGCGACTGATTCCGGCGGGTACTGGGTATAATACTTACGACGAACCTGGTGCGCTCGACGAGTATGCTGCGCTTGAGAGTACCAGCGTCTTGGATGAAGTCGATGACCCAATGGATATGGTCTTAGATGACCGTACAGCTCGTGCCTACAATTTAGATTCTCCTTCGCTTGGAGAAACTGGATTTGGCAACCGACGTGTCGAGAGGTCAATTTTAGATGACGACGATGAGTTGATTGCCGATGAAGTCACCGACCTTGTAGAAGATGATGAAGAAGACGATTACGAGGAAGATGAGGAAGACGATTACGAGGAAGAGTAAAACAAACTTGATATCTGGCTTCCAAACCTGAGTTCTTTATCGCAATAAATTACAAACTGGTGTAAAAGCAAAAAGGCAAAAGACATTTTTCTTTTGCCTTTTTGCTTTTGAACACATCCTCAAAGTCTGCTCGCCTTCACGATTCTTAATCTTTTAGCTTCATCCAATAGCTGACAGAAGTCACACAATCTCATAGGCTGATCTGATAAGGGAGCAGGGAAGATGTGGCGACAAGAACAATAACTCCCAACTCCTAACTACTTACCCTACACTATCTGTAAACAAAATGCCTCTTAAAATAGTCCACAACTTTGATAGCAGTTTCACTCTCGAACCTAAGCTTCAAGAAGCTCTCTTCAAATTATTAACGAGTGAACCTTTCTTAAACCAAATTTGTCAACAGTTACAATGTGAAAAAATTGAGTTTACAGAACTACTTTTTCAGCCAGTCCCTTACAGCTTAGCGACTCCCAAAGGAATGCCAGCAGAGTTTGAAAAATATTATGAATCTGATGATTACATCATCATCAATGTGCCGCCAAATTTTATGTTCAGTGCCAAGATTTTTAAACCCAGTCGCCTTTGTGCAGTTTTCCGAAAAATTGAGTAATAGTCAATGGATAACTTACTTTTTCCCAATTACTGATTATCAACTACCAAGGCAAATAGCAACTTTTAAATTTATATATGACTACTGAAACGAATCTTCCTGATTTAGCTTCTCTAGAATATACCGCTTATATTGATGATAGCGGTCAATTACCCGAACAGTTTCAGGGAAAAATAGGCGTATATGCTCTATTTGACCAAGAAAAAGTATTGCAATTTGTAGGATACTCTCGTGATGTTTATCTCAGTTTGAGACAGCATTTAGTACGTCAACCACAAAAATGCTATTGGGTAAAAGTTCAAACGATTGAGCGCCCCAGCCGCACAGTTTTAGAAAATATTGAGAATGCTTGGATTGCCGAAAATGGTAGCATCCCTGAAGGAAATGGGAATAATAAGGAAGCATGGACGCAACCCATAGATGTTAAAACGGTAATGAATCCTGAAGAACAGGCAAATTATCAAAATCCAGCTAATGATGAATTGGCGCAAATGAAAATTATTAAGAATGTAGCACGGCGAGTAGAAACAGAAATTTTAAGAGTGCTAGAAACTCGTGGTTTACAAATGCAAATTCGTTTTAATCCGAAATTAAAAGAAGAAGGATTACTGGATTTGAAGTGAATTTAATATTAGGCTAGCTATTCTCGATAACCTTCTATGACAATACAGCTGCTGAACGATCGCTATCAAGTTATCCGCACACTGGGCGCTGGTGGGTTTGGTGAAACCTTTCTAGCAGAAGATAGCTATATGCCCTCCAAGCGCCGTTGTGTGGTAAAACTGCTAAGACCAATTCAAAACAATCCCCAAATTTATCAATTGGTGCAAGAAAGGTTTCAACGGGAAGCAGCAATTTTAGAAGAACTTGGCGGCGCAACTGACCAGATTCCATCCTTGTATGCTTACTTTGAATCAGGCGGGCAATTTTACTTAGTTCAGGAGTGGGTTGAAGGCGACACCCTCACAGCTAAATTCCACAAGCAGGGGTTATTTAGTGAAAGCGCTGTCCGGGAATTATTGGTAAATTTGTTACCAGTTTTAGAGTATGTCCACTCGAAGCATATTGTTCACCGTGATATTAAACCAGACAACATCATTGTGCGCGATCGCGATGGAAAATCAGTGCTAATTGATTTTGGTGCGGTGCGGGAATCAATGGGAACGGTAGTCAATTCCCAAGGAAATCCTACTAGTTCGATTGTGATTGGTACGCCTGGATATATGCCAAGCGAACAAGCAGCGGGAAGGCCGGTTTATTCTAGCGATATATACAGTTTAGGTGTGACAGCTATTTATCTACTCACGGGAAAACAGCCACAAGAGTTAGATATAGACTCACAGACTGGTGAGATAGTGTGGCGGCAATATGCCAGTCATGTCAGCCCCATCATGGCAGGAATACTCGATAGAGCGATCGCCTACCATCCACGCGATCGCTACCCTACAGCTAGAGCAATGCTAGATGCTTTGCAGAGCATAGCAAATCCAATTCCACCAACGCAACCACATATTAAGCAACCACCCGTGGTCTCTGTACCACCAACCATTGCAATTAATTCTCAGCCTAGCGTTCAAAGTAATAGTCGCAATGGTCTGCTCGTTGGCGGTTTGATTGCAAGTGGGTTAATCGGTGGAACTGTAATTATTAGTCAGTTTTTTATAAAAACACCTGTAGCAGACGAAAACATAACACCTTCAATAACACTGCCAACTGTTACACCTTCAATAATTACGACTCCATTGGTTATCCCATCTTCAGCACCATCGCCAACTGTTCCATCTCAAGTGGTAGAAAGTCCCCAATCTATTGCACAATCAACTGTACCGTCTCCACTTCCTGCCACTACATCAACACAACCAGATGATTATTTCTGGCTTTCCCAAAGGCCTGTCACGGATGCCGATTTGGATGGTAAAGATGGTTTGACGTTAGATATTATGCGAAATTGGATTTTTGCCAGTCACGGTCGGCGTTTTGATACTCCTGGCTTACAAGAGTATTTTAATAACCAACCTTGGTATACTCCTCAATATTCATCAAAAGAATTTCCTTCTAAGTTGCTTTCAAAATTAGAGCAGCAAAATGTTGATTATATTGCTAAATATCAAGATCGCTACAAACTGAGATATTTTAAAAAATAGGTGCTGTACTTTTAAAAACAAGGCAACCTAAACAAGAATAAAGATGTTATGACCCAGGCCTTACCAAAAATAGTTACTTTTGATGAATTTATTGCTTGGTATCCCGAAAACTCTGGGATACGTTACGAACTGCACAATGGGGAAATTGTGGAGATGTCACAGCCTACAGGGAAACATGAGGGGAGCATCCCACTTTTTTGCATGTCATTGCGAGCGAAACGAAGTGAAGCGAAGCAATCGCAAAATCTCCAACTAAGAGCTAGTCCATGCGATTGCTTCGTCGTTCCTCCTCGCAATGACAGTTATTATCTCATTGCAAAATAAAAACTGGGATGCACCCAACATGAGAAAATAAAGGGATTTTTGGTAAGAAATCTATCTGTAGAGTTTGACCGATTAAATCTTCCCTACTTTATCCCCAATCAAGCAATAGTCAAACCACCTGAAAGAGAATCAGGTTATTTCCCAGATGTGTTGATAATAAATGACGCGGCTTTAGCTTCAGAACCTCTTTGGGAAAAATCTTCCACTTTGACAAATGGTGAATCAATACCCTTAGTAGTCGAGGTTGTTAGTACTAATTGGCGAGATGATTACTATTTAAAACTTGCTGATTACGAGGAAATGGGTATTCCCGAATATTGGATTGTTGAGGACACTGCGTTGGACGGGTTCCCCGGCTTGAAGCAAGTGTCCGTTGATTATGCAGCGTTGGGGGCTAGAAAATTTATTGGCAATCCTAAACAACCTACTTTTTCACTTTATCAATTAGTTGATGGCGAATATCAAGTTACTCAGTTTCGAGGTAGCGATAAAATTCAATCTCCAACATTTCCAGAATTAAATTTGACAGTTGAGCAGATATTTATATTGTCAAATATTTCTGCCGATCTCTAATTATTATGAATAATCAGCGACTATTGCATAAGTGTTAACAGGAGAAAAAGTAAAATATATAACAATTAACCTTGTGTTCATCGACGCTAATTTATGGAAACGCTGCTAGACAAACGCTATCGAGTTATTCGGACTTTGGGTGGTGGTGGATTTGGTGAGACTTTCTTAGCAGAAGATACTCAAATGCCTTCCAACCGTCGTTGTGTTATTAAACAGCTAAGACCAATTCAAAACAATCCCCAGATTTACCAGTTGGTACAAGAGAGGTTTCAACGGGAAGCAGCAATTTTAGAAGATTTGGGTGGATATACTGACCAGATTCCGACGTTGTATGCTTACTTCCAGTTAAATGGGCAATTTTATTTAGTTCAAGAGTGGATTGAAGGTGACACGTTAACGGCAAAAGTCCAAAAACAGGGGTTATTTAGTGAAAGTGGTGTTCGGGAATTATTGGTGAATTTGTTACCAGTTTTAGAGTATGTCCACTCAAAGCGCATTGTCCACCGCGATATCAAACCAGACAATATCATTGTGCGCGCTCGCAATCATAAATCAGTGCTAATTGATTTTGGTGCGGTGCGGGAATCAATGGGAACGGTATTCAATTCCCAAGGCAATCCTACCAGTTCGATTGTGATTGGTACGCCTGGATATATGCCAAGTGAACAAGCAGCCGGGAGGCCAGTTTATTCTAGTGATTTATACAGTTTAGGCCTTACAGCCATTTATTTACTCACTCTTAAACAGCCGCAAGAATTAGAGTTAGACTCACGGACTGGGGAAATTATTTGGCACAGACACGCCTTGAGTGTTAGTCCGACATTAGCAGGAGTCATAGATCGAGCGATCGCCTACCATCCAAGGGAACGTTTCGTCACTGCCAGAGAAATGCTGGAAGCCTTGCAGTTTGGCTCAGTTTCTCCAACAGTGCCTTACAATCAACCGCCAGCAGTAAACAACGTACAACCTGCCCCAACGGTGTCTTACAACCAACTGCCAGTAGCAAATGTACAACCTCCCGCAACACTGCAAAACACAGTTGCTGTCAGTCCAGGGTCTGCCTCTCATCAACCTGTTAATCAAAGCAGTGGACACAGAGGAATACTTCTCGGTGCTTTAATAGCTGGTGGTTTAATTGGTGCTTCGATCGTCATTGGTTTTGCCTTGAATAAAACACCTCAGCCTGTGGCAGAGTCAACGCCCTCCACTGAAGCTTCCACAACCCGCCAAGAACAGCAGGATGTTACACAATCTGTACAATCTCAAGTTCCCAGTAGTTCAGAACCATCTCCATCGATTTCTAGCAAAACTTCATTTCCTCCACTTCCTCCGACAACACAACAAGAAGTTGATAGACCTTCACCAGAAGAAGCTGTACAAAATTATTATGCAACCATTAATCAGGGTCAGTATGAAACTGCCTGGAATCAACTATCTCCCAGTCTCCGAAGTAATAAGCGTCTTCATCCCAATGGTTATCTCTCCTACATCGACTGGTGGGGGGGACAGGTTGAAAGCATAGATGTGGAAGAAGTTAATTTGGTACAAGCAAATACAGAAACAGCTACAGTTAATGCTAGGTTGCAATACTTGATGAAAACTGGTAAACAAATACCTGGTTCTGTGCGTTTCTCCCTTTTATGGGATGCCGAAAATAGCAGATGGATTGTTAGTGATGCTAACTAGTAAAATAAGGTAAAAATAAAAAGTAAAAAGCAATAACACTTATATTGTAAGCTTTTTCCCTATTCATAACTGTTGTTTAATTCCTAGGTGCGTTACGGCTTAAAAAATATCTTTTCGCTTTTGCGAATAAAACGTCATAGCCAAATAAATGACTGTATGCAGACATAAAATACCCCAATTCAAACTCAAATTAGACCATGTTGCCTCATAAATAGGCGTTGGTTCAAATGGTTGGGAAAGTGTACTGCCATCAGGTAATTTAATCGGTTCGGGAACCAGTTTATTAAGATTAACTAAAGCACCGTAAGCCCCCACTGACCAACGACTCAGCATTAACCAGGAAACTTTACTAGCAATACCTTCCATTTTGAACAAAACGCCAGAAAAGATAAACTGAGGAAGTAACAACAGGGGTAAAGCACTATTTGCTTGACTAGTATTTTTGACAAATGATGAGACAAATAAGCCCAGACTAATACTAGTTAAAAGTGTCAAAAATGTAGTAATACTTAATCCCAATTGCCAAGAAATTAATTCTGGTTGTGGGGATTTAAAAAATAGGAAAATCACCGCTGTCATTAACAGAGTTTGTAATACTGCTAACACTGAAAGAATCGCAACTTTGGAACTGAGATAGGCAAATAAACCCAAATTTACCAGCCGTTCTCGGAGATAAATTGCCGATTCTTTCACAATTTCTTGTAATGAGCTAGAAAGTCCTACCCATAAAGCAGCACAAGTAAAGACGAATAACACACGCAAAGCTAAAGGTGCAAGGGCAGGATCGGGTTGTTCTCCCAATATTAAAGGGTCTTGCTCTCGGATGGCGAATGTCATTAAACTAATACTAATAGGTGCTGTTAAAAGTGCTAGCGCGAGGTTCACGCGATCGCGCTTTTGGATCTGAAAATAGCGTTGCATCAGAATATTCAACTGTTCCCAGAAAGAAACGCCATGACTCTGATTATTGACAACATTTGACTGTGGCGATTGAGTTCCAGGATTGAGATGATTATCAATATAGCGTCGATAATCATGAGATTGACGGAATTTGTTAGCTTGGTCGATGACAGTTTCTGCTTTTTCTAGCTGATTATAAATATCAGCAAAATCTTCTCTGACACCAAAAAACTGCAAACATTGATCGGGAGGGCCAAAATAACATAGCCGTCCTCCTCGACCGAGAAAAACAACGCGATCGCATAATTTAATATTCGCCGTTGCATGAGTTACCAAAATTACCGTTCGTCCCTGATCGGCTAATTTCCGCAACAGCTGCATCATCTTTTTATCTAATCCTGGATCGAGTCCAGAAGTTGGTTCATCTAAGAAAAATAACTTCGGATCGGCGAGTAATTCCACTCCAATACTCACCCGCTTCCGCTGTCCTCCACTCAGTTCGGATACCTTCGCATCCTGACGATGGGACATTTCCACATCTTGTAAAGTCTTTTCCACCACCTGAGTCACATCAATATCGGGCGGTAGTCGCAGCTTGGCGGCGTAAGTTAAAACTTCGGTGACGGTGAGTTCTTGGTGAATAATGTCGTCTTGAGGGACATAACCAATGTGTGTGCGGTACATGTTGAAGTTGTTTCGCAAATTTTCACCATTCAAATAGACTACACCTTGGGTTGTTTGCTCAACTCCCAATAATGTCCGCATCAAAGTTGACTTACCAGCACCACTTCCCCCCACCAAAGCAACAAACTGTCCGGGTTCAATCGGTACAGAAATATCATCCAATCGCCGCTTGTCTTTATCTTGAATTACCAAATTACAAGCATCCAGGCGAATTTGATTACCTCGATCGAGTATTTGTAACTCATCGCCACGCAGCACCAGTGTAAATGGCCCAATGCGAATTATTGCTCCTGCTGACAAGAAAGCAGTGGTGTTGACTTTTTGCCCATTCACAAAGACACCATTGGTACTGTAATCTCGCAGAATATAGCGCCCTTGACCGTCAGTATCAATTGTGGCGTGGCGACGAGAAACGGTAGGGGCTTCTAGAGGTAAAGTAGCGTTGAAATCGCGACCCAGTAAAACAGAGCGATTTTTTAGGGAAACCCTTGATGATTCGTGTGTATTGTTAGCTGAGGGTTGGGCTGGATGATGGTATGTCAGCACCACTTGGTTATTACAGTTGTGACCGATGCGGATTTCTGTATCGTTTTTGAGGCTATAGCCAGATTCTGGAGTTATCCGAATGTGATTAATATAAAGCCCATTGGTACTGGGTTTATCGCCATTCCCATCATAAATGCGGTAGTCTTCGCCATCTTTGCGTAAGAGGGCTTGACATCTTCCCACTAGTTGCCAATCTTCCGGGACGACCAGATCGGCAAAAGTGCGATCGCGCCCTAATATATGTTGTTGCTCCTTCAGTTCAAAGTATATGATGCTTCCCTGATTTTCTAGTTTTAAATAAGAATTTACACTTGTAACTGTTTTGTTTGGATGCATAGAATTAGTTTGTTGCTAAATGTTTTGCTAAAGTTAATTATTTGTACAAATATATATATTTCATCAAATCTTCAGAAATTTTCAATTCAAATTAACATCAGTATATATGGTTAAATTTTAGTATTTAATCATGCTCAATTTATGGAATTTTCCAAAACGTGAATTTATGATAACGCCGACTATATTAAACAATCGTTACCGAGTAATTAGGGTACTAGGTTCTGGTGGATTTGGAGAAACATTTTTAGCTGAAGATATGCAGATGCCGTCGGGGCGCAGATGTGTAATTAAGCAACTCAAGTCGGTGGTTAATAACCCTCAGGTTTACCAACTAGTGCAAGAACGCTTTCGGCGCGAAGCCGCGATTTTAGTTAGAAGAATTGGGTGATAGTAGCAATCAAATTCCGTGACTGTATGCATACTTCGTGGACAACGATGAGTTTTTCTTGGTGCAAGAGTATATCGAGGGAGAAACTCTGGCACAAAAGTTGCAACAGCATGGACTGCTGAGTGAAAGTTCGGTGCGAGAAATCTTGATTAACATTTTGCCGACTCTCGATTACGTTCATAGCAAGCGGATTGTGCATCGAGATATCAAGCCAGAAAATATTCTCATTCGTAATTCTGATGGCAAGCCTGTCTTAATCGACTTTGGGGCAGTTAAAGAAACAATGGGAACGGTGATGACTAATTCTGGTAACTCCAGTTGGTCGATTGTGATTGGTACACCAGGATTTATGCCCAGCGAACAATCTGCTGGTCGTCCGATGTTTGCTAGCGACTTGTATAGTTTAGGGCTAACAGCGATTTATTTGTTGACAGGCAAGATTCCCCAACAACTGGAATCCAATCCTGCCACAGGTGAGATTATGTGGCGGCATTATGCTTTGAATATTAGTCCTAGTTTTGCCAGTATTTTAGATAAAGCGATCGCATCTCATGCCCGCGATCGCTACTCCAGTGCTAAAGAAATGCTACAGGTATTGCAGACTGGAGGAACGCCAATTGCACCTACCATACATCCATCTAATCCCACATTTGTTTCTGCACCGCCGCCAGACCCATATGTTCAGCCTCCAACAATCGTATCAGCCGCACCAGCAGGATTTTCACTAAACATATCTTTAACTCTTAATATTTTTATTTCTAAGCAAAAAATGCTGATTAGAACTTAGGCACAACCAAGTGACTCTGGTATTATAAATCACTATTGGCTTGTAATAACTTTGAAACCTTTGAAAACTATTCTCGACAGTTGTTTATGGCGCGTTGAAAAAAAAGCTACGATTTGGCGCAGCTTTACAAACAGATGTACATTGGAAAAGGGTGAGACTTTGTAACTTTTCATGACAACGCTGCTGAACAATCGCTATCAAGTTATCCAGGTGCTCGGTGCTGGGGGGTTTGGTGAAACCTTTCTGGCAGAAGATACGCACATGCCTTCTCGTCGTCGCTGTGTAATCAAGCAACTCAAACCGATCGCCAACGACCCACAAACCTACCAAATAATTCAACAGCGGTTTGAGAGAGAAGCTGCAACTTTGGAATATCTAGGCGAAAGTAGCGACCAAATTCCTAAACTCTACGCCTATTTTTCGGAGAATGGGCAATTTTACCTGGTTCAAGAATGGATTTACGGTCAAACCCTGGCAAATATTGTCGAAACTCAAGGGTACACGAGTGAAACTGTTGTCCGCGAAATTCTCTTGAGTTTACTTTCAGTCTTGGATTATGTTCACAGCAAAGGCATCATTCATCGGGATATCAAGCCTGATAACATCATTCTCCGCACTGTTGATAACAAGCCAGTTTTGATTGATTTCGGTGCAGTTAAGGAAACGATACGTTCAGTAGTTAGTGCCCCAATGCCCACGCGATCGCTTGTGATTGGCACGCCTGGTTATATGCCTAGCGAACAAGCTGTGGGACGACCAGTTTACGCTACAGACATCTACAGCTTAGGTTTGACGGCAATATATCTGCTGACTGGCAAATACCCACAAGAACTACAAACTAACCAGCAAACCGGGGAAATTCTGTGGCAGAATTACGCCCCTAACGTTTCTTCCCAGTTAGCAATGGTACTTAATCAAGCAATTAAGCCCCAAGCGGGCGATCGCTACAGTACCGCTAGTAAAATGCTATATGCTTTGAAATCTGCTACTGATATTCCTGTACAGTCGCCTCTCACAGCTAATACAGTTAGCCTGCACTCCACTACACGGCAAACCCAGGCGTTATCTTCCCCTCCAACAATTCCATCAAGCAACAGGCAAAAGTCTGCTTTGATTGTCGCTAGTTTGGTAGTGGGTGGCTTAATTGGTGGAGTAGCGATTGCCAGAATTATCGGTCAGCAACAATCTGAAGTACCAATTGCCAACGATTCCACCACTTCATCAGAATCTTTAGCAACTACTAGTTCGCCTGCTGCTTCTGAACCTTCACCAACCTCTGTTGTACCTACCTCACCACCACGGCGGCAAGTAAATTCTGCCCCTTTGGATCGCAAACCAGACCCCAGTCCTTCAGAAGCCTCCACATCACCAGACACCGAGCCTGTCACTTTAGATACTGCCACACCTCAAGTTACATCAGCACCACAACAGACACCTAGGGTTCCGACACCAGAGGCAAGTGCAACACCAGAGGAAAAGCGATCGCAGCAAAAAAAAAGCGGTGGCGAAAGCGTTCCAGCATTTCCCACGGGTACGCAAAGAAACACCGTAGAAGCGGTACTCGGAAAACCAAGTAAAGATTTAAGAGGTGTTTGGGGCAAGACTCGTGCTGTCACGTATAAAGTGGTACCGAACCAAATTGACCTTGGTTACTTATTTGACCGTAATTCGGGAGTACTGCGTCAAACCGAGGTAGCTTTTGCCCAATCGGTAGACCCACAACTGATGCAGTCTACCTTGAGTGGCATGTTAGGTGGACAAGCTACTGAAGAAATTCAGCAGGGACTGCAACAGATACAACAGCGTCAGTTAGATAATTTTAGTTTTACCAAAGGCTCTGTGAAGGGTCAAATTGTGCGCCAAAATTGTGATTTCATTTACATTAGTATTTGGGATGCAGACTTACATGATTTTGTAAGTCCGTCGTCAGCTAAACAGTGCAGCTAAACAATGGAAACGTAAAAAAAGGAGCCTAAGTTAGGCTCCTTGTTCAAAAATTGGTAATGGAATTTTGACTACTTAACAGTTACCTTACCGCCAGCTTCTTCGATGCGCTTCTTCGCATCTTCAGCGGCATCCTTGGGAAGACCTTCCTTAACTGGTTTGGGTGCAGCTTCCACCAAGTCTTTCGCTTCTTTCAGACCTAAACCGGTCAATTCCCGTACAATTTTCAGTACAGCAATCTTCTTATCAGCTGGAACAGATTCTAGAACCACATCAAATTCGGTTTGCTCTTCTACTGGTTCAGCAACAGCACCACCACCAGTGGGAGCAGCTACTGCTACACCAACGGGTGCAGCAGCACTTACGCCGAAAGCTTCTTCAATTTGCTTGACTAACTCAGCAGCTTCCAGCAAAGTCAAGCCTTTCAATTGTTCCAAAATATTATCGGTTGCAGCAGACATTGATATAACTCCTGTGATGTTTAATTAGTTATTTTTTGACTGTGGACTATAGACTAATAAATCCTAAAGTCTATTCGCCAGCACTTTCGGCACTATCGCTTTTCTCTGCTTCGGCCACAGCTTGCAAGGCACGAGCCAGCGAACCTGGAACTTCGTTGATACCCACGGCAATCTTGGTAGCCAAAGCGTTGATAGCTCCAGCAATTTGACCCATGAGTTGTTCCTTAGATGGCAAGTCTCCCAGAGCTTTGACATCTGGCTCTTTGAGCAGACGACCTTCCATGACACCACCGCGAAGTTCTGTCTTCTTAGTGAGTTTCTGGAAGTCTTGGTAAGCCTTAATTGCAGATGAGAAATCCTCTTTGACCAACAAAAAGGCGGAAGAACCCTTCAGCAATTCCGACAGTGGTTGCCATTTTTCCTGATCTTGTATGGCAATACCCATCAAGGTGTTCTTAGTCACCTTGCAAACAGTGCCACTCGGACGTAGCCGCCGCCTTAAATCAGTGATTTCTGAAACTGTCAGCCCCTGGTAATCAATTACCAGTGCCAGAGTTGACTTACTCAAAGTTTCTTTGAGATCGGCTACTATCTCTTTTTTATTTTCTATTGTTCTACCCATGCTCGTTTCACCTCCAAGGGCAAAATCATCGTCCCTACTTGTGTTTCATGTTCTGACCGACTCAAAACAACAAACCCCAGCTATGTTAGCCGGGGTTTAGCATTAATCTCTTCATGCGACGGTAATCACACCCTCACGAGTGGTATTCGAGCAATTAGAGTTTCGACCTAGGCAGGATATTAAGCTTTTAGCACCTGCTGTCTCCGGCTTTACTTATTAAATTTTGAGGTACTGGGGATTGGGTATTGGCTATTGGAAAAATTCTTTCCTAGTCTCCAGTCCCTAATCTTCAGTCTTCATTACGCTGCTTCAGCCAGTTTCAAATCCCGTAGAGCGCTGATATCGACTTTAATCGCTGGCCCCATAGTGGCAGATACGTATACTGTACGCCAATAACGACCTTTGGCTCCCGCAGGACGGTTACGGTCAATGGTTTCTTGTAACGCCTTCAAGTTTACCAACAAATCTTCAGGCGAGAAAGATGCCTTACCAAACATAACATGGACTATGCCAGTGCGGTCGGCACGGAACTCTAATTTACCAGCTTTGAATTCTGCGATCGCACTTGCTATGTCAAAGGTGACAGTGCCACCCTTAGGTGATGGCATCAAACCACGCGGCCCCAGCAATTTACCAAGCTTCGCCACCTGTGGCATGACATCTGGTGTAGCAATTAGCTTGTCGAAGTCCATCATGCCTTTTTGAATTTGGTCAATTAGCTCTTCCGAACCAACTATATCAGCACCAGCATTGCTTGCTTCTGTTACCTTTTCACCTCTAGCAATTACTGCCACCCGAACGACTTGTCCTGTACCCTTGGGCAGTGCTACCGTTGTCCGCAACTGTTGGTCTGTATATTTTGGGTCAATTCCCAACCGGATATGCGCTTCTGCGGCTTCGGGAAATTTAGCTGTTGCCGTCTCTTTTAAGAGGGACAATGCATCTAACGGTGCATAGTCTTTGTCTTCTATTTTTGCTTGCAGCGCCTGCAAACGACGCGATATTTTTTTTCCCATTTTTCTCTCCTGGGGTAATTCCGAAGCTTTGCCTCTCCCCCGATAAATTTTATTTGTCAGTCGTCAGTTGTTTATTTGTTCTTTACGCTGAACTAATGACTAGTCTGTGACTGTTACGCCCATATTCTTGGCAGTCCCTGCCACAATATTCATTGCCGCTTGTATGTCATTGGCATTGAGGTCGGGCAATTTAGTTTGGGCTATTTCTTGCAATTGCGCTTTAGTAATCGATCCAACTTTCTTTTTGTTGGGTTCATTTGAGCCTCTTTCAATTTTCGCCGCCTTGCGAATCAATACTGATGCTGGTGGCGTTTTTAGTACAAATGTAAAACTCCGGTCTTCAAAAACCGAAATTTCTACAGGTATCACCATTCCAACTTGGTCTGCTGTTTTGGCATTGTACTCTTTGCAGAACATCATGATATTAACGCCGTGTTGACCCAATGCAGGACCGACCGGCGGCGCTGGGTTGGCTTTCCCAGCGTTCAAGGCCAGCTTAATGACCGCCACTACTTTTTTCGCCATTTGTATTTAGCTCTGTTTTTCTACCTGATTAAATTCCAATTCCACAGGTGTATCCCGTCCAAAAATCGAAAGTAAGGCTTTGAGCTTACTCCGCTCTGGACTGACTTCAATCACCTCGCCCTCAAAGTCTTTAAATGGACCAGAAAGCACGACTATCTTATCACCAGTCGCCATGTCAATTTTGACAACAGGCTCTTGTTCGGTAGTCTGTTTGAATATGCGTTCTACTTCTGAATGACTCAGAGGTACTGGTTTAACGTGACCGCGACCTTTAGCACTGCCACGTTTTTGCTCTGCTCCCACGAAATTAATTACATGGGAAGTGTTTCGCACCACCTGCCAGGAATCATCATCCATCACCATCCGCACTAGCACATAGCCAGGAAAAACCTTTTCTTCTGTGTGCTGGCGACTGCCATCTTTGCGAATTTTCACTGCTGGCGTGTGTGGGATTTCCACCTGAACTATTTTGTCAGCAACATCAAATGTTTGGATGCGTTGCTCCAAATTTGTTTTGACACGTTTTTCACAGCCTGAGGCTACTTGCACTGCATACCAGCGTGCTTCTTTGTGCGCTGTTTCTGCTGCTTCCTCTGGCTGCAACGCCGAGTTAAGTGGTTCGTCTGTTGCAGAAGTCATCAAAATACCTGTTTTGCTGCCCAAGCAAACAATCCATCGACCAAGTAGATTAAAGAAGCGGAGAGTGTCACCATTAGCAACACAGCCGCTGATTCACTTACCAACTGCTTTCGACTGGGCCAAACCACCTTTTCAAGCTCTTCTCTAGTTCCCTGAAAGAAGTTGAGCAAGCTAGACCCGTTTGTGGTTTCCGGCATTTCTGCTTCATTTTTTTTGGACACAGTCGTTTCTCTCCCCGTTTCTTATATAGCTATACCCTGCTAGTTTACGTCTAGGTTTACAGCTTTAATTCCATCCTGACTTAAAAAAGTGGCATTGCTGAGTAAAAAATATTATTACCAGTCTTAGAACCCCTTTTTCACGCGTTGTTGCTGTACGCAGTTTCCGATGGCTACTTTAATCTAGAAGCAAAAAAGCTGTAAATATAAAACAACTATACCCGAAATCACTAGCACTAACTGCTATGCTAGCAGATGTGCTACTGTTCCGGGCTGTGTTTTTTGCTTCCGAGCGCGCCCTGGAGGACTTGAACCCCCGACATCAGGTTTTGGAGACCTGCGTTCTACCAACTGAACTAAGAGCGCACAAGCTGGCTTGGATTCTGTTATTGCGCTTAACCTTTTTAGTTTAACGCAATCCGAACTACATTGTACCTTAATTTTGTCTATGAGACAAACTAGCGGCAAATGCCGCTTACTTAGTTGAGTCTCCCATACTTTGAACGGGGAATCACAAAGAACGGTCAAATCTTTGTTTGATTCGGGTAGCCTTACCTACGCGATCGCGCAAGTAATAAAGCTTAGCGCGGCGTACCTTACCACGACGCAAAACTTTAATGCTGTCAATGCGGGGAGAATGCAAAAGAAACACCCGCTCAACGCCAACACCTTGAAACACGCGGCGGACTGTAATAGTTTCGTTGATACCGCCATTACGTTTAGCAATCACAACTCCTTCATAGGGTTGGACGCGGTATTTTTCACCTTCTTTGATTTTCACCCCGACTTTCACAGTATCACCCACGTATATTATGGGCAAATCCGATTTTAGTTGTTCCGCTTCAATGGAGCGGATGATCTCTTGAGCGCTCATAGCCTTTCTGCTTTAAAAACTCACAATCATTAATAATAAATCGAGAATCCTGTTTCAGTCTACTGATTTAGATTCAGATTATTGATAATTTTACCGATACAGCAGCTTGAGTATGGAAGTTATATTGCAATAGGCTATGCTGCAAGGTGTGATATTTATGAAATTTAGCGTCGTCATCACGACCTATAACCGCTTAAACTTGCTGCGCCGAGCGATTGACTCTGCTCTCAACCAGACAATTCCTTGTGAGGTGGTTATTGCCGATGACTGTTCATCTAAGGAGACTGAAACATATGTCAAAAGTTTAGGTGATTCTGTTGTTTACCATCGCAACGAGGTCAATAGAGGTCACGCAGCAACAGTAAATGCTGGAGTTCAAAAAGCTAAGGGCGATTGGATTAAGTTTTTAGACGACGACGACTACCTAGCTCCTAATTGTATAGAACAGATGGCAGAGGCGATCGCACTTTGTCCTGATGCTGTGATGTGTTCCTGTGTTGCTGCTCAGGTGGATGTTAATGAAGTTGAACTCAGCCGCACTCCTCAACTTGGCCCTGGTTTAGCTTTTTATATTCCCCAAGCAGACATTCATTATGGGATGCTTCTAGAACTTGTGCCTTTTGGCACACCTGTACAAGTAGCTTGCCACCGTGAAGCTTTCTGGAAAACTGGCGGTTGGGATTCCCAACTTGATGCTAACTGCGATGACATTGATTCTTGGATTCGCATTGCTCAGTTTGGCCATGCCATTTTTATCAATCAGTGCCTCGCCTACCGTACCATTTGGCCCGGAGCTTATAATCAAAAGTTTTCTCTGTCTCGGCGGCTAGATACAAATATTTTAATGAAAGAGAAAATCTATACTTTGATTGATGGGCAACACCGCTCTCATGTCCCTGCTCTGGAGGATATTAAGAATTACTTGAAACTGCATTGGACTTTAGTAGCGCTCAAGCAAAGAAACCTCCAAAGCTTTGTGAAAATGTTAGATAAATCTTTATTTTCCCTTTTTGCTTGGTGGCTTTTGTTGACTGCGATCTGCTCGCGCCGCTCGCAAATCTACAATCCTCATATTCACAAATTTGTCTTGATTGAGACACAATTAGATACGGGGGCGATCGCTTCGCCAGATTTGAACAATTGCTGACAACGTTTTATAAAAACTCTATTACCTCTTTCTTTTTTCTTTCGCATCCTTAGCATCCTTTGCGGTACCCTTCTCCTGTCGGAGACGCTGCGCGAACGGGAAGCCGCGATCGCGTCTACTTAAAAAGAATTTAGGTATTCTTACATTAAGACCCGAGTAGTAAAGCTTTTTCTTCCATACGCCTAACTTCATTAATATTGGCTTAGTCCAATTTCCGCCTAGTAAATCGTGCAGCAGAATATAAAAACAAGGGATAATGAACAGCGTCAGCATTGTCGCGATCGCCATCCCAAAGAAAACTACAATCCCCAAAGGCTGTAAAAATTCCGAACCTTCGCCAATACCTAATGCCAAGGGAAACAGTCCCAAAATGGTAGTGACTGTAGTCATCATAATTGGGCGTAAGCGTTGCGGAGCCGCTTTGACAATGGCAACTTGGCGAGTACAACCAACTTCATCCCGAATTTGGTTCGCTAGTTCTACCATCAAAATCCCTGCGTTCACCACAATTCCCACTAGCAGCACCACACCAACAATTACGGTTGCCCCAATCGCCGTTTGAGTAATGTAAAGTCCAAAAAGTCCTCCGGCTAAGGCTAGCGGCACAGTAAACATAATTACCAACGGGTCAATCAGCGAATTGTATTGCACCGCCATAACTACGAAAATCAAGAACGTCGCCAACGCCCCTAAAGTTTTTAAAGCATTCTGCAACTGTTGATTAGTTTCCTGAGCAGAACTAGGTACAATTGAAACACCATCGGGTAAGTCTACGCTCTTGAGTACCTCATTGACTTCTGCGATCGCTTCACTCAGGCTAACACCCTCATTCAGGTTTCCTGCAACAATAAAAGCTTGGCGCTGATTAATCCGCTGCACCTCACCAGGGGCTTGACCTTCTTCAATGCTGGCAACATCTGAAAGGCGGACTAGTTGATTGTTTTCTGTAAATAGCGGTAACTGCTCTAACTGGGAAGGACGCTGAATGGCTTCTTTATTTAGCTGTACTCGCACATCAACTAAACGGTTGCCCCGTTGAATTTGCGTGGGAACTGAACCTTCAATTGCTGTCTGAACGGTGGCACCAATTTGTTGAGCTGTCAGCCCTAAAGCCGAAACTCTTTCCCAGTCAGGGCGAATTTGAATTTCTGGTTGTCTGGCATCGGCATCTGGTCGGAATGTTGCTAGTGTTGCCCTTTCTTGCAATGCTTGCAGTACTTGATTTCCTGCTTGCGTTAAGCTTTGCTCATTCTCACCTTGCAGAATCACATCAATTTCTGACCCTTGCACTGGAGAATTACTCAAGATTAAACCTCGTACCTGACCGGGATTGAGGCGCAGCAGAATGCCTGCTAAGTTGAGTTTGTTAAATTCCTGAGTTACTTTTTTGACGAAGGCTTCAACATCTGTGCCTGGTTTGAGATTGATGGTGCTGCTGGCACGTAAAGGATTTTCTGTAGTATTGCTGCCAAACAAAGAACCCCCAACAGTTGTAAAAGCAGACTCGGTTTCTGGTTGTTTCAGCAAAATGTCATCAACAATTTGCATCACTTTCTCAGAAGTTGCTAAAGGTGTACCAGGAGGAAACTGCGCTCTCAAGTTGGCTTGACCAGTACTGATGCGGGGTAAAATTTCTTGGGGAATTTGACCAAACATAAAGAAGCTGCCACCGCCTAAAATTATCAAAGCAGTAGTGACTACAAGAAGTCGATAGCGTAAAACCTTGCTTAAGAAGCTACTATATCCCCGCGTAGCGTCTTCAAATCGGTGATTAAACTGTTTAAGCAGCCAAAATTCGCCGATTCGACTAGACCAGTTAATTCCTAAAAGTCGAGAAGACAGCATCGGCACTACTGTAATTGCTACGACAAGGGAGGCTGCTACTGCAAAGCTAATTGTCAGGATCAGTTCATTAAATAGCAGTGCGATAAAGCCACCAATTAACAGGAATGGTACTACAGAAACTAAGTTTGCACCTGTAGCAGCAACTAAAGCAGATTCTACTTCTTGGGAAGCATTAATGGCAGTGTCAATAAAGAATTTGGAATTTCTCCTCTTCGCCTCTACCCCTCGGTCTCTCTGCCCCTCTAACTCCATCTCTTTCTGATTGGGAGTCATGCCTGTTTTTTCGGAAATGTTCTCTAAGATCACAACCGATGTATCAATTGCTTGACCTACTCCCAGTGTCAGACCTGCCAAACTAAACACATTCAAAGTCAGGCCAAAGATTTTCATCAAAGCGATCGCAGCCAGGGTACACAGCGGTATTGTCAAACTGATAATTAATGTTTGCCTGAATGACCCCAAAAATAACAATACTGCTGCTGCTGCTAAAAATGCTCCAGAAATTCCCGAAAAGATGACATCATTTAAAGAATTACGGATAAAGACAGATTCATCTGTAGTGGGACTCAAAGTCATGTCCGCTGGAATTAAACCCGATTGCCGTAATTGTTCAATTCGCCGCTTCACAGCATCTACAACCGTAATTGTGTTGGCTTCAGGCTGCTTTTGGATTGAAAATTTTACAGCCGGCTGACGGTTGAGGTAAACAAATACTCGCTGGTCTTCTGTATCGTCAATTACCTCAGCAAAGTCTCGCAAGTAGACGCGGCGGGAAAGTGCAGAAGTCGTAGTGGTAGTGGTAGCAGTGGTATTAGGGGAAGAAACTTCCAAGGAGATGTTTTCAATTTCACGGGCATCTCGGAAGCGTCCGACAGTACGGGTCAATGGCTCGGAATTTTGCCCCAGAATCCGACCACCAGAAGTATCTTGGTTGCGAGCTGTGAGTTCATCTAGTACATCATTTAATCCCACACCCAATGCTTGCAATCGATTTAAGTCAACAAGTACTCTTACTTCTTCTTCAGCACCGCCAGATACATCGACTGAAGCGACTCCTGGCACGACACTAAGTTCACGCGTCAATTCTTCATCGGCAAATACGCGTAAATCTTTACCTGACAGCGAGGCAGATGTCAGCGCCAATTCATAAATTGGCAATTGGGAGGGATCGACTTTAAATAAGCGCGGCTCCTCTATCGTATCTGGCAGTTGTCCCCGGCCTCGGTTAAAAGCAGCAGTAGCATCGTTTAGTGCTTGATCGATATCGCCCCCAGGCTGAAAGTATAAATCTAGGTTCACCTGCCCCTCACGGGTACGGGAGAAAACTTGCACTACATTCTCAGTCGCTGATAAAGCTTCTTCCAGAGGTCTGGTAATTTCATCTACCGCTACTTCCGGGGAAATACCGGGGGCTTCCAACCGAACACCAATTCGTGGATAGGTGATTGAAGGTAGGAGATCTACTTGGATAGTTGTGAGAAAAAATATCCCAACAACAATTACTGCCACGGTCAGCATAAGTGTGCCAATGTGTTGGCGGATAGCGATCGCACTGATACTAAATCCGCCATTACTGTTTGCCTGCTGCATTAGTGTCGCTATGCTCCCAATTAAAAATGCAAAACAAAAAATTATTTTTAATTTTTAATTCCCCATAGGGGCATCTGCTTTTTCCGAAAGAATCGAAAGACGTACAGCATCCCCATCTTTTAATGGCTTGCCACGACCAACAACATAGCGCTCTCCCGGTTGCAAACCAGATAAAATTTCTACTTTGCCATCAGCCCTTTTCCCTAGGGTGACAGCACGCGCACTCACTTTTGTTTTACCTTCTATGTCTGTGACTACAAATAGTGTCCCCGTTCGGTTTTCTTGCTCTTTTCCTGTTTCCTTTGCTTTTCCTGCTTCTTCCTGAATAGATCCTTGCGGTACTACAACCCGCTGTGATGTTTGGGTTGCAAAATTAACTCGCGCTAGCAATCCGCTGCCAATTTTCCCTTGATTGTTGGGAATCACTACCTCTACTGGTATCAAACGTGCTGTGGCATCGGCGGCAGGGGAAATGCGTGTCACCCTACCAATTGAGGTTTGATTGGGGAAAGCATCTAAGCGAACTTGCACTGACTGTCCAACCTGAATTTGTGCCAGTTCTAATTCCGAAACTTGAACGACGACTTTGACGCGGTTAAAGTCGCCAATTTTCAAGACTTCGCCACCTGCTTGCAGAAGATTGCCAGGTTCTGTGACTTTTTCTGTGACTACACCAGTGATGGGAGATGTCAGTCGAGTGTACGATCTGCGTTCTTTGGCTTGGGCAACCACTGCCTGCTGGGCAACTACTCTGCCTTGGGCAGCGGCGACAGCTTGCTGTTCTGTACGGACTTGCTCTTGAGCTGCCCGCAATGCTTGGGCAGCTGTTTGTGCTTCAGTGCGTGCTTGTTGGGCTGTTTGCTCGGCGATCGCTCCTGATTGGAATAGTTTCTGTTGCCGTCCTGAATCTGCTTGGGCTTGAATCGCGTCTAATCGTCTTTGTTCCACTGCGGCACGGGCATTGCTTACCTGAGTTGTGGCCCGTGCTACTTCTGAATTGAGTGCTGCTAATTCTGCTTCTGCTTGCTTTAATTCTGTTAACAATATGGCATCATCTAACTGCCCAACATTTTGCCCTCGCTTAACTGTATCGCCCACATCTAGATTCAAAGCCAACAGTCTTGCTTCTACCTGCGATCGCAGTGACACTATCCGCAACGGCGTGGTTGTACCTGTGTACTCTTGTTGTTTTTCTAGCACGTCTGTTCGGGCGATCGCTACATCTACAGGCGTTGCACCGCCCCCCCGCTGCTCTTGAGGACTCTGAGATTGTGCCTCGGCTGACTCTTTGAGCAGCGATCCACAACTTGCTGTAATCAATCCGAAACCCAATAAACAAGCAATCAATAAAGTAGATCGCCATCCCCAGAAATGGAGCGAATTTTCTCTATCATTGTTGTTACCTACATCATGTAACTGGGAATTAATTACCTGCTTTATATCTGGGAAATCTTGTATTTTCAACAATTTGTGCGGCTTATTTCCGTCCAAAATCATTTTTTTGCTCCTTACAGGGGGGCTTTTGGCTAAAACAGCCGTTTATTACCAAGCGTTTCTGATAGATATGACTGACAACAGGGAGAAAGAAAAGGTCAGTCGCATCTCAGAAATTCTTTATTAGTATAAAAAGTATTATTCAACTAAATGCAAACCGTAAAAACTCCCAACGCCATACTGCTTACGCAAAGACAGAGAATTTTATAGCACTCGCTCCCATTTTAAATTTAGTATACGTATTTTTAGCTTTTCTAAACTCTGCCACAAGATATAAGGCTGGCGATCGCTGAAAAATGGGCTTTTTTAACAGAAACTTGCGATTTATAAAAACCAGCAAATCAGAAGTTTAATTTTTACCGCTGTAGCCAAACTGGCAGTAATTATTCCACTCTCTAGTTTAGATTAAAAAAAGTAAATAAATTTGCTATTTGAGACAGACATAATGTAGCTGTCTCAATACCCAACTAGCTAGCTATTGACTTTGTGTGAGGAATGCAACAGTGACATCACCGCTCAAATTTGCACAGACCACTGAAGAATCCCAAATTGCAGAATTTTTTCAGCAATCAGCAGGTAAGTGGCGATCGCAAAGGCGTTACTATACTTTGCCAGAAGGAGAAACTAAGGAACTAGTGACTATAGTCACGATTTGTTTTTTAGAATCAGGATGCGATAAATTGCAAAAGCTGTCTCAGATGCACGATTTAGCCGCTTCAGTGAGTCTAACCTGTGGTGCGGAAGTGACCTGGGAAAGTTCGGATGTGCTAAAAGGAAGAAGAGAGTCGCAAGGTTCAACTTTGTTTGGCGCTTTGGAAAATACTTTGTATCGCGATCGCGGTTTTGCCACATCCAAACCAGTCACCGCTAAATATTATTTCCCCAACCCCCAAACTCTATGTTTGCGAACTGAATACAGCGGTTCAGTATTTGAGGAAGAGTTAAAATTAGTTGGGAGCAAATATCGTACCAGACAGACTATCATCTCTCGTGCTGGCGAGCAGTTAATGATAGGTCAGTATTTGGAAAAGAGAATTGAGAGTTAGGATAGAGGCAAAGCAAAAGAAAAATTCCGAATAGAGTATTCGGAATTTTTCTTTAACTAAGTTTTTAATAGCTGAAAGTAAGATTTAAAGTAGCGCTCATCTTACACCAGACTAAATTGCTTAAGCACTAGTAGCATCAGATTGATTCAAGAAAGAACGCGCATTTAGCGATAGCATGACGCGGGAAATACCGGTGAACAGAACGCTAACACCTACAAGTGTGCCAAGAATCCAGGGTGCATTGAAGGGCCATTGGAACCAAATCATTGCACCCAGTACCAGAGTAATAATGCCATTAGCTAATACCCAAGTCCAGTTCTGTTGGGGACGTAACCGAAATGCCAGAATCAGCTCGAATGTACCTTCGGCAAGCAAAAAGCTACCTAATAATAGAGTTAGCGTTAGGATACCAGTTCGGGGGTAAACAAACAGCATCACACCCGTTGCAATGTAGAGTGCGCTTAATAACAGCTTCCAAATGAAGCCTCCGCGATCGCGAGTTTGAGTGGCGTAGACTAGCTTGGCAAATCCTGAAGAGATTAGAATCAAAGCAAACCAAGTCTCAGCGAAAATTGTGGAAATAGTAGGTAGAGCGATCGCTATAATTCCGAAAATAATCAATAGAATGCCAATCACTAGCGACCCATTTATATTTTTATTGATGTCATTAGATTTATTAGAAACGTTAGTTGTCATACAAATTTTTCCCTATGCTTAAGTGACTCTACAATTAGGCTAGAGAATTTTTGCTAAACAAAATACGACCCTAAGATATAATATGTAACACAATAAGTTCTATTTAGTTTTTGAAGAAGATAGAAGCTAGTTATTAGCAAATACTGCTGAAGATAGATAATTATCTTTCCCACAGGTGATGAAATAAAAGCTTTAATAATTAATTTATAACTGTAGCTCAAACCTGGGCAAGACTTCTTCTCCAGATAGTACTGTCGGTATCCAAACTACCTCTACAGGCTGTTTTCGTCGGTAAATCTCTACCCATCCATCTTGAGGATTAATCAGCCAGCCCAAGCGTAAACTATTTTCTACATACTCTTGCATCTTAGATTGCAGAGTTTTGAGACTGTCAATTTCCGAGCGAAGTTCAATTACAAACTCAGGCGTTAATGGTGGGAATTTCTTGCGTTCGTCTTGGGTAAGTGCTTCCCAACGCTCTAATTTTACCCAAGCAACATCGGGCGATCGCTTGGCTCCATTCGATAGTCTAAGTAAGTCGGTGAAAATAAACCTAGCTATGTAACAGAATGTAAAATCAATATAACCCTTGCGATTGCTTCATTCCACTTTGTTCCATAAAGCCCTTCGGGCATGGCTTCGCTTAGCGCAATGACATAGCGTGAATTATTTCAGCCGTTCTACTTAAATATAGTAGAAGAACTAAAAACCTTTCCTAATTTTGTTTGACGGTTCCAGATTTCTAAGTCGGTAATCAGTCCTGCCTCTTGATTTCCGCTTTCTCCTCCCACGGGTGGCACAATAATCAGTTCTCCTTGGGCATTGAGTTCTAAATTTAAATCTTTATTCGCCATGCAGAGTTGATAAAATTGCTCATCTGTCATCAAATGTCGAGATGTCGAAACTTCGCTTCTAGGAACTGGGGAAGAATTTCCTAATACCCAATCCCTAGTATCCAGTCCCTAATCCCCAATTAATAATGAGTTCCCGACTTGCGGTGATGCACAGCTGTGACTCCATCAGTATCTAGCAATTTACCATTGTCCACAGTTGCATAAACGAGCCAATGGTCGCCAGATTCCATCCGGTTTTGTACGGAACATTCGAGATAAGCTAAAGCATCCGTCAGTATGGGAGAACCGTTTTCGGCTTCCTGGGCAAGGACATCAGCAAATCGGTCTTGTCCTGGGCCAAACGGTTTGAGAAAGTGCTTCATCAAACCCAAGTGATTGCCTTCTTTGAGAATGTTGAGGACAAATTTATTTCCTGAGTGTGTCAGAGTTTCTACTGCGCGGTCTTTAGCAACCGCGATGGTTAAACCAGGAGGGCTAAAGCTAGCCTGAGATACCCAAGAGGCTAACATCGCACTCGATCTATCATCTTGCTTGGCTGTGACAACACACAACGAACCTACAATCCGACCGACTGCTTGTTCTACACTAGTGGCGGGAAGACTTGGCGATCGCACTTTTTTCGCTTTCTTCAGCGCCTGGGCAAAGTCAGTACCAGCTTCTTCGCACAACTGCAAAGTGGCATCGTCAGGTTTGAATTTCACCCGGATAGTGTCAAAACCAAACCGATAACCAGCATCTTTGAGTTTACCTTCAATTAAATCAACCGCTTCGCCACTCCAGCCAAAGGAACCAAAGACACCAGCAAGCTGATTGCTAGTAGCGGTAGCTAGCACAATTCCCAAAGCTGTTTGTACGGGTGTGGGTGCGTGTCCGCCAAGGGTCGGAGAACCCATAATAAAGCCATCTGCTTTTTCCACAGCAGCACGAATTTCTTCTGGGTCGGTAAATTCGCAGTTAATTGATTCTACCGCTACACCAGCTTTGGTGATGCCACGAGCGATCGCTTGGGCTAAGGTTGCAGTATTTCCATACGCTGATGCATATATTAGTGCCACTGTCAAGTCAGAAGATGTTTGTTGCTGGCTCCATTCTCGATAAGCGTGTGTTATTTCGATTAAACCATAGCGTACCAAAGGCCCGTGTCCGGTAGCATAAACTCGCACGGGCAGATCGGCAAGTTTATCGAGCGCAGTTTCCACTTGACGGGCATGGGGAGCCATGAGGCAATCAAAATAATAGCGCCGATCTTCGTTATAGATTTCCCAGCCTTCATCAAATACTTGATCGCCACAAACATGCGCCGCAAATAATTTATCTGAATAGAGAATTTCTGTTTGTGGATCGTAGGTGCAAAGGTGATCTGCATAACGAGGGTTGGGCGTGGGAATAAATTGCAAATGATGCCCCTTGCCTAAATCTAGGGTTTCTTCTCCCCGCATAATCAAAATGGGTAGATCGGGGTTTTCTAATGCCCCTCGCAGATTTTTCGCCCCTGGATTAGAACAAACAAAGGTAATTTGAGGCGCAATTTCCAGCAATGCTTTTAAAGTTGTAGCGCGGTTGGGATTAATGTGTCCCAAAATCACATAATCCAGCTTTGTAACATCAAAACGCTGCTGTAACGCTTCTAAATAAATTTGCGTAAACGTTTCTCCAGGAGGATCGATGAGGGCAATTTTATCTCCCTCAATTAAATAGGAATTAGCAGTTGTACCCTTGGCAAGAGCGTATTCAATTTCAAATCTGAGCCTTGTCCAACTGCGCGATCGCAGTACTCTTGTATCTGTAGCAATAGGGAAAACTTGAACGTCACGTGGTTTATTTTCTGACATAATACCTTACTTTTGGTTGAAGTATTTTTTCATAAATTCATCGCTGAATCCGAACCGTTGCAATAAGCTAGGTAAGTCCGTTCGTCTTACATCCATTAATGCTACTATTGCTTTAACTTGTTCTGATTTTAAAGGCTTGATTCGAGCTTCATCTATTTTTCTTAGACGGTCTTCTACCTGCTCCGGTGATAAAGATACATCTCTTTTGAAGTAGCTTTCTAAAAAATTTAGACCATTTGTAAAGTCTGTAATCTTTTTCAATAATTCCTGTTCCACATCAACCCAAAATCCTGCTGTACGAGCAGTTTCTTGTGAAGCAATTAAATCATAGGCTAAACGAACAAGGCGAGTATAAAAAGTTTTAATATCCACCGTGAAAAAGCCTGTTTCTGTTCTGGCATTCATAATTGCGATAAATCCCAATCCAAAGCCTAATGCTCTACCAATCAGACTAAAATTTATTTCGGGTTGTAAGTAGAAGGAATCCGTCAGCCAAAAAAGTAAGCAGGGAAAAATCAATTGAACAACTGCCCAAATCCAAACACCTGGAGTTTTTTGAGGTTCAAAAAAAGGCAGAAATTTGCAATCGTCAGCTAATTGTTTAAAAGCTACTAGAAGGTTTAACAATCCTGGAATCAGGGCAACTAAAATCCAAGGTAGCCATTTTAACAATTCGCTCATTTTAATGAGTTATAGGGAAGTAGGGGGATGCAGATGATAATGACCCTTGGAAGTTAGTATAAAATAAGTCTGCGAATCAGAGATTACTGTTTTTTGTCTTTTTTCTTGTCTTCCTGCTGGAACTATTTGGTCGCCTACAGTGTTACCTAATACAGCACCAATTGCAGCGCCAAATATACCAGCAGCCATAGCACCAATTACACCACCAACGATTGTACTGCCAGTAATTGCACCAATTTTTGCCCCAGAACTTACGCTAGTGGTGGTATCAATGTAACCTTCATCCCACAGTCTCATCATGACTTCCCGCGTTTCTTCTAGTGGCAAGCCTAAAGCATAAGCAAGGTTTTCAACTGTTAAGGGTCGTCGCTCCAAGGCAGTCAGTATCCGACGAATATCATCCATAGCTAGCTACTCCCCTTTCCTGACCATTATTGTAAGTTTTCTCTATGTTTTGGTGTCTTAGTGGTTAATTAAATTTATTTTTGAACCACAAAGGTGAGGGCAGTCATGTGTTGAGGCAGCGACGGGTACCTAGGGGATTTCCACGCCACTTGCTACAACGGAGGGAACCTCCCTTCGGGTTCGCAGTTCCTTCAAGTCGGCGAAGCCGCCCAACGGACTGCTCACCGCAACGCAGTGGCTCCCCATGAGCAACTGCCGAAAGGGTTTATCGACTTGAACGGACTGCCTGTACCAAAACACTAAGAAAAACCTACTCTGCTTTAATAATGGTTTCCAACTTTGCGATGATGGACTGCCGTCAGTGCATCTGGATCGGAAACTCGTCCGGCGTAGACGGTGCTGTATACTGCCCAGTGGTCGCCACAGTCCATGCGACTGACGACTTCGCACTCCACATATGCCAAAGCATCTGTGAGGATGGGGGCACCATTTTCGGCTGGCTGAGTTCTCACACCTTCAAAGCGATCGGCACCAGGGGCAAACCGCTTCAAAAAGTGTTTCATGAGTTTTTGGTAATTGCCTTCTTCTAAAACATTGAGTACAAAGCGATCGCCTACTTGCATCAGGGACTCAATTGCCCGGTCTTTCGCTACCGCAATGGAAAATCCTAAGGGTTTAAAGCTGGCTTGGGCAACCCAAGAGGCTAACATCGCACTGGAGACATCGCCTTTTTTGGCAGTGATGATGTACAATCCGCCGCTGATTCTACCTAGGGCTTTGTCTAAATCAGCACCCAAGGATTTCATGGCTTTGATACTGCGATCGCGTGTCACCCATTGCCCTAAGTCCGTACCTGCTTCTTCACAAAGTTTGTAGATATTTTCTGTGGGTGTTTGTTTAATCCGAATCGCTGGGAAAACCGTTGCTAAACCTAAATTGCGGAATTTACTCAGCAAAGGATCTATTGGTTCGTCATCTCCGCCGCCAGTTTCAAATAGACCTATGCCTTGTTTTTCTTTGGCCGAGCCTAAAATGGTGCTGAGAGCAGCTTGGGTATTATTAGTACTAGAAACTGGAGTTATACCAACGACAAGTCCAGCACAGCGGCCAACTAATTCTCGCAACTCTTGTAAATCCACTTCAGATCCCAAGTCCACTATTTCTACGGCAACACCAGTTTTACTAATACCGTTGGCAATTGCTTGGGCGAGGCGATCGCTATAGCCGTATTCTGAAACGTAAAATATTCCAATTACCGTTTCTGGCTTGGCTTGGCTTTGACTCCAAGTGCGGTAACGCTTGGTTAGTTCTTCAACATGATGGGACAGTAACGGCCCGTGACCAGTGGCGATCGTGTTAACTGTTGGCAGTTCTCCCATGCGCTTGAGGGCAGATAGCACTGAGCGCGCATTCGGCCCCATCAAGCATTCGTAGTAGTATTGAAAATCTGCTTCAATAGTTTTTAAATCTTCGTCAAAGGTACTATCGGAGCAATAGTGCATCCCGAAAGCATCGCAGGTATAGAGAATTTGGGTTTTGTGGTCGAAACTGAAGATGGTATCTGGCCAGTGTAAATTTGGTGCAATCACAAATTCAAATTCGTGGCCGTTACCCAAATCCAAGCGATCGCCATTTTTCACAATCCGCCGCTTGAATGGCTGATGTACCAGATCCTCTAAAAACTGAATCGCCACTTTAGAACCAACTACAGTTATTTCGGGAGCCATTTGCAGCAAATCTTTCACTAAGCCGCTGTGGTCTGGCTCGGTGTGGCTGATAATCAAATAATCAATCTCAGACAGATTGATTAGTCCGGTGAGCGTATCAAAGTAGAGTTTACGAAACTTCTCATGGGAAGTATCCACCAAGGCAGTCTGCTCACCGCGGATAAGAAACGAGTTATAAGTTGTACCGTTTTGCAGACCAAACTCAATATCGAAGCGATCGCGATCCCAATCTAGAGAGCGAATTGCCGTTGTCTGTTCAGCAATTGCCGCAGTCTGTATGGTTAGCCGTTTTTCAATTTTTTCGGTGAGCGCTACCATAACTCCCCTCCTTGACAAATTGAGTATTTATTCCTCTTGTCTTATTGTGCCACGTGTTGAATGTTAATTTTTATTAAAAAATCTATACTTAAGTTAAATAATTAAAATCCGACACTTACAAAGGTATGGCAAGATGGAAGGATGAGGGAGACAGAGAAAATCTGGCTAGCTTTAGAGATTGGGAATTCCCGGCTGCATTGGGCGTTGTTTAAAGGCGAAATCCTTAATTTTACTTGGGATATTGACTATTTGCCTGAGTCTGTCATATTTGAGCTAGCTCGATGTCAAACACTAGATGATTTATTATTGGCAATTTTCCCAGTTCATCAGAGAACTGAGGCACAGAAGCAACAACAGGAAATTATTGCAAAAGCATCTGTTTTATCTCCTCCTGCCATATTCCTAGCCTCCGTAGTTCCCAGCCAAACAGCATTGTGGCAAACCTACCCTAACATTCGTATTATTACCTTAGATCGAATACCGCTTATGGGTGTGTATCCCACACTAGGAATTGACCGCGCTTTAGCTTTGTGGGGTGCTGGGAAAACTTGGGGTTTTCCCATGCTGGTGATTGATGCAGGCACAGCGTTAACTTTTACAGCTGCGGATGATAATCAGTGTTTGGTAGGAGGTGCAATCTTACCAGGATTGGGTTTGCAATTTGCAACTCTCGGTCAAAAAACAGGGCAATTACCATTTATAAAAACTGGAAATAGTGCGTCTTTACCTCCACGCTTTGCTCTCAATACATCAGAGGCAATTCAAAGTGGAGTAATTTACACTTTCATAGCTGGAATCAAAGATTTTATTGAGGCGTGGTGGTGTTTATTTCCTGAAGGAAAGATTGCAATTAAAGGGGGCGATCGCATCTTACTGATAAACTATCTCCAAGCTTTGTATCCAGAGATTGCAGTCCGTTTAATTGTGGAACCAAATTTAATTTTTTGGGGTATCCAAAAAATAGTTATAAGTTAACGTGATTTTAAGGCGATCGCAACGATACCAGTTAGCACAATACAAGCTTTAGTCAATCAACATCAAAAACTTCAGACTGCACTTGATATCAAGTCCGGCTAATTAGTTACAATTTCTAAATCTATGCAGAAAGTCCAAAAACACCTCCCCTCTGCGGTCTTAATGATAAGTCTTTAACCGGACACGATATGAGTCTCAAACCTCTAAATACTGAATTAGACACTCAGGGTACTGAATCGCCAGCCAACTGGTATTTAGTCATCTTCTTGGTGTCCAAATGTCCGATCCCTTCCCTCAGCGCCCGATTTCGACATCTTCAAGGATGCCGAGTGCGTCAGGAATAAGGACGGCTGCGGAGTAGTAGGCGGTAACTAGGTAGGAGATAATGGCCTTTTCGCTGATGCCCATGAAGCGGACGGACAGGCTCGGTTGGTATTCATCGGGGATACCAGTTTGATGTAAACCGATGACACCTTGGTCTTCCTCACCAGTGCGGAGTATGAGGATAGAACTAGTCTGGTTCTTGGTAATCGGGATTTTGTTACAGGGAAAAATCGGTACATTGCGCCATGTAATTATCTTACTCCCATCAATATCAATGGTTGATGGATAGATGCCTCGACGGTTGCACTCCCTACTGAAGGCAGCGATCGTGCGGGGGTGAGCCAGGAAGAACTTCGACTTCCGCCGACGCGTGACTAGTTCATCAAGGTCATCAGGAGTGGGGGGCCCACTGCGGGTGTAGATGCGCTGTTTCAAGTCAGCATTGTGCAGCAACCCGAATTCGCGGTTGTTGATCAACTCGTGTTCTTGACGTTCCCGCAATGCCTCAATCGTCAGCCGCAGTTGTTCTTGTGTCTGGTCGAACGGTTCATTGTAAAGATCCGCAACACGATTATTCACCCGCAACACAGTCTGAGCAATGCTCAATTGATATTCCCGGGGTGAGAGTTCGTAGTCAACAAATGTTCCCGGTAACGTCGTCTCTGTGCTATGACCGGTTGACAACGCGATCGCAGCTTCTCCATACTTGTTTTGTGGTTGTTCGGCGCGAGTCCGAAACTGCTCAACCTGAGCCTGTAACGCCTGCGACTGGTTGAGCAGTTCCCCAAATGCCTGTTGTGGTAGTGCCAATACCGTGCATCGGGTCACAGCTTTGACCGTGAACTTCCAACTGCTTTCTGACTCCACCAACACGCGATCGCCAAAATAATCACCGTCAGCCAGCACATCCAACAGAGGCTGCTCGTCATACTTGCCAATACCAATCTTGTTTACTTTGCCATGTGCAATTAAAAAAAGCTGATTGGCTGGCTGACCTGACTGCACTATGATGTCACCAGGTGCGAACTCCTGTTGAAAAAACCGACCCGCCAACGCAGTCAACACTTCGGTGTCGTCAAACCCTCGCAGTAATGGCAACTCACCAAGTTCCTGGGGAATTACCTGCACTTCGGCTCCAGTGTTGGAGAAACTCAACCGCCCGTCACCCACAGTATAAGTCAAGCGACGGTTCAACCGATAGGTGCCACCCTTCGTTTGCACCCACGGCAACATCTTCAACAACCAGCGCGAGGTAATTTCCTGCGTCTGCGGTGCAGATTTCGTTGTTTTAGACAAATTACGGGCAGCATCTTTACTCAAACTCAATTGAGGTTGTCTAGCCTCAACTAAGCCGTTCGATTCAATAAAATCCGTCATCACCTCATCCTTTAGTTACTAATAGAAAGTGCATGAAGAGTGCTGAGTGAGGGAAATGGGAGAATCTTTAACTCCTGTACAGACGCGTAGACGCTCGTAAGAGCGGCTTCTCGTAAGAGTATAATCGCGTCTCTACTCCTCACTCCTCACTCAACAGTCAGCACTCCTGAAGAATATTTAGCGCCCGATTTCCACATCTTCGAGGATGCCGAGTGCGTCAGGAATGAGGACGGCTGCGGAGTAGTAGGCCGTAACGAGGTAGGAAATGATGGCCTTTTCGCTGATGCCCATGAAGCGGACAGACAGACTGGGTTGGTATTCATCGGGGATACCAGTTTGATGTAAGCCGATCACCCCTTGTTTTTCCAGACCAGTGCGGAGCAAAAGGACAGAACTGGTGCGGTTATTGGTAATAGGGATCTTGCTGCAAGGAAAGATGGGTACGCCACGCCAAGCTGTAACCTGAACGCCGTTCACATCTACACTATGTGGATAAACGCCCTGGCGGTTGGCCTCCCGACCAAAGGCAGCGATCGTCCGGGGGTGGGCCAGGAAGAATGTTGGCTCCTTCCATACCGTCGCCAACAGCTCGTCGAGGTCGTCGGGTGTGGGTGCACCAGTACGGCTATAGATGCGCTGTTTGAGGTCGGCGTTGTGCAGCAACCCGAATTCGCGGTTGTTGAGCAACTCGTGTTCTTGACGTTCCCGTAATGTCTCAATAGTCAGCCGCAGTTGTTCTTCTGTCTGGTTGTAGGGTTCGTTGTACAAATCGGCTACTCTGGTACTTACTCGCAACACCGTTTGGGCGATGCTCAACTCATATTCGCGGGGTGTAAGTTCGTAGTCGGCGAAGGTTCCCAACAATGTAGCTTCTTGGGGATGAGCGGTCGCTACCTGAATGGCGGCTTCACCTTGGGCATTCTGTGGCTGGCTGAGGCGGGCGCGGAACTGTTCAACATGAGCTTGCAATGCCTCTGACTGACCGATCCGCCTCTCAAATGCCTGTTGAGGGAGCGACAAAACTATGGTTCTGGTAATCGCCTTCAGGGTGTACTGCCAGGTGTCCTCAGACTGGGCTATAGTTTCATCGCCGAAATGATCGCCGTCGGCTAGCACATCTAATACGACCTGCTCGCCATACTTGCCAAGACCAATCTTGTTCACCTTGCCACGAGCAATCAGAATCACGCGATCGGCTGGCTGACCAATCTCGACAATCACGTCGTCTGGGGCGTACTCCTGCTGCTCGAACAGGTTTGCCAACGCGGTCAACACATCAACGTCCTCAAACCCTCGCAGCAAGGGCAATTCAGTAAGTTCCTGGGGAATTACCTGCACCGCTGCTCCGGTGTTGGTGAAAGTGATTCGCCCATCACCTACTGTATAACTCAACCGACGGTTGACTCGAAAGGTACCACCCTTCGTCTGCACCCACGGCAACAACTTCAACAACCATCGGGATGTAATCTCCTGCGTCTGCGGTGCAGATTTGGCCGTTGTCGCCAAATTACGCGCCGCTGCCGTACTCAAGCTTAACTGTGGCTGCCGATCTTCAACATTCAAATTAGAATCGTTAGAATAAGTCACAACTTAATCCTCCACTTTTTAGTTACTAGAAAAAAATCAAGTCTTACCTGGCGACTGCTGACCAAGGAACCCAAAGCCGCAAAATCGATCAAAAGAGAATTCAGGAGTTACTCAGTACTCTCGATCGAGTACTGAACTTAGACCCAATGTACTGACCAAGGATCTGATATGTGCAGCAGATGTGCCCAGCCCTGTGGGACCTCTCAGCAGCCGCTTTGCTGGCAAACTATTACGCAATTCAAATTCCTTATATCGGTCTACTGCTATATGCCACTTGAGAACGCCGCACATCCACTGTTGTAATTTCTCAACGTATCCGTGCAGTTTCTTACGGGCACTTTCATCCAGATTGAAATCGTCGAAAAGAACAGGCAGTTCGGTGGCGACGATGTGTTGAAACTGTTGTGCCCGAGCAGTCATCAGATTGTTAACAATCTCAACAGCCTGCGATTTGTCGCAGTTGAGGAAATTCTGAATAACCAGCACGCCGTTATTGAGTTCGCCCTCGAATTCGATTTCTTTCTGGTAGGAGAAGATGTCGTTGGTTAAACAGGCGAAGTCGGCGGCCGAATTATCCAGCTGGCGCATCGATCGCGTGCGGTAAATTTCCTGCGGGATCTCGTTGCCTTGAGCTAGTCGAGACAGGCTCATCGTCAGATCCGAGCCAAATGTCTTACGACGCATCTCCACATAATCTATCGGGTCTGGAATCCGATTTTGGATTTGGTTGGCAAGTTCCCACAACCAGCTTTCAGTCATGTCCTCAATAGCACGGCGGAACTGACGCCGCGCGTTTGCAGACATAGGTCCAGCTGTGCGAGACCATATGTCAGCCAAGCCGCGTTCTACTGGGTTGGTCGGCTCCGGGGTAGAGCTGGAATCAAGAGGCATGAACGCCGACAGTCGGGCGTTGAAAACTTTCGCACCCGCCATGTTGCGGCTGTGCCCGTAAAGTGCTGGGAAGTAATCATCGGCGTAGGTTCCCCAGACCAGCCAGCACGCCGTTATATTCAGTTCAGGACCAGACGCATTCGGATTGATTAGCGCACCGCATAAGGCCACGTCAGCAACATCGAACTTGTGGTCATCCCAGATAACGGCATCAGCAATACCAGGTAGTGAGTCTAGCATCCCCATCTGCCGTGCCCATTCCTTGGAATGCTGCCGCGCAGCATTTAAATGGGAATTCAAACTTGTAGAAAACGGTATGTAAAACTTCGGCAGTGTCGCTGGCCCTACAGACTGGTATGGAACGTGAGTAAAGCTCTTGAATCTTCCTAAACCTAAGGTGCTGTATAACGATCCAATACGCACAGCCGATGTGCCCAGGCCTGTGGGACCACCCAGAACTAGAGTGGATGTCGAAGAATTATCCCCTCCTTTGTTCATGTAGCGGCTTGACCTCATGTGCCACTCATGACCGCCTGACTGCCAGTCCTGGAGTCCTTTGATGTATAACAGAACGCTCATCCGAGCCATCGGATCTAGTCCGTGTTCCTCGAAGAGGGGGGGCAGCTCGGTGATGGCGGTGTTATCAAACTGCTGTAGTCGTGAGGTCAGCAGATCGTTGGTGAGGTTAGCTGCCTCTTGGGTACTCACATTCAAGAATCGCTCTAAGACCAACACACAGTTGGCATTTTCACCTTCATCCTCTACTTCTCTCTGGTAGGAGAACAAGTCGTTGCGAAGATGCACTCCATCAGCAAACGTGTCTTTAAGTACGCGCATCGGCCGAGTTGTGGCGATTTCGAGGGGAATCTCAACAAACACAGCGTGTTCGACGAGATCCGCTGACCACGGAGCGCCGCCTACTTTCCGGCGCATCTCTATGTATTCAATGGGGTTGGCGACCCGATCCTGGCTGATATTGGAGAGTTCCCACAAAGACTCTTCCAAGAGGTTTTTGGTACTCTCAGAAAACCGGAGCCGCCATTCAGGAGATTTGGTAAACGCGGTGCGAGTCCACAAATCGATCAAGCCACGCTCCACTGGGTTGGTGGGTACTGGGGGAGTATCGGTGGGATAAATTGGCATGAACATCGGTAGTCTGCCGAGATATTCCTTCGCCCCAGCCATGTCTTGGGTGCGTTTATAAATTTCAAGAAAGTGATCGTCGAAGAAGAACACCCAAACATACCAGTCAGTCACTAAATCAAGCTCTGCACTTGGTGCATCTGGATGCGTATACGAGCAAAGCAAGGCGTAGTCGTGGGCATCGAATGTGCGCTCGTCCCAGATAGCGGAGCTTTCCGCTTCTTCTTGTGAGCCAAGTATCCCCATCTGGTAGGCCCACGCTTTGGAATGTACTCGCGCTGCTTCCAAGTTTGGGTTCAGCCGTGCGGGCCAAGGCATGTAAAATTCTGGCAGTTCAAAGGGTTGCACGATCGCACCTAACCTCCTATGGGGTCTTTTTGCTGTCTTTGATTTCGTGGCTGAGCAGAGCATCGTTGCGGTTCACGAGTATCCTCACCCCGACTACGTTCCCACATCTGCTTTGCTCGTGGTGGCTCGTATCAAGGCGATAATACAAGATGCTCCTAATTCAAATAACGAGCTATGTACGTTTTATTTTAAATTCCCTATACCGAAAGATAGGGCATTTAAAAAAGCTGTTTAAGTCATTACTTATTTCCGACGCTGCCAGATAAATTTTGAGGGATTTATCGTGTTCTCATAATTTTTCATAGTTGTAGAAAAAAAGCAATACGTAGACTAAAGCAGTTAAGCAAACAGTCAAATAATTAATTTAAAAATTAGAAGACAGTTAAGACAGTTAAGCAGATAGCTAAATCAAAAATTGAAGAATTAGAAGACAGTTAAGACAGTTAAGCAGATAGTTAAAATATTTAAGACAGTTATTAAACAATAATTACTAATTGTCAATATTTTGCAACTAATGGCGATTAACAGGGAATTTATCGTTGCGAACAAATTATATGTTGTTCGACTGTAGGGTGGGAAAAGTATTGACGGCAAGTATTTGAGCGATTTTAAATTAGTGTAGAGGTCGAGGCGAGATAGCTATAAAAAAGTGTCACGAAGAATGCCATTAATTTAAGTCTATGGACTGTCAGTTCGCTCATTTTGAGATTATAAGAGGATACTAATGCGTTGAGGCGAAAAGATAAAGCGATTGTACCAACCCTCAAAGAGAAATAGGGCGTTGCATAGTTGCGGGATGATTTAGCAACTTCTAAAATTCTCCCCCCTGCATCCCCTGCATCCCCTGCATCCCCTGCCTACCCCAATTCATCCCACTGTTATGCAACGCCAGAAATAGCACCCATCTCAAGGTAGTCTGGAGAACATCTTCTTGAGATAGGTGCGCGGATGAACAGTTAACAGGTAAATGCTGATGTAATTCTTGCTGCTCAAGCAATCCTTCAATTGCAGAATTTTAATGAGCTTCACAGTTGTGACAACCAACTTGAAACACATATCGCGATTTGAGAGTGAGGAAATGTTGGTAGCAGATTGGCAGCAAACTCTGAATAAATTAGTTTAATTGCTTAATAAAATCCTGAATATCTCCAGCCACAATTCCAGCACATGATTCTGGCAAATTATTTCCTGCATGAGGAATCATTTTAAAATCAACTTTAGGAGTCAGTTGAGTGTAAGTTTGACTTTTAACTACAGCATCAAGTAAATCTTGACCGCCTTGCAATATTAAAACTGGGACTTCCATCAAGTGCAATCGGTTTTGCAGTAATTCTGCCTCAATTTCTGGCTGCTGGCGTTGAAATAGTAGCTGACAGGCTGTAGGGTATTGCAGAAGTTCTTGGCGCATCTGGCAATCCTTTTCTACTTTTTCGTGTAAACCGAAGATTTTGGTTAAGGGACGAAGCGATCGCAATATCTGATAAAACAGCGGCGAACGATTCATTAGCTGCCGCATCTTCTGCCAATACTTTTTTTGTCCTTCTACCTCTACACCCTCTGGCGCTAGCAGCATTAAACCATAAACTTGCTCTGCATACTTTAAAGCATAACTAGCAGCAATCCATCCTCCAAGGGAATGTCCTACTAAATATACCTTTTCTAACTTCAAAGCTTGTAGGAACTCAGCTATACACTCTACTTGCAAATCAATTGAGTGATGGATGTTGGGACGATCTGACTCACCAAACCCTAGTAAATCTGGTGCGAAGCAATGAAAACTCTGAGATAGTGTCTCCATCACTGATAGCCATTGACTGCTATCTTCCCAAGCACCATGCAAAAAAATCACAGGAGTACCTTCACCAGCTTCACGCCAGAATAATAGCCCTTGAGAGAGTTTCCTTCGGGAGTTACGAAATAGCGCATCCATCTTAGATTTAAGAATTAACTTTTAGCATATTAGCCAATAGTCATTAGTCAGTGGCAACTAACTACTGACCCTACCCTGCGGGTTCTCCGTTCGCGCTAGCGTCTCCGTCGGAGAAGGAGTACGGGTGACGCTCCTTTGTCGCTAACGCTACGCTAACGACAGAAACCCTTACGGGTGACGCGTCGCCCCTTGGGAGAAGACTCGCGTTTCGCTGCGCTAACGTTCTTAGCGTCTAACAAAGTACAAATGACTAATAAAAAATATTATTATGCGAGTGTGGTCAAGCCATTCAAGTAATCTTGTAATTGTCGAGAGTGGTCATGAGACATTTTTTCTGGAGGTAGGGAATCTGGAGGGAAAGCCTGGATTTCTATGACTTCCAAAGTATCCTGAACCGCCATTATTCCCTGCACTTGGGCTTCAACCGCAACACAAATTGAATGGATTCTGGGATCGCGATCTCGTGCAGAGTAAACTCCAACTAAACGCTTAATTTCTAACAACTCTAGTCCAGTTTCCTCCATCAACTCTCGGCGAACTGTGTTGGGAATATCCTCCCCCCAATCCACCATACCTCCAGGCAACGCCCAGCAACCATCATCGCGTCGCCGGATCAGCACAATTCGACCATCAGGTAATATCGGGATAATACTAGTACCAGGAATGGGATGACGGAAGATAATACCCAGTACCGTTTGTCCAATGCGCCACAAGCTACGTGTGGACTGGACAGCCGTTGCAAAAAAAGCAATAACGTTCAATCTTAAAATGTCTGTATTGTATTATCTAATTGCCCTACCACCTAACATAGGCTTAACTACTTAATAGTTAAGATTTGTATTTTACAAATATGTTCGTGGTTTGGGATTTTATTCTAAACGATTTTTGGAAAATATATCAATTTTATGATTAGGTTAAACAAAAAATTAGTGTGATTTTGTATACACAATTTTTCCTAATATAATCAGACTTTTCCAATTAAACATACCATGAGTTTTCCTGAAAGCAGAGAGCTATATTAATTTCCAAATATAGGATATAAAATATCTAAATTTGTTTATCCCCTAGCCTAATAGCTTGCATTTATGTAATTAGTAATATTAATTTAGAGGAATTGTACGACGATAATTTATTTTATCAAATGCTAGTTTATTGCCAAAATTAATTTATCTAAAACCTATAAGATTTATTCACAGTCAATCATACAAGGCTTCACGCCTAAAAACTGATTATTTCCTGATGGACAAGATATTTTCACAGTTAACTATGGGGATTGCTCTATCAAAGATTTTTTGTCTTTCTAGTCGCTACATCAGTATACAAACACCTTGGCATCGAGGGAATAATGCTGAATTGCTATTGACATATTCAAATTGAATGCGATAGGATTGTAAGCTGTTTAAAGTATGTAGGCTGCTAAACTAGGCTAAAATTATATCAATAACATTGGTAGCTGATATTGCCTACGTGATGCCTAGTTACCTTTTTTGTTGTTTATTAATGAGGTGAACATGGCTAAGCGCCGTAACCCGAAAAAAGAAAAGGCGCTACGGAACCAGGCATATGCCAGGAAGTTTCGTAAACGGACTACGACAGGAAGAATGCAAAGAAGATTCCAACAAAGACCACCGAAGAGTGAGGAAGATGAGGGCGCAGCAGCAATTGATGCTGAATAAGTTGCCTCCCGAAATTCTTATTCTTTGAGTGTTTGAGTTTTCAGGGCGTACAGTTAGTTGTACGCCCTTACTTCTTATTGGGGACTGGATAATCAGTAAGATGAAAACTCTTTTCTAGTAGCCTGTCTTCCTATCTCCCTATCGTTTTGTTCCCAATGCTAGTCTTTCTCAGCAATTTGAGCGCGAGCAGTCAGGATTGCTTTGGTCACTTGGGCAAAACCAGTACCACCATAACTGTTACGTGCAGCTACAACTTGACGAGGGGATATCGCTTCATAAATATCTGCGGCAAATGCTGGGTGGAGTTTTTGCCACTCCTCCAATGTCAAATCTTTTAAGAGTTTACCTGCGGCAATACTGGTTTTTACTACTTTGCCTACAAGATTATAGGCTTCTCGGAAGGGTACGCCTCGTGCTGCTAAATAATCTGCTACATCAGTAGCGTTGGAAAAGTCTTCTGTCACTGCTTCTGCCAAACGCTGGGTGCGAAATTCTAACCCTTCTCGCAGCAAAATTGTCATTGCTTCCAAACAGGCTTTGACTGTGTTAACACCATCAAATAGACCTTCTTTATCTTCTTGCAGGTCTTTGTTGTATGCCAAAGGTAGCCCTTTCATAATTACTAACATTGCCTGAAGATGACCGAATACACGCCCTGTTTTTCCCCGTACTAATTCTGGTACATCAGGATTCTTCTTTTGGGGCATAATGCTGGAACCAGTGGCACAGCTATCTTTGAGGGTGACAAAGCGAAATTCTTCAGATGACCAAAGAATAATTTCTTCTGAGAGGCGGCTGAGGTGAACCACGATCAAGCTAGCAGCACAGAGGAATTCAATCGCAAAGTCGCGATCGCTCACTCCATCCAAACTATTTGCATAAACGCTGTCAAACTTCAACAGTTGGGCTGTGTAATGGCGGTCAATAGGGAAAGTTGTTCCTGCCAAAGCACCGCACCCCAGTGGCGAGATATTTACTCGCCGATACACATCTCCCAGACGTTCCCAGTCGCGTTGTGCCATCTGAAAGTATGCCAAGAGGTGATGAGCCAAACTTAGAGGTTGGGCACGTTGCAGGTGGGTATAGCCAGGAATTAGAGTTTCAACGTGCTGTTCGGCTATATCTAGTAAGACGGTTTGAAATTCCCGCAATTGGCTTTTAATTTCTTGAATTCGATCGCGCAGGTAGAGTCTGGTGTCAGTGCCAACTTGATCGTTACGCGATCGCGCCGTATGTAATTTTTTACCCACATCACCAACAATTTCCGTCAGTCGCCGTTCCACCGCAAAATGTACATCTTCGGCATCGATACCAGGATTAAAATTGCCTTGGTGGTATTCTTGGCGAATTTGTTCTAAACCCGCAATAAGTTGCTCTCCTTCTTCTGGGGAAATGATACCAGTGTAAGCCAGCATCTGAGCATGAGCTTGGGAACCGGTGAGGTCGTATTCTATTAATTCAATATCAAAACCGATACTGGCATTAAAACGAGCGATCGCCGGATGCAGCACCGATTCAAACCGCTGACTCCAAGTTTGTTCTTTGGTCATAGATACGAGGGGACTGGGGATTGGGGAGCAGGGGGGATGAAGGAGATGAGGGGGATAGGGTGATAGGGAGAAGGGGGAAAGACTTGTAATAACTTCTCCCCTGCTCCCCTGCCTCTTGACTCCTGACTCCTGCCTGCTAACTTTTAAATCTAACCGTAGCTTGTTAGATTCCGAATGATATAACCAATAACCAAACCAATCAATAGTGCCCAGATTTGTCCTGTCTGTACAAAGTGGCTCCAAGCTTTAGAGATTTGACCTATTAGGTCTGGATCGCGAATTGCTTGAGCTAGTAGCGGCACATTAGCGGGCAAATCCCAAAGTAACTCAGACATCAAATCGGTGTAGTAGTTCATACTTGATAATTAATGAATTAGCAGTGGATTGGTTACTGGGCATTTGGTTCTGGGGATTGGGAAAAGCAAAGAACTATCCGTTTGCCCTTTAACCTTTCCCCTTCTTACCTAGTCCCTAATCCCCAATCCCCAGTCTCTTGATGTCATAACTCAAGATGCAGACGATGCCAACCGCAATTTCTCGGCTGTCCGCAAAATTTGCCCCGCCAAAACTGCTGCGCCAAAGCCATTATCAATATTGACTACACCTACTCCAGCCGCACAAGAATTGAGCATTGTCAATAGGGCTGCTAAACCGCCAAAATTTGCACCGTAACCCACACTGGTAGGAACAGCAATCACGGGACAATGTGCCAAACCCGCAACGACGCTGGGTAAAGCACCTTCCATCCCAGCTACGACAATCAACACCGATGCCGACTCAATGACATGGCGATTATTTAGTAAACGGTGAATTCCAGCAACGCCGACATCCCAAAGACGCTGCACGCGAAAACCAGAAAGTTCAGCTGTGATTGCTGCTTCTTCTGCAACGGGTAAATCAGCAGTACCAGCCGAAAGAATACCGATTTCTCCCCCAAATTGTGGTTCGATGCTTGGGGGAGTAATGGCACAAATTTTCGCCAATTCGTAGTAATGTAAACCTCTAACCTTTGATTGCAGTTCCGTATAAACTGCCGATTCAATTCGGGTTGCCATCACTACCGAGTTACGGAGACGCATCACCTCCATAATTTGAGCAATCTGTTCTGGCGTTTTACCTGGTCCCCAAATCACCTCTGGGAAACCAGTTCTCAGTTGGCGATGATGGTCAATTTTGGCAAATTCACCCACAGGTTCATAGGCTAAGTCTTTGAGTGAGTCTAACGCCACATCTAGAGTCACTTTACCATTCGCAACCGCTTCTAGGAGCGATCGCAAAGCTTTTTCATCGGTCATTGGTCATTTGTCCTTTATCATTAGTCAGTAGTTCAGTTGTTAGCCACTAATCAATAACCACTAACTAATGACTAATCTGTTATTTTGATTTCATGAATATTCCAGAATGCGCCACCAAGGGCAGAGAATTTGATGCCTTCAAAGCGATTGCGGACTGCTGAGAGTGACAAAGGATTAACTAAGTAAATAAATGGTAAATTCTCCTGAGTTATTCGCTGTGTTTCGGCATAAATTTCTTTCCGCTTGGCTTCGTCTAACTCCCTAGCTGCTTGAATGTAAAGCTTGTTAATTTCTGCTTCCCAAGGAGACACTTCCCAACCCTCAATCGGCTTTTGTCCTGCTTGAGGTTTCTGATTAAACATATGTAATCCACCTTCGGGGGCCCAGACATTAGCCCCATCATTTGGTTCTAAACCACCAGTCAGACCTAGCATAGAAGCTTCCCAATCCAAGGTGTTAGAAAGTTTGTCTGTGTAAGTATTCCATGCCAATGGAGTGAAATCAACTTGAATCCCGATTTTACTCAGGTCTTGTTTAATTTGCGATCCAATTGCTTCGCGGATTTTGTTACCAGCATTAGTCAGCAAAGTAAAACGAACGCGGTTTCCCTGAGCATCTACTAATTGGTTTTTGTCGTTATATTTGAATCCTGCTTTGAGCAGCAGTTCCTTTGATTTTTTGAGATTGTAGTTATAAGTCTTTAGTCCTTTTTGAGCCGAAAGATAATAGGGACTTTGCACTGAAATTGGTGAATCTTGAGGTTTACCTAAGCCGCGAAAAGTATTATTTATCATCGTTTGTCGGTCAATAGCATAGGCTACGGCTTGCCGAAATTCTACAGTGTTAAACCAACGCGACTTTACTGGATCTACCAGTGGTTTCCCATTCCTTTGACCTTTATTCAAATTGAATAGAATAAACGTCGTACCAGTTGCTGGTCCACCATTATAAATTTTGAAATTTCCCTGCTTTTCTTGCACCTTTAGCAAAGAAAAGTAGTCTGGTGACACTCCCACTGTATCTAAACCACCAGAACGAAATTGTAGCAACGAGGTATCTGTTGATTCTACAATTTGCCACACTACACGTTCGATATAAGGTTGGGATTCTCCTTTAGATCCTTTGCGCCAATAGTAAGGGTTACGTCGAAAAACTACACGTTGGCTAGTATCGTAACGCTCTAGTTTATAAGGACCGTTGACGATAACCCGATCGGGAGGAGTATCAACACCCCACTGTGACAGAAATATTGGTTTACCTTCTCGATCTTTGGTCTTGATAGATTTTTCTAATATATGGGCAGGTAAAATTGGCAATCCTATAGTTCCTAAAAATGGTGCAAATGGTTCTGGATTGGTAAACTCGACTCGCCGTTCATCTATTTTTCGTACCTTAGGTAATGCTCGACTCTCACCAATTCGCAAGACATCTCTAGCATCTGTGGGAATTGCTTCGTTGAGGTAAATGTCGTTGAAGGTAAATACCACATCATCGGCTGTTAGTGGTTGTCCATCAGACCATTTCAATCCTTGACGTAGGGTAAAAATAAACTGCAATTTGTTATCAGAAATTTGCCATGATTCCGCCAAGTCTGGCTCGAATTCACCAGTTATGGGGTTTTGGGTAGTTAAACCCACATAAGTAAGCCCAAAAATATTGGGAAATTCTTGACTGAGAGGGTAGTTAAAAGTTTTAGGATCGCTGAGAATGCTACTTACTAATTGAGGTACTTGAGCAGCAGAAGTTTTAAATTCAGATGGGTTACAAGCAGTAACTATAATTGCTGTTGCTAAAACCAAAATTATTGGTAACAAAAAACGTTTAATTTTGGAAAAAATGCTACTAAAATTCATAAGTTTAATACATGAATGGTGAACTCAATTAAAGGAAACATGGACTTAATTAAATTATTTAGCTGCTACTAGCAAGACAACAGCATAAGCACATATACCTTCTTCTCGTCCAACGGGGCCTAACTTTTCATTGGTAGTTGCTTTGATGCCAATTTGATTTGCTTGCAATTCTAAAACAGTCGCTAATTTATCACGCATCTTTTCAATATGCGGTTTCAACTTTGGACGTTCTGCTACTACCACCGAATCAATGTTGCCTACTTGCCAACCTTGCTCTTGAATTAGCTGATTTACTTGAGTTAGTAGTACTAAACTATCAGCCCCTGCCCATTGGGAATCGCTAGGAGGAAAATAATGCCCTATATCCCCCAAAGATAATGCCCCAAGCATGGCATCCATAATTGCATGCGTTAGCACGTCAGCATCACTATGCCCCAATAAACCAAGTTCGTGAGGAATTTGCACTCCTCCTAAAATTAAAGAGCGATCGCTCACCAATCGGTGGATATCGTAGCCGTTACCAATACGAATGTTAGTCATTTCTCCAGTTGTCAATTGTAAAAAGTGCTGAGAAGCCAGCGCTGTACGGGGGTTCCCCCCATTGAGGCGACTGGCGTTGCTGAGTCCTGTTAGCGGTAACGGGGCGTTTAGCCCGTGCTGAGTACAGACGCGATTAATCGCATTTGTACAGGAGTTAAGAGTTAGGAGTTTTATCTTTACTTTCCTCCCCTTCTCCCCTGCTCCCCCTGCTCCCCTGCCCCTCTGCTCTCCCGCTCCCACTCCTTGAGCAAATCGGGGCGGCGATCGCTTGTTTTTTTAATTTGTTGTTCGTAACGCCATCGGGCAATTGCTGCGTGATTCCCAGAGAGCAAGACATCAGGCACTTTCCAACCCCGAAAATTGGCGGGACGAGTGTACTGGGGATAGTCCAGCAACCCCTCTTCAAAACTTTCTGCTGTCAGGGACTCTGTTTTGGCCACCGTTCCTGGTAGCAGACGCACTATACCGTTGATCAATGCCATTGCTGGAATTTCTCCACCAGTCAGAATAAAATCGCCCAAAGATACCTCACGTGTTACTAGATGCAGTACCCTCTCATCCACTCCTTCATAATGTCCGCAGATTACTACTAACTGGTCATAATTGGTTGCTAGTTCTCGCAACAGCGGTTGATTGATTGTTTGCCCCTGAGGACTCATCAACACGATTTCTCTTCGGGGTAGAGTTGGCAAGGACTCCACAGCCGTAAATATAGGTTCTGGCTTCATCAGCATCCCCACGCCACCGCCGTAGGGTTCATCATCTACCTTCCGGTGTTTATCGGTGGTGAAGTCTCGAGGATTGACCAGATTCACTTGGGCAATCTGTTTGGCTAAGGCTTTACCTAGCAGCCCAGAGCTAAGAACTGAGGTAAAACAGTCAGGAAAAAGTGTAACTATATCAAAGCGCACAGTAATTCGTATTCGAGAACACTAATCTTAAATTTGAATGTTTACTAAACGCAAGAAGCCAATCTAGGGTAAAACTACAGATAAGCTTGCTCAATAGTATCTAAAAGTACCAGAACAATATGTTTCTTCACGGGATCAAAAGTTTTTCTAATTACTTAATTTATGTTTAAATATTGTCACAACTACCATTTAAATAAATAATCTGACCAGGTTAACAACTTCCAGGATGCATCGAGCTAGCCTCAGAATCATTTGTGCAAAGACCTGCCCACCCCCGACCCCAGAGGGGATTCGTCCCCAACCTAAGAGGGAAAACAGACACTTGATTAAACAAAGGGGAAACCCCACACAAAAGTGTCCTCCCTTAGTCACCAAGCACAATTCTGCCAGTCTGGAAAAAGTGGACAGGTGAAAAACAAGGCGCTGGCTTTTAGGAACGGCAACAGACACATGAATACTGAGGCTTCGTGTCTGTTAAACGAGAATTATGAACGCTGGCTGTCGGCAATCAAAACCTCGGTGCAGTGTCCTCCTACAAAAGCAAAGTGCGTAAATCATTAGGCTACTCAACCTTGTTAAATTCACACGCCATTCGCCACAAGCCCTTCGGGTACTCTTCGAGAACCCCTACCCTTCGGGAACGACTTCGTCGAACGGGGAACGCAGTCCCCTACGGAGGAGCCAGCGCGGTCTTGGGGGTCTCCCCCATGAGCGACTGGCGTTGGAAACCCTCCTTCAGGGCTGTCTCACTGGGGAACCCTTTCGGCAGTTCCTCATGGGGGAAACCACGCCAGATGACGGCAGTTGCTACAACGGGGGGAACCCCACGCCAGTCGCTTCAACGGAGGGAACCTCCGCACAGCGCTGGCTCCGCAACGCACTGCCTCCTCCACTTGGGGAAACCCCAAGACCGCACTGGCTCCCCAAGACCGGACTGCCGACGCTCCTGCGCCGCTAACGCTGCGCTAACACCAAGGCGATGGCTCCTGAAGTTGTTGACAGGAGAAACACAATGCCGCAACTAAAAGCTAAATCGCTGGAAATGAGGACACCCCAAGCAACTAAAACCGCCGTTCTGGTGATCGGAGGCGCAGAAGATAAAGTTCATGGACGCGAAATCCTGCGAACTTTTTTTGGTCGCGCCGGTGCTAGTAAGGCCTATATTACAATTATTCCATCTGCCTCCCGCGAACCCGCTATCATCGGTGGTCGGTATATTCGCATTTTTGAAGAAATGGGTGCTGAGAAGGTTGAGATTTTAGACATCCGCGAACGGGAACAGTGTGAAATTCCACAAATCAAAGCATCTTTAGAAGCCTGTAGTGGAGTTTTTTTGACGGGAGGAGACCAATTGCGCCTCTGTGGCGTGTTGTCAGATACGCCAGCGATGGAGATCATCCGGCAGCGGGTGAGATCGGGGCAACTTACCTTAGCAGGTACCAGTGCGGGGGCGGCAGTAATGGGGCATCATATGATTGCTGGCGGTGGTAGTGGAGAGACACCAAATCGTTCCCTAGTAGATATGGCAACGGGTTTGGGATTTATCCCAGAGGTAATCGTTGACCAACACTTTCACAACCGTAATCGTATGGGACGACTAATTAGTGCGATCGCAGCTCATCCTGACCGCTTAGGTATCGGCATTGATGAAGATACTTGTGCTGTCTTTGAACGGGATGGCTGGCTGCAAGTCATGGGCAAAGGCAGTGTCACCATTGTCGATCCCACTGAACTCACCCACACCAACGAGCCGCATGTCGGCGCTAATGAACCCCTAACAGTGCATAATTTACGTCTGCACATCCTCAGCTATGGCGATCGCTTCCACCTGTACCAACGGACTGTATTGCCCGCTGTACACCGTATCTCTAGCTGACGGAATAGAGTATCTGAGGTTACACTGGCATCGATCGCTAACTTTATTTCCTGCGGTAGAAAAATTAGCACAATACCATAAAAATAGAAAAAACTGTTTGTAATGAACAGTTTAGCGGTCAATTCCAGTAAGAAACTAGAATTTTGGTTCCGAATCTCCATCTACCTATTCCCATGAGAATCCTCAAGATCCAGACCTTACGCGGCCCAAACTACTGGAGCATTCGACGCCACAAGCTGATCGTCATGCGCCTCGATTTAGAAAACCTTGCCGAGACGCCCTCGAATGAAATCCCTGGCTTTTATGAAGGATTAGTAGAGGCGCTGCCAAGTCTGGAGGGTCACTATTGTTCGCCTGGCTGTCGTGGTGGTTTTTTGATGCGAGTGCGAGAAGGTACCATGATGGGCCATGTCGTGGAACACGTAGCCCTAGAACTCCAAGAATTGGCTGGAATGCATGTCGGTTTTGGTCGCACCCGTGAAACTGCTACACCTGGAATTTTCCAGGTAGTGATTGAGTACCTAAATGAGGAAGCAGGACGCTACGCTGGACGAGCAGCTGTGCGCCTGTGCCAAAGTATCGTCGATCGCGGTCGTTATCCCAAGGCAGAACTAGAGCAAGACATCCAAGACCTGAAAGACTTCTGGCGCGATTCTTCTCTAGGCCCTTCAACAGAAGCGATCGTCAAAGAAGCCGAAAAAAGAGGCATTCCCTGGATGCAACTGAGCGCCCGCTTTTTGATTCAGCTGGGCTATGGCGTTAATCAGAAGCGGATGCAGGCCACAATGACTGATAACACCAGCATTCTGGGGGTAGAACTAGCTTGCGACAAAGAAGCCACCAAACGCATCTTAGCTGCGACTGGAGTGCCTGTACCCAGAGGTACAGTCATCAACTTCTTGGACGATTTAGAAGAAGCCATTGAATACGTAGGCGGTTATCCCATTGTCATCAAACCGCTGGATGGCAATCACGGACGCGGGATCACTATCGATATCAGAACTTGGGATGAAGCAGAGGCGGCTTACGAGGCAGCCAGACAAGTTTCTCGGTCAATCATTGTCGAACGGTATTACATCGGACGCGACCACAGAGTACTGGTTGTCGATGGCAAAGTCGTAGCAGTCGCTGAACGCGTACCAGCTCATGTAGTTGGCAATGGCAGATCTACCATCGCCGAACTGATTGAGGAAACAAACCTCGATCCGAATCGTGGAGAAGGACATGATAACGTCCTCACCAAAATTGAACTAGACCGCACCAGCTACCAACTGCTAGAAAGGCAAGGCTACACTCTCAACAGCGTCCTCCCAAAAGGCACAATTTGTTACCTGCGGGCAACGGCAAATTTGAGTACAGGTGGCATTGCCGTAGACCGTACCGACGAGATCCACCCAGAAAACATTTGGTTAGCTCAAAGGGTAGTGAAAATTATCGGTTTGGATATCGCCGGACTGGATATCGTCACTTCAGATATTAGCCGTCCCCTACGGGAAGTGGATGGTGTGATTGTGGAAGTTAATGCTGCACCTGGCTTTCGGATGCACGTCGCCCCTAGCATTGGCATCCCTCGCAACGTCGCTGGCGCAGTTATGGATATGCTGTTCCCTAACGAACAATCTAGCCGCATTCCCATCTTGAGTGTGACGGGCACTAATGGGAAAACCACAACTACGCGATTGCTAGCACATATTTATAAACAAACAGGAAAAGTAGTAGGCTATACAACTACAGATGGGACTTATATCGGTGAATACTTAGTAGAAGCTGGAGATAACACAGGCCCCCAAAGTGCCCACCTGATCTTGCAAGATCCAACTGTAGAAGTAGCCGTACTCGAAACAGCTCGTGGTGGTATTCTTCGCTCTGGACTCGGTTTTGAAACTGCTAATGTCGGTGTGGTATTAAATGTTGCCGCCGATCATCTAGGAATAGGCGATATCGATACCATCGATCAATTAGCTAACCTCAAGAGTGTAGTCGCAGAAGCTGTATTCCCTGATGGCTATGCCGTACTCAACGCCGACGATCGCCGCGTTGCTGCCATGGCCGAAAAAACAAAAGCTAATATTGCTTACTTTACAATGAATCCCGATTCGGAATTAGTGCGGAAGCACATCCAAAAGGGAGGAGTAGCAGCAGTGTATGAAAATGGCTATCTGTCAATTGTGAAAGGCGATTGGACGCACAGAATCGAAAGAGCAGAAAATATACCTTTGACAATGGGTGGACGTGCGCCGTTCATGATTGCCAACGCTTTGGCGGCTAGTTTGGCAGCCTTCGTGCAAAACGTCACAATCGAGCAGATTCGCGCTGGCCTAAAGACATTCCGTGCTTCTGTGAGTCAAACACCGGGCCGGATGAATTTATTTAATTTAGGCAACTTCCACGCCTTAGTAGACTATGCCCACAACCCAGCAAGTTACGAAGCTGTGGGTGCTTTTGTGCGTAACTGGAATACAGGAGAGAAGATTGGCGTAGTTGGCGGACCAGGCGATCGCCGCGACGAAGACTTCGTTACTTTAGGTAAACTAGCAGCAGATATTTTTGACTACATCATTGTCAAAGAAGATGATGACACGCGGGGACGACCAAGGGGTTCGGCATCTGATTTAATTACTAAAGGCATCACCCAAGTCAAACCTAATTGCCGCTTCGAGTCAATTCTGGATGAAACACAAGCGATTAATAAAGCTTTGGATATGGCTCCTGATAACGGTCTGGTGGTGATTCTACCAGAAAGTGTCAGTCGGGCTATCAAGTTAATTAAGCTGCGCGGCTTAGTCAAAGAGGAAATACAACAAAATCCCTCCACGACTGTCGTAGATATTCAAAATGGGGTGACATCTTCCGTTATTAATACTTTGCTTTAGTTAATAGTCAAGAGTCCATAGTCCACAGCTTAAACTTTGTTGACTGTTGACTGTTGACTATTATTGTTCTTCTTCTGGACTGTTGTCATCATTAGAATTTTTCAGTCCCTCTTTAAAACCTCGTAGAGTTTTGCCCAGTGCGCTTCCCAGTTCAGGGATTTTTTTGGGGCCAAAAATTAAAATAGCGACTACAGCAATTACACCTACTTCCGGCAATCCCAGTCCAAACATATAAATTTCCTCTACAGTATCCCTAATTAACTATAAACATTCATGGGACGGAGGAACGACTTCAAATACCTCCCCATGCTTTTTACCCATTGCCTCTGATCCCCAAAGGGCATCCCGATTTCCCGACTCCCTATTCTCTAGTAATTGGTATACCTAACCAATCGCTTAATTCATGAGCTAGCCATTCAAGTTCTGCTTCAGATTTGATAGTGCCACCGTTACCACCAATCTGATATTTTCGTACTCCCGCCCAAATATCCAATTGCGGCGCTACTACTGAGCGGCTTCCCTCAGAGTCTTTAGTAAAGTGTTGAGGAATGTAAACCAGTTTGGTGATACTTTGTCTTGACGATGGACGAGGACGATAGAATTTCAAAGCAAACAACTCCCAAATTAAAGTGATTTGCTCCTGATTCAAGCTTAAGTGGATGCGTGCAAACCAAGGGAAGATAATTCCAGTTAGCATGAAAAAGCCAGCACCCCAAAAGGGAAGTGAGAACAAAGCAAAGGGGATATTGATGGGAAAAGGGGCACTGAGAGCGCCAATTGTCCAAAACAAGATAAATGAATTCCAGGCGATCGCAAACAAACCTGTAAAAATCATTGCAGGATGAAAGCCAACTGGGGGAATGATAATTTCGAGAGAATCAGCATTTTTATTCAGTTGAATTTTGCTACCAGCAGGTTTGTCCACAGCTAAAGCACTGGAATTTGGAAGCTGGAAATTATCCAAAGCTTTCAGTGCTTCACTTGCAGAACTCAAGCGCTTTTCTAAACTGGGTTCAGTCATCGCCTTCAACCAGCGAGTCAAACCTGGACTCAGATGCGCCGTTTGCTCAAATTGAATGCGAAAATCCTTTTGGGGTAAATCGGCTGGATGAGTACCCGTCAGCAAGTAAATTAACGTTGTGCCTAAGCTATAAAGGTCAGATGCTGCAACAGTACGTCCGCCAAATTGCTCCTGTGGCATATAGCCATAAGTTCCTACCACAGTTCTAGTGCCACCTTCTGTAGCTAAGACAGTTTGCACCGAACCAAAATCTACCAAGTAAACTTGACCGATATTATTGCCAGAGCGATGCCTGCGGCAAGCCGCGCTTGGCGCGTCTACGCCTAATAAAATATTGCTAGGCTTAAGATCGCGGTGGATGACAGGCGGATGCAATCCATGTAGGTAAATCAAAATCTCTAAAACTGCTTTAGCTAACTGTTTGACTTCGACTTCTGTAAAAGTCCGCCCAGTTTGTAAGTATTGCTCTAAAGTTTGAGCTGGGATATAACTCTGTACTAAGGCAAATCCTTTAATGGTGGGTAAACTTACTTCAAAATAGTCCAAATAGCGTGGAATAGAGGGATGTGATAAAGATTTTAAGGTTTCAGCTTCCCGCTCAAACAACTTGAGATCGTCCCATTCAAAGTCACTACCAAAAGAGAGTAACTTGACAACTACTAATTCATCAGTGACTCGATCCCGTGCTAACAGTGTCCGCCGCCCTGCTTTTTTTCCCAATAGCTGCTTGACTTCGTAGTCCAGACGTGAAGCGTCTTGTCCACAGACATCGCCTAGTATTTCCCCAATCATTATGATTGCTTATAACGTTAGTCTAAAAGGTTTTATAGCTTGTCAAATTGGGCAAGCTGATATTTCTTAGTATAGTTGTGTATTTCTATGCCCTCCCAACTTTGGCCTTACATTACCCCTGGTATTCCCGATGAATTGTTCGAGCATTTGCCAGGTATTCCTTTTAGTCAGCGAGAAGTGCGGCTGCTGTTGATTTCTCAATTGCGGCTAAAACCTGATTCGGTGTTGTGGGACATTGGTGCAGGGACGGGTACAATTCCCGTAGAAGTGGGATTGCTGTGTCCCAGCGCTCAGATTATTGCTGTAGAACGGGATGAAGAAGTAGCCAACCTGATCAAGCGTAACTGCGATCGCTTTGAGGTGAATAATGTTGAAGTTATTGAAGGGAATGCGCCAGAGTGTTTGCATGACCTAAAAGTTTCCCCTCACCGTGTTTGTATTGAGGGAGGAAGACCCATCCAAGATATTTTGCAAGCAGTGTGGCATTATTTACCATCCTCAGGAAGAGTTGTGGCGACAGCTGCTAATCTAGAAGGTCTGTATGCTATTTCTCAAAGCTTTTCGCAGTTGCGAGCGGTTAATATCGAAGTTGTCCAATCTGCGGTCAATCGCTTAGAAACGCGCGGCTTTTCTCAAACTTTTGCCGCCGTCGATCCCATTTTTATCCTTAGTGGTGAGAAACTAGACTAAATGGAGACTGGGGACTAGGGTTTGGGGACTGGGGAACTCGGGGTCCCCTCTGGGATTAGGGGCAATGGGGACTGGGGACTAGAGACTAGGAAGGAATTTAGTTCATCGCATTACTTTTTCTTGTTAATAGCCAATACCCAGTCCCCAGTACCCAATGCCCAATCCCCGATCCCCAATCCCCAATATCCAAATCTAAAATACTTCTATGCCTTGGTCTCGGATTATTAGTGGAATTGTTGCGATCGCCCTTGCTTTGATTGCCGTCCTTTTAGGAGGTTGGTATTTTACGATTGCGATCGCGGTTATTGTCTTCTTAGGTCATCAGGAATATTTTAATTTGGTGCGAGCCAGAGGCATAGTTCCCGCTGCTAAAACTACCATATTTGTCAGCCAAGTTTTACTGGTTATTAGTACAGTTGATAGCAGTTTAGCTGATGCTGTCATGCCTATAGCTGGTACATTTATTTGTTTTTACTTGCTGTTCCAGCCCAAAATGGCAACAATCGCGGATATTTCCGCTTCCATTATGGGGCTATTTTATGTGGGTTACTTGGCGAGTTATTGGGTACGGTTACGCGCCCTCGGTAGTGCAGCTATCAGCAATCTTCCTTTGGGTGGTTACTGGCCCCCAAGTTGGGCAGATATTCTCCAGCAAAAGAATTTCGCGGCTTTACCTCAAGGATTGACAGTGACGATGCTGACTTTCCTATGCATTTGGGCAGCTGACATTGGCGCTTACTTTATTGGTAAATTCTTTGGCAAAACCCAATTATCGAACATTAGTCCGAAAAAAACTGTTGAAGGGGCAGTTTTCGGCATCGCTGGTAGCGTTGCTGTAGCCTTAGCGGGGGCTTATTATCTTCACTTTCCCAGATTTATTATCACTGGTGTCGCCTTGGGTTTACTGATTGGTATTGCTAGTCTTTTAGGCGACCTCACCGAATCTATGCTTAAGCGCGATGCTGGCGTTAAGGATTCAGGACAGTTGATCCCCGGTCATGGTGGCATCTTAGACCGTACTGATAGTTATATCTTCACAGCTCCTTTGGTTTACTATTTTGTGACACTTTTATTGCCGCTGTTATAGTAAGGCAAGAGGGATCGGGGGACGCGAAGAATAACCACTGACTCTTGTCTAAGTAGAACGGTGCAAATAAACCAAACTATGTAACGAAAAGTAAAGTTGCTTGAAAGCCTCTTCCCTTCTGCCTTCTGCCCTCTGCCTCCTGCCTTGTCATAACGACAATTTTTAAAACCGACCTACTTATTGCCTTCTGACAACTGACAAATATTTTTAATTTTTAGGGATTAACGTTAATCCGCCCACGACATAATAGTTGACCGGGGATCGAGTTAAGTTCTTCAATATCGACATCTGAGCCAAGATAGAAATTATAACTATGATTACCCTCTAAGAGGGGTACTTCATTTTGCTTGACTTGAATCTGCGATAGTTGTAATTCTTGACCACTGAGTAATTTTAAGCCTAAATAAATATCCAGATGCGTAGCTTCACTTGGGGGTGTTAACATGGCACGCATAATTATTTGATTATTGTCAAGGGTAATTTTTTGCCAAGAAATAGGCTTGGATTTTGGGCTGTGTTCTGGTAAAAGTTTAACCAGCACATCATTTAAAGCAGTCGATAATAGTTCAGATGAGAGGGAATTGTTGAGATCCTTCTCTTCCACGATGAGATCGCCGAAAACTGCCACTGTTTCTAACAGTCGTAGCGGTTGACCTTTGAGTACTAAACCTATATTGATTTGAATATTTTCTGCTACAAGTTGAATTCGTGTAAGATGGAGGCCTTGATAGACAGCATGACTGGCAAAAATAGATACCCAAGGAATGCAACCAGAGAGAATTTGGCGATCGCTGGCTCTAATTTCCACTTCCAGCTGAGATACCTGACTGACTTGCGCTCTCAACCATAGCTTGAGCGCTTTTGTAAGTAAGTTGGTAATGAGCTTTATCTTCTTGGGACTTTTTTGCGAATTCTCTTCTGGCATTTGATCGCTCTTGTGATGGTTATGTACTCAGCAAGCGACAGAACTTAAGTAAGCTTTAAATGTAACATTTATGGCTACTTAACACAAAATGCAAATATCATAATTATTAGCTAAAGTTCAAATAATTAACAGTAATTTCCACATGGAGGCTAGGTTACAAAAAGTTCTTGCTCGCCTGGGTATTGCCTCACGGCGTGAAGCTGAAGAAATGATTCGGCGATCGCGCGTGCGGATAAATGGGGTATTAGCACATTTAGGTCAAAAAATTGACCCAGAAAGAGATACGATTACAGTTGACGATCGGCCAGTATCAACTCAGCAACGTCCGGCTTTAATATATCTGTTGCTGCACAAACCGGCTGGAGTGGTTTCCACTTGCGATGACCCTCAAGGAAGAAAGACAGTTTTGGATTTACTTCCCAAAGAATTACGTGAGGGTACGGGTATTCACCCTGTTGGCCGTCTGGATGCAGAGTCTACAGGAGCATTAATCCTTACCAACGATGGGGATCTGACATTTGGACTCACACATCCTCGCCACAGCATCCCTAAGACTTATTTTGTTTTGGTAAAAGGACATCCTTCTAAGGCAGCGCTGGAAATGTGGCGTGAGGGTATTGTTTTAGATGGGAGAAAAACCCGTCCAGCCAGGGTGCGCCTGATAGAAAGTCTTGCTGAAAACAGCCGTTTAGAAATCGTGTTGCAGGAGGGAAGAAATCGTCAGATTCGCCGAGTAGCCCAACAGTTAGGATATCCAGTTATTAAGCTACATCGAACTGCTATAGGTCTAATTCAATTACAAATGCCAAAAGCGGGCTTTCTAAATGAGGGTAGCTATCGTTCATTAAAAGAAGATGAAATTCGCTTTTTGCAAAAGCAGATAAAGCAAATACCTATTAAAGATTCAGCTGAGGTAAGGAGAGTAGAAAAGGCATGAAATGGCTAAAGAGAAAAGATAATGAGCCGCCAGTAATTTCATTAGAACAACAACGGGCCCAAAAGTTGACAGAAATGGGCGCTCAACTTTGGGCTGCGCGTCAAGAGAAGAGTTTATCTCTAGAGGAAATGGTAGTCTTGACCAAGATTCCTCGGCGGTTGTTGGTGGCGATCGAAGAAGGTAATTTAAACGATCTGCCAGAACCAGTCTATATTCAGGGTTTGATTAGACAATTTGCTGACGCACTAGGCCTTAACGGAGTAGAATTTGCTAGCCATTTTCCTGTCGTTTCTTTACCAACGATCCCCAAAACTGCTGGAAAAATTAGGTTAATGGGTCAATTGCGTCCTCTTCATCTGTACTTACTTTATATATTCGTAATCGTATGCTCTGTTAGTAGCTTGTCTCAATTACTGAACAATGCGGCCTTAAGAGCAAGCAATAGCCAAAGCAATCCACAGCAAGAGACATATTTAAAAACAGACCCAACTCACACTAAATCATCAACAAAAGTCCAACCTGTTAGCGATACACTCAACAGTCTCAAAGACAATCAGTCAGTACAGATTGGTGTTACCTTGAAATCCTCGTCTTGGATTCGCGTAGTAGCCGATGGCAAAACCGAGTTTGAGGGTGTTTTGCCAGAGGGAACTCACCGTGTTTGGAAAGCCCAAGAACAGTTGACAGTAAAAACTGATAATGCTGGTGGTGTGTTGATGAGTGTCAATCAGCAAGAAGCCAAGCAAATGGGAGAACCGGGGAAAGTGGAAGAAGTGAAGATTGCTGCTAGACCTGAGTCTTGAGGGGATTGGGAAGAAGACGCAAAGATGAGGAGACGTGGGGACAGGGAGAGGGAATTTTCTCCGCGTCCCTCTTCGGGTTCGGAAGTTCGGACTCGACTTCCTCACCGCGTCCCCGTGTCTTTGCGTCCGTGTCCCCCTGTTCTCATTCCCTCCGAGGGGCGCGTCCGTAGAGTTGAGTGAGAATTTTTAAGCGATCGCCTATTTCCTCTGTCAACACTTCTGGCTGATAACACCACGCCCAATTACCTTCGGCTTTGCTAGGAAAGTTCATGCGTGCTTCGTTTCCTAAACCTAAAATATCTTGTAAAGGAATAATCGCTTGATTGGCTATGGAACTCAAAGCTAGGCGAATTAAATCCCAGTGGATGCCTTCAGGACCGATACAACCCAAATAAAGCAATAAATTTTGCTTTTCACTGTCGCCAGATGTATTGAACCAGCCTACAGTTGTATCATTATCGTGAGTTCCGGTATAAACTACTGCATTTCGTGGGTAATTAAACGGTAAAAACGGATTACCGGGATCGGAACCAAAAGCAAATTGCAAAACTTTCATCCCAGGAAATTCATACTTGTCTCGCAGTGCTTCTACCTCTGGCGTAATCACTCCCAAATCTTCTGCTAAGACTGGTAACTTGCCTAATTTCTGTTTAATCGCATCAAACAATTCTTCTCCAGGAGCTTCAATCCACTCTCCATTAATGGCGGTTTCTTCCCCCTGTTTTACAGCCCAATAAGCTTCAAACCCCCGGAAGTGGTCAATACGAATAATATCTACATAATCCAGCATCGCCTCAAAACGCTGTACCCACCATTTAAAGTCTTGTTTTTGCAGCTCCTCCCAGTTGTAAACTGGATTGCCCCACAGTTGACCTGTGGCGCTAAAGTAATCTGGTGGGACTCCCGCCATTAATGCAGCTTCTCCCGTCTTTTCATCCAAGCGAAAGGTTTCAGGATGCGCCCAGACATCAGCACTATCGTGAGATACGTAGATAGGAATATCGCCGATAATCTCTATATCGCGCATATTGGCGTAGCTTTTCAGCTCTGACCACTGTCGGAAAAATTGATATTGGATGAATTTGTAATAAAAAATACTTGTAGTCAGTTGCCGTTGTGCGCGATCCAACGCTTCTGGTTCGCGCTTGGCGAGTTCTGGTTCCCAGGTATGCCAGCTAGCACCATCTTGGGCATCTTTGATTGCCATGAATAAGGCATAATTATCCAACCAATAAGCTTTGCTGTCACAAAAACCCGCAAATTCTTTTTGCTGGATAGGCGATGCCTTAGTTTTAAAGTTCTCGCAAGCTTTTTTTAGTAGCTCAATTTTAATTGGTGTAACCCGCTCAAAATCTATTGTGTCTGCGGGAAATGCTGGTAAATTAGCAAAGTCTTCTTCAGCTAACAAACCTTCATCTAGTAGTTTTTCCGGGCTAATCAGTAGGGGATTTCCTGCCATTGCTGAGTAGCACATGTACGGGGAATTGCCGTACCCAGTCGGGCCCAAGGGTAAAACTTGCCAAATTTTTTGATAGCTTTTTTCGAGAAAATCAATAAATTTATAGGCTTCTAAGCCTAAATCTCCAATACCAAAGCGACTGGGAAAAGAGGTAGGATGCAGCAAAATGCCGCTGGATCTAGAAAAAGGCATATTTAACTTGAAGTATAGGAAGAAGCAATTGTCTAAACGACACGCTACGCGATCGCATCGAATTTACCACGGAACAGTATTCAGTTATCAGTTGTATCAGACGTAATAAATACTGTTAACTGTTAACTGTTAACAGTTAAATGACTATGACTTACCGAAATCCTGCACCGACGGTTGATATCATCATTGAATTAGTGGATCGACCACATCGACCAATAGTGTTAATTGAGAGACATAATCCCCCGTTGGGTTGGGCAATTCCCGGTGGTTTTGTGGATTATGGTGAAGCAGTGGAAGTAGCGGCGCGGCGAGAGGCTGAAGAAGAAACGGGTTTACAGGTGGAGTTGATTGAACAATTGTTGGTGTATTCTGACCCCAATCGCGATCCCCGTCAGCATACCATCAGCATTGTGTTTTTGGCGACGGCGACAGGAGAACCAAAGGCGGGAGATGATGCCAGAAGTGTAGGCATTTTTGAGTCTTGGCGCGTGCCTGGGAATTTATGTTTTGACCACGATCGCATTTTGCGGGATTACTGGCGGTATCGGCATTATGGGATACGTCCGAGGTTGGGTTAGGGAACGAACCGCAAAGGCACAGAGGGCGCAGAGGAAGAGAGTGGAATACCTGTGACGCAAAATTTTTGTGATTATACTGATTCAGAAGTATTTAAAGGTGCTTTATGGATGCTGAGGAACTTTTGGAGAAGTACGCCGCAGGAACACGGCAGTTTCATAAAGGAAATCGTCAAGGCATAGACCTTAAAGGTTGCAAATCTGAAGAAGGCAAATTTCACTGGTGCGAATATCTATGGAGCAAGCTTTAAAGATGCTGACCTAACTGGTGCGATAATGCCTGATGGAGAAGTTTACAAACCGATCGCTTCACAAGCGGAAATCGGTAAGCAGGAAGCATCGTTAGAACAAGTAATATCTATGACTCGTCAAGTAATTCGTACTGATAAAGCACCAGCTCCTGTAGGGCCATACAATCAAGCGATCGCAGCTTCTGGTCAAATGGTATTTGTGGCTGGACAAATTGCGCTCGATCCCCGTCTGGGTGATGTCCTTTACACTGATGATGTAGCCAAACAAACTGAACAAGTAATGGCTAATCTGGAAGCAATCCTAACAGCAGCAGGTGCAACCTTTGAAAATGTGGTCAAAACAACTGTATTTCTAGCTGACATGAATGATTTTGCCGCAATGAATGCGGTTTATGCTAAATATTTCCCTGAAGATACAGCGCCAGCACGTGCTTGTGTTCAAGTATCGCGTTTGCCAAAAGATGTATTGGTAGAAATTGATTGCATTGCAGTAATTAACAATTAAGAGAAACTGAGTCAACAGTCATCTGTCAACCGTCAATGAGTATTTATTCTCTATTAATGCCTTTTACCTTACTTATGTTTGACTGATTTGCTTGCTGGCAAGCCTTTCATAGTGTTCTTTATCTCTATATTTAATTGTTCTATTAGGTTGACCGCCGACAATTGCCAATGGTTCAATATTGGCAGTAACAACGGTACCTGCTGCTACGATTGCTCCGTCTCCAATCGTAATACCGGGAATAATTAAGACATTTGCTCCAATCCAAACATTGCGACCGATCGCAACGGGTTTATGAATATAAACAGCATGTTCATAGGGTAGAGCATTACTTTGATAATCATGGTTTGCAGATAGAATCACAACGTTAAATCCAATTGTGCTATTGTCACCAATTGCGATCCCGCCACGACCATCTAATAAAACATTTGTCCCGATGTAGACTTTATTGCCAAGAGAAACATTTTGAGGATGGTCAATACGAATATCTTGCTTAAACCGAACAAGCGAACCCACAAATTTTAATTGGCGCTTGAGTTCTTGATGCTTGTATTCTCTAATCTTGGTTCGCAAATATTCTTGCCACTTCACAATATAAGGAATTAGGGATACTAATATTCGGTCTAATTTATTCGTAATTTTATTTTTAATTTGTTTCATGGGTTTGCTCACAGATTATTGTTTGGTATTCACTTTCGTGTTGGCGATCGCACCTCTAACTTTGGGAATACTGAATTTAAATATTCTAAGGAAGTATTAAAAATGCCAGAAAATCAGATCAGTGCTAGCCTGACCCTAGCAAATCGAGAAGCGGTGATGGATGCGATCGCTACCATAAAAGACAAGTTACCGTTTTTAATTGATTTAACAACAGAAGACCGACGCACAATAGTCAAAATGGGAGATAAAAGTCGAGCGTTTGTCAGCAAAGCCTTGGAAGTCGCCACACAGAACCCTGACTTTTTACCTCGTTCTTTTGATGTGGAAGAAATGCGTAAGGATTTAGCGCTGTATGAAGCGTTGTATCCGGTGTTGTTATCTCTAACGCAACTGCAAGAACTAGTGGATGATACCTACCTAGCAGTGGGCAGTGAAGCATTTACAGCGGGGTTAATGGTTTACAATTATGCCAAAGCCAGCGGTAAAGGCACAGGTTTAGAATCTATGGTTGACGATATGGGGCGCAGGTTTGCTCGTAAACCTCGAAAAGCGCAATCGCAAGCATCGAAAGTGTAGAAAAATTCTGCACAACCGTAGAAGTTAAAATTTTTAGCTCTGAGCTTGGATGTTTGAGTCTAAGAGGATGTCTGAAAACTTGTTGATGTTGTATTCAATACTTGTAGATCCCCCTAAATCCCCCTTAAAAAGGGGGACTTTGAATTGAATTCCCCCCTTTTTAAGGTAGGGCTAATTCATTGTAGTGAGAGAAAAATTAAACTAAAAATTATCTCTACCTTAAGTAGATTTTAGTGTGAGATGAGTAGTAGTTTGATAGCAGCATTACAAGGTATAGAAGATTATCGTGCCGCACGTGGAAAACGTTATCCATTATGGGTGATGTTGTTATTAGTGATATTAGGAACATTAAGTCAATGCTACGGATATGCAGCACTAGAAGATTTTTGTGTGCGACATTATCAAGGATTGTGTGAACATTTAGGGGTCACATACAAGCGTTTACCCAGTGATTCGACATTT
>LXQD01000296.1 GCA_003326215.1 Nostoc minutum NIES-26 | reverse complement strand
ACAAGTACTGCAAGATTTTTTTGATTCAGTTTGTAAGATCATTCCTATCCCATCATGAATCCGATGTGATATAACTTTCACATCTTTTAAATCAAGAAGCTCCGTTAGGATTTTAATATCTTGTTTCCTGACCATAACTGTAAATACAACAAAAATATATTTCTTGTACTTAAAGTTAACAGCAAATATGCTTTATACGTCAATTACATCAAATGTTTTATTGATGTCTGGATGCTATGGTTTTTATTTATTTCAGCTTTTAACTAACAATTTAGCATAACAAGTACTGAAGAACCAAAATTGTTAACTCTCTAGATAAAGACAAGCAAAGAGATATTTATAGTGTTGCTATTTCTCTGTTTGAATACTGGAAGATAAATATAGAACAAGCAAAGTTATATGGGAGGTTAGACCGAGATGACTTATAGTAAATCTGCAAAATGGTCTTTTGATTCTATTTGTGAAGATATTAAACACATAAAAGAATTTTTGCAACACATCCCTATGTGGAGATTTTTTTTATCACCAATAAAGTCTAACTGCCGAAAAGTAAGAAATCTAGTTGGCATGATAGAAAATCAATTAAATGAACAAATTGACCTGATTAATCAATTTCATCAGTCACTTAAAAATTGTCAAGAACTCACTTCCAAGGTTTTAGTGGCTAGAGAGAAAGCACACAAGGCAGCTTTAATAATTTCTGAGGGACAAACTAAGTATAACGAAATTTTTACTAACGATATGGAGACTTCCTATGGAGCAATTTCTGCTGAGATAGATCAACTTCCAATTCCCAAAGGGTCAGAGTTAGAAAAAGAAATAGGTAAATTAGATTCATTACTCAAGTCGATTCGTGATAGTATCAGAGATTTGAAAAACTGCAATCAGGATGATGTAAAAACAGCTAAAGAGCTTTTCCACAAAATTGCCACTAATTATACAGATATGCAGCAAATAATGTCAAAAGTTAGCATCAGGTTTTTACAAGGTTAAGCAATAAAGCAAACTTTTATTTGCTTTATTTTTAAATATAAAATTTTTTAACTTAATTCAATTAAGGAGTGCAGACATGGGCGTTGAGTTGACATTAATAGCTTCTCTAGTTAAAACAATCGCAGATATAAAATCAATTTTGGATGTAGTCTTATCCGCAGGTTTCTTGCAGCGACGACAAGATAAATTAAATGAACTGAAAGACAAGATTGCATCTCTGGAAAATCAAGTCACTAAAGGGTTTCCTGGTTTAGCACAACTTCTGCGCTCTTATTCTTTAATCCTATCAGAAGTGAAAGTAGTAAAAGCAATATCAGATAAGGCTTCGGAACTGATTACAACAGTACCGGATAAAGCACCTCTATATACAGGAATTTTTATCAATCAAATTGAAGCTACTCACGGTCAAATTGGCTTTGGTATTGGTCAGCTACCAGATGTGGATAATAGGGAAGCAGGAGAATTAAAGGGAAAACTAGATTCTATCCGTGATTTGATTAGAGATATTAAAAAAGAAAATGACATTCAAGATATCAAAAGAATTTTTGATAATATATCTACTCAATATACAGATGTCCAAGCAATACTCTCGCGACTTGTAGAAAGAATTTTGAGTAGTTTTGAATTAAAATCATAGTATTTATTGGCAATGACTGATTTAACAGTTATCAGTTAAGAAGAAAAGTAGGTTGGGTTGAGCGACAGCGAAACCCAACAAAATCTTGAAGATGTTGGTTTACCCTGCGGGAAGGCTGCGCCTACGTTCCTCAAACCAAGTTCACTCAACGGGCTACGGTGTACACACAAGTCTTATAATGTTGTCCCACAGGCTTTTGATCCCCTTGAAAAGGCAGGGCTGTTTCATTCGATAAGGAGGGGGGATTTGTCAATAATCATTGGCGATGATTTTTGAGACATAAGTGATGGAAAATCTAAATTTCGACCCAGGAAATTCAAATTTTTTTGCTGAAAATAAGGAGCGATCGCTCTTAATAACCCTTGACATTATCAGCCTTTGAGGGAACGAAACAGCCCTGCTTGAAAAGGGGGGCAAGAACCTCTTAAAGTCCCCCTTTCTAAGGGGAATTTAGGGGGATCTACGATAATTTTGGTTTTCTAAAAAGATGTGTGTACACCGTAGACTCAACGGGGGGGAACCCCCGCACGTGAGTGGCTCCCCAACCTACACCAAGTTGAGTTTTCAGCCTTAACTGCTCTTTACCCAATTCCCAGTCCCTTTTACGGAACTGAATTGAAATGCAACTCGATTTACAGAAATTTTATCAGGCTTGCAACCCTAGTAAGACTTTGGCTGTTGAGAACGCCAAGGATCGGCAATACTATATTGATTTCTCTTCAGTGCGTGGTGGCAGGATTATTGAAGAGTTAAAAGAAAATATTACATTTTTTTCCCCTGAAGAACCTACCTGTGAATTATTTACAGGACATATCGGCTGCGGCAAGTCTACGGAATTGCTGAGATTGAAAGCCGAATTAGAACAAGAAGGCTTTCATGTAGTGTATTTCGAGTCTAGTCAAGACTTGGAAATGAGCGATGTTGATATTGGGGATATTTTACTAGCGATCGCTCGTCGTGTCAGCGAAAATCTTTATGCTTTGGAAATCCCTGAACCTAAAGCTTTGAAGAAAATACTCGTTGGCGCTGCCAGGCTGTCGATGACAGAAATTGAGGTGTCTCAAACAAGTGCCAACCAAGAACTTTCACTCGTAGAGCTTGGTATTGGCAAAATTACAGCCAATGCCAAAAATAGTCCTGAGATTCGCAGCAAGTTAAGAGAATATTTGGAACCGCGCACAAAAAGTATTTTAGACGCTATTAACGAGGAATTACTGCAACCTGCTATCTATAAGCTAAAGCAATACGGCAAAAAAGGGCTTGTAGTAATTGTCGATAATCTTGATCGCATTGATACTGCCCCAAGACCTTGGGGAAGACCCCAAGCAGAATATCTATTTGTAGATCGTGGTGAACAATTACGTCAACTAAGATGTCATGTTGTTTACACAATTCCCTTAGAGTTAATATTTTCCAATGACTTGGGGCGACTGGTACAGCGCTTTATGGTAGATCCAAAAGTTTTGCCGATGGTGTCAGTGCAGTCACGAAATGGCGATGAATATGCCGAAGGTATGGCATTATTGCGACAGATGGTGCTAGTAAGAGCTTTTCCAGAGGTTGATGCTTCAGAGCGTTTGAGTTTAATGAGCATGATTTTTGATCGCCCTGAGACATTAGATCGACTTTGCCGTATCAGTGGCGGCCATGTCCGAGAACTACTCCGACTGCTCAGTGATTGGATTAAAAAAGAACGCAGACTACCACTGTCTGGTGAGGTGTTAGAAACTGTGATTCGAGCCTACCGCAATCAAATGAGTTTAGCGATCACAGAAGATGAATGGGACTTGCTGCGCCAAGTGCAACAGCAAAAATGGGTGAGTGGAGATGAGGGATACCGAGTTTTGTTACGCAGTCGGTTCGTGTATGAGTACCGTGACGCGCAGGGGTCTTGGTTTGATGTCAATCCAATTTTGGCAGAATCAAGAAGATTATGTAGGTCGGCGTGAATATTTATCGTTGGGAGAAGGCAGGAGGCAGGAGGGAAGAGGGTTTGAGTCTATTTCATTTTTCTTAACATAGTTTTGTTTTTCCACGCTGTTCTATATTTATGACCGACAATTCCTTGATGGTACAATCCACAGGATTTATCTGTGGAATCAATCCAAAATCTAAAATATAAAATCTAAAATTGGATGACGAACCCACATTGCCTGCAAGATGTTACTACCTATCGCGATGAGCCATTGCAGGAGTTGGCATGGGCAATGAAGGCTTCTGAGGGAAACTTTTCAATACTTTTAGCGCATTGTAATGATATTATCCAACAAGATTGTATTAGAGAACGCCTCAGAGAAATTTGCGAACTGAGTATTCATGAAATATTCCTCGATAAATCGGACACAAAACTTTATACGCCCATTAAAGTAGAATTAGCAAATAAGCAGCCATCAGCTTTGATGATATTTGGTCTAGAATCAGTTATTGAGATCGAGCAAATGCTGATTACGACAAATTTAGTGCGGAATGATTTCAAGAATTTTTCACTGCCTATTGTACTTTGGGTTAATGATGAGGTTATAGTAAAGCTTCAGCGGATAGCACCTGATTTCTACAGTTGGACTACAACAACTCAATTTGCAGTCATGCTTAATATATCCCTAACAGTACAAGAATTGTAGTTATGACTAACCTACATCACTCAGAAGATGTACTAGCGTATAACGAAAGTTCTTTACAAGAATTAGCATGGGCTATTGAATCAAGTGCAGGACAGTTTTCGCTGATTTTGGCATGTTGTAATTTTGTCAGTTTACAACTACGTTTAGTACAGAATCTGCGAGTATCTTACTCACTTGAGATTACAGAGCTAGTTCTAGATAAGACAAGTAAAACATTTTTTAGAACTATCCAAGATTTACTCAGCCGAGAACAACCCCAAGTATTGATTATCAATGGATTAGAGTCCGTCAGCGCTCTTGAGCAACTACTGATAAGTGCTAATCAAGTCAGGGAAGAGTTTAACAAAAATTTTCCCTTGCCCTTAGTAGTGTGGGTGACAGATGAAGTAATACAAAAGGTGATTCGTTTAGCACCAGATTTATATAGCTGGGCTACAATTGTTGAGTTTGCGATCGCCACTGATTATTTAATTGACTTTATCCAGCAAACAGGCAACGATGTCTTTGCCAAAATCTTAGAGGCTGGTGCAGGCAGATATCTTGATAATACTGCGCTCAAGTTACAAACTGGTTCACCACGTCGCGCTGAGTTAGAGTCAGTATGGTATGAATTACAAAAACGTTGTTTGAGCCTCACCCCAGAGCTAGAAGCGAGTTTAGAATTTATGCTAGGTCGAGCTACCTCCGGTTCAATGGAACAGTCTCGACAACATTACGAACGTAGTTTAGAACTTTTGAGTCTCGATTCTGCTTCTCATCAATTCTTAGAGCAACGAGCATGTTTATTTTACTCTCTAGGTTTGTGGTGGCGTACATATGCTGTGTTGCATTATCGCGAACACAAGTACGCACTTAATTTTGCTAAAGACTATTTTCAGAAATGTATTAAGGAATTTTCACAAGCTAACCGCCAAGATTTGGTAGCTAAATTTATTAACGCCTTGGGGTCTGTACTGCAAAGTCTCCAGGCTTGGGAACACTTAGAAAATGTTGCTAAAATAGCATTGCTACTGCATCAAAAGTATCCCAATCAGTTTAAAATAGCTAGAGCTTATGGCTTTCTGGCTGAAGTAGCAATAGCAAAATCAGCCTGGACTGAGGCACAACAAGCAGCTAAACAAGCGCTCTCTCTTTTAGATAGTGTTCAAATAGATGAATCTCGCTTTGACGCTGCTGTCATGAAAGCAGATTTAGAGTGGGAAAGGTCGTATCATAGAGGTTGGTATTTATTTGCACTAGCGCGATCGCAATCTGCGCTAAATCAACCAGAAGCAGCATTACAAACTTTAGAAATAGCCAGAGCCGAAACCAAAGCCCAATACGATCCAGAGCTTTACATTCGCATATTAGCAGAGTTACGCAACAGCTATTTTCAAAAAGGTGAATATTTCACTGCATTTGCTATTAAACAAGAGCTACGCTCTATTAAACAGCAGTATGGTTTCCGTGCTTTCATCGGTATCGGTAGATTGCAGCCACAACAACGGGTGAATACCCCTGATTTACCATTTATTGAACGACAAGTGACAGTAGCTACAGAAATTGCAGCTTCTGGAAGACTGCAAGATATTAATCGCCTCATTGAACGCATGGGTCGCCCTGACCATAAACTCACAGTAATTCATGGTCAATCAGGCGTTGGTAAAAGTTCTATTTTACAGGCTGGGTTAATACCAGCATTGAAACAAAAATCTATTGGTATTCGTGATGTTTTACCTGTTTTGCAGCAAGTTTATCCTGATTGGATTCAAGAACTAAGTGCATGCTTGAGAAATGCACTTTTAGAATTTAAAAATCCTCTTGGAGAAGTCGATATAGATTTTGACTCCCCTATATCTATCCTTAAGCAATTGCATAAACATGATGATTACAACATCCTCACAGTTCTGATATTTGACCAATTTGAAGAATTTTTCTTTGTTTACAAAGACCCAACCCACAGGCGACCTTTTTATGAATTTTTACGTGAATGTCTTGACATACCTTATGTAAAAGTTATTTTATCATTGCGCCAGGATTATCTACATTATCTATTAGAGTGCAATAATCGGCTTGTCAATTTTGATATTATTAATAATAATATTTTAGATAAAAATATTCTTTATTATTTGGATAATTTTTCTCCAAAAGATGCAAAATTAATTCTTCAAGCTTTAACTAACAGAACACAATTAGTATTAGAACCATCGCTCATTGAAGAATTGGTAAAAGATTTAGCAAGAGACCCTGGCGAAGTTCGTCCCATAGAGTTACAAATTGTAGGAGCGCAACTACAAACTGAAAGAATCACAAGTCTAGAACAGTATCAGCAACAAGGGCCTAAAGAAAACTTTGTCTGGCGGTTTTTAGAGGAAATCGTCAAAGATTGTGGTTCAGAAAACGAGCAGATAGCCAAATTGGTCTTGTATTTGCTCACAGATGAAAATAATACACGACCTTTAAAAACTCGTGCTGAGTTAGAATTAGAGTTAGAGGTCAAGGCTGAGAAAATAGATTTAATTTTAGAAATATTAGTAAAATCAGGGTTAGTGTTTAAAGTACTAGCTAGCCCTGTTGATCACTATCAACTAGTACATGATTATCTTGTACCCATCGTCCGCCAGCAACAGTCAGCAAGATTAATTGCCGAACTTGAGAAAGAGAGAGAGCAACTAAAGCTTACTGAAGCAAAACTCAATCAAGTTCTTAAACAGCAGCTATTAGCAACACGTAAAAGATCAATTCGGACATTATTGCTAGTAGCCATAAGTGGAACATTGGCTATATTCTTATTACCAATAGTATTTATCAATCAAAAGAATATCACCCTCATTTATCTGAGTACTAAATCACAATTGCTACTGAAATCAAATCAAGATTTAGAAGCGCTGATACAAAGTTTGAAAGCAGGCAAACAACTACAAGATTCGTGGTCAATTGGAGTTAAAAATGACAATAGACTACGAGTGATAACGGCACTACAGGATACAGTCTATGGCTTTAGAAATGGCAAAATTTTAGATGGGCATATAAGTGTTATTAGATATTTTAGATTCAGCCCCAACGGTCAAATGCTAGTCTCTGGTGATGCAAACGGTTATCTAAAAATCTGGAATCGAGATGGTAAAAATTTAAAAACATTCAAAGCGCATGAGAAGGCAATAAACAGCGTTAGCTTCAGTCCTGATAGTCAGAAAATAGTTTCTGGCAGTGAAGACAAAACGATTAAACTCTGGAGTATTGACGGTAAAGAAATCTCTACATTTAAAGGACATCAAGATAGCGTCATCAGTGTCAGTTTTAGTCCAGATGGCAAGCTTATCGCTTCAGCTAGTGATGACAAAACTGTGAAACTTTGGCGAGTTGATGGTTCTCTACTCCAAACCTTTAAAGGACATCAAGATAGCGTCACCAGTGTCAGTTTTAGTCCAGATGGCAAGCTTATCGCCTCAGCTAGTGATGACAAAACAGTGAAACTTTGGCGATTGGATGGCACAGTAGTAGAAATTTTTAACAGGTATGGTAGTGGAGTTAATAATGTAAGTTTCAGCGCTAACGGCAAGATGATTGCCTCTGGAAGTAAAGACAATACAGTGAAAATTTGGTCTTTGGATGGTAACAGAATCCTCACCCTATACGATGACGATTCTGTAAGCAGCGTCAGTTTTAGTCCAGACAGCCAGCTGATTGCCTCAGCTACTGCAAAAACGGTAAAAATTTGGAGCATTGATGGCGCTTTGCTAACAACTTATGAGCGGTTTGGCAACAGCGATGTCAGCTTTAGTCCCGATGGTAAAAGTATTGCTGCCGCTGATGATAAAAAAATATTAATTTGGAATTTTAATATTAACGAACTTTTAAAGCGCGGTTGCAATGTAGCGCGTGATTATCTCAAGAATAATCCGAAGGTGGAAAGCAACGATCGCCATCTGTGTAACGACATTTACAATCAAAAGTAAACAAGTGCGATCGCCAAGTTTTACTGATAACTAACCACACCTGTGTGTCCTACGACTTGCGGTGCATCAACCTTTAACCTCATCTGCTCATAACGCACAGTTAAAGTCGGCTGACCTAAACCTATCTCAGAAAAAGGACTTTCGGCAAAGACTTCTAACTGAGAACCAATCAAACCCAACAGAGATTCACATTCAAAAGGAAACATCAGCAAATCAGCACTCTTTGCACTGAAACTAGACGCGCTGAACCGTTGTCGCCACGCAAAATTTTGTTGATTGTAATTTAAGCTACACAGCAGTTGGTTTCCCTGACGCACAGTGACACGCTTTTCTTGTTCCCAAGTAAATTCTGCTAGTTCCTTGGGTAGTCCCCAAATTTCTTGACCACCAGCCACTGAATCAGCATTATCTACATAAATGTGGGAAACCCAAGCGCCTATTTTACCTCGATAATTCACGACAGCAGGCGCAACAATTAACTCACTGTACTCCAGCACTGAACCTGAACCGTAACAGGATAAATAAACGCTTCCAAGGGTTTTACCGGGCCATACAGGGATAATCTTTAACTCAGCAGGGATAAGATGGCGCGATCGCTCAATATCGACCAAATGCAGAGTTTGGATAGCGTAGCCTTGAAGTTTCCAAGGTGCTGGTGGATATGACATAAAAAAATTGAGAGTTAAAAGCTACAGGAATCTGACATCTCTGTAATTACGAATTACGAATTAAAATAACTCCTAACTCCTTAAAAAAAATCCCCACCCAGGCAAATGCTTGGATGAGAAATATTGAGTAGGGAAGTTGTCGTCTTCCCTACACTATTGGAGGAATTATTTGTTGTCACTCTCAGTGAAATCTGCGTCAATCACATCATCACCGCTACCAGAGGAGGTAGAAGAACCGCTATCTTGAGGACCAGGGCCAGCAGCAGCGTCGCCACCAGCTTGTTGATAGATGTTGCTACCAACAGCGAACAGTGCTTGTTGCAGTTCTGGAGTCAGCTTTTTAATTTGCTCGTCATCTTCTTTAGCAACTGCTTCGCGCAGTTCTTTCACCAAACCTTCAACTTTGGTTTTGTCAGCTTCGGGAACTTTATCGCCCAATTCTTGAAGTTGCTTCTCGGCTTGGTATGCCAAAGAGTCGGCTTGGTTTTTACGTTCAATTTTTTCGCGGCGATCTTTGTCAGTAGAAGCATTTTGTTCGGCCTCTCTGACCATCCGGTCAACATCAGTTTTATCTAGGGTGGAAGCACCAGTAATGCTGATGGACTGTTCTTTACCAGTACCTTTATCCTTAGCGGTGACATTCAGGATACCGTTGGCATCAATGTCGAATACAACTTCGATTTGGGGTACACCGCGTGGTGCTGGAGGAATGCCATCAAGGCGGAAGGTTCCCAAACTCTTGTTATCGTTGGCAAATTCCCGTTCGCCTTGGAGGACGTGAATTTCTACGTTGGTTTGTCCATCCACAGCGGTAGAAAAGACTTCCGACTTCTTGGTAGGAATTGTCGTGTTGCGGGGGATAATCTTGGTCATCACACCGCCCAAAGTTTCTACACCCAATGACAGTGGTGTTACGTCTAACAGCAAGATACCGGAAACTTCATTGTTCAGTACCCCTGCTTGAATAGCTGCACCGACTGCCACAACTTCATCAGGGTTGACGCTTTGGTTAGGATCTCTACCCAATAACTGCTTCACTAACTGTTGTACAGCAGGAATACGGGTAGAACCACCAACTAATACTACCTCGTCAATATCACTTTTGCTCAACTTGGCATCTCGTAGCGCATTCTCAACAGGAATACGAGAACGGTCAATTAAGTCGGAGCAGAGTTCTTCAAACTTGGCACGAGTCAGGGTTGTATCCAGGTGCTTTGGCCCGTCTTGGGTAGCGGTGATAAATGGCAGGTTAATTTCCGCTTGGGTGACGCTAGAAAGCTCAATTTTCGCTTTTTCTGCGGCTTCCGTCAGACGTTGCAAAGCTTGCTTATCTTTCCGTAAATCGATGCCTTCGTCTTTTCTGAATTGTTCAGCTAAGTAGTCAACGATTTTCTTATCGAAGTCATCACCACCAAGGTGGGTATCACCAGAAGTAGCTAACACTTCAAATACGCCATCACCGACTTCTAGGATGGATACGTCGAAAGTACCACCACCTAAGTCAAATACGAGAATGGTTTCGTTGCTCTTTCTATCAAAGCCATATGCTAGAGAAGCAGCGGTAGGCTCGTTAATAATCCGCAGAACTTCAATCCCGGCAATTTTGCCAGCATCTTTGGTGGCTTGCCGCTGCGAGTCATTGAAGTATGCCGGAACAGTTATTACAGCTTGGGTTACGGTTTCACCAAGGTATTTACTAGCATCTTCTACTAGTTTGCGGAGAACTTGGGCAGAAATTTCTTCTGGAGCAAATTGCTTACCTGCGCCTGGAGAATCCAGCTTGACATTACCACCGCTGCTCAACACTTTGTAAGAAACTTCGGTAGTTTCCTTAGTGACTTCATCGAAGCGTCGTCCGATAAAGCGTTTGACGGAGTAAAAGGTATTTTCCGGGTTCATCACCGCTTGGCGCTTGGCGATTTGACCAACTAAGCGATCGCCGTTTTTCGCAAATGCAACCACTGACGGTGTTGTCCGAAAACCTTCTGCGTTAGCAATAACCGTGGGTTTACCACCTTCCATCACTGCTACGCAGGAGTTAGTCGTACCTAAGTCAATTCCAACTACTTTTGCCATTTTAGGTGCTGGCTCCGTATAACTACAAATGAATGGGAATATAAAGAACTAAATCTTGAACCAACCGATTGAAGAAAGCAGTCATTTCAGCATCAATAACCTTTTCTTCGGCTTTGCTGGGGTTGAGACTCCAGGTTATGCTGATATATATACTGAGCTTATATAGCCAGTCCATGAAGGGTGGTTTCCCGAACCCTTGATGGGACGGTTAATCTTAAAGATTGCGTTTAGTTGGTTCATGGATTGATTTGCTTTCACTCTGTCTAATTTATGAGAATTAATACCATGAGTAATTAGGGTGAACCGTATCATCAAAGTGGTGTTTGCCGTCTTTAGGAGTAATAAATCATAGAGTTACTGAGGCCAGACAGGCATCAAAAGCAGCGATCGCTCTAATAATTCCGTGAAATCTCAGTTAAACCAAAGATATTTATCAACAGAGCATTTTGTATTATTTATGTAATAAAATTGTATTTAGAAAATGCTAGCTCCATGTTGATGAGGTCTGTAGTTTAATTCGCATTAAATTCAGTAGTTATGCCTGCTGCGATGGCTGCGCCAACGCCTTCGGCGAACGCATTTTCTCATTTTTTATTTTTAATTATTTATGCGTCGTGCTTCTGGATGTTTATTTGGTCTGGCTTTTGGTGATGCCTTGGGTGCTGTAACAGAATTTTTAACAGTTGACGAAATTCGTCGTCGCTTTCCGCCGAACGGGCCGCAAGAACCTCTAGGCAATCCAGCACTTGTAACTGACGACACCCAGATGACATTATCTGTAGGGCAGGCACTGGTGGAAACGTTATCGTCAAACTTGACTGTAGCTAGTTTAGAATCAGCGTTACGACATACTTTTGTTGAGTGGTTGCGTAGTCCAGACAATAATCGTGCGCCTGGTATGACTTGCTTGCGGGCTTGCGAAAATTTGGAGTCAGGTATACCCTGGCATCAAGCAACCAGACCAAACTCCAAAGGTTGTGGTGCAAATATGCGTGTTGCGCCCGTGGGTTTGTTGCCATTGAATGAAACAACTCGTGCAGCAGTTGCCCAGTTTCAAGCTGCACTAACTCACGGTCATCCTACAGCCCTTGCCGCCTCAGATTTGACCGCAGCCGCTATTGCTGACCTCCTTAAGGGAGGCGATCCGCAGGGATTGCCTTCTCGACTCTACACCTATGCTTTGAGTCAGCGCTCAGTCTACCACGGCGATTGGTTGGGTTCCCTGTGGAAACGTCCCTACGTGAACACACCAGAGGAATTTATTAGCTGCGGATGGGATGAATGTCTAGCTGTGCTTGACCGTCTCAACGCCGCATTAATCAACCCCAACCGCGACGTTGACCCTTGCTTGGCAACAGGTGAGGGTTGGGTAGCAGAAGAAGCCTTAGCAACAGGTCTTTTATGCTTTTTGCTGTTTCCAAAAGAACCCCTGGCGGCACTGCGTCGGGCGGCACTCACAGCAGGTGATTCTGACTCAATAGCTTGTTTGACTGGTGCTTTTGCTGGGGCTTATTTGGGGATGGCTGCATGGCCCGAAGATTGGGTAATTCGCATTGAATACCGCAACCAATTGGCAGCATTAGGCAAGCTTTGGGATTGAATTGTATCGTATTGCTTATGCGTATTGATAACAGTGGGGTATGCACATCATAAGCACTGTACAGAAGGCATTGTTTACAAAAACGCTTTAAGGAAACTTACATACCATAAATTATGGTGATATTATATAAATAATTATTATTTTTATTTATATTATTATTTAGTATTTATACTTATGGATAAACTGGAAATGCTGGAAAAAGGTACTTTCAGTGGTAGAGCGTTCAATCCATCAAAAGCTGGTGGAAAGGTACTTAATCTGGCTTATACAAAGGTCACGATTACAGATAAAGGTACTGATATAGTTGAAGCTCATGTCCGCAGGTTTAATCCTATTGGTGATGCAGAAATGAAAATGGTAGAGCGGTTAAGAAAAATAGCTTCTGATGAGATGGTGGCAGAAGAAGTCGATCTCCGTTTCTATACCCATGAGCTACGGGAGTATCTAAGGTATAAAAAACTTGGATACCCAACTGGACAACCAAACGATCCAGATCGGGCTTATGAACTTTGGAATAATGCTCATACAGCAACACTGGAGGATTACGGGCTAAAGGAGGGACCAGGTGTTTTATTTAAATAACTTTAGTAAAGTGATATTTTTATAAAACGTAAGCATTCGGGTAAAAACTTTTAGGTCAGTAGTGAAAACTATACTTGAATATTGAAAGCCTACTGTTTTTTGAACTTAATCAAATCCTCTTAAAATTAAAGATGGGAGGAATATTTATGAAAAACTCTTTCCAATTAACTCAACTTGAATTAGTACTTCTCAAATTAGTCGCCAAAGGTCAGGGAAATTGGAGTTGGTATGAACTAGCCAATTCTCTTTCTCGCTTAGACATACCACGAGAACCCGACATGATGGTGGTACTAAAGGATCTAGCGGCTAAGGATTTACTTGAAAGACACATACAGCCTGGATCGCCGCGAGATCGTTGGGAGCTGACACCAGCAGGTACTAAAATCCTGATTGAATCTCAATATTATCTAGATATGACATCCCAAGGCTAAATTCTAAAATTTTATGGTTACTCTGTCACCTACTCTTAAAGTTAGACTCTCCCAACCCCTAAAAATCGGCTCTTTTGAAGTTAAAAGCCGAGTTCTTCAATCGCCTTTATCTGGGGTGACAGATATGGTGTTTCGCCGCCTAGTACGTCGCTATGCACCAGATTCGATGATGTATACGGAAATGGTTAATGCTACGGGGTTGCACTACGTCAAGCAGCTACCCAAAATCATGGAAGTAGACCCCAACGAAAGACCAATCAGTATTCAGTTGTTTGACTGTCGTCCAGATTTTTTGGCTGAAGCAGCAGTCAAGGCAGTGGCTGAAGGTGCTGATACTGTTGATATCAATATGGGGTGTCCGGTAAATAAAATCACCAAAAATGGTGGTGGTTCTTCCTTGTTGCGACAACCGGAAGTGGCTGAAGCAATCGTGCGGGAAGTGGTGAAAGCTGTTGATGTACCAGTGACAGTTAAAACCCGCATTGGCTGGAATGACAAAGAAATCACCATTCTCGACTTTGCCAAGCGGATGGAGGATGCCGGGGCACAAATGATTACAGTACACGGACGCACCCGCGCCCAAGGGTACAATGGCAATGCCCGCTGGGAATGGATTGCTCGTGTGAAGGAAGTGCTTTCTATCCCGGTGATTGGCAATGGCGATATATTCTCGGTTGAAGCGGCGGTGAAATGTCTAGAGCAAACTAATGCTGACGGGGTAATGTGTTCCCGTGGAACTTTGGGTTATCCCTTTTTGGTGGGAGAAATCGATCGCTTCCTAAAAACCGGGGAAATTTTACCACCACCAACGCCAATTCAGCGCTTGGAATGTGCCAGAGACCATTTACAAGCTTTGTGGGAATATAAAGGCGATCGCGGTGTGCGTCAAGCCCGCAAGCACATGACTTGGTATGCTAAAGGTTTTGTTGGTGCTGCCGATTTGCGCGGACAATTAAGTGTCATTGAAACAGTCCAGCAAGGTTTGGATTTGATTGACAAAGCAATTGAACAGTTAACTCATGGTTATGAACCAGTAGAAGAAGCAACTAATTTTCAAGTTGCATGATACATTTGTTACTGATAGATTTCTGGGTTGACACAATCAGGCAGACGATCGCCTCTAAGTCCAGCAATCAAGTTTGCGATCGCCATCTTTGCCATCTTTGAGCGTGTCTGACGGCTGGCACTGCCAATGTGCGGTGTAATAATCAAATTATCCAGAGTCAGCAACGGGCTATCATTAGGAATTGGTTCTGGTTCGGTTACGTCCACCGCTGCCGCCGCAATTTTACCATTTGTAAGCGCTCGATATAGGGAATCTGGATCTACAACAGTTCCCCGTGCCGTATTAATTAGGATGGCTTCTGGCTTCATCAAATCGAACTGGCGATCGCTAAAAAGATGATAAGTGTCATCACTACCAGGGGTATGAAGCGTTACAAAGTCCGACTCTTGTAGTAATTGTTCCAATGGCACAAACTTCACACCCAAGGAGTTTTCTAATTCCGGTTCCCATTGGTATGTACTCGCATACAGAATTCGCATATCAAAACCTTTTGCGCGACGGGCAACTGCTTGACCAATGCGACCAAAACCGACAATTCCCAAGGTAGCACCTGTGATGTTAGGCCCCAGTAACAAATCCGGTTCCCAAGTTCGCCACAAACCTGTACGAGTAAACCGATCCGCCTCCACTACTCGCCGTGCTGCTGCCATCAGTAATGCCCAAGTGAAGTCCGCAGTAGCATCTGTCAACACACCAGGAGTATGACCAACCGGAATCCGTTTTGCAGTAGCTGCTGCGACATCTATGTTGTCGTAACCTACTGCAACTTGGCTAATGACTTTGAGATTTCCTGCTGCTATCAGTTGCTCATCAATTCGGTCAGTCAGCAAGCATAGCAATCCATCTATAGCTTTAACTTTTTTCAACAAAACATCATAGGGAGGTGGCTGGCGCTCTGCCCAAACTTCGACATTCGCAACCTGTTGCAGTTGCTCTAATCCGACGGGAAGTTGACGAGTGATAAAAACTTGAGCTTCCGGCATGGTTGAGTTTTTTGATTTATTCTAGGGTGTAGGGTAAAACAGCAAGTAAACCAAAGGAACATTAAGAAATCTTACATAAATTTGCTGGGCAAAAGGTGTCTGACATCCTCAAGTCCAAAAAAGGAAGTATTAAACAGGCTCCACTTCCTGAAGAATCTCCTAGTTGGGATGAGTTTGGTGAAATGCTTTGGGAAGAAATTGAAGCGGGAGCAGAAGCAAATCAACCAGGCTTTAAAGTTGTTCGCAAGTTGTTAAGCGATAAAAGATTTGACAAATGAAAAGTAATGGATTTGGTAAATTAGTTAGATTTTTAAATCAATTAGAACAAGAACGAATTAGTTACAGCCTAGCCCATCATCGGGATGAAGCCGTGATGGTGAATTTGGTGCTTCCTGGGGAGAGATGGGAAGTGGAATTTTTTGAGGATGGTTCGGTGGAAGTAGAACGATTTGTGAGTAATGGAGAAATTGATGGAGAAGAAGCTTTGACTCAGTTATTTACAATATATTCACAGCCAGAAAGCAATTCTGCAAAATTCACTCAAAACACCAATTTTGCAAGCACAACCTGATATTGAACGTCTTGAAAATAGCAAGTGGGGAGGAGGAGAGAGTATTAACAACTGACTCTTCAGGTGACGCTCATGCGTCGCTAGCGCTGTGCGCTAAGAGCGCCCCGCTTCGCTAACGCTAACGTCAGTTGTTCATGGGGGAAACCACGGCAGGTGCTTTATGCCGGGTAACCCGTCCACCGCACTGCCGACCCAAGACCACACTGACTCACAACTGACAACATTGACTATATATAGCTAGCGAAAGCTGGCTTGATTTGTGTAGTTTCAAATTTCTTGATTGAGGAATAATCAGTTATCTCACAACCAACACTCTTAACATTAGCCAACATTAACTCATCGCGTTGATGCCAAACTGCAAATATTTTTTCTCTGCCATCATAGAATGTCTCTGGATCGATTTGATAAACCTGATTTTCTCGTTTTAGCTTTAAACCCAACAGATTTAATAGGCGGCTGAGTATTTTGATTGGCGAAACACTTTCTTTTCCCCTCACTAAATCAATATCCAGTACTCTTTTAATTTGTTTATCATGCTGAAACACCAATTCTTTCAGCAATATTAGATCGGTATCATTTTCAAGTAATTTTCTTTCTATTTCTAGAAATTGTAGCATTCCTAAAGCTCTCATCGCTTCAACTTTGAAGGTGTATGTTTTTAAATCGGGTAGAAAAACTTTTCCCTCACCCCAAGACAATTGCTGATGCCATTCTTGCCGATCCCTGAAGTGAAAATACTCACTTTCGTGGGTTAGATAATAGTGAATTAACAATTGAGAATAATAGCCTTTCTCATCTTGCAATTTTAGTAGAGGAGTGACTGCAATACCATACCTTTGTCTGAGAATGTATTTATGAATTTGGTTGCGTTCCTCATCAGTTAGAGAATGTTTGGCTAATAACTGCTCGTATTCTACGTAATCAATATCCCTAGCATTAGCTACGGTATTTGCAGTAGCTAATTGATTTTGCTGTTTAATTTCTTTAATGTGACGTTTAATTTCTTTAGCTTTTTGTCGTTTATCTACCCAATCTTTTTGTACTTTGACAATTTCTAAAATTAACCTTTTACGAGTTTCTACATCACTAGGTTCAGTTGCTAAAAAGGCGAGTCTTAAGTCTCGAATAATATTATTATGAACAGCATTACTCCGTATCCAAATTTGATGACCATCTTCAACTAAACCATCTTGCATTGATTGGCGGTAAAGACGAATAGAAGCGTTTACCCTTGCAGACAACTTTGCCCAGGTACGCAAATGAATAGGGTCATATACTAACGGCAAATCTACATCTATTTTATGCAATGGGCTAAGCAAAGCTAGGTTTTCTTTTTGATTTTCCTGATACCAGTCAGACAGTAAGCGATAATTTGTACTACCACTGCCAATTAAGCCAATTCCTCGCTTCGCACACCAGACAATTCGCGGCACATCATCCCGTACTCTGGCTAATGCTTGTCGCGCTTCTGAGTCAGGAATCACTCCTTGAAAAATGCCATAAACACGGTCAAAATGCTGGACATCGATACTAATACCTGTACCAAGGCTAGGAGTGACAAAAACTGTATCGTATTCAGTAATTTTTTGATTGATAGCTGCTACAAAATCAGCTGCTGCATGACCTGGTGTGTTTGTCGTATGACTGCTAACTACTAGGGTTTTAGGAAATCGCTGCCGTAACTTTTCTAAACGTGCTTTGAGGTAACGTTCGATGGTTTCGCAACTGTAACGTCCAGAGCGACTATCGGTAGTAACATAACATTTACGCCCAGCAAGTAAATCTACTTCCAGTTGATGAATTAGCGGTGTTGGGTTAGGGGAATCATAAAAAGTCACATCCCAACCTCGCTGTGGTTTCCATTGATTCACAACCACCCAAGGTGTTATTTTAATTCCTGCTAATCCCTGCAAATATTCTAAAGATACATCTGATAAATCAGCATCCTGGGCAATTACTAATCCTCCAGTTCGCAAAACTGTAGAAATTAGTTGCTCGAATAATTTTAAAATTCTGACACGTTTATGTTTACAAGTATTACTATTGAGTAAATGCCACAACGATTGCTCTACTTCATCTAAAATTACTACCGCACCTTGCCAATCTTCAGGGTTAATTCTCCAAAGAGAATCAATACACAACCCAAAAGATTTGCTAATTGGTAATGAGTAATTCCTAATTGGGTATTCAGATTCTTCTATGTCCGATTGTCCATGTCCTATTCCCCATTGAATACCAATTTTTTCACACAAAAACTTTCCTAATTGGATTCTATGAGTAATTAATAAGATGGGTCGATTAATACTTTTTGCTTGATTAACAAGGGCTTGCAACCCTGTGGTTTTACCTGTTCCTTTTGCTGATTTGACTCCCACTAGTCCAGAAGTAGGGAAAGATATTGCCTCTAAATAGGGACGGTTAAGAGTAAGTGCAGCCGGAATGGTTAACTCGGTATGGAGTTTGATTTGGGCAAGATAAATTTCTAAATCAACGCTTTGGCGATAAATTTTTTCAAAAGTGTTTGCACCTTTGGCAACAATAAATTCATCAACACCTTTTTCTATTCCTGGAAGTTCGATAACTTTCACAGGACATTTTTTAGCTTGGAACAAACAACCAAGTTGAGAAATAGCATTATTTATCGCGGCAATTTTTTTTGGTTGAGTTTCAAAGTCAAAACAAATATAAAAGGTACGCTTTGTAATCGCAAATACCGCTAAGTCAGGAATAAGTTGGCGACTAGTAACTTTGCCAAATTTATCTTTGACAACCCGATAACCGCTGGTAATTCCAGGAATTGCGATCGCAGCATATCCTTGTGATAATAATGCCGCTGCTTTCTTGACTCCCTCGCAGATAATTACCGGGATGTTATGTTCCATCACCCATTGCCAAAAACCCACAGCTTCGCCATTAGAGTCAATGCTGATATTGCTGGGCATTGCCAGATTATAACGCTGGGAGACTTGCTGCCAGATTTGTAGTGTCACCCGCAGACAAAACACCCGTGTTGGCGTACTGGGGGGATGTTCGTACTTAATGGACTTGCCTTTATCGTTCATTCGGGGTTGGTTTGGCTTAAAACACCCCCATTCCATGAATTGCCAATTCTTTAGAGGATCTAGTCCAGAACACCACCAACCGCCTGCCGCAACATGGGTGTAACGCTGTAACCAACCACTTTTAACCATGCCAGTGTTGGTGCGAGGGAGATGCTCAGAAATTAATAAATACTCATAAGCGGTTGTATCTTGGAGAGACTTAAAATTAAGCTGCACCAAGTTTAAATTGATACCACTGCTCTTGACTAATTCCTCAAGATGTTGGGGCTGTAAATAGTGCAGATGCATGGGGCGAACCGCGAACGGAATACGATGGATTTAAAATTTACCATGCATTTACTCTTTTGTTATAGAAGATATTATGAGGGTTTACTGTTACTTTTTTTACTTCGTCCCAGGAGATACATCGGTGAATGATAAAGGGAGTTGTTTTGTATAACTGTGTTGATGAAGTAATAACCTTGTACTGTGATATTTAATTACTGTAAATTTTTATTTATCAGTAAATTTTCTAAGTAGACTGATTAACACATCTGCGGAAATTTAACAATCAGGCTTTGTTAGGATGCGTAGACAAACAGTAGCTTACGTTTATACATAAGTATTTGAGAAATTGTAACAATAGTAACAGAAGTCATCTGGCTAGTTATAAAAAGGGAGTGTGGACTAGCTACCAATGCAACTTCGTCTTAGTGTCTTTGTGGTTGAAAAAATATTTTTGAACTACTGGCAAGGTTGGATAAATTTAATACTGCCTAAACTGAGACTGTGTACTTCAAGCAGTATAATGTCGCGTGATTCTACTCACTACACTACGACACCCGCACATGAAAAGCTCCAAGAAACGTTGGTTGCGTAAGGGATTCAAAATCACCGTAGTTATGCTGCTAGTGCTGGGACTGTCGCTTGTCGGATTTGCCACTTACACTATCAGGCGTTCCTTTCCTGTAGAAAGTGGGACAATTCAACTGCCTGGAATTAAGGCTGAAGTTACAGTCCAGCGGGATAAATGGGGAATTCCCGACATTTACGCCACTAACTCCCACGATTTATTCATGGCACAGGGTTATATTCATGCCCAAGACCGTTTCTGGCAAATGGATTTTTGGCGACACATCGGTTCTGGGCGACTGGCAGAAATGTTTGGTTCTTCTCAGATAGATACTGACAAATATCTGCGAACAATGGGTTGGGCAAGAGTGGCGCAGCAAGAAATCCTACAAATGGATGCAGAAATGAAAGCCAACTTGCAAGCCTACGCGGATGGTGTGAATGCTTATTTGGCAGAACGTCAAGGAAGCGCCCTCAGTCTAGAATATGCTGTGCTGCAATTACTCAATTCTGGATACAAACCAGAACCTTGGCAACCGCTACACTCAGTAACTTGGGGCAAAGTGATGGCTTATGACTTGGGGAGAAATTTAGATCGCGAAATTGAACGTACTATCCTGCTCAAAACTCTCACTCCTGCTCAAGTAGAGGAACTGTTCCCGCTTTATCCTCAAGACCTGCCAGTGATTTTACCTGAGTTTCCAAAAGAGAAAACAGGGCAGGAGGACGATCTTGAACAGCCACCATTGATTGTATCTGATATTCAAGAAGTAAATGAAGTAATTGCCCCTGCTTTAGAGTCAATTAACAAGTCGATGATGGCTTTGGAACAACTCATCGGTTCTACAGGAGTAAATGTTGGCTCGAACAACTGGGTAATATCTGGTCAGCGCACAGAAACAGGCAAGCCTATCTTGGCAAATGACCCTCACCTAGCAGTGCAATTACCCTCTATCTGGTACGAGGTTGGTTTGCACTGTACGCTCAAGGGTGGAGAATGTCCTTACAACGTTACTGGCTTTTCCTTTGCGGGAATGCTAGGAGTGATTATTGGCCATAGCGATCGCCTTGCCTGGGGTGTCACTAATATACAATCCGATGTGATGGATTTATATATTGAGAAAATTAACCCAAAAAATCCCAACCAATACGAAGTCAATGGCAAATGGGTAAATATGCAAGTTGTGCCAGAGACAATTCAAATTGCAGGCAGTCAGCCGATTGTGCAAACAGTACGTTACACCCGACATGGCCCAATTCTCTCCGATGTTTCACCAAATTTGCAGCAATTTAACCAAAATCAAAAAGTTGAAATACCACAAAACTATGCCGTTGCCTTACGCTGGACAGCCTTAGAACCTTCAAAACTAGCCTATTCAATTCTCCAGATGAATCGCGCTCAAAACTGGCAGGAGTTCCGCACTGCTGCTAGCAACTTTGATATTGCTGCCCAAAACTTGGTCTATGCTGACATAGAAGGCAATATCGGCTATCAAATGCCTGGGAAATTGCCCATTCGGACAAAAGGGAATGGGCGCTATCCCGTTCCTGGTTGGATAGATGAATACGAGTGGCAAGGCTATATTGACTTTGAGCAGTTGCCCACAAGTTTTAATCCGCCCCAAGGTTATATTGTGACTGCCAACAATTTGGTAGCTAAAGATTATCCTTATCTAATCACCACAGACTGGGTTTATGGCTACCGGGCACAGCGCATTGTGGAGATGATTGCACAGCAAACCGAACCGATTTCCCTTAAGGATGTGCAGCAGATGCAAGGTGACAACCGCAATTTGAATGCACAGATCCTTGTACCACTGCTAAAAGCTATTTCTCTGAATAATCCCCGCTTGGAAGCAGCTCGAAAACTACTGCTAGATTGGAATTTGCAATTAGAAATGACATCCCCTGTGGCTGCTTTGTTTGAAGTATTTTGGAAACACTTGCTTGCAGATACCTTTCACGACCAATTGCCTGGTGAGTACTTTCCCGATGGCGGCGATCGCTGGTACGCTGTAGTGCAAAATCTCCTCAAACAGCCAAATAGTTTCTGGTGGGATAATCGCCAAACACCAAAGGTTGAAAACCGCGACCAAATCTTACAGCAAGCTTTCAGCAAAGCTGTGGAGGAACTAGAACAAATTCAAAGCAAAGACCCGAAAAACTGGAACTGGGGAAAGCTGCATACAATCACTTTTCGTAATGCCACTTTGGGTAAATCTGGAGTTGCACCAATTGAAGCTTTGTTTAATCGTGGTGTTTTTGCTACTGCTGGCAATGGCGAAACCGTGAATGCTAACCGCTGGAGAGCAAACAAATCTTCTTTTGAAGTGACTGATATTCCTGCTATGCGAATGATAGTAGATTTGGGAAATCTAGATAACTCACTAGCTATTCATGCGCCTGGACAATCAGGACATGCTTTCCATCAACATTACACAGATATGGTTGACCCTTGGCGCAAGATTGAATATCACCCAATGTGGCAACAAAAGACGATGGTAGGCAATAATGCTGCAACATTGAGATTGATTCCCAAATCAGCAGATTGATATATTATCGCGATCGCTCCAGGACGAACACCAATCTATAATTTTAATTTTTATTAAGTTAGTATAATTTCATACCCATTAGCAGGAGTATGAAGTATAACGTATCAGGGCTGAGAGAAATTTAGCAGCAAAAATAAAGACTCTTGCGGGAAAGTTATAACTTTTTACTTCAAAAGGTATTTTTGCCAAGCACCTATTTCTTCTGCCCAGTTTTCTAAGAATATAGTGGGAGAGAATAAAACAAATGCAACACGTCTTTCAAAAAACTGTGATGCTTTCAACAACTGCTGCGATCGCATTACTAGTTACGGGTTGTGGAGAAAGTAAGGTTTCTCAATGTAACAAAATAGTAAAGATTGCGAATCAAGCAGCTACGATAGGTCAAGAATTTGGCAAAAATCCCAAGCCTCAACAAGGTTCTAAATCCTTAACTGAAGTTGCTGGTAAGATAGACCAAGTTGCCAATGACATGAAAGCGGTAGAAGTTAAAGATGAAAAACTACAAGGCTTTCAGGGACGTTTTCTCACACTCTATCAGGACACCAGCAAAGGATTGCGTGATGCCGCAGGTGCTTTGGATAAAAAGAATTTCAAAGCCGCTAATGGCTATTTAGCATCCCTGAAAAAGAGTACTAGTCAAGAAACTGCAATAGTTCAGGAAATTAATACCTATTGCTCTGGCAAATAATCAATTTCGCGCCGAGCTTCATACCAAATATAGCGGTTAAATTTGGCTGAAATACAAGTTAGTAGTCATCGCTTTAGCGATTCGATCGTCTTGATTTATTACACTCAATTGCAAACTGCTATATTTGATTTATTTTTATTAAAAATTTTCCTTTCAAATTTTTGTAGGTGGAAATACTGTTACCAGTTTTTCAATCGTGACAGTTTTATGAAGTAGCTTTTGAAAGCTGTTTTGCTAGAATCCCGGCAGTGTTTTTAGTCTTATTGGTCTTGTTGACAATGCTTGACCTATCTTTTTCTACTGTAAAAGCTTCATTCTCCGATATCTCAACCTCTCTTCACTCTGTCATATCTATGGCTTTGGTCTGGATTGTACAATTCTCTTGCTAGCATTAATAGGCTTGACCCTCATCTATGGGTGACTCGATCTATGGGTGGCAATGTAATCAGGAGAATAACTATCAATGAACTTGGATAAACCTTCTCAAGGTGGAACTTCCGAAGAATGTGCCGTTAGAGTCATGGAGACAGTTCCATTAGTAATGCGGTTTATCCGATCCCAGATGCGTGCTCATAATGCTGCTTTTCTTTCTATACCTCAGTTGCGATCGCTAGCATTTATTAACCGCAATCCTGGTGCTTCATTATCTGGCTTGGCAGAGCATCTCGGTGTCACCTCTGCTACGGCATCAGCAACAATAGAACGGCTAGTGCAACGCAATTTGGTCGAACGCTATCACCATCCTCAAGAGCGACGGCGGATAGTCCTCAATCTCACTGAGGACGGCAAGTATCATCTTCAGCAATCCCAAGCTTATACGCGCGCTCATATCGCTGACATGCTCAAGGGTATGACAGATGAAGAACTTTCTCACATTGAAGAAGGTTTAGCTCTATTAAAAAATGTCTTCGAGCAAACGGAATTCAACTCCTAAAAATACTGAGGTTACACCACACGATTCTTTTGCTACTCTGAGGTTTAAAGAATAAATTGCCTCAAACAACACTAATGCTGAAGAATTATGAAGCTCGAAGTCAGCAATATCAATGCTGCGATCGCATTTCCGAGGTCTGAATCTCAGTCGTGCTTGGATGCTAGAGGGCATCATTTCTGGATTACCTGCTGACGATTCCCGACTTGGTGCGCTCCATTCTACTGCTACTTTACATTGTCAAAGTGGGTTGATAAATGTCGCAAATGACCATTATTCTAGTAGTCATTGGTTGGGGACTTTTGCGGTTTATCTTCTGACTACTCGTGGGCTGTGTGGGTAGTTGATTGTAGAAGTTCACGCACTCGAACAAATTGTTGGAGTTTGAACATAGTTTTTTACTTTGTTTCAGTCTTGCTGAAATTTTCAATGTGAATGAAAATAAAACCTAATTTACAACTATTTCTAAAAATATCTATCTTTCCATTATTCTTGATTCAGCACTAAATCTTATGACTCCAACTTTACTTGGTCGCTGGCAAACTCGATTATTACTATTTGCCACTGTGGGTGTATTAGTATCCTTGCCCTTTGCAATAGGCTTAATTGGCCCTGGTGCCAACTCTGTCTATTTTTGGATACTTGGCTACGTCGCCATTTTTGGTCTGGGTTGGGATGTGCTTTATGACTATATACAAAAATTCCGTTGGGATAGAGATTGGCCCGCAGCTTATCAACTTTTAGCTGGTATTTGGGAATTAGTATTTGTCTTCTGTGGAATAAAACTTTTTGGCTTCTTACCAATACCTCTACCTAAAGAGGAACTGCCGCTAGGAGTTTTTTTATTCCACTACAGTATTGTTTGGCTAGCAGTTTTTATTGTGTCACAAAGTCTCATGCGAATTATTTTCCTACGTTGGCGTTTCCGAGGTGGGCAGTGGCTGTAGAAATAAGGGAAAAGGTTAAAGGGAAGGGGAAGAACTTTGTTTAATTCCTTTTCCCCTTAGCAAAAGCGAAGCTTTTCTCCTTCTCCTTTTTTGGTGAGATGAATCGACACAATATCTTGACTATTTACGTGTAAATTTGTACATAAAGTTAAAATTTTATCGGAAATAATATAAAATACAATACAAATAACTCCTGCAACGTCCAATTTTGATAGGAGATTCAGCGCTGTTGCACTGAGTAGACACAATGCTAGGTACAATTTTAGACAAGCGCTATAGAATTATTCAACAATTGGGTAAAGGTGGGTTTGGCGAAACATACCTTGCTGAAGACATCCGCAGAATGGAGAGGCAGTGTGTCGTCAAGCGCTTGCAGCCAACCAGCAAAGATCCATACACATTGCGAGAGGCAAAGCTGTTTTTTGATTCTGAGGCAAGAACCTTAGCAAAGTTGGGACAACATGACCAAATTCCCGATATTCTCGACTACTTTGAGGAGAATGAAGAATTTTATTTAGTTCAGGAATTGGTTGAAGGTAATTCTCTCAATCAAGAAATGATACCTACTCAACCCCTAGCAGAAACTGAGGTAATTGGCATAATTTCAGATGTGTTAAATGTCTTGAGTTATGTACACCAGTGTCAGGTAATTCACCGTGACATTAAACCTAGTAATTTGATGCGGCGGTATAAAGATAGAAAAATAGTTTTAATTGATTTTGGAGCCGTCAAGCAAGTTCACACGCAATATGTAAATTCACAAGGGCAAACAACTTTTTCGCGGGTGATTGGTACGCCAGGTTATATGCCTAACGAACAAGCTGGAGGTAGACCGCGTTTTTGTAGCGATATTTATTCTTTAGGTATAGTGGCGATTGAAGCCTTGACTGGTTTACATCCCAGTCAATTACAAGAAGATCCCCGTACGGGTGAAATTATTTGGCACGAATATGCAAAGGTTAGTCCTCAGTTAACAGTAATTATAGACAAGATGGTGCGATCGCACTTTAGCGATCGCTATCAATCCACAGACGAAGTACTCCATGACTTAAAAAACTTACAATTTCCTCCAGAACCACCACTTCCACCGCCTAATAATAAGAAGTTAGTACTCATTAGCGCTTTTCTGGTATTGGGATTAGGTGCATTTGGAGGAATTAGATATTTCGGACTGCATCCCAATCAGGTTGACAACTTCTTTAACCAAGGATTAGAAAAGGTTGAAAAAGAAGATTGGAAAGGAGCGATCGCCGCTTTTGATAAAGCTATTGGGATCGATCCCAAGAATGGTGAAGTCTATTTAAATAGAGGTAATGCCCACTCTCAACTCAAAGAGCCGCAAAAAGCAATTGACGATTATAACCAAGCACTCACCTATTTAGAACAAGATGTTGCTGGTATTGGTGTTCAATGGCAAATCAGCGAAGAAACTAAGTTACTTACAGTTACTAACGTCTATGAAAAAACTTCTGCCTTCGAGGGAGGGTTGAAAGCAGGCGATCGCATTCTCGCAATTGATGGTCAATCTACCAAAGGCAAAACTGTCAGCAATGCTGTGAAGCTGATTCGTAGTGGGAAAGTGGGTACTCCTGTCACCTTGGACATTACCCGCACTACCGGCGGTGAGTTCAAGCTAACGCTGAACCGAGTAAGCATTCCCAATAGCGATCGCGCCTTTGCGTACTACAACCGAGGTAAAGCCAATTCAGAACTAGGCAATAAACAAAAGGCAATTGATGATTACACAGAAGCGATTAATATTAATCCTAACGATACTGATGCTTACTACAAACGCGGGATTATTCGCTCTGAGTTAGGTAATAAACAAGACGCTATTAATGACTATACAGAAGTTATTCGACTAAATTCCAATTATGCTGATGCCTACTTCAAGCGGGGTTTCATTCGCTATGAATTAGGCAATATCTCAAAAGCAATTGAGGATTATACAGAAGTTATTCGGATTAATCCTAATAATGATGCTGCCTTCTATAATCGGGGTGTTGCCCGCCACGACCAAGGCAACAAGCAAGATGCAATTGAGGATTATACAAAAGCAATACAAATTAATCCTAACTATACAAATGCTTACATCAACCGAGGCAATGCTCTCGGAAATAAACAAGAAGCGATCGCAGATTACACTCAAGCCATTGCAATTAATCCTAATTATGGCCTTCCCTACTATAACAGAGGTGTTGCTCAAGGGGCTTTAGGAAACGATCGAGAAGCGATCGCAGATTATACGCAAGCTATTCGTCTTGAACCTAATCGTGCTGATGCCTACTACAACCGGGGGAATGCCCGCTTTCGTCTCGAAGATAAACAAGGTGCGATTGCAGATTTGCAAAAAGCGGCAGAACTTTATCAGCAACAAGGCAAGCAAGACCTTTACCAAAAAACACTCAGCCGTATTAGTCAACTGAGCGTAATTAAAAATTAAAAAAGCCTTATTTATAGGCTACTATTCGCCTGGGTAAAGCTACACATTTACAATTAATTTGAAATAAGTTAAAGCAGCTTTTGAACAGCACCACTGAACTGCTCGTAAGCAGAAACTCCTATGATGCTTTCTACTAAGTTTCCATCTTTGAAAAATAAAACTGCTGGAATACTACGAAGACCAAATCTTTTAAAAACTGGTTTATTGTTATCAATGTCTATCTTAACGACCTTAGCACTATCTTGAAATTCTTCAGCAAGTTGATCCATTAGCGGACTAACAAGGCGACAAGGGCCACACCAAGTAGCAGTAAAATCAACAACAACAACTTTCTCTTCAGTTAAAAGAGCATCAAATTCACTTTCTTCAACGTAAGCAACCGTATCAGTAGGCATTATTTAATTTTCCAACGTGAAACTAAAATTTTAGTAAAAAGCTAACTATACAAACTATACTTCCTTTTGAGCATTGAGTTTAATAATTGCCTGTAAGTAGCCGTCATGAGGAATTCGTCATGACGGCTACTTAGCAGAAAATTCTCTTCAACAAACAGACGCAAAGACAAATCAGGTAGGGATTGTGTGACCCCACCTGAATTTAAGGTGCTGAATCAAGGTTTCAGCAGGGTATTCAGATATTTTCGATTTCACAAAGCAAGAATCATCTAGGATTAATGTGCCGTCTAGTTCCCCATCCTGGATTGACTATGGCAGCTAAATCTTCTTCAGATAATTTGTCAATCTCACTGTTCAGTTCTTCGGCAGTGAATTCATAGCCACGTTCTTGAGCAATCTTAATAAAAGCTTCTGGGTTAGCTGTTGCTTTGAGTCTTTGCTGTAGTGCTTGATCTTTTTTTACAGCTTGAAAAAGTCTGGCAGCATTTTGCTGTGTCATGACAGTCTGTCTCCTGTTTCAAATATCAGGTTTGAATGTAGTGATTCGATTCCTGTGGATTCATCAAATTCTGTCAAGAATTTCTAGATTTATAGTTTTGATTTTAAAACAAACGAGAAAAACGTGCTGATTATGACAAAAAAATATAACTTTTAGGGTGATAATGTGCTATTTCGTAAAGTTAAGTTTTAAGACAGTAGCAATATTTAGTTAAAATAGATTGCTTCGATTGGGAATAGCGCGTGCAAGCTCTTACTGACGGAAAATAAAATATCTCAGGGCTATTTCAGAGTGCGATCGCGCCTTTGCTACTATCTTGCAACCGCTAATTTTAATCACCTTGATGAAAATTACAGTCATCTTTACGAAGAATCGTAGCTAAAACAAAGATTAGCTACGATTCCAAGTGTTAGTTAGGCAGGAATTAACACTGTATCAATGACATGGATTACACCGTTATCAGCAGCAACATCTGGTGTTGCAACAGTCGCATCATTTATTTTGACACCATTAGAAGCGTCAATTTTCACGTCCGATCCTTCAACAGTAGTAGCTGACTTCAGCTTAACTACGTCGGATGATAACACTTTGCCTGAAACAACGTGATAAGTAAGGATCTTCTTCAGCTTGGGAATGTCTTTCAGTAATGCATCTACTGTACCTGCTGGAAGTTTAGCAAATGCTTCATCTGTAGGCGCAAAAACAGTGAATGGGCCGGCACCTTTGAGGGTATCAACTAGCCCAGCAGCCTTAACGGCAGCAACTAAAGTGTTAAAGGAGCCAGCATTTACAGCGGTATCAACTATGTCAGCCATGTGTTTTGATTAATTTCTGTACATTTCGTTACAAATGTAATCTTTCTTCACAGTAAATGGTATCTACCCTTAGACATAATGCTTCATCAAAAAATTGCAAATAGCAAAAACACTGGTATTGCCTATAGCATTTTTTACCAGTGTTATAAGTAAAAATCTTCACCTCAGCGGACAGGTATAGTTTTTAGCTATGGTTTGTCTGTCAACTCATAAAATCTCGATGGGCAGCTACAAGCATCTGTGCTTGCCTTAAAACGTTGCCAAATAAATAAGTAGGAATCTGCCAGGCTGCAACAGTAACTTCTTTAGTGATATCCTGCACACTAATTGCGATTAATTCATGGTCTAGTGGCTCTCCTTCAACTGCACCAGACCAAGTAAAAGCTAATAAGAAATCATCGTATCCAGGTAAGGATGCAACCAGGCATTCTTCTGGCGCTGCCTGGCAATTAATCCCGTATTCATTTGCAAGTGCTACTAGTTTTTGGAACTTATTTAAATTTGTCATTTGTCTTTTGCTTTACATCAACAGCGGCTACTATCAAATTTTTTTAACTGGTGAAGATTTAAATCTATGCTCAGATTTGAGAGTTCTTAAGTTTTTATCAAAGTTGACCCATAAATTTTACTGCGAATGCTTTGGTGTCGTTAGCAACAATTGCTACCGTTCTCTAAAAGGTTAATTACCTACTTTTTTGGCGAAGTCTATTGACCAAAAGCCTCTAGTACTCGACTAATCCAAAATAGCCAAGCGATCGCAATGACTGTAAATATTTTTGTACATCTACTTAGTTAGTGGAAACAGTTATAGTCTAAACTCCGTTATTTTCGCCACAGGTATATTACACAAATCTCTCATGCATGTGTCTTTGCGGAATAAGAAATAATACTGATGTAGCGATAATTGCAGCATCCGAGTTTACTTTTAATTTTGGCTAGTACACAGAGCAAATCTGAAGTAGAGGAGAAATTATTCAATCCAGAGACGCGAAATTTCGCTCTTGTACAATTGCTGTTATTTACTCTGGACTTAAAGATTGCTATATTTGCCTTTCGCAATCCTGCCATTTCTTAGAAAGGAATTCAAATGTCGAATTTTGAGCTAGTGCTGAAGCTATTACTCCAGTTAACTGTTATTTTGGTAGCTTGTCGGTTGGTAACTTTTGTTGGGCGACGCTACCTTGGGCAAACCGATGTTGTTTGCGAAATGATTGCTGGTGTCATGTTGGGCCCATCATTGTTTGGTTTAATCGCCCCTGATTTACAACAATGGCTGTTTCCCAAGGTTCCAATTTTGCTTGCCACAGGAGCAAAAATTCCTAACCCATCAATGTCAATTCTCTTTGCCATCAGTCAAATTGGGTTGGTAATTTATATGTTCTTGATTGGCTTAGAGTTTAATACTGATTTGATTAAGCAGCGAATCAAGAGTGCAGGTTTGGTTTCTGGGGCGGGAATACTTACACCATTCATCTTAGGCGCAGCCGCGTCTTTTTTATTGTATGGCAGAGCTGAACTCTTTAAAGAAGGGGTGACTCCTTGGGCAGCAGCTTTATATCTAGGCGCTTCCATGTCGATTACAGCTTTTCCGATGTTAGCCCGGATGCTATACGAACGCGGTATTGCTAAAACTCGTTTTGGAACTTTGGCATTAGCAGCAGGTTCCATAGATGACGCAACTGCATGGTGTTTATTGGCTATTGTGCTAGCTAGCCTGAAAGCCAACGCAAGTATTGCCACCTTTGCTATTGGTGGCGGTATCGGCTACGTGCTACTTTCGGTTTTTGTTGGCCGCCCAGCACTGACTATTTTTACTCGCATGACAAAACGTGATGGTAGCGTGAGTATCCAAACTCTGACTTTAGTATTGATTGTTTTGATGTTCAGTTCCTGGTTGACTGATGCAGCAGGTATCTATGCAGTGTTCGGTGCGTTTATTTTGGGTACAGCTATGCCACGAGGCGAATTTGCAGAGCAAACACGCGATCGCACAGAATTTTTGACTACTTCATTTTTACTGCCAATATTCTTTGTGTTCTCTGGACTCAATACTCAAATCGGATTAGTAAATACACCTGCTTTGTGGGGAATCACGCTCTTAATTGTGGTAATAGCCATTCTTGGTAAAGGCATTGCTTGTATGTTGGCAGCAAAATTGGCAGGAGAAAATTGGCGGGAATCAGCAACTATTGGCGCTCTAATGAATGCTCGTGGTTTGATGGAGTTAATTATCCTCAATATTGGTCTTGAGCAAGGCATAATTACCCCAACTTTATTCACTATTATGGTTATTATGGCAATTATTACTACGCTCATGGCATCACCGCTAGTCGCCTTTTTGTTACAAGGCACCAGCTATGCTAAATCTTCCACTTAAACAAACTTAAATTAAAGCTTGAGAGTTAAATAAGTACCGACAATTGGACTTTGGTTATAACTGCTGATTTTCTTGTAATAGCATTGAAGCGCTATAAAAATCCAATACCCAAAAGCTATCACCTATTTATGTTTCAATGGTGTTTATTGAAGAATTGTTTGTGACGATTTCACGCATTTAGAAACGTGCGATCGCACGTTTCTAAAGAGGTTAAGAAGAATCATCTTAGGTAAACCAGATAGTCACTTTTAAGGAAACCATGCACACAGTTATTCTTGTTCTGATTGAGGTGCTGATTGTTATTGGACTGTCACGGTTAGCAGGATTAGTATTCAAGTCAATTAAGCAACCGTTGGTCATTGGTGAGATTGTCGCTGGGATTATGCTCGGCCCCTCTTTATTTGGTTTAGTTGCTCCCCATTTAGCAGCTACCCTATTTCCAGCAGAAACTCTTCCTTTTTTAAATGTTTTGTCTCAGGTGGGACTAATATTTTTCATGTTTCTGATTGGGCTAGAGCTAAATCCCAAATATCTCAGCGGTCAGTTAGAAGTAGCAGTTTTAACTTCTCACGTCAGTATTTTAGTACCGTTTTCCTTAGGAACGCTGCTAGCGCTGTTACTTTATCCTCTGGTTTCCAATGCTAGTGTATCGTTTACTGCCTTTGCCCTATTTCTAGGGGCCGCGATGTCGATTACAGCATTTCCAGTACTAGCTCGGATTATTACGGAGAATAATTTGCAAGGAACGCGCTTGGGGACATTAGCGCTAACTTGTGCGGCAGTAGATGATGTAACAGCTTGGTGCTTGTTGGCAGTAGCGATCGCTGTAGCCAAAGAAGGCAGTGTGATTAGTGCATTTCCCACCATTATCCAGAGCTTAGTTTACATCGTTTTCATCTTGACGGTGGGTCGTTGGTTCCTGCAACGCTTAGAGCGCCATTACCAGCGTACCAAACGCCTCAGCCAATTATTAGTAGCGTTGATTTACATGGGAGTGGTAGCTTCTGCCCTGATCGCCGAAGTAATTGGTATTCATCTAATTTTTGGGGCATTTTTATTGGGCGCAGCCATGCCCAAAAATGCAGACTTAGTTAGAGAATTAGCAGAAAAAACAGAAGATTTTGTCCTGGTATTTCTACTACCAGTATTTTTTGCCTACAGTGGTTTGCGGACGCAAATTGGCTTACTTAACCGTCCTAATTTGTGGCTCTTGTGTGCATTAGTTTTAGCAGTGGCGATCGCTGGCAAGTATATTGGCACTTATGTAGCAGCTCGTGTCAGTGGAATTAATAACCGAGAAGCCTCGGCACTTGGTTGGTTAATGAATACTCGCGGTTTGACCGAGTTGATTGTCCTCAATATTGGTCTGGAGTTAGGAGTAATCTCACCCTTGGTGTTTACCATGTTGGTGATCATGGCGTTAGTAACAACATTTATGACCTCGCCACTGCTGGAATGGACATATCCGAAACGGCTGATCAGGTTAGATATAGTAGAGCCAGAACCGCAAGAAAAAATAGCTACCACAAATGATGGCGAATCTTCTCGTCCCTACCGAATTTTAGTGCCAGTAGCTAATCCTAGTACGCAAAAAGGTTTGCTACAGTTGGCAGTAGCCATTGCTCTCAACGACCAACAACCTGCCGTTGTCAATCCTCTGAGCTTGATTGAATTAGAGGAAGACTATGCTTTTGAGAGTACTCCAGTTGAAGCTAACCGATTAATTGCCCAGCGTCGAGCGCAGCTAGAAGACCTAATTAATACTCTAGAACCGCCGATAATACGGTCTTATGTGCATCCCATCGTTCGTACATCCAGCAATGTCGCGAGGGAAACCGCAGAGATTGCTAAAATCGAACAACCCGATTTAATTCTTGTAGGATGGCATCGCCCAGCATTCAGTAACAATCGCTTAGGTGGACGAGTCGGGCAAATTCTCAGTACTGCACCAGTAGATGTCGCAGTGTTTGTCGATCGGGGAGGAGAGCAATTAGAAAAGTTACTAGTTCCCTACTCAGCAAATATCCATGATGATTTGGCACTGATACTAGCTCTCAGACTGTTAATTAATCGTGACACCTCTATGTTGCAAATTTTACAGGTGGTTGCAGAAAATCATATCCAGGATGAATTGAGTTACGATCTGCACGCAATGATTAGGCAATTGCCAACCAGTGTACGCGATCGCATTGAAATCAAGATTGTCGAAGCCACAGAGCCAATTCAAGCTGTAGTCGCAGCCTCAGAAGGTGTTGACCTCACTATTGCTGGTACCAGTCGCGCTTGGGGTATTGAGCGCCAAACCTTAGGACGCTACACAGATGCACTAGCCATCCAATGCCGTTCTTCACTGCTGATTACCCGCCGTTACAGTCAAATCACCTCTCACCTCGCTTCTGTACTTTCTGAGGTTAGCAATCCAGAATCAATACTCAGCAACTGAAACAATGAATCATTTCAACTTCAAATCCTTAGCTTTCTATGGAGTAGCAATAGGTTCAGTTCTACTATTGTTTAAAGTTGTCACGGCCTATGGAGAAAACAATCTCAAAGCTCCTCCTACAATTAACGGTCGTTATCGTCTGACGCTAGCTGAAAATTTCCCAAATTGTGCAAAATTAGTCCCCTTGATATTAGACATTCAGCAATCAGGTATTTACTTGAATGCCTCTTTATTACCAGCAAAAGCTAACGCAGAGACGGAGGAACAACACTCTCTCACAGGTATTTTCAAAAATCAACAGTCGAGTTTATCTGGAAAAGTTGACAGATATATCCTTTGTCATATCTCTGACACTCAAGGCGATCGTAACAAATTAGTCACAATCCAAATGCAACTGGTAGATCGAGGTAAGATTACTGGTCAATTAACTGTCAATGGTATTCCCCAAACCCTAGGATTTACCGCAATGCGACAGGAAGCCCAGGAGGAATCACAGAAATCAAAAAGCCACTGAAAGTGCTGAGTGAAGAGTTAGGAGTTAGGAGTTAGTTGTCAGTTGTTAAAACTCTTTCCTGCTCCTCAGCTCCCCTGCCTCTTGCACTGTTCATTTTGCTTTTAACTTTTGATATTGGTCTTATTCATGACTAACTACTACCAAATGCCTGATTGCTCAAGATACAAGGGATAAAAATAATGTACAACGGACTGAAGACCAGGCAATTTTTCCAATGGAGCAAGCAGCTATTTGGCTTAAGCTTGTTTGGCTTGTATACAGCAATTGCTCTAGAAACTGGTAGTAGTATCGCTGCGCCAGTAGCAAAGCTAAATGATTGGCGTTTTTACCCAGAAGCTCTGCAACTGGAAATTACACTCTCAGCAGGTGCAATACCCCGGTACTTTTATCTCTCCCAACCCCCTCGTCTAGTTGTAGATTTGCCAGATACCAAGTTAGGCTATGTTCCTACTAAACAAAATTATGCGGGAGCAATCCAAAGAATTCGCGTTTCCCAATTAAATGCCACCGTCACTCGCATTGTTCTAGATTTGGCAGCAGGGACATCTATAGATCCCAAGCAGATACAACTGCAACCTGTTTCTAGACAAAACCCCACTCGCTGGGTATTACGTCCTTTTATTTCTAGCTATAGTCGTCCCCCCATACAACCGGGAAACTCTCAGCCTTCGCCCAACAACCTACCGCCAAATTCTTATAACTACTACCCGCAACTGCCTAGTAATGTACCTCCAAGCCCAAACTACCCCCCGCAGCCCAGTAATTTGACCCCAAGTAACTACCTTCAGTTGCCCAGCACGCTACCAACAACTACTAACCAGCAGCCCTTGGTTACTGTACCGCCCCTCGCTCCTAGTAACTCCTCTCAAGTACCTAGTTCTCTTCTTCCTCCACCTAGTTTTCCCAATCAACCCGGTAATTTTCAGAATATTCCTCCCACAGCAAATCCTGATTTTCCCGTCCCAACAGTCTCCAATGAGTATCCAACCCTAGGCGAACAAAATATTAAGGTGATTGAGTTTGGTCAACCCCTTCCTAAGCATAAATAATAGGATAACTCCAAGCAGCAAATTATCCCACCTGAAGTTATTAACAACCAACAATTACAATGGAATATTTCTTGATTTGGAAGTCCCAACCTTGTGCAAATCTAGAATCTATCAGTTTCCTGAGATGGTGCAACCGCTCCTGGTTGAGCTGTGAAGAAGTTTTGAGCTGCCTCGTTCTGATAAATACACCTAATATCAGGTTTTTCGCTGTCCAAGTTGCCAGTAAAGCCAAAAGTGTTCAAGCGATTCTTACATTCATTGACCTGCTGAGATGTCACAAGCTTGCGTTGTTCTAAAAGTGCCCAGTTGTTTTGACGGATAACACATCCTGGCCGCATACTTGGCTGAGCAACGTAGACATTGAAGGGGTTGAGAGTTACAAACAGTCTGGCATCCATTACCATTGCACTGGCTCCATATTGCACGCAAATCTCAGGGTTAGGTGCTCTAGTATCAATAAATTCACGGGAAGCCACATTTGATGGGCTTAACGTAGTTGTAGAGCTAAAAGCAATGCCTATTCCAATTCCCAAAACAAGCACTCCTGCCAAAATGGCAATGGTAGTGAAGTTAAACATCGGGGATTGGAAAGCAGAAGGTCTAGAAGTAGTAGCCGATCTACCAGTAGATTTACGTCTCATTTTCGCTGGATCAGTTTCACGCCTAAGAAAGCAGGGAGTGGTTTAACCTGTCCCTCTTTCAGTATGCCGATTCTTGACTGTAATTGCCTGTAACTTTCTAAAAATATTTTATTTAAATCACAAAACTAGCAAAGTTTACGATCTCAGGTTTCTGAGTAGAGTGTACCAATCATGTTGGGTTAATGATAATTTTGTTTGCCATAAAGGCGATCGCACCTTAGCTGAGTATACAAAAGTAGCGATCGCCCCTAATCTTTAGTTAATTACACAGCTTGATAGCTAGCTGAGAATGTATCTTTGAGAGGTTGCCAACGAAAAGCGCGATCGCCACCCCTTTCGACAACCACCTTCACTCGTGGTTCCAAACTGGGCAAAGTTGTCAAAAACTCAACTTCCTGATCGGAAAGAATATGCCCTTCAATCATCCACAAGACCAGCCCCTTTGACTTTGGTGGTAGCTGTTCTAGGTGATAATTGACAAGTGGTGGCAAATAGTATGTGTAACCTACTGCCGCGCCACTACCAGTACTTTTTTTACCCAGATGCGGTGGTCTGACTCCATGAACCCCTGTCAGATAAGCAGCCAAGTCGCCCAGCCCCCTAGCAGTAATATGAAGGGTGACATAGCCAGCTGCACGCAGTCGGCGTTGATACCGGCCTTCAAAACCTCCTTCCAAAGGTACGTACACACCAACAGAGCCAAATTTTTCCAGATCGCGAATTAAACCATTGCCAGTGGTAATTAGTGCCATAGATTTTTGTCCTATCCCACCTAGATATCTCTATTATTTACCGTGAAGCGAGAGATTAAGTTAGATAAACTTCACCCTTTAGTTTATCTGTACCACCTCAAAGCCAAAAATCAGTCTATAAATTCCTAGACAAAAATGAAGAAATGATTTATATTATTAGATTGTGACCAAACGTGCATTTTAGACTGCCTTCTAACTGCAATTCTGAACTAGTGTTAGCACTGAGAGCTGACGACTTAATTTAAAAGAGTCTAAACTAGTTCAAATTAGCAAAGAGACTGGTAAACTAGAAAAGCTTTCCGGTCAACTTAGGAGCCGATGGCTAGAAAATCCAGCCAATCCTCAGCTCCGAACTATGTTCACTCGCACCGGAACAAACCAGGCAAAACCTTAAGCTATAGTTTAAGGTATTTAGTTAAGTAGAAACTGAGCGATAATGTTGGTTTAATGACATTGTATCAGCCTCAGTTAAAGGATACTGGGCGGTAAAACCCGCTTAAGTCCCACTACAGCAAGGCGATCGCCTTTAGTTGGGAAACCAACCAAAAGGGATACCTCCAAAAAGTGCCATAGCAATTGCTTGGACGAAAGCATTGCTGCACAAAGCGCAAAGCTATAAAGCATTGCCTTGATTCCAGAAGTTATTTCTTCCCATTGGGAAGACACTTGTGGCTGTTCTGGTGACCATGTGAGTGAAAGTAACCGGATTCACCAAACAGTAAGGGTACATCTGTGTTCGGGAGAAGTTGGAGCAACAACTTCTGGAGGCTCGTCCACCCTCAACCGATGTTTACACAGGGTTTCTTATAGAGTCCGATTCCAAGGTCAGCAAGTAGATAAGGAGAACCAGTTACTGTGTCTGTAGGTATTCTCGGCACCAAGCTGGGCATGACCCAAGTATTTGACGAAGCAGGAGTAGCGATTCCTGTGACCGTTATTCAAGCGGGCCCATGCACTGTTACACAAGTTAAAACGAAACAGACCGATGGTTACGCCGCCATTCAAGTTGGCTTTGGCGAAGTCAAACCAAAGGCATTAAACAGACCACTGCTGGGTCACTTGGCCAAATCATCTGCCCCAGCGTTGCGTCATTTAAATGAGTATCACACAGATAGCTCTAGTGATTATGCTTTAGGTCAGGAGATTAAAGCAGATATTTTTAGTGCAGGTCAAATTGTAGATGTAGTCGGTACAAGTATCGGTCGCGGTTTTGCAGGCAACCAAAAGCGCAACAACTTTGGTCGCGGACCCATGTCCCATGGTTCCAAGAACCACAGAGCGCCTGGTTCCATCGGCGCTGGTACAACACCAGGTCGTGTTTATCCAGGTAAACGGATGGCAGGGCGTTTGGGTGGTAGCCGCGTCACAATTCGCAAGCTGACTGTAGTGCGAGTTGATGCAGAACGCAACTTATTGCTAATTAAGGGAGCCATTCCTGGTAAACCAGGGTCCTTAGTGAATATTCTGCCTGCAAAGCAAGTTGGTAGTAAAAAATAGCTGTTAGCTGTCAGCGTCAGTAGAAAATTTCAGGACAACTGACAAAAGACAACTGACAAAAGACAACTGACAACTGACAACTGACAAAGGACACAAAGATGGTAGAGAGTGTAGTTAAAAATTGGCAAGGAGAACAAGTCGGGCAGGCAACACTCGAATTACGAGTTGCCAAAGAAGAAACGGCGGCTCATATTGTTCACCGAGCCTTAATAAGACAACAAACTAATGCTCGCCAAGGCACTGCCAGTACAAAAACTCGTGCCGAAGTTAGAGGCGGCGGTCGCAAACCTTGGCGGCAAAAAGGTACTGGTCGCGCTCGTGCAGGGTCTATTCGTTCACCGCTGTGGCGTGGTGGTGGTGTAATTTTTGGGCCAAAGCCCAGAGACTTTAACCTGAAGTTAAATCGCAAAGAGCGACGTTTAGCTCTGCGGACAGCACTAGTAAGCCGCATTGACGACTTGATAGTAGTAGAAGAATTTAGCAACGAGCTAACCCGCCCAAAAACCAAAGAATTGATCGCAGCACTAGCTCGTTGGGGCGCAGAACCAGAAAATAAAACACTGTTAATTTTGTCTGAGATTGCGGAGAACGTTTATTTATCAGCCCGCAATGTAGAAAATTTAAAGTTCATCGCAGCTGACCAGTTAAATGTTTATGATTTGCTGCACGCTGACAAGATTGTAGTTACAGCATCAGCACTAGAAAAAATTCAGGAGGTCTACAGTGCCTAACTTCGACCCCCGCAACCTTCCTGACTTAGTACGTCGCCCAATTGTCACAGAGAAGGCGACCATCCTGATGGAGCAGAATAAATACACCTTTGAAGTGACTCCAAAGGCAACCAAGCCAGAAATCAAAGCGGCAATTGAAGATTTGTTTCAGGTGAAAGTTGTAAAAATTAATACCGCATTACCACCACGTAAAAAGCGGCGAGTTGGTAAATTTATAGGTTTCAAGCCCCAATACAAGCGAGCTATTGTCACCGTCGCACCTGGGGACGAAGAGAAGATCAGACAAGTTTTATTCCCAGAAGTCTAAATCAAAGTTAGGAGTTAGGAGTTAAGAGTTAGGAGTTATGAATTATAAGTTACTACACTCAAAACTCATCACTCAAAACTTAAAATTCAAAACTCAGCACGGGCTAAACGCCCCGCCATCGCTAACAGCACTCAGCACTTAAAAATATGGGTACTCGTTCTTATCGCCCTTATACCCCAAGTACTCGCCAAGTTACTATCTCCGACTTTTCCGAAATCACGAAAACGGAGCCGGAGAAATCGCTAACGAAGTACGTACATCGTCCCAAAGGCCGCAATAATCAAGGGCGGATTACTAGCCGCCGTCGGGGTGGCGGACACAAACAACTTTATCGGATTATTGATTTTAAAAGAGATAAGCGTAGTATTCCTGCCACAGTTGCAGCTATTGAATACGATCCCAACCGTAATGCTCGCATTGCCCTTTTACATTATGAAGATGGCGAAAAGCGCTATATCCTTCAGCCCAATGGGTTAAAAGTTGGGACAAAAATTATTGCTGGGCCTGAGTCTCCTATTGAAGATGGCAATGCTTTGCCACTCTCGAATATTCCTTTAGGTACGAGCGTTCACAACGTAGAACTGACTCCTGGTAAAGGCGGTCAGATTGTACGTTCAGCGGGTGCTACAGCACAAGTTGTAGCAAAAGAAGGTAATTATGTGACCCTCAAGCTGCCTTCAGGAGAAGTCCGGCTGATTCGGCGGGAATGCTATGCCACCATTGGACAAGTAGGCAACACCGATGCCAGAAACTTGAGTGCAGGTAAAGCAGGGCGCAATCGCTGGAAGGGCCGTCGTCCTAAGGTTAGAGGTAGTGTGATGAATCCCGTTGACCACCCCCACGGCGGTGGTGAAGGTAGAGCGCCTATCGGTAGGTCTGGGCCTGTAACACCTTGGGGTAAACCAGCCTTGGGTGCGAAGACACGTAAACGCAAAAAAGCCAGCAGTAAATTGATTGTGCGCCGTCGCCGCAAATCATCTAAACGCGGTCGTGGTGGTCGTGAATCTTAAAGAGTTGAGAGTTAGGAATTAAAAGTTATATCTAATTCCTCACTCCTGACTCCTCATTCCTAATTCTCAAATCCAAAATCAAACTATGGGTCGTTCTCTAAAAAAAGGTCCTTTCGTTGCCGATCATTTACTCAGCAAGATTGAAAAGCTGAATGATAGAAACGAAAAACAAGTTATCAAAACTTGGTCGAGAGCATCGACAATTTTGCCCCTGATGGTTGGACATACTATAGCTGTTCACAACGGACGGCAACACGTTCCGGTTTTTATCAATGAGCAGATGGTAGGACACAAGTTGGGTGAATTTGCCCCGACACGTACCTACAGAGGTCATGGAAAAAGTGACAAAAAAGCAGGGAGATAGTCATTAGTCATTAGTTCTTAGCCGATGACTGATGACTAATGACTAATGCCTAAAGGAGAAAATTATGGCTATTGATACTACTGAAGTAAAAGCGATCGCCCGTTTTATACGCATGTCTCCCTTTAAAGTGCGGCGCGTACTCGACCAAATTCGAGGGCGGTCATACCGAGAAGCACTGATTATCCTGGAATTCATGCCCTACAGAGCTACCGAACCAGTATTGAAACTTCTCAGAAGCGCTGCGGCCAATGCCGAGCATAACGCTGGGTTAGACCGGACTCAACTAATCATTTCCCAAGCATACGCAGATCAAGGCCCAGTGCTAAAACGGTTCCAACCTAGAGCCCAAGGACGAGCTTACCAGATTCGCAAGCCGACATGTCATATTACTTTAGCCGTTGCTGCTAATCCCGATGCTGAATAAGCATCCTGACACAAGAAACTGCGTAAAGTAAGAAATTTTAGAGGAAGTATTTAGTGGGACAGAAAATTCATCCAGTTGGTTTTCGTCTGGGTATTACACAAGAACATCAATCCCGTTGGTTTGCCGTTCCTGACCGCTATCCAGAACTTCTCCAAGAAGACCATAAACTACGTAAATACATAGAACAAAAATTGGGCAGACTCGCTCAAAACAACGCCGGAATTTCTGAAGTTCGGATTGAGCGCAAAGCAGACCAAATAGACCTGGAAGTTCGCACGGCTCGCCCAGGTGTAGTAGTAGGCCGTGGTGGACAAGGTATCGAAGCATTGCGTACCGGACTCCAAGAACTTTTGGGTAGCAATCGCCAAATTCGCATCAACGTAGTTGAAGTACAGCGAGTTGATGCTGATGCATATCTAATTGCTGAATACATCGCTCAACAATTGGAACGCCGCGTTTCCTTCCGCCGGGTAGTGCGGCAAGCAATTCAGCGTGCCCAACGTGCCGGTATCCAAGGTATTAAAATCCAAGTCAGCGGCCGGCTAAACGGTGCAGAAATTGCCCGGACAGAGTGGACGCGTGAAGGTAGAGTACCTTTACATACCTTAAGGGCTGATATTGACTACTCGTACTGTACAGCCAAGACAGTTTACGGAATTTTGGGTATCAAAGTGTGGGTGTTTAAGGGAGAAATTATTCCTGGACAGGAAGAAACTCCACCTCCACCAGCAGCACATGAGCGCGAGCGCGAACCTCGTCGCCGTCAACAACAACGCCGTCGCCAGCAATTTGAAGACCGTTCAAATGAAGGGTAAAAGGGGACTGGTGACTGGTGACTGGGTAAGAATTACACCCAATCCCTAATCCCTAATCCTCAATCCCTAATCCCTAATCCCCAGTACCTAGTCATGTTAAGTCCTAGAAGAACTAAATTCCGCAAGCAACAGCGCGGACGGATGGAAGGTCTAGCCTTCCGTGGCAGTACGCTCAACTTTGGTGATTTTGCACTCCAAGCTCAAGAACCAGCCTGGATTACCTCTCGTCAAATTGAGGCTTCCCGTCGGGCAATGACCCGTTACATCCGTAGGGGCGGACAAATCTGGATTCGGGTTTTCCCTGACAAACCTGTAACTATGCGCCCCGCTGAAACCCGGATGGGTTCTGGTAAAGGTTCGCCGGAATTTTGGGTAGCAGTAGTCAAGCCTGGGCGAATTTTGTTTGAAATCGCTGGCGTTTCGGAAGAAGTCGCCCGTGAAGCTATGCGCTTGGCTTCATTTAAGCTGCCAATCAAAACCAAGTTTATTGTGCGCTCTCAGCCACAGGAGCAGGAGTAGGTTATGCCTCTTCCCAAGATTTCAGAAGCTAGAGAATTAAGTGACGACAAACTGGCTCAGGAAATTGTCGCCATTAAAAGACAATTATTTCAGTTGCGTTTGCAAAAAGCCACAAGACAGCTAGAGAAGCCCCACCAGTTCCGACACGCCCGACATCGCCTAGCCCAATTACTGACAGTAGAGGCAGAACGCAAACGGGCAGCAAGTCAACCGCCTCAAGAGTAAAAGTAGGAGATTATGGCAATCAAAGAACGAGTTGGCTTGGTAGTGAGCGACAAGATGCAAAAAACGGTGGTAGTTGCCGTGGAAAACCGCGCTCCCCATCCCAAGTACGGCAAGATTGTAGTTCAAACCCGGCGCTATAAAGCTCATGATGAAGAAAATCAGTGCAAAGTGGGCGATCGCGTTCGCATTCAGGAAACTAGACCCCTGAGTAAAACCAAGCGCTGGCAAGTCACAGAAGTCCTGAACGCCAAAGCTACAACTTAAATAGTTGTTATTTCTATAACAACTTCACAAGGGAGATTAATTGTGATTCAACCCCAAACCTACCTAAATGTCGCAGATAATAGCGGTGCCCGTAAACTTATGTGCATCCGCGTTTTAGGCGCAGGTAACAGCCGTTATGGTTTTATCGGCGACAAAATAATTGCCGTTGTCAAAGATGCCATTCCCAACATGGCTGTCAAAAAATCTGATGTTGTGGAAGCTGTGATTGTCCGCACTCGCCACAATATCCGTCGAGACAGCGGTATGACCATTCGCTTTGACGATAACGCTGCTGTAATCATCAACAAAGATGGTAACCCTAGAGGCACACGGGTCTTTGGTCCAGTTGCACGGGAACTGCGCGATAAAAACTTCACCAAAATTGTTTCTCTGGCTCCGGAGGTGCTGTAATGGCAACCAAACAGGATACGCCGAAAGTATTCCACAAAATGCACGTCAAAACTGGCGATACCGTGCAAGTAATTGCTGGCAAAGACAAAGGTAAAGTTGGTGAAGTGATTCAAGCACTGCCTCAACTCAGTAAAGTGATTGTCAAAGGTGTCAATATTAAAACTAAGCACGTAAAACCCCAGCAAGAAGGGGAATCGGGACGGATTGTCACCCAGGAGGCTCCTATTCATAGCTCCAATGTGATGCTCTATTCAACCAAACAAAACGTTGCTAGTCGCGTTTGCTATACCTTCACAGAGGAAGGCAAGAAAGTCAGAAAGCTCAAGAAAACTGGCGAAATTCTAGATAAATAGTTAGGAGTTAGGAGTTAAGAGTGAGAAATTAGAAATTAAATTTAAATAATCACTAATAGCTAATAACTAGTAACTCATAACTCATAACTAAAAACTTTCCCTGACCAAGCCCAGGGATAATCAGGACAAAAAACTATGGCGACCACAAGACTCAAAACTTTATACCAAGAGACAATCGTCCCCAAACTGACTAATCAGTTTCAATATACCAACGTTCATCAAGTACCGAAGTTGGTAAAAGTTACTATTAATAGAGGATTGGGGGAAGCGGCTCAAAATGCGAAGGCGCTGGAAGCGTCTTTAAATGAAATTGCGCTGATCACTGGTCAAAAACCAGTAGTGACACGGGCAAAAAAGGCGATCGCTGGCTTTAAAATTCGTCAAGGTATGCCTGTGGGTATCATGGTGACTCTGAGAGGCGAGAGGATGTATGCCTTTCTCGATCGACTAGTTAGCTTGTCACTGCCCAGAATTAGAGACTTTCGCGGCGTTAGTCCCAAAAGTTTTGACGGTCGCGGTAACTATACTCTAGGTGTGAGAGAACAGCTAATTTTTCCAGAAGTTGAGTACGACAGCATCGATCAAATCCGTGGTCTGGATATTTCCATCATCACCACAGCGAAAAATGACGAAGAGGGCCGCGCCTTACTTAAGGAATTGGGAATGCCCTTTCGCGATCAATAAGTTCATCTAAAGAGGGAACGATGGCGGCTAACGACACAATTGCAGATATGCTGACGCGCATCCGCAATGCCAATTTGGCAAGGCATCAAACTACACAAGTGCCAGCCACAAAAATGACACGTAGTATTGCCAAAGTGCTGCGAGAAGAAGGCTTTATTGCTGAATTTGAAGAAGCAGGACAAGGGGTAAAGCGTAATCTGGTGATTTCCTTGAAATATAAGGGTAAAAATCGTCAGCCTCTCATTACCACTTTAAAGCGAGTCAGTAAACCTGGTTTGCGCGTTTATTCCAACAGAAAAGAATTACCAAGGGTACTAGGTGGCATCGGCATTGCCATTATTTCTACATCCAGTGGCATCATGACAGACCGCGAAGCACGTCGTCAGAACTTGGGTGGTGAAGTACTTTGCTACGTTTGGTAGTTATTAGTCATTAGTCATCGGTCATTAGTCATCGGTCATTAGTACAAAGACAACTGACAACTGACAACTGACAACTGACAACTGACAACTGACAAAGGACAAAAAGTTATGTCTCGTATTGGTAAACGTCCAATTACTATTCCCGCCAAAGTACAAGTGGCGATTGATGGCACAAAGGTAGTTGTGAAAGGGCCTAAAGGGGAACTTTCTCGCGATCTGCCTGCCAATGTCATAGTTTCCCAAGAAGGGGAAATATTGCAGGTCACTCGTCGGGATGAATCCCGTACTTCCAGGCAACTACACGGTTTGAGCCGGACTTTAGTTGCCAATATGGTCGAGGGAGTTTCCCAAGGTTTTCAACGCCGTTTGGAAATCCAAGGTGTGGGCTACCGGGCACAAATTCAAGGTCGTAACCTAGTCTTGAACATGGGTTACAGCCATCAGGTGCAAATTATTCCACCAGATGGAATTCAGTTTGCAGTCGAAGGTACAACTAACGTCATTGTCAGCGGCTATGACAAAGAAATAGTAGGTAACACAGCAGCTAAAATTCGTGCCGTTCGTCCACCAGAGCCTTACAAAGGTAAAGGCATTCGCTATGCAGGTGAAGTGGTAAGACGCAAAGCTGGTAAGACTGGTAAGAGTGGTAAGAAGTAAAAATGAAACTTACTCGTAAAGAATCAAAACAGCGTCGTCATCGACGTATCCGTGGCAAAGTTCACGGTTCTTCAGAACGCCCACGCTTAGCCGTATTTCGCTCGAACGAGCATATTTACGCGCAGGTAATTGATGATACTAAACATCAGACTTTAGTGGCAGCATCAAGTGTAGAACCTGAATTGAAATCTAGTTTAGCTTCCGGCGCTAACTGCGAAGCATCCTCGCAAGTCGGCAGATTGCTCGCCGCGCGATCGCTAGAAAAAGGCATCACCCAAGTAGTATTCGATCGCGGTGGTAACTTATATCATGGTCGTGTCAAAGCGCTAGCTGAGGCAGCACGCGAGGCTGGTTTAGATTTCTAAATCGGTCAGTGGTCAATAGTCAGTAGCAACTGACAACTGACAACTGACAACTGACAACTGACTAATAGAGAGCATTTGATTATGGCAACTGGTCGTCGTAAAGCTAACCGCGCAAAGAAAGAAGAAACCAACTGGCAAGAGCGGGTCATCCAGATCCGACGAGTAAGCAAGGTCGTCAAAGGAGGTAAAAAACTCAGCTTCCGAGCGATCGTTGTCGTCGGTAACGAACGCGGTCAAGTTGGTGTCGGAGTAGGCAAAGCCTCAGATGTAATTGGTGCTGTGAAAAAAGGCGTAGCTGATGGCAAAAAACATCTAATTGACATCCCAATTACCAAATCAAACTCCATTCCTCATCCCATTGATGGAGTTGGTGGCGGTGCCAAAGTGATTATGCGCCCAGCCGCACCCGGTACTGGGGTAATTGCTGGTGGTGCTGTCCGGACTGTACTGGAGTTAGCTGGGGTTCGTAATGTCTTAGCTAAACAACTCGGCTCCAATAATCCGCTTAATAATGCTAGAGCCGCAGTTAACGCCTTATCTACACTGCGTACCTTTGCTGAAGTCGCTGAAGATCGCGGTATTGCTATTGAAAATCTCTACATCTAAGTAGTCATTTGTCCGTAGTCTAAAAAGGCAGAAGGCAGTAGGCAGGAGGCAGAAGGTTATTAAGCTCATACAGCAAGCTTTTTCAACTGGATAGTTATTTCCGTTGTACTAATCTTTTGTTCTTATTTTCAGACAACTGACAACTGACAACTCACAATTCACAATTTTTAGCTTATGAGACTCAACGATGTTAAGCCGCAAAAAGGCTCAAAAAAGCGCCGCCGCCGTGTAGGTAGGGGTATTTCCGCCGGACAAGGTGCCAGTGCTGGTTTAGGTATGAGAGGTCAAAAATCTCGCTCTGGTAGCAGTACCCGACCAGGGTTTGAAGGGGGTCAACAGCCGTTGTACCGTCGTCTACCCAAACTGAAGGGCTTTCCGATTGTGAATCGGAAGAATTACACTACGATTAATGTAGAGAAGTTAGCTTCTCTTCCTGCCAATACAGAAGTAAATTTGACCTCCTTAAAAACAGCAGGAATTCTGACTGCTGTCAAGGGGCCATTGAAAATTTTAGGTAATGGCGAATTAAATGTACCTCTCAAGGTACAGGCAGCAGCTTTCACGGGCCAAGCTCGTAGCAAAATTGAGGCAGCTGGCGGGAGCTGTGAAGTTTTAGAGTGAGCCAGAAAAGCGCACTTTGCAAGCCAACTCGCTGCCAGCGCCTGGTTAACTATGAAGGTAGCACTCTATGATCAGTCGAGACAAAGCCCCAACGGCTCAAGAAACTTTTATGCAGATGGCACAAGCAGCCGGACTGAGAGGTAGGCTGCTTGTCACCGTCGGTATTTTAATTTTGGTGCGCCTAGGCATCTTTTTGCCCGTACCAGGGATTGATAGACCAAGGTTTGCCGAAGCTATATCGGGCAACAATTCCATATTTGGTTTATTGGATATCTTTTCTGGGCGAGGACTTTCAACTTTGGGAGTCTTTGCTTTGGGAATTTTGCCCTTCATTAATGCGTCTATTATCATCCAATTACTCACCGCTGCAATTCCATCTTTAGAAAATTTACAGAAAAACGAAGGCGAAGCAGGTCGGCGGAAAATCTCGCAAATCACGCGCTATGTCTCTCTGGGTTGGGCAATTGTTCAAAGTGTAGCTTTTTCAGCTTTATTCTTACAGCAATTTGCTTTAAATCCAGGGCCGATATTCGTAGCGGAAACCGCGATCGCTCTCGTGGCTGGTTCAATGTTCGTCATGTGGGCTTCGGAACTGATCACAGAACGTGGTATTGGTAACGGTGCATCATTATTGATTTTTGTCAATATTGTCGCTTCATTACCTAAATCCCTAGGCGATACCATTGATTTGGTGCAGGTTGGCGGCAGAGAAATAGTTGGTCGCGTGATTGTGCTGGTGCTGGTATTCCTGGCAACGATTGTTGGTATTGTGTTTGTTCAGGAAGGAATCCGCCGCATCCCGATTATTTCAGCCCGTCGCCAAGTTGGTCGGCGAGTTTTAGCAGAACAGCGTAGCTATCTACCCCTGCGGCTTAATTCCGGGGGTGTAATGCCGATTATTTTTGCAGCAGCCATTTTGAGTTTGCCACTTTTAATCGCCAATTTCACTAAAAATCCGGAAATAGCAAACATTGTAAACACTTATTTAAGTCCTGGTGGTTCTGCACCTTGGGCTTATGCCTTGGTTTACTTAACTTCGATTATTTTCTTCAGCTATTTCTATTCTTCGTTGATTGTTAACCCAGTAGACATAGCACAGAACTTGAAGAAAATGGGTTCTAGTATTCCGGGTATCCGTCCAGGTAAGGCGACTAGTGAGTATATAGAACGGGTGATCAATCGACTGACTTTTTTAGGTGCTGTCTTTTTGGGCTTCGTTGCTATTATTCCCACCGCTGTCGAAAGTGCTTTGGGAGTGCCAACCTTTAAGGGATTGGGTGCTACCTCTTTGTTAATTCTGGTCGGTGTGGCGATTGATACAGCTAAACAAGTTCAAACTTACGTTATCTCTCAGCGCTATGAAGGAATGGTGAAACAATAGTGACGCGATTAATCTTCTTGGGACCACCTGGATCTGGTAAAGGAACTCAAGCTCAAACCTTGGCTAAAAACTTGCATATTCCTCATATTTCTACGGGTGAAATATTAAGACAAGCCATGAAAGAGCAAACTCCGTTAGGGATTAAGGCTCAAAGTTATGTTGATAGCGGTGAGTTAGTCCCTGACCAGCTAGTACAGGATTTGGTTCAGGAGCGTCTTAACCAGTCGGATGCCCAATCTGGTTGGATTTTGGATGGTTTTCCTCGCAAAGTGACGCAAGCAGTTTTTCTAGAAGAACTACTGGCAAAAAACCATCAAAGTGGCGAAAAGGTAGTCAATCTGGATGCGCCAGATAAAGTTGTGGTAGCCCGTTTACTGGCTCGAGGACGAAAAGATGATAGTGAAGAAGTGATTCGTCGTCGTCTGGAAGTTTACCGCACGGAAACCGCACCTTTAATAGATTATTACCGCGATCGCCAAAGGCTCCTGACTGTTAACGGCGACCAGTCCCAAGAAGAAGTCACCACTGAACTGCAAAAGGTATTAACTGCCTAGCCTGACAACAAGGAGTAGGGAGTAGAAAAAATATTTCCCACTCACCACTTTCTACTGACTACTCCTCTATCTCTATAGGAAGCAGATCAATTTTAGCTAAGATATATTAAGAAACTGTTGAGATATTTCTTAAAATGTGTTCTTTTGCAGCTAGGTGCTGCGGCTGAACAGGAAATTGTTGAGTTGAGGAAAAAATAATTGTCTAAACAAGATTTGATTGAAATGGAAGGCACAGTTACAGAGTCTTTGCCTAATGCGATGTTTCGCGTTGACTTAGACAATGGCTTTAACGTCTTGGCCCACATTTCCGGCAAGATTCGCCGCAATTACATTAAGATTTTACCTGGCGATCGCGTCAAAGTGGAGTTAACTCCCTACGACTTGACTAAAGGTCGGATCACCTACCGCTTGCGTAAGAAGTAAATGCAAGTAAAATCTTCATCGGAGGTAAGTAAATTATTGACCAAACCAGAAGCAATTCAAATGGAAGGCAGTGTTACAGAATTATTACCTCGTGACAGCTTTTTGGCTGAACAGATGGTGATTCCATCTTTGCTTACCTTGCCGTTAGCTGTAAACATATCATTGTTAACTGGGAATCGCGTCAGAGTGAAATTAGACAGTACTGACATGATAAAAGGCAGAATCAACTATCGATTTCGGAAGAAGTAAGTATATGTAGAGAAGTCTACCATAAAACCATTTTTTTGGTTTTACTCATTCATTTAATTGAATAAGTGTTCATAGAAATGCTATAATTCGCTATTTGGAGTCAGTTTAAAAAGGCATGAAAGTCAGAGCCTCAGTCAAGAAAATTTGTGAAAAGTGTAACGTAATCCGCCGTCGTGGGCGCGTGATGGTGATTTGCGTGAATCCCAAGCACAAGCAACGTCAAGGATAGGGCTCTTAGATATCTGAGAGTGAGTGCGACGCACGCGATCGCCATAAACAAGTTATAGACGCGATGAGTCGCGTTTTTCCAACAGCAATTGCGATAAAAATAGGGAGAGATTCATTGTGGCACGTATTGCCGGAGTAGACCTTCCACGCGATAAACGCGTCGAGATTGGTCTGACTTACATTTACGGAATTGGGTTATCTAGGTCGCAGGAAATTCTAGCGGCTACAGGTGTGAACCCAGACACCCGCGTTAAAGACCTAAGTGATGCCGATGTAGCAGCCCTGCGAGGAGAAGTAGAAAGCAACTATCAAGTTGAAGGGGATTTGCGGCGCTTAGAGGCAATGAACATTAAGCGCTTAATTGATATTGGAGCTTACAGAGGCCGTCGTCATCGCATGGGCTTACCAGTCAGAGGTCAAAGAACCCGCACTAATGCTAGAACCCGTCGAGGGAGAAGGCAGACAGTGGCAGGTAAGAAGAAGGCTCCAGGCAAGTAATATTTCAACCCTTGCTCATCAGAGCAAGTTTTACCTTAAATTAACTGAACAAATATGGCGAGACAACCAACTAAAAAAAGCGGGAGCAAAAAACAGAAACGGAACGTCCCCAATGGGATGGCCTACATCCAGTCTACTTTCAACAATAGCATTGTCACCATTACCGATCAAAATGGAGATGTCATCTCCTGGGCCAGTGCTGGTTCTAGCGGTTTTAAAGGTGCAAAAAAGGGAACTCCCTTTGCAGCCCAAACTGCTGCTGAAAGTGCAGCACGTCGAGCTATCGACCAAGGGATGCGTCAAATCGAGGTGATGGTCAGCGGCCCTGGAGCAGGTAGAGAAACTGCTATTCGGGCACTCCAAGGAGCAGGACTGGAAATCACACTGATTCGGGATATTACGCCCATTCCTCACAATGGTTGCCGTCCTCCCAAACGTCGCCGAGTTTAGATACAACCTGTGAGGCAGTATGTAGGCAAAAAGTTTGAGCCAAGATAAAGTCACCTGCAATGGTTGCTTGAACGGTTGGTGTACAAACTGTCAAGCAGGGTGAGCGCTAAACAAATTTGGACAGATTGGGCGACCAGAAGCAAATCAGCTCTTCCTAAATCAGGGGGCTGCTAAACTTCGGATAACCCAAAATAATCATCACTTGCAGACCTAAGTAGGAATATCAAACACTGCCAAGCGCATATTGGCAATTTGATACACCTAAAGGCATCTCAAGGCAATAAAGTAAATTTCGAGAGGCAATTGATTTGCCTGCTAGCAGCACCTTAACACAAGGGAGGCTACTCCGTGGCGCAGTTTCAAATTGAATGTGTAGAGTCTAATACTGAGGAAAGTCGAAGCCATTATAGTAAATTTGTTCTGGAACCTCTAGAGCGCGGTCAAGGAACAACAGTTGGCAACGCGCTGCGGCGGGTTTTACTGTCCAATCTAGAGGGGACAGCAGTTACAGCAGTGCGAATTGCAGGTGTTACACACGAGTTTGCTACAGTTCCGGGTGTACGCGAGGACGTACTGGAAATCCTCATGAAAATGAAGGAAGTCATCCTCAAAAGCTATTCATCGCAACCCCAGATTGGTAGACTACTCGTAAACGGACCTGCGACAGTCACTGTGGCTCATTTTGACTTGCCCAGTGAAGTAGAAGTCATCGATCCGACCCAGTATGTAGCCACCTTAGCTGAGGGTGGAAAACTGGAAATGGAATTTCGGATCGAGAGAGGTAAAGGGTATCGCACTGTAGAGCGAGGACGTGAAGAAGCCACATCTTTGGACTTTCTGCAAATCGACTCAGTGTTTATGCCTGTACGGAAAGTGAACTACAGTGTCGAGGAAGCCCGTGGGGATGGCTCAATTACAAAAGACCGACTACTGTTAGAAGTTTGGACAAATGGTAGTGTCTCGCCTCAAGAAGCACTATCTTCAGCCGCTGGGATCTTGGTAGAGTTATTCAACCCCTTGAAAGATATCTCTCTCGATCAACCCGGTCCAGACTCAGAAATTCCAGACGATCCCACTGCTCAAATTCCTATCGAAGAGTTGCAACTTTCCGTGCGGGCGTACAACTGTCTCAAGCGGGCACAAGTTAACTCTGTTGCCGACTTGTTGGATTACACCCAAGAAGACCTGTTAGAAATTAAAAACTTTGGTCAGAAGTCAGCAGAGGAGGTAGTAGAAGCTTTACAGCGGCGCTTAGGCATTACGCTACCACAAGAAAGAGGATCTAAACACAGTTAAGCGCAAACCCTTAATCATATCATAGTCCCTTATTATGCGTCACCGGAATCGAGTCAAAAAACTCAGTAAACCAGCTGACCAGCGCCGCGCTCTATTGCGGGCGCTGACCACCGAACTTATCCGTCATGGTCGGATTACCACTACTTTAGTCCGAGCTAAAGTACTGCGAAGTGAAGTAGATAAAATGATTACGCTAGCCAAAGACGGCTCCCTAGCATCGCGTCGGGCAGCTCTTGGTTACATCTATGACAAACAACTAGTTCATGCTTTGTTTGAGCAAGCTCCCACTCGGTATGGTAATCGCCAAGGTGGTTATACCAGGATTCTCCATACCGTGCCTCGTCGGGGAGATAATGCTGAAATGGCAATAATTGAACTGGTCTAAGAAGGATGAAGGATGAAGGATCGAGGATGAAATTTTCAGACTTCAAACTTCAAACTTAAGTTAATTCTATGTTAGATAGCCACCAGCCTACACCAACTCAGCGAGTGGCCCTGGTAATTCAATACCTGGGCACTCATTTTCATGGCTGGCAACGGCAAAAGAAACATCGTACAGTTCAAGAAGAGATAGAAATAGCGATCGCTAAAATTCTTGGACATCATGTGACACTACATGGTGCTGGGCGTACCGATGCCGGAGTTCATGCTGCCGCTCAAGTCGCCCATTTTGAAGCTACAGGTTTGATTCCGGCTCACAAGTGGGCTACTGTTCTAAACAGCTATCTGCCATCAGATATATTAATCAGAGCTTCAGCTAGTGTAGATAATCGTTGGCACGCTCGCTTTAGTGCAGCTTATCGACGCTATCGCTACACAATATACACTGAAGATCGACCGAACTTGTTCGTGAAACCCTTCAGTTGGCATTATTATTATGCACCCCTGGATGAATCTTTAATCCAAGCTGCCCTGAAACCTCTGTTGGGAAAGCATCATTTAGCGGCTTTTCACCGTGCAGGCTCAAAGCGATCGCATTCCTGGGTAGAGGTGCAAGCAGCAGAGTGTCTTCGCAGCGGGCCATTTATCCATATTGAAATACAGGCAGATGGATTTTTGTATGGCATGGTACGGCTTTTGGTAGGAATGCTGGCGCAAGTCGGCTCGGAACAGCGGACGCTGGCTAGCTTTACCGAACTCTGGAAAGAACAACGCCGGGAAGAAGTAAAACACGCCGCACCTCCGCAAGGCTTATGCTTGTTACGAGTCGGATATCCAGATTTTCCCTTCAAGAGCGAGATTTGGTACGACACCCAACCAAAGCTAGTGATGAGTCAGTGTTGAGGGATTAGACAAAAACAACTGACCCTTAAGGGTTCGATAGTTGCTTCAAGTCGGGGAACCCGCCCAACGCACCGCCTCACAAATAACAACTAACAACTAACAAACAAACATGAGTAAAACATACCTTCCCCCTCAAGAATCCCTTGAGCGTGAGTGGTACGTAGTCGATGCTACTGACCAACGCCTTGGTCGCCTCGCCAGCGAAATCGCCCAAATCCTTAGAGGCAAAAAGAAAGCTGAATATACTCCTCACTTAGATACAGGTGACTTCGTTATTGTCGTCAACGCTGAAAAAATCGCAGTTACAGGCAAAAAGCGTACCCAGAAACTCTACCGTCGCCATTCTGGTCGTCCCGGTGGGATGAAGACAGAAACCTTTGCCAAATTGCAACAACGTTTACCAGAACGGATTGTCGAACACGCTGTTAAAGGTATGCTACCTAAAAATAGCTTGGGCAAGCAGTTGTTCACAAAACTGAAAGTCTACGCAGGTCCGACTCATCCCCACACAGCGCAAAAACCTAAAGAACTGAAAGTTAATACAATTCCTGGAGCAGAAGATTAATGGTAGTAGCAGAAAGCAATAGCGGTCGCGCCGTGTACTGGGGTACTGGCCGTCGTAAGTCCGCAGTAGCACGGGTACGCTTGGTTCCCGGTAGCGGTCAAATGATTGTGAATGGCAAGCCTGGAGACTTGTATTTCCAATTCAATGCCAATTACCTGGGAGTCATCAAAGCGCCCTTAGAAACTCTGGGACTAGAAAACGAATATGACATTTTAGTGAAAGCGGAAGGCGGCGGCTTGACCGGACAGGCTGATTCTGTTCGCTTAGGAGTTGCCCGTGCTTTATGCCAACTAGACCCAGATAACCGCCCACCTTTAAAAACTGAAGGTTATCTAACTCGCGATCCACGGGCAAAAGAGCGGAAAAAATATGGTTTGCACAAAGCCCGGAAAGCACCTCAGTACTCGAAGCGATAAGCGCTTGGGGACAAGGGATCGGGGATTGGGTATTGGGAAGAACTATCGATTTAAACTTTTCTCCTCTTACCTAGTCCCCAGTCCCCAGTCACTAATCCCTAATCCTATTTGAGACTTGAAAGTTATAATTTATATAGATTCACCACAAAAGGAACAATGGCTAAATCTGATATTCATCCCAAGTGGTATCCAGACGCAAAAGTATATTGCAACGGTCAAGTTGTGATGACTGTTGGTTCTACTAAGCCAGAATTACACGTAGATGTCTGGTCTGGAAACCATCCCTTTTACACTGGTACTCAGAAGATTATTGACACTGAAGGTAGAGTAGAGCGCTTCCTTCGCAAATACGGTATGTCGGGCGAACAAAGCTCTGGTGGCAAAAAGAAGAAGTAGCTGATTGGCTCTGCTGTTAACGACGACCCTGCATCAGCTGGGTCGATTGTCATTTAATGCTCGAGCCAATTTGTTATTTTAAGGAGCGATCGCACTCGTCATGGCTGAATCATACTTACTGGATAAACTAAAATCCGTTGAACAAACCTTTAATGAATTAACACGTCGTCTTGGCGACCCCGATACTGCTAGCAACCCTGATGAGTATCAACAAATTGCTAAGTCTCGTTCTTCTTTGGAAGAGGTAGTTAATACCTATGAAACTTGGAAAACAGCTCAAGAAGACTTGATCGGAGCGCGTCAGGTTTACAAAGAATCTGCGAGTGACCCAGAGTTGCAAGAAATGGCAGCACTGGAAGTAAAGGAACTTGAAGAAAAAATAGAATATTTAGAGACTCGCTTGAAAGTCTTACTGCTACCACGCGACCCCAATGATGAAAAGAATATCATGTTGGAAATTCGCGCTGGCACTGGTGGTGATGAAGCAAGTATTTGGGCTGGCGATTTGATGCGGATGTACACCCGCTATGCCCAGACACAAGGTTGGAAAGTTTCTCTAGTGAGCGAATCTCTGGGAGAAATGGGTGGCTGGAAAGAGGTCATTCTAGAAATTAAAGGTGATGACGTTTACAGCCAGTTAAAGTTTGAAGCTGGAGTGCATCGCGTGCAGCGCGTGCCAACAACTGAAGCTGGGGGACGGGTTCATACTTCCACAGCTACCGTGGCGATTATGCCAGAGGTGGATGATGTGGAAATTCACATTGACCCAAAAGATATTGAAATGACCACAGCTCGTTCAGGCGGTGCTGGTGGACAAAACGTCAACAAGGTGGAAACAGCCGTTGACTTGATGCACAAACCGACAGGAATACGCATTTTCTGTACAGAAGAACGCAGCCAGTTGCAAAACAAAGAACGAGCGATGCAAATTTTGCGGGCGAAACTGTATGAGATGAAGTTACGCGAACAACAAGAAGCTGTAACTTCCATGCGGCGATCGCAAGTTGGCACAGGATCGCGATCGGAAAAAATTCGCACCTACAATTACAAAGATAACCGCGTTACCGACCACCGTTTAGGTCAAAACTATTCTCTTAACCCTGTTCTGGAAGGCGATTTAGAATCGGTGATTCAATCTTGTATCTCTCAAGACCAGCAGGAACGTTTGGCGGAGTTAGCTGCTTCTGGCGTTGCTAGCTAATCGTTTCTGTAAAATAATATAGAAAACCGCTTGTTGTGCTGTTGCTTTCAACATATACAGGCGGTTTTTTCATGCGACGTGGTTCGATTTACCTTTGATAAGGATAATAGGCAAATTCGTACTGTATAACGTGATTTAACTTATTATATTTCTTCAGTATTTGGCAGCTATAAATTATTTTTACATTTATCTTTGCTAGCCTGCAAAAAATATGTTATGACAAAAGCTGCTGGATATTTTACCTTTTTCATATCACTAAGAAATATACACCTGATGCTGTAAACAGAAATTTTTTATGTTTGCTTGATTTTATAGTCTTTAGCTTTCAAAGCTGCTTTGGCTGCAAATTCAGATATTTGCCAGTGTTTTAGTTTAATCTTATTAGGAATTACGTTTAATGTGAATTAAGTCTTGAAACCTTTGTAATTTCGTAGATAGATAATCCCAAAACAATGATTTTGGGCGAATCTAAAAACCCTTGTGCAATAAGAAGCATTTTTAATTCACGCCTGATGTGAATTAGAAAGATTTGCATTGTCAACTAAAGTTTAAACAATAGTAATTGGTTTATTATTCTAACTTAATTTAGTTCTAATCATGGCAAAAAACACTATTTTAGATCCTCTGATAAACGATATTCGGGCTAAGGAAATTTGTCAGATTTTAGGAGAGACTTACGACCATAAAAACTGGAACGATTGGCGCTGGCAAATGCGGCATCGGTTGACTAAGCTGGAACACTTTCAGCCGTTACTGCGGCTTACTTCTACTGAAGAACAGGGACTTTTAATAGCACCAGAGAAATTTGCTGTAGCTGTAACACCATACTTTGCATCATTACTCGATCCAGAAGATCCGCTTTGTCCACTGCGGTTACAAGTGATACCGCGAGAAGAAGAATTAGTAGTTAGTACCTCAGATATGGTAGACCCATGCGGTGAGGATAACGATGCTCCAGTACCAGGACTCGTACACCGCTACCCCGACCGGGTATTGCTGCTTGCTCTAGACACTTGTGCTGCTTATTGCCGTTACTGTACCCGCTCTCGTTTAGTGAGCCAAGGTGAGATGTACCCAGTAACGCGGCGGTTGAATGCGATCGTTGCTTATCTTGAGGAACACACTGAGGTACGTGATGTACTAATTTCTGGTGGCGATCCTCTGTTAATGTCTGATGAACCTTTAGATAATTTGCTGGGACGACTGCGTGCTATTCCACACATAGAGTTTTTACGTATTGGTTCTCGCGTGCCCAGTTTCTTACCGCAGCGAATTACACCGGAACTTGTTGCCTTGCTTCGCAAGCATCGCGTGTGGCTGTCTTTGCATTTTTGTCATGCGCGGGAACTGACACCAGAAGTAGCACAAGCCTGCGATCGCCTGGCTGACAGTGGCATTCCTTTAGGCAGTCAAACCGTGCTGTTGAAAGGTGTGAATGACTCTGAAAAAGCGCTCAAGAATTTGTTTCACGGTCTTCTCAAGCTGCGCGTGCGACCCTACTACCTTTACCAATGCGATCCAGTTGTCGGTACTGCTCATTTGCGAACGAGTATCCAAACTGGGATCGATCTCATCTCTAAATTGCGCGGTCATACTACTGGCTATGCTATACCAACCTATGTAATTGATGCTCCTGGCGGCGGTGGCAAAGTACCAATTCAAGCCGAGACTTTACTTGCCTACGAAAAGGGTACAGCTTTAATACGAAATTGGGCAGGCGAGACATACAACTATGTAGATCCAGTAGAGCAGGGTTGACGTAATACATATGAGTTAATTGTCATCATCTAAAAGAACCAGTAGGGATGATTCAGTTGGCTGATTGGCTAACTAACAAGCTAAGTCATCGCAGAGGAGAGTACTTGGAATGTTAATTGTGGGCAATACAAACTTTAAAGGTCGAGGTGTCTTCGCACAGAAGCCCTTTTTGAAAGGAGAGCTGATTGAAAGAACGCCAGTTGTTATTATACCCGCAGAACAGGTTAAGTTAATCGACCAAACAGTTTTGGGTAACTATTACTATGATTGGGAAGATAACGCTGCGGCGATCGCACTAGGTTTATCTTCCTTAATTAACCATTCTTACAATCCCAATAGTTACTATGTGAAAAAATTTTCTGACCGAAAGTTGGAGTTAATTGCTTACCAAGATATAGAAGTGGGAGAAGAGATTACTGCAAACTATAATGGCTCTCCTAACGATAAATCTCCTATTTGGTTTGATGTTGTTGATGAGATATCTTCGATTTAATCAAAAACTTAGTTATCGTAACTCCTGCAATTAAGATACCTGATTGAGATATTAAATAACAGCAAAAACTTTCTCACTAAGATTTATAAAATTATGGGGTTATTCATTGGTCTGTGTTATGACCTGAAGGCAGACTACCTTAAGGCTGGTTTCAGCGCTGCTGAAGTGATGGAATTTGATGATGAAGAAACCATCATCGGGCTGGAAGCTGCACTACTCCAGTTAGGTCATCAAGTTGAACGTGTTGGCAATGGTAGAGAACTGGCTCTAAGGTTGGCAAAAGGCGATCGCTGGGATTTGATTTTCAATATTGCTGAGGGGTTGCAGGGTCGGTCTCGGGAAGCGCAAGTCCCCGCAGTTTGTGAATTATTTGCTCAACCTTATACCTTTTCCGATCCCCTCACCTGCGCCCTAACGCTAGACAAGGCTCTTGCTAAAAGGGTAGTGCGCGATCGCGGCTTGCCTACAGCCCCCTTTGAAGTGGTGAGTACTACCGCAGAAGCAACAGCCGTGTCACTGCCAATGCCACTTTTCCTCAAGCCTATGGCAGAGGGCAGTTCTAAAGGGGTAACTGGGCGTTCCGTTGTTAAAGAACGTGAGGAGCTAGTAAATACTTATCAATTGTTACGCGAACTTTTTCAACAGCCCGTACTGGTGGAAACTTTCCTTCCCGGTCGAGAAGTAACAGTGGGTATTGTTGGCAACGGCAGCAACTCATGGGTAGTAAGTGTGATGGAAGTAATTTTTACAGACCAAGCAGAAACGTCTGCCTACACGACCCTCAACAAAGATGAGTACTTGGAACGGGTATCTTATCGTTTGCTCATAGATCCCGAACCACTGGCAGCACAAGCAAGGCAGCTGGCGCTGGATGCCTACCATACTCTTGGTTGCCGTGATGCTGCTCGCGTGGATCTGCGCGGCGATGCTAGTGGTGTGTTACAGTTCATGGAGGTTAACCCATTGCCAGGGCTACACCATATCCGCTCAGACCTGCCAATCATGGGGCGTTTGGCTGGTGTGTCGTACACACAAATTATTGCTGAAATAGTTGAGTCTGCATGGCAAAGGTACAAATGTTGAACAAGTCACGGATGGTTAATGTTCAAGACTGAAATATCGCAAGTCAAAAGATAAAAACGCCAAGTTAAAAGCACTGCACCTACGAGCAGCCCTAGCACTAAACCCAACCATAAACCGATAGCACCCCAACCTAAAGTCAGTGCCATCAAATAACCTCCACCTAGACCAACCCCCCAATAAGCGAACATGGTGATTAACATCGGTACTTTGGTATCTTTCAACCCTATCAAAGCACCAGCAGCAATAGCCTGAATAGAATAAAAAAACTGAGCTATTGCCGCCATCTCTAGGAAAGAAATTGCCGTTTTCAGTATCTCGACATTATTCAAATCAGTAGTATCTAAGAACATTGCCACAATAGAGTTAGGAAACAGCCAAAAAATTAGTACCACGATGCTCACAAAGGGAGTGATAAGGGCAATTCCGACAAATCCTGCTCTGAAGACACCCCTAAGATCGTTTTGTCCCCTCAGCTGTCCCACTCTCATCGTGATGGCATAAGAAATACCTATAGATACCGTCTCGACAAAACTTTCTGTCTCGACGGCAATTTCATGAGCTGCTAACGTGTCTGTCCCAAACCACCCGATCAGTAAGGCAATGGCTGTGAATACTCCAACTTCTGCTCCATACTGCAAGCCCAAGAACCACCCAGTTTGCAAGATATCTACAAACATATCCTTATCGAACTGATGCAGAGCGCAATCAAGCTGGTAATCTTTAAAGTATTCATCGAAGCAGATCCATCCAGCAGCGGCGATGAAATTCAGCCAAAGAATAAGTGTGCTTGCCCAACCAATACCAGCTAAACCAAGAGTTGGTAAACCAAATTTACCGAACATAAGCACGTAATTAGCAGCTGCATTCATTAACAATCCAGCCACCGTAATTACCGTCAGAAATTGAGGGCGATTGAGGGCAGAGCTAACTTCTTTTAAGATACAGAAGCCAAGCGCAGCAGGAAAACCCCAAACAATAGAATGCAAATATGTTTTAGCCAGTAACACATTGCTTTCTTCTTGACCACTAAGCAGCAGAATAGAGTCAAAGTGCCAAATAATAAACATCACAGGTAAGCAAATGAGAGTCGCTAACCAGATTCCTTGACCAGTGGCACGGCTAATTCGGTCTATTTTTCCTGCACCAAAGGCATTTGCGACACTTGCACCTACTGCTGAAAGAGTAGAACGACAAACGGAAGCTAGGGTAGAAAAGGTTACTGCACCTAAAGCACCAGCAGCTAAAGCTTGACTGTTAAGCAACCCCATCATCACTCCATCCAATAAAGGAATACCCGCTTCCAATATTTGAGCAATTACCAAAGGGACTGCCAATTGCAGGCAAGCTTGGACTTCTAATATCAGATCTGACTTAAAATCTTTTGAAGTTAACTCCATTCCGGCGCAAAATTAAGGAAAGTGCTAAAAAAGTAACACTTAAGTACATTAAGATATATTAAGACATTTTTTGAGCTAAAGCGCATTTAATTTGCATAAATACTCGTAGCGATTGTTGTCGTTCTGGTATTGCTGCTGGACAAAACGTCAACAAAGGCGATCGCGAACCAGTACTAACTTGCGATCGCTGTTTTTTGCGATCCCATTTACATACCACCCTATGGCAACAACTCAATCGGCTATAGAAAGATTATTGCGGTAATTGACCGAAGTAAAGGTAAGCCTGTTACCTGAATGCAAAATTCAGCTTTGAGATTGCTATAACAGTTAAAGTCTCAAAACTTTATACAGTTGTAACTATGTCACTACGGAATAAACCCTTGAGTTGGCAACTCGAACCAAATGCTCCTTACATACCGATATACCATAAAGGTAATTTGGTTGGATTTTTTAAGCAAGAATACGCAAGTGAAATTATTAAGTTTTTAAATGAGGATGAAGTTTTAAAAAAAGCACTCAAAAAAGCTTGTACTGATTTACTCCAAAAAACTGGCAGTGACACCAAGCATGTTAATTTTTTAATTCAAAAATATATAAAAATAAGTGAGCGACCGAAGTATGGAACTAGAGCGATCGCTCTGCTACTTAATGAGAGACAAAAGGAGCTGGAGTTGAGTAATCAAGAGTTTACTAAGTTCTGCGATACCTTTAAATTATCTCCCACTGAACTAAATCATATTTATACTGGAGAAGCGGTTGATGATAGTTTGTTAATGCCACTTTCTCGAATATTTTGAATATCAAAAGAGCGTTTACTAGAAGTACGAAATGGTTCGGAGGAAGCAAGCGATACATAATCAGCAATTTGAATTTTAAATTACTATAAAATTTTGACAAGTGACAGTATATTTTATCGATTGTTTTACGAATATCCCAGTAGCTTATTTGAACTCATTGGGAGTTAAAGCAAACACGAGTTTATTAGGAAGCCTTGGAAGAAGGTGAGCGCAGAGGCAAGTTAAAAGCAGTACCACCAATGTTGGCAGCTGGGTAAAGCGTAAAGCAGATAGCAGAGGCTTTAATTTGAGCATAGTAACGAAGTGCGGCAGGCTGCACAACAGCAGACTTCGAGTGAAGGTAAATAGCGCAGAAAAGAAGAATGTTGAGTTAATTTTTGTTAATATTGGAAGCGTTGTTAGTACTTCGTCCTCAATTACCCATTCCCTACCTGAGAGAAACTTGATGCTGCGACTCGAACATATCAGTAAAATTTATCCCACAGGCGAGGTTCTCAAAGATATCAACTGGGAAGTCAAACCAGGCGATCGCATTGGCTTAGTCGGTGTCAACGGTGCGGGAAAATCCACCCAACTGAAAATCATCAATGGGGAAATGGAACCCACTGCTGGCGAAATTATTCGTCCTAGCAGTCTGCACATAGCCTACCTCAACCAAGAGTTTGAAGTAGATCCCAGCCGTACCGTTAGAGAAGAATTTTGGACAGTCTTTAAAGAAGCTAACTCTGTGCAGCTATCTCTAGCACAGGTGCAGCGAGATATGGAAACGGCTAACCCAGAGGAATTAGATAAATTAATTAATAAATTAGATCGCTTACAGCGGCAGTTTGAAGCTTTGGATGGTTACGGCTTAGAAGCACGCATCGGGAAAATATTACCAGAGATGGGGTTTGAGCAAGAAGATGGCGATCGCCTAGTAAGTGCTTTCAGTGGCGGTTGGCAAATGCGGATGAGTTTGGGTAAAATCCTCCTACAAAAACCCGACTTATTGCTGCTGGACGAACCGACTAACCATCTAGACTTAGAAACTATTGAGTGGCTAGAAAATTACCTCAAAGGGCTGACTACCCCGATGGTAATAGTCTCACATGACCGAGAGTTTCTTGACCGCCTCTGCACTCAAATTGTGGAAACTGAACGCGGAGTCTCCGCCACTTATCTAGGTAACTACTCAGCATACCTGCAACAAAAAGCCGAAAATCAATTAGCACAACTGGGTGCATACGAACGCCAGCAGAAAGAACTAGAGAAACAGCAAGCTTTTGTAGACAGATTTCGCGCTAGTGCTACTCGCAGCACCCAGGCAAAAAGCCGGGAAAAACAACTGGAGAAAGTTGAGCGTATCGAAGCACCGATTGCTGGAGTAAAAACTCTACACTTCCGCTTTCCTCCTGCACCCCGCAGTGGACGAGAGGTAGTAGATATCAAAGATTTAACTCATATCTACGATGATAAAATTTTGTTTTTAGGATCGAATCTTCTGATTGAAAGGGGCGATCGCATCGCGTTTCTTGGCCCCAACGGTGCTGGAAAATCTACGCTTCTGCGCGTAATTATGGGTATGGAACCACCCACTGAAGGCAGTGTTAAGTTAGGCGATCATAACGTGATCCCCGGTTACTTTGAACAAAATCAGGCAGAAGCTTTGGACTTGAAGAAAACCGTCATGGAAACTATCCATGATGAAGTTCCTGATTGGAAAAATGAAGAAGTTCGCACACTTTTAGGACGGTTTTTATTCACTGGTGACACGGTATTTAAGCCAGTTGGGGCATTGAGTGGAGGTGAAAAAGCTCGTTTGGCATTGGCCAAAATGCTCTTACGTCCAGCTAATTTACTGATCTTAGATGAGCCGACAAACCACCTAGATATCCCAGCCAAAGAAATGCTGGAAGAAGCGCTGCAAAATTACGATGGCACTGCTATTGTAGTTTCCCACGATCGCTATTTTATCTCTCAGGTAGCCAACAAAATTGTCGAAATCCGGGATGGTGAATTCCGCGTCTACTTAGGAGATTATCATTACTATCTCCAGAAAATTGCTGAAGAAAAAGAACAAGCAAGGTTAGCTGCAATAGCCGCCGAAAAAGCTGCTAAAAAAGCTGCCAAAGCTGCTAAATCTTCTGGAAAACGCAAGTGATATACAGCAGAATTCAAAATTCAGAATTCAGAATTCAGGAGTCAGAATTCAGTACGAGTGGCGGTAATCTTAGGGGGTTTAAGCCCCCACCCAATCTTGTCGGCGAAATGCTATACGAAGTGTGAGTTTGGTCTTCAATGAATGGAGAATTTTAGATCCTACACTCATTGATTATGAATTCCGCATTCTTCTCCAAGTATCACAAAATCCACACATTAGTTAGCGAATATTAAAAAACATTGTAAGCAATTCATAAAAGAAGTTAATAAGCAGAAATTCACTTGCACCTGGGATTAGCAGTGGTATCATTCGGGTATTACAAAAAGTAAAGGGCAATTTTACTATGACCAAAGCACCTGTTGCTCCTGTGGTGCTAGTCATTTTAGACGGATGGGGCTACTGCGAGGAGACACGAGGAAATGCAATTGCTGCTGCTCAAACTCCAATTGTGGAAAGCTTATGGACAGCTTACCCGCATACACTCATCCACACCTCAGGAAAAGCCGTAGGGTTGCCAGAGGGTCAAATGGGCAACTCGGAAGTTGGTCATTTGAATATTGGTGCTGGGCGAGTGGTGCCCCAAGAATTAGTCCGCATCTCCGATGCAGTTGAAGACGGTTCTATCCTCACTAACCCAGCACTTGTCAAAATTTGCCAGGAAGTTCGCTCTCGCAATAGCAAGCTGCATCTAGTAGGGCTTTGTTCTGAGGGAGGGGTACACTCGCATATTACCCATCTATTCGGACTAATTGACTTAGCCAAAGAACAGCGAATTTCGGAAGTTTGTATCCATGCGATTACTGACGGTCGTGACACTGCCCCGATAGAGGGTGTAAAAGCGATCGCACTCCTGCAAGACTACATCGACCGTGCAGGAGTTGGGCGCATAGTCACTCTCAGCGGTCGCTACTACGCTATGGATCGCGATCGCCGCTGGGATCGGGTCAAACGCGCCTACGATGTCATCGCACAAGATGGTACAGGTAATGGCCGCAAGGCTGTAGAAGTCTTGCAAGCATCTTACGCCAAAGGGGTGACAGACGAGTTCATCGACCCAATCCGGATTGCTCCTGGCGCATTAGCACCAGGGGATGGGGTGATATTTTTCAACTTCCGCCCCGATCGCGCCAGACAATTGACTCAAGCTTTTGTCAGTTCTGAATTTACAGGCTTTGAACGACAGCGAATTACGCCGCTGTCATTTGTGACTTTTACCCAGTACGATCCAGACTTACCAGTTGATGTAGCCTTCGCACCTCAAAATCTAAGTAATATTCTGGGGGAAGTAATTGCCGATCGCGATCTCAAGCAGTTTCGTACCGCTGAAACAGAAAAATACGCCCACGTCACCTATTTCTTTAACGGCGGACTAGAAGAACCTTTTGCTGGAGAAGACCGAGAACTTGTCAGCAGTCCGATGGTAGCGACTTATGACAAGGCCCCAACGATGTCAGCAGAAGCAGTCACAAATGTAGCGATCGCAGCGATTCAAAAAGGCATCTACTCGCTAGTGGTAATTAACTATGCCAACCCAGACATGGTGGGGCATACAGGGCAGATAGAGGCTACGATTACAGCCATTGAAACGGTGGATCGCTGTTTAGGTCGCCTCGTCGAGAGTATTGTCAAAGCCGGCGGCACAACAATTATTACTGCCGATCACGGCAACGCTGAGTATATGCTAGATGAGGAGGGTAATCCTTGGACGGCTCACACTACTAACCCAGTTCCCCTAATATTAGTAGAAGGGGAGAAAGTTAAAATCCCTGGATATGGCACCAATGTCGAACTGCGAAACGATGGCAAGCTAGCCGACATTGCCCCCACAATTCTAGAGATTTTACAATTGCCCCAGCCGCCAGAAATGACAGGGCGATCGCTGCTCAAACAAGCAGAATACGATGTGCAACTCACTCGTACTCCCGTGCAAGTGGGCCTGTAAATAAAGTTAGGAGTGAAGAGTTGAAAATTAAAAATTTTCTAACTCCTAACTCCTGTACAGACGCGATTAATCGTGTCTCTCCTAACCCCTCTTTTTGAAACTTGTTATAAATGAGATTGCTACCATGACAGTTACTAATATCGTGCAAGGCATTTGGGCATTTTCCGCAATTGGTTTGATTGTTTTAGTATTGCTGCATAGCCCCAAAGGGGATGGTATTGGAGCCATTGGTGGACAAGCTCAGCTTTTTAGCAGCACCAAAAGCGCAGAAAATACCTTGAACCGAGTTACTTGGGCACTGACAGTAATTTTTCTCGGTTTAACAGTAGTTTTAAGCGCAGGCTGGCTACCTAAATAAAACAAGGATAGGAAAATCGGGAAATCGGAAGAACCCAATACCCAAAATTTAATATCCTGAAAAATTTTATTAAATGGCGGTTATTAGCAGCTCTGGTATTAGCTATAGGCACAGGGCTGCTTGTCATTTTGACTAACCTCCAATCCAGTGGTGTTTTAGCAACACCAAAACACCACTCAGAATTAATCACTTTTGCCCCGAAACCCCATCCCCTCCCGCCTACATTGGCCCAATGGCAAGACAATACAAACAGTGGTGACTACTTTTCGCAAATCCAACAAACCCAAGTCGGTTACTTAGTCTGGACACAATTTCCGGTGCGAGTTTACGTAGAACCACCAAAAACAGTTAGTGATAAACAGGCTCAAGCGTGGGTTAATAATGTCTTACAGGCTGTGCAGGAATGGAGTGCTTATTTACCTTTGACAGCAGTCGCAAACCCAGAGGTAGCTGATATTAGTATTTTGCGAAAAGCGCCTCCTCTTCAGATTTCGCCTAATAATAAGATCCCGCGTGCGCGTTCTGCACAAACCACTTACGAGTTATACTCCAACAATAATGTTTTGTTGCACCGCTTCACCATCCTATTGAGTCCCAGCCAAACTGGAAATTATCTGATTGCAGCAGCCCGTCACGAACTCGGTCATGCATTGGGAATTTGGGGTCATAGTTCGCTACAAACTGATGCCCTATACTTTTCTCAAGTTCGCAACCCGCCACCTATTTCTCCTAGAGATGTGAATACCTTGAAGCGGGTTTATGAACAACCAACGAATTTGGGGTGGTCTTTGGTACATAAGTAGGGGGGCAGGGGGGCAGAGGGAGATGAGGAAGAAAAACTACTGACAACTGACTCTTGTACAGACGCGATTAATCGCGTCTCTACGACAACAGACCACTAAAAAATACCACGTCCGTTTTTGGCAAATTCGTCAATGGTTTGCGCTGAGAATTCATGAGTAGTTAGAGACTGTAACATAGCCAAAGGTAGGGTGAGATGATGAGCGCCAGCTTGTAGAGATGCTACTGCTTCTTGAGGAGATTTGATACTAGCTGCCAGAATTTCTGTATTGCTACCTGCTAACACACTAGCCATTTCTCGCACCAAAGCTACTCCATCACCCAATAGTTTAGTAGCCCGATTGACGTAAGCGATCGCGTATTTAGCACCCGCTTCTTGAGACACAGCAGCTTGAGCCGCACTATATATTGCCGTGACTGCACAGGGAATTTCTGGGGAAAGGCGAGCAACGACTTGAAAGCCAACTAACGAAGCTGGAATTTTCAGTACAGTTTGATGTCCAATGAGTTCAAAAGCTGCCCGTCCTTCTGCCACCATCTCATTAAAGTCAGACGTTATCAGTTGGTAAAATACTGGGCCAGTGGTTAACTCTGTGAGACGCTTGAAGATAGTCTGCACTGGTAAATCGCTTTTGGCTAATAAAGTCGGGTTAGTAGTTATGCCTTTGACCCAACCTAATTCTCTAGCAGCTTCGGCCTCAGCTGCGATCGCTGAGTCGAGATAAATGCTCATTTATCTACTCTCCTGTGAAATTTTGTGTTATTAGGATCGTACAGACTTGTATATATGGTTGTGTTGACTGTCAGCAGTAAACGACTTTTTGGATGATGTGTTTTAGCTTATCAGTTACTTTCTGCGATGAGGAAAGTAAGGCGATCGCATCAACCTTCTTGGTTTAACATCATTTTCCTTTAGCCAAGATAGAAAGTCGTTGATTAGCCAAGTTAAAAGCGAAACAATTATTGCACTGAAAAACGAAATAATAGCAATTACCACATCATTAGCTAATCCCCAACTAGCGAGTAAGTTTGATTGCAGACTATTCACAGGTAAACGGGGATCTATTCCTACCTGAATTTGTTTAGATTTACCTGCAATACGTACTTCTATTCCTTCAGGAGGTTCAGAGATGTCTACACTTTCACCATTGATGCGTAATTCTACTTTTTTGGTTGTTTTTGCTGGGATAACCGCCAGATGTTGCAGGCGTTCAACTCCTGGTTTTTCTATCATTAGGAACTGATGAGATTCCACTTTAAGATTGCGTTCTCCCATGCGAATATCACCATTATTTATAGTGGACTTTTCTAAATCATCATTAACATTAATTCCAGTCCTATATACTTTATTAAATTGCATATTTATAACTGCTAAATCTCCCTGAAACCATTCTTCATAATCGATTTGATTAGGCTCAGGTAAGTTTATTGATAAATTTGTATTGTTAGTTATTAATAGCCTGAGTTCAGAATTATTTGGCTTAACGATTAATTCAAGTTGACTAGAAGTATCTTGATTATCTTGCAATCCTAGTTCTGGCAAACGGTAGCCAGTGAAAGTCATTTTTAATGGCTGTTCGCTCAGGTTCAGAATTAAATTAGGTTTTGCTGATTTGTCTAATGCGGTCTTTGATAAAAATAAAAAGGCTAAGCGGCGATTATAAGGATTGTAGCTGAATGAATCAATGGTTATTTGAGGTTGTAGTCGCAGTTCAGATAGTGTTAACTTACTTTTTGATTTGGAATCAGCAGGAACAATCGACCACTGGCTTTTTTCTTGCAATAATTCAATTGTGAGAGTATTTATCCGAGCTAGTTCATCATTGAGCTTTGGTTGTGAAGGGCTAGTAAACTTTCCTGTTAATGTTAGGGTTTGGCGACCATCAACTAAAAATTTTGTAATGCCACGAATGTTATTAATAAAAAGTTTATTTTCTTCTTTACCATTATAGGTAAAACCGAGTTGTTGAACCACTAAACTACCATCAAAATTATTGGTACTGGGTGCAATACCTGCAAAAACAGTTAAAATAGAAATCAATACTATCAGTAGTACCAAGATTGCTATAGGTTTCTGTTTGAAGTAGTTAATAAAAGATTTCAGAACTTTTTTTAAACAATTAATGATTGATTGCCCAAAGTAATAGAGTTGATTCCACACCCACTGCAATAATCGGATGATAAATTCTATAAATTTTTGCCATTTTATTCTGCGGCGTGGTGCTACCATCAAACTACTTAATTTTTAATTTTTAATTTTCTCTGCCTATCTTACTTTAGCCAATCAGGATTGTGTTCAAATAAAACTTGTAAATCCTCTTTTTCTGGAGGTCTGCCAAATTGCTCTAATTCAGCTATGTACTTGAGTTCATAGCGACCTGCTGGTGCTTTGGCTGCATTCCATTTAAAGAGAATTTCACCACCTTGGGAAGTTTTCGGTGGACTTGTATAGACAGACTTACCATCGCGACGAATTTGAAAAGTGGGAATTTGGGCACGACTATTAGAGTAGAGAACAAACTCATATTCACCAGAAGATTTGCCAATGGTTACAGGTACATACACAGCTTGAGAACCTTTGGTAAAAGAAGCGAGTGCGCGTAAACTTACAGGTTCAATCTTCTCCTTTTGCAAAACATAGGTAGACCAGCTAAAGCTAAAAGCAGAAGACCCAGGTTTAAATGATATATTGTCTAGCTGATATTGTTTACCTAATGAACGCACGCTCACATCGGGATTACCACTACCAATGTTGGGAATTTGCAGTTGCAATCGATCGCTAAAGCCATTGATACTACGGCTAGCAAAAGAGATCAGCCGTATCCCTCCACTAGTGGGAATGCCACTTTTAATACCTTCGCAGCGGTTTTTATCTCGCCACATATAAGCAGTATCACTCGTGTTGCCAGGAAGACACGCTTGAGGAGGTTCAGGTGCAGGAGACTGAGAACATTGGATAAGCAAAAAACTGCTAAACAGGGTAGATACTAATAATATTCTGTAAATCATACTGAAGTAAAAGGGACTGGGGATTGGTTGAAAAAAATGTATTGTTTGAAGAATAAAGTAAAATACAACCCTTTTTGTGTGTATCTTAATTACGAATTACGTAAGAGCTAGCCTTCCCGAAAAGTATTACGAATTACCCTTCGGGTGACGCTCTCTACGAGACGCTGCGCGAACGCAAGCTCGCTAACGCTGCGCTAACGGCAGTTCCTCTTTGGGGGAACCAACCACCAAGACCGGACTGCCTCACGAATTACGAATTATTAATTACGATTCCCCAATTACTCAGTTTAGTTTTCACTAACTCGATTCGATAGGCAAATCCATAACCACCTGTAGCAAACACACCAGCAGACGGATTAGGCGTGTCTATTTTAAATACAATACCGACGACACGATTTTGCTGGTCTAACACCGGGCCGCCAGAGTTTCCTGGGGACAAGATAGCTTTAGATAGCTGCAATTGTTGCTGTCTGATGTTGCTAATCTCGCCAGTTTCCATAGTCCAGTCACCGCCTGTGCTGGGGTGTCCAATGACTTTAATTTGGTCGTTGAAAGTAACGGCTTTCAAAGATATCGCTAAAGGCTTTATGTCATTGGGAACATCTGCGACTTCTAAAAGTGCCAAGTCGAGGGTGTCGTTGTCTGGGGTAATTTGCAGAATCTTAGCAGGACGACGCGGCCGAATTTCATTTTGGCTGTAAAACTCAACTTCAATTTCTCTGCTGGGTTCTTGCCTACGTTCACTATCAGTCACTACGTGGCGATTAGTCACAATCCAAACACGATTTACTTCTCGTTTCACCACCCATCCCGTAGCAATGTTATTTCCGGTGGGGATTTTAGCTACAACTTTAACCACAGACCGAAAAGTAGGCAAATACGGATTCTCTACTAGAGTGGGCAACTTTTCTTCAACAGACTGGGGTTTTTGCTTCAGCGCTAATAACCGTTTAGCTTCCTTAAGGTTGTTTTGGGCAGTGACATAGTTTGGATCTAATTTAATAGAGAGTTTATATTCCGAAATTGCCTCTTCTAACTTGCCTTGTTCTTGTAGTGCTAAACCTAGATTACTATGGGCTAAAGTATGGGTACTGGCTGGTATTCCCAAATCATCTGGCAGCTTCAAAGCTTGATGATATGCCACTACCGCCTCATCCAGTTTCTTCTGGTCAGACAGTGCAAGTCCCAGAGCATTGTAAGCATCACCAAAGTTGGGGTCGATTTGGATCGCCTTGCGATATTGCGCGATTGCCTGATCCAGTTTCTTCTGGTCAGACAGTGCAGCGCCCAGTCCGTAGTAAGCATAGGCAGAGTTGGGGTCGAGTTGGATTGCATTGCGATATTGGGCGATTGCCTCATCCAGTTTATTCTGGTCAGACAGTGCATTGCCCAGATTGTTGTAAGCATAGGCAGAGTTGGGGTCGATTTGGATCGCCTTGCGATATTGCGCGATTGCCTCATCTAGTTTTTTCTGGACTTTCAGTACATTGCCCAGACCGATGTAACCATTAGCAGAGTTAGGGTCGAGTTGGATTGCCTTGCGATACTCCACTATAGCCTCATCTAGTTTCTTCTGGTCTTTCAGTGCATTGCCCAGACCGATGTAACCATTAGCAGAGTTAGGGTCGAGTTGGATTACCTTGCGATATTGGGCTATCGCTTCATCTAGTTTTTTCTGGTCATACAGTACATTGCCCAGACCGATGTAACCATTAGCAGAGTTAGGGTCGAGTTGGATTACCTTGCGATATTGGGCTATCGCTTCATCTAGTTTTTTCTGGTCATACAGTACATTGCCCAGACCGATGTAACCATTAGCAGAGTTAGGGTCGAGTTGGATTGCCTTGCGATATTGGRCTATAGCCTCATCCAGTTTCTTCTGGTCWTWCAGTACATTGCCCAGACYGATGTAACCATTAGCAGAGTTAGGGTCGAGTTGGATTGCCTTGCGATATTGGACTATAGCCTCATCCAGTTTCTTCTGGTCAGATAGTACATTGCCCAGACTGATGTAACCATTAGCAGAGTTAGGGTCGAGTTGGATTGCCTTGCGATATTGGACTATAGCCTCATCCAGTTTCTTYTGGTCATACARTGCATTGCCCAGACCGATGTAACCATTAGCAGAGTTAGGGTCGAGTTGGATTGCCTTGCGATATTGGACTATAGCCTCATCCAGTTTCTTTTGGTCATACAATGCATTGCCCAAACCAATGTAAGCTCCTACATTCTTAGGATCGCGTTCCAAGACTTGTTGCCAAATCGCTTCTGCTTGGGCATAATTTCTAGCTTTTTGTGCCGCATTCCCTTTCTCGACTAGCTGCTCAATAGTTGACTGGCAACCTGTCATTGCCAGCGATAGCATCAACAGGAGGACAAATAATTTGCGCGTTCTCACAATCTACCTGCATTTCCCAACTATCGGTCTTTGCATTGACTTCAATAAGTACCTAGTAAAAACCGTAAACAGCCCAAACAAATTTTATATTTTTAGCTAAGGTATATTTACCATTGCAGATTATCATATTTTTACAAAAGAAAGGCAGAGGGCAGAGGGCAGAAGGCAGAAGGCTTGATGATAAAAAATCCTTTAGGGGTGGAAGTAGCGTTGGAGTTTCAACTTACATTTACAGTCATTGCAATCAAAGCGTAGACAAATTTGCCATTAGGCGTTGCCGCAGGCTAGGGGCTTTTTAAAGAGTAGCAATCTTAGCCTTTGCGCTCGCTTCATTATTTTTAATGCACGAGTTGCAATGTTAATGCATCGGTCTGCAATGCTAATGCATTGGCTTGCAATGTTAATGTATCGCTCTGCAATGCTAATGCATCGACTTGCAATGTTAATGCATCGCTCTGCAATGCTAATGCATCGGCTTGCAATGTTAATGCATCGGTCTGCAATGTTAATGCATTGGCTTGCAAAAATTAACCCACCCTTTTTTAACCTTGCCCTATCTGAAAACCTTACATTCCGAAATCTTTCTTTGCGTCTCCCCATCCCCTCCTCCCTGCGTCATAAGTATTCAACTGGACATGATATTAAGCGTGCGAGAATTATGGCATCAACTCAACCACGGCATGGTCTGAGCGATGACTGAAAATAATAAATTTAAGAAACTCAAAAAATCTCTTGACGAAGCTGAAGTGAATTTCGTCCGCATTCTTTGGTGCGACAACGCTAATATCATTCGTGGCAAAGCTGTTCATGTAGAGATGCTGTCTCACTACTTCGAGCATGGTGTAGGTATATCCGCAGGGCAACAGGGGCAGTCTGTAATGTATGATGCCGTCATCCCAGAAAGTGGTCTAAGTCCGGTAGGCGAAATTCGCTTACTACCTGATTGGTCTACCTTGTCTTCATTACCTTACGCTCCTAATCATGCCCGTGTAATGGGCAACATGGTACTCAATGGTGTTCCTTGGGCTTTGTGTCCCCGTAATTTCCTCGTGCGAATGATTGAGGCAGCTAAAAGTGAAGGTTTGGAAATTCAAGCAGCATTTGAAAATGAGTTTTATTTACTACGGCAGACATCTGAGGGAATTATCCCCACAGACTCTACAGTATTTGCCTCAACTCAAGCAATGGATATTAATCAAGAAGTGATAGATAACATTGCTGATGCACTCATTGCTCAGGGAATTCCTGTAGAGCAGTATTATCCAGAATCCGGGCCTGGTCAGCAAGAAATTTCTGTGCGATATACTGATGCTTTGCTCTGTGCCGACTGGCAGATTGCTTTTAGAGAAACAGTCAAAGCGATCGCATATCACCACAATCTTACTGCCTCTTTCTTGCCCAAAATATTTCCAGATGCTGCTGGTAGCGGTTGTCACATCCATCTCAGCCTCTGGCGTGACGGGCATAATCTGCTACCAGATTCACAAGGTATTTGCGGAGTTTCCCAGGTAGGACGAGCCTTTATCGCTGGCATACTAGATCATCTACCAGCATTGATGGCATTAACTACCCCAAGTACCAATTCTTACCGCCGCATCCGTCCTCACAGTTGGAGTGGTGCTTTTCGCTGTTGGGGACTGGATAACCGCGAGGCAGCAGTGAGAGTGCCTAGCGCTGCTGGATTTGGTAGTCCTAGCCACTTCGAGTTGAAAACGGTTGATGCATCAGCTAATCCTTACTTGGCTTTAGGTGCGGTGATAGCAGCTGGACTCGATGGCGTGCAACGAGGTTTGGAACCAAGTAATCCAGTTACACAAGACCCCGGACATCTGTCAATTGATGAGCGTAGTGCTAATGGTATTGACCAGTTGCCAGACAACTTAGGAGTAGCTTTAAGCCACCTCACACAAAACGATACCTTGTTAAAGGCGTTAAATCCACAATTGTCACAAGCTTTTTTGGCAGTACGTCAAGCCGAGTGGCAAGCCATGAAAGATTGGGACTTAGAAGCAGAAGTCAAGCTGCTATTAGAGAGATACTAAAGGCAAAGCGTTTTTCAGTTCTTCACCTGTGCAAGTTGGAATCAGTGTCGATATGTCAAGAGGCAGATTTAAATAATTTGGTTATTGAGTTTGATAAAAACTAACCCAGAGATAATAGTCTCTGGGTTAGTTTTTAGTTAACGAGCCATGAATTAGAGCAAAAGGTTTCAAGTCTAGCTAAATTACCTATTTTTTGCGATTGCTTAATTTGACTCACCGCAACGCATTGCCTCACGACCAAACATGAAAGCGGTATCTTCCCCTATTCCTTATTTCTCACTTCAGACATTTATGTTGGCTGTCGATCGTTTGTTTGAGAAGATTCAGTAGAAGCGATCGCTGCCTCATGAGTTGTACTATATTTAAAATCTTCTGCGGCTGAATGAATATCTTTTGCAGAACTCTGAAAATCTTCTCCTGCTGCATGAATATCTTTTGCAGAACTCTGAAACTCTTCTCCTGCTTCCTTTAGCTTGTTTGCGGTTTCTGGTAATAAGGTAGATTCTGCTCAGTGGATGATATCATCAGCCAGTCGTTCGCTAAAACCAATGACAAATGCAATTGAAAAGAAGAAGTAATACTTAACGTCACTATTTTCTGATTCTGCATTTGACCGAGGAACTTGTACAGTTGAAATAATGTTTGAATTAATAATTGTAAAAACCAATATGCCAAAAGCGGTGCCAATTAAAGGCTTAGCAAAGCCTACTAAAATAGGAGCAGCTGAACCTTTGTAGGCAGTCTCTCGATATTGTTTAAGTCTAAGTAAAATACTAATTATGCTACCAAATGTTCCAGCTAGAGCAGATACTAATACCAGAGTGTATCTTTCAAAAAATAATTGTGTCTCACTAAGTTGAGGTTTTACTACTTTGTTTTGGGCTTGAGGAAAATTAGAACTGTTTACTGGTGGTGTCCGAAAATCTGTGTGAGTAGCTATTGTCAGTAGTCCTGCAACAAATAAAGACCCTGGAACTGCTATCGTATAAATTGGAAGTGCCATTGCTAGCCCCAGCAGAACTTTAGTCGGTGCTGACCATTCCCGAACAGCTTGCTTAAAAAAATTATTTAGAAATCCCCAAGAATTTCTGCTGTTCAAAAAATACTCTATACTATATCTAATATTTTTAGCAAAAACTATTTTTTTTGTCTTATTCGTGAGTAAAAAAGATATAGCCAACTTAGCAGAATTCAGTTTAGATTGTAAAACAACACACTCAGCCATGCTTTGACGTTTGCTTTTCTGAACTTTGGCAATATATTCACACAAGCGTTGTAATAAGGCAATTTGTTTTGCTAACTCTTCCTGAATTGGCTCGTGGCTTAAATAATCTATCTCTGATACTTTAAGTTTCTGATCTTTGTTTAAGTTTAGTACTGGTGTTTTAAATTTATCCTCTACTTTTTTAAAAATCTCATTAATATCTTGTTGCAACTTGTTCAGAATATCTTGGCATTTCTCTTGGTTATCTTTGCAAAACATAGTCTGCTCTCTTTTGTTAAGTGATTGTCAAACTGCTACAAATCAGGTTCAATCAACAAATAATATTCAGCCTGAGCAATAGTGATTTTTTATACCCACGATATTTCTCTGGTAGGAGAGACATTCGGTTTACCATGATTTATCAGCAACCTGTTAAGTACTTATGCAAATTAAATTACCCATCAAAATTGACTATCTAACAAGGAATAAGTGTGAAATTAATTTTGCTTATATTAACCCCATGTGAGTTGTGAGAAATCCATAGAAGCTGTTAACAGTCAACGCCCAAAACCAGATAATTTATTGATGAACAGATATTAAGTATGAATCTGGCTGAAATTCCTTTAATTGACCAACACGCACATAACCTGCTACGACCTGAAGTAGCCGTCGGTTATCCTTATGCTGCTGCCTTTACTGAGGGCTATGACCCAGAGATAATTAATTACCATGTCCGTCATACTTTCTTTTATCGGCGCAGCCTCCGGGAGATTGCAGCTTTATTGGAATGTGAGGCGCAGGAAGCAGCAATTGTAGCGCGTCGGGATAGCTTAGGACTAGAACATCTGACACAACTGTATTTCAGTGCCGCTAACCTGGAAGCGATTTACTTAGATGATGGATTGCAGCCAGAAACTATTTTGCCGCTATCATGGCATGAAAGATTGATTCCTGTGCAGCGGATTCTACGGTTAGAGGTCTTGGCAGAACAGCTAATCCCGCAAATAGACGATTTTCAGACTTTCCTCGCAACATTCCACAGTGAACTTGACCCGCCACCGTCTGGGGTTGTAGCTTTTAAGAGTATTGCTTGTTACCGTAGTGGTTTAAATATCCAACCTGTTACTGAAGAAGTGGCTGCTGCTCACTTTTACCAGCTCAAACAACAACTACAAAATCAGCCACTGCGGCTTGTAGACAAACCCCTGATTGATTTTCTTTTGCAACAAGCGCTATTAATTGCGGCTAAATATCGGCTACCAGTACAATTACATACTGGTTATGGCGATCCTGACTTGGATTTACGATTGGCAAATCCCCTTTATCTGCGACATCTACTGGAGTCACCCCAGTACCGCCATGCACCTCTAGTACTTTTACACGCTTCTTACCCATATATGCAGCAAGCTGGTTATTTGGCTTCTGTCTATCCCCAAGTCTATTTAGATTTTGGTTTAGCAATACCTTTTTTAAGCGTATCCGGAATGCGGGAGACAATCCGGCAGTTGTTGGAGTTAACTCCTACTAGTAAATTGATGTATTCTTCTGATGCTCACTCCATCCCTGAATTGTATTACTTAGGAGCAAAGTGGGGTCGCCAGCTTTTAGGAGAAGTATTAGAGCAAGCAATTCGGGACTCTGACATTACTGTGAGTGAAGCTGAGGCGATCGCCACTGCCATCTTACGCAAAAATGCCCTTTTTCTCTATCATTCTATTAAATAGATTAATGAAAACTTCATACTTTATGAAGATGACGGGTATGTTCTTGTGATTAGATATTTCTCACAAGCCCCCTAGTGGAAGTTTCGGAATCTGTCATATGGGCATGGATCAAGAAACCACGTTGAATGCAGATTTGCAATTAGCCACTCCAGAATCACCCCAGCTAGATTGCGATTACAAAGCGTCTACTATACAGTCAGTATCCCCACCCAAGTGGCACAATCTTTTACAAGGAGTGGCACAAGCAACAAAAGCTCTATTGACAAATAGCGATCGCACTATCGCCATCAACCACGCCTTAGCTATCTTGGGACAAGCTACAGCAGCACATCGAGTCTATATTTATGAGTATCATTCGCATCCCGTAACCGGGGAGCTTGCCTTTAGCCGCCGATTTGAATGGGTACAGTCAGGTATTATCCCGCAGCATCACAATCCAGTTTTACAAAACCTCAGCCATAGTGAATTTGATTTACAAGAATGGCATCAACGTCTGACTGCTGGTTATTCTGTCTGTGCGATCGCCCGTACTCTACCCCAACCGCAGAAGCAATTTCTGGAATCTCTGCAAGTTCAATCGATGTTATTAGTACCTATTCCCGTTGATAACAAAATCTGGGGTTTCATCGGCTTTAGCGATTGCTATAGTGAAAAACAATGGTCGCAGGATGAAGAAGCAGCGTTGATCGCAATGGGGGCGGCTGTAGGCAGCATTATGGTCTATCGCCGGATGTCAGATGTGCTATATAGTGAGCGTCAACAAGCTCAGAAGCAACTTGCTGAGAGTGAAGAACGCTTCCGGTTGATGGTAGAGGGTAGCGAACAAGTCTTTTTTTATATCCACGACAACGCTCATGTATTTGAGTACGTTTCTCCTTCGGTACAGGCCGTTCTGGGCTATACTCCTGAAGAGTTAGTAGGGAATGTCTACCATCTGATAATGCATGAATCGTCCCAAGCACTGGCTGATGAATTGACGGATCGAGCATTGTTAACAGGGAAACAGGTAGACACTTTCGCCATTTCGGCTCTGCACAAAGATGGTCGGCTATTAATCTTGGAAATTGCCGAAACCCCAGTTATTAGAAATGGTCAGGTCGTGGGAATCCAGGGATTTGCCCGTGATATTACCGACCGCCATCAAGCACTAGAACAATTAAAAGCGATCGCCAAACGCGATCGCTTATTAAGAGGAATGGGGGAGAGAATTCGCACTTCGCTGAACTTGCAAATAATTCTCGACACAACTGTAGCAGAAGTACGGGAATTTTTGCAAGCAGACAGAGTATACATTGTTAATACCAATATCCGTGGCTCTGAAAGTGCTGTCATTGCTGAATCCGTAGCTGCTAACTATCGCTCCATCCGTGAGTGGACACTCACATCGAAAATCCATGAGGAGGCACTGCATTCATACTTTAACCCTAGAGTGATTTATGTAGTTAACGACACAAGTATTAAGGCAGATTTACCAGCAGTGATTGCACAAGATTTTATTAACTTTCAAATGCGATCGGTTGTTGGTGTACCAATAATGGTGGAGGATCAATTCTATGGTTTGCTGGTTGTTAACCAGTGTGCCAAACCACGTGAGTGGCAGCATTTTGAAATTGATTTACTAGAAGAATTATCAACCCCAGTAGCGATCGCTATCCAGCAAGCTAAACTTTACCAAGAGTTGCAACGCTTCAATGCTGAGTTAGAGCAGCAAGTCGAGAAACGCACCCAGGAATTACGGCAAAAATATACCGAACTGGAAGAATTGCAGAACATTAAAGATGAGTTCCTCCACGCTTTCTCTCATGACCTGCGAACCCCAATTATGGGTATTTTGTTAGTAATGAAAAATTTCCACAGTCTCAGCAATGGAGAGCCTGTGATAATTTCTACCCCTATTTTGGAGCGAGTAATTCAGAGTAGCGAACGCCAACTCAAGCTAATCGAGTCGCTATTGGAAGCACACTCCAGTAATGTGAAGGGATTGACAATCCAGCAGTTACCATTACCAATACATACCTTCACCCAAGCAATTGTCAAAGACCTAGAGCCACTGCTTGTCAAACACCAAGCTACAATTACCAATCAGATTGCTGTAAATCTGCCATTAGTGGCTGCCGATTCTTTACATTTGCGGCGAGTGTTTGAAAATCTGATTACCAACGCTCTCAACCATAATCCACCGGGGCTACATCTCATCCTGAATGCCACAGTAGAGAATGAGATGATGCGATGCACAATTGCTGACAATGGCGTGGGAATAGATCCCGAAGTATGTGAGCGATTATTTGACCGTTATATAAAGGGTAATCGATCGCAATCTACAGGTATTGGTTTAGGTTTGTATCTTTGTCGGCAAATTATCTCCACTCATGGAGGACAGATTGGCGTTATCAGTGAACCAGATGCCGGCGCAAAGTTTTGGTTTACCTTACCACTAGCGAACCCATTTTTAGACTTATAGAAAGTCGGTGTGGGAGGATAGCATTAAAGGCGATTTATAGCATAGGAAAATTAAGTGCGATCGCTTTATAAGCGAAAATGGTAAAGTAGCATAAAGCACTCTTATAACAACCAAAACCAATCTTAATGATCCTTTCTAACTTCAACCAAAGACTGCAATACCTAGCAGAGAACGTTGACAAAGACTTCAAGCCACTCAATAAATTTGAGGATACACTGCTCTGCAAAACTAATGCTCGTATTAAAGCTTGATATTACCAGGATAGTAAGCAACACTGAAAGTTAACAACTCCCTACTAGCAAGAATATGTTGAACTTTAATGAAAGATAGCAACTGGTGAAAAGCTGCTGAATATTAAGATACAGAATATAGAAATCGGATTATATCAGATGATGCTAAGTTCAATCTTTTGTTGAGTAGTCAAGATGTCATCAAAGATTTGCCACAATTCAGTAATAAACTTATGTTTGTAAAACCTAATAAAGCTATCAAACTGTTTTATTCTTATGCTCACGAAGATGAAAAACTGCGAGATCAATTAGAAAAGCACCTAAGTAGTTTGCAGCGAGAAGGGGTTATTACTGGATGGCATGACCGAAGAATTACAGCAGGAAAAGAATGGCAGAATGAGATAGATGATAACTTAAATTATTCTCAAATAATTTTGCTGCTTGTAAGTCCAGATTTTATCGCTTCAGATTATTGCTGGGATGTTGAAGTGAGAAGGGCAATGGAACGGCATGAAGCTCAAGAAGCCAGAGTTATCCCTATAATTCTCGACTCTGTTGATTGGAAGAATGCACCGTTTGCTGGCCTTCAAGCATTGCCCAAAGACTGCAAACCTGTGAAAAAGTGGGGCAATCGGAGCGATGCATTTTTAAGTATTGCTCAAGGCATCCGAATAGTAGCAAAAGAATTAGCAGAAAATTTATAAGACTATCGCTACTTAAACTGCATCATTAAAATTGAATCGATTTGTCAGAAAAGCTAAGCAATCCCACTTTGAAATCAAACTAATAATTATTTTATTTTAATAACTACTAAGAAAAATGCTTGCAAAGAAGCTTATAAAAGTTTTTTATTGCTGCTCAGACTCTGCTAAAGATAAAGAAAAGCGGCAAAAAATAGAGGAACACCTCAGTAGTTTGAAGTGGGGTGGTGTAATTGAACAATGGCACAGTGACATGATCAGCCCAGGAAAAGAAAGGGAAAAAGAAATTGATAAGCATTTAAAAAGCGCTGAGATAGTTTTAATTCTAATTAGTTCAGAATTTATTGCTTCGTATTATCACTGGGAAGTTTTGAGAAGGCAAGCTATGGAACAACATAGAAAACAAATTTCTCGTGTGATTCTTATTCTACTTTATCCAGTTGATGATTATTGGAGAAAATGCACGTTCCCAAAAATTAAAGTTTTGCCTGATAATAAAAGACCTATAACTAAAAGGAGACTTCATGATGACGCTTTTACAAATATTGCTAAAGGGATTCGGGAAGTAGCCGAAGAACTGATCGATCCTACCTACCATATCAAAAAATATCTTCGGCAGATTGCAGTAGGTGTGATGCTTATTGTAAAAACTACTGCGAATACTTCTATATATCTGGCAAGAGAAACTCTTTCTTCGTTTGCTAACTTATTTAATCAATCAAGGTATCATCGACATCGTAGGTCTAACAACATACTTGTTATAGTATTTGTTGGATTATCAGTTGTTACAGTAATCTTCATTCTTCAATCACGAAATATATCAGAAATACCTTCATCAGATCCATCAGTAATTCCTAGATCAGAACCTTCTCCTATTTTAAGTTCAACACAAATACGAAATTCTACTGGTTGGATTCGGATAGGTAAGGTTAATAATACATCAGGTAGTTTGACTGATGGAGAGCCACTGCTTGAAACTTCAATTTCTACTCCTGTTATTCCATCATCACGAACAGTAGTAACTGTTAAATATGAGGTAGATTTGAGGAAAGGAAAATCTTCTTCGTCACAGTTCCTTCAGAAACTGAAACCAGGAGAAAAGGTAATTATATTCAACGTAGAACCTATAGGTAAATCGAGTCAGAATTCACCATCTATTGAAGTAATGGCGCAAGTTCGTAAATGTAATCAAACTTGTAAGTAGTGAGAATTAGGTTACTATCGAATTTGGTTAGCTACGAAGTTTAATAACGGGAGCATCCCAGTTTTTTGCAAAGAGGGCGAAAATCAGTCAGTCTAGGTAAGACGAGTGTATTTAACTACCGATGACCCCAGAACAAAAGCAAGCTCTTCAAGAACATATTCAAGCGATCGCTAAACTACTGTACGAAGATACGTCACTAGAAAGACTAACAAACCTTGGAGGAATTGAAGAGGCAGTGCGAAGTCAAATGCAGAAGCACGTCATGCCAGAAGTAGGGGTTTTTTTATCGAAACGATTACAGGCACAAGCGCAGGATATCAACGACGACTGAAAAGTATTTTGGGAG
>LXQD01000295.1 GCA_003326215.1 Nostoc minutum NIES-26 | reverse complement strand
GCGATGATGAAGCAGGTGGTTGCTGCTAGCAGGGTGGGTATCATCAGTACGCCGAACCAGCCGATGTAAAGTCTGTTGTTGGTGCTGGTAATCCACTCGCAGAAGCGATCCCAGACGTTGGCGCTTTGGCGCTGTTGAATGGTTGCTGTCATGGTTTTATAATTGCGATTTGTTTTTTATGAATGAATCAAGCGTGTTTGTTTTCGCTTGTGACAGTAATTTACACTACTTTACAAAACTTAATCAAGTACTTTAACTTTTGTATCAACAATACCTGCTATTAGTTTTGCTTATTTAAATTGATGAGGACTGACAGCGGATTTCAAGTTAGTGAAGTACACAAGCTAAGTCTTTTAGCGAGGGATGAAGGGTGTTTAACTTTTGACTCCTGAATTCTGCTATACGCACAGGGTATGAGTCTAAACTCCAGTTGAGATCAACAATCTCGTTTCTTAGGAACAGCCCCATGGGCGGCTCACCACCTGCTATGAATATTAGGTTGCAACAAAATCGGTTTGAGAACAAAATTGTTCCTTGACTTTGCCCGTCCGTCATGAGTCCGAGCGAGCTTTCAAATTATCAATTTTTAACACAGCTTTGATGAAGGCTGGCGTGAATTGCTTCATATCAAGGGGTTAGGTTACGCCACAGAGTTTTATACTCAAAAGGTTTATACATTGGCGATCGCTAGCCAGCTTGAAACATTGGTAAAACTCAATCATCACCAGGGTATAGAGAGCTAGTGCATTTTTAAAGTTATTTGACCATAACACTTGAGAAGATGAACGTTACTCCTCCAGTGTTTGTTTTTACTGTCTTTGACTACTGGCTATTGACTTCTGACTTTTTTCTGGGACAAATCCAGCTTGCTCAATGGCTTTTTGCCCCTGTTCAGTTTCTAAAAATCTAGTATAAGCTTCCCCCACTTCCTGCTGCCGACCCTTGTTCTGCTTAATAATCACAAATAATTTAGTAGTAATTGGATAACTACCATCCTTAATGGCTTCTGTGTTTATCTGATTGCGCTTTTGCGGACACTCGTTTGGTGGTACTAGGGGTTGGCGATAGGGGGGAACGAGTTGTGTGGAAGTCAGACCCAAAGGTAAAGGCTTAACCATACACTGACTTACCACTCCTCTGGCAGACGCATAATATAGACCGCCAGGGGTTTGGTTGACACGACGTAGCGCCTCTGTAGTGGAGTAGACATACTGCACATTAGAACTAAGGGCTTGCTTATCTAGAACCCGCTTGCCAGAAACTAATAGCACGTCTGCGTCTTCTGGATTCTGGGAAAATGGCGCGATCGCAAGGTCTGGGCCGCCTACCTGTTTCCAGTTAGTAATTTGTCCCAGATAAATTTGCTGCAACTGGTCAACAGTTAAGCCGGATACTTTCAGCGCTGGGTTGACTACTACTGCTACGCTATCAATGCCGACCTGGTGTTGCTCAAGTGTAAAGCCTCGCTGCCGGGCTATTTCTTCTTCTTCAGGTGTGAGAGGACGAGAAGAGCCTGTAAAGTCTAATTTACCGTCGAGCAACATGCGAATACCCGAACCGGAACCAGGGCTATCATTAGTGGGGTTGACGTAGCGCAACTGTAGTTCGGGGCGAGTGAACTGAATTTGAGAATCTATGAGTTGCCTAATTGGTGCCCAGGCTGTACTACCACCGTAGTTAAATGAGCCTGTGGGCACATTAGTTACAGATTTAAAGCTGGAAGAAGTTGCAAAAGAGACAGTTTCTGTACCTTGGCCAGAGGAAGAGAAAGCATCTTTATCGACTTGGAGCCGCGGTCTGAGCCATAACCACAATCCGCCAATGATTGCAACTGTCACCAGTTCGCCAATAACCAGACCTCTGATCATCTGTACAGCATCTTGGCTCAGTGGAACGCTTTTTCTGCTATCATTAGTCATCTTTATCTTCCTGTAATTAAACTAGTTTTAAACAAGCTAAAATAAGCACTTAGAGGAATTTTTTGCTCTACTGCTTATTTCACATGTTGTCTAAACCTTCTGCAACTGCTCAAAGCATTCTTCGTGATTTTTATATAGGGCTTTTAGCAACTTACAAGTATCTTCCTCAATAAGAAGCATATATTAATTTGTCTGAATAGAGATTTTTTAAGTAAAGATACTTAATAGAGCCGTTAGGGACAATGTAACATGTTGAGTAGCAAGTTACTAGGGGAGCGTTACCAAGTTGTTGAGGTTTTAAGTCAAGGTGCATTTTGTCAAACCTACATGGTTCGCGACACCTACCTCCCATATCATCCCACCCGCATCATTAAACATTTCTTACCTAGCAGTAAATATCCTATTCCAGTAGAAATTCGTAGACGGCTCTTTACCCGAGAAGTAGAAGCCCTGAAAAAGCTGAGCGACTCCGACTTGGTTCCTCATCTTTTAGCTGATTTTGAAGATAACCTTGAGTTCTACTTGGTGCAAGAGTTCATTGAAGGGCATCCTCTGAGTGTAGAACTATCACCTGGTTGCTGCTGGTCTGAAAGCAAAGTTTTGCAGCTATTGCAAGAGTTGGCGAGTATCCTTGATTTTGTTCACAGTTACGGGCTAATCCATCGAGATGTCAAGCCGAACAATATCATCAGACGAAAGCAGGATAATCGGTTAGTCCTGATTGATTTTGGTGCTGTTAAGCCAATTTGGAATCATTTGGCTAGAGGTAAAGGAAACACTTCAAACTCTAGTCTCATTGAACAATACACCACGATCGCCATCGGTACACCGGGTTATATGCCTAACGAGCAACAGCGAGGCAAACCCCGCCCTAATAGTGATATCTACGCTTTGGGTATGATTGGCATCCAAGCGCTTACAGGACTACATCCGACACAGTTACCAGAAGATTCCAATACAGGTGAAGTTATCTGGCAAGACTTCAGACCAGTTAGCCCTGGGTTAGCCTTGGTACTCAACAAAATGGTGCATTACCACTTTCAAGACCGATATAAGTCAGCTAAAGAAGTGCTAGAGGCACTCTTACAATTAACTAATAGCAATATTTCAGCACCACTTTTAGGCGATCGAGTCAGCGATACTACATTGCCAGAAACACTCTTACCATCAACTAATATCTACACGTCAATTCAGGAATTAGATTCTGCTAAAGACTGGACTCAAACCCCATCATTGCCACAAGATAATAATCAAGTTTTGAGGCACAATCTAACATCATCACTTTTAGGTAACCGCAGCAGCAATACTACTATTTCGATTTTTCGTTATAAATCTCTGATGATTGGCTTAGTAGTAGGCGCGCTATCCGGATTAGTTCTAATGGTTGCGAGCTATTGGTCTGTGCAGATAATTTCTCCTGAACCTAAAATAGAAAATTTGCGAATTCAACTACCAAGAGAATCTCGTTAACCTTCGCTTATAGTTGCCTTTGTTCAGTAGTTGATTGATTGGGCTTATATGGGACACTATCTCTGTGGATCAAAAACGCTACAATCCCGACTACAACAAAGTTTGTAATTAGAAGTGCTACAGCACTCCACAGCCAAATTTTTATCTTTGAGTTACCTGTTGAGTTATCTGTTGGTTTCTCTGTTACTTCAGTTGAGTAAGGTTTGCGGCTCATAGGTTTTCTCCACAACAACCTAATTGATATTGCCTTATTTTACCGCTACTTTACAGACATTCTCTGTAGTTTCCCGATACTGAGGTGATGGCGGCTATTGCTACTGATGCGATGATTATCACTCGCGATCGCGGACTTGCCAATCTATAGGTGGAGTCTGATATCTCATCACTGGGGTTATTCTTTGTGCCCATGGAACCTAATTCCTAAGAAAATGTCGTAAACAAATTCAAAAAAGTCTTTTTTTTGTAATAATCCGGAAGTTTGATAACATTCTTTTTCATCTAAAAGTGGCTTCATCACATAGTATGCTGGTTGGTAATTATACCAAGGTATGGAAGGCCATAAATGATGAATTAAGTGGTAATTTTGACCAAGAATCAAGATATTCAGAATTGGGTTGGGATAGACGCGGGCATTTTTCCAGCGATCGCGCTCCACAAAGGGACGATGTGGTAAATAATCAAAAAATAATCCCAGTGCTATGCCCACCAAAAACGCCGGAATAAACCAAAAATTGAGCAAGTAACCCAAAAAGTGATACTGAACTGAGATATAAACAATTACACCCACAATCAAACGGCTGATAAACCATTCTAATAGTTCATACTTACGCCATAGTCGCCGCTGGAAGAAAAAGACCTCATGGTATAAAAACCGCACTGCAATCAACCACAGCGGGCCGCCTGTGGAGACGTAATGATCTGGGTCGTCTTTGGGATGATTTACATGGGCGTGATGCTGTAAATGCACTCGCGTAAACACTGGAAAAGCAAAAGCCAAGATCAAGGCACTGCCGTGACCTAACATTGCATTCATCACTCGGTTGCGATGGGCAGCTTGGTGACAGGCATCGTGAATTACTGTCCCAGAACAATGCAAGGCAATGGTGTTAATGCTAAAGCACAACCAGTGTGGCCATTCCCAAAGCCAATAGCCAAAGTTAGATAATATCAGCATTGCCACGGCTGCTAAAAACACTAGCAATGTAGGATTTAAATCACCAGGAGGCGCTAAAAATTCTTTGGGTGGGACTTTCAGTGACTTCTGTGCCTCCAACGCGAGCATTCATAACTCCTTCTTGAGCAAACATTACGAATATACGATAAATATTAGCCTTTAATAAACTTTTACAAAGTTTTGTATAGCAAGATTTATCCACATCTTTACCTATCAGCAGATGAATAGCGCTATGATTCCAGACGAGACTAAAGTCTTTGCTGAGCGGTAGGGTGTGCCAACTAGTTACTAAATAGTTGATAGGAAAAAGTCTCTCTTGGGGTGGATGGAACCCAGATTGATGTACGATATCTACTCTATCCCAAAGCCCCTAGGGAGAATGAGAGAGGGAAATAAACAATGTCACATTCAAAATTACTCCTACAAACCTAATCTTTTGCTACCTCTCTCAATGCTTGAGTCACGGACATAGTAGCGACCGAATATTAAATACCCCCTAATTTCCTATGAGTTTCTAGATAGAACCCCACGCCCCTTTAGGCATAACTAAAGTATGAAAATCTTGCTTCTGCTACTCAGCACTATTTCCCAGACAGTTCCCTAGAACCAGCCCCTATGCAATTAAGAGATTCTCTACGCCGAACAAAAATTGTTGCTACGATTGGTCCTGCAACTAGCAGCCCAGAAATGCTGAAGGCGATTATTGAAGCGGGTGCAACGACGCTGCGGCTAAACTTCTCCCATGGTACTCATGCCGACCATCAGCGGAATATTCGCCTAATTCGACAAACCGCCTTTGAGCTAAATCAGCCAGTGGCAATTCTCCAAGACTTGCAAGGGCCAAAAATTCGTTTAGGGCGGTTTGAAAATGGTTCTATAGTTGTGGCCAAAGGCGATCGCTTCACCTTGACAAATCGCCCGGTAATCGGTACACAGGAAATTAGTTGCATCACCTATGATTATTTAGCAGAAGAAGTTCCCGTAGGTGCAAAAATCCTCCTCGATGATGGACGAGTAGAAATGTCAGTGGAGGAAATTAACCGTGACAAAGGCGATCTGCATTGCCGTGTGTCTGTAGCTGGTAAGCTGTCTAACAACAAAGGCGTAAACTTTCCGGGAGTTTACTTATCAATTAAAGCCATGACCGACAAAGACCGCGAGGATCTGATGTTTGGTCTAGATCAAGGCGTAGACTGGGTAGCACTTTCTTTTGTTCGCAACCCCCAAGATATCATCGAAATCAAAGAGCTAATTTCCAGCACAGGCAAACAAGTGCCAGTAGTTGCCAAAATTGAAAAGCATGAAGCCATTGAACAAATGGAGGCAGTTCTGGCTTTATGTGATGGCGTGATGGTTGCTAGAGGTGACTTGGGTGTGGAATTGCCAGCAGAGGATGTTCCCGTACTACAAAAGCGGCTGATTGCGACGGCAAATCGTTTGGGAATTCCCATCATCACGGCTACCCAGATGTTAGACAGCATGGTGAGCAATCCCCGTCCTACTCGTGCCGAAGTGTCGGATGTAGCAAACGCGATTTTGGATGGCACGGATGCGGTGATGCTCTCCAATGAAACTGCTGTTGGTAACTATCCAGTGGAAGCGGTGGCAACTATGGCACGGATTGCCGAACGCATTGAGCAAGAGGAGGCGCACTCCACAGTACGTCAGCTAAGAGATACGAGGCGTTCGATTCCCAATGCGATTAGTCAAGCTGTGAGTCAAATTGCTGAACAACTAGGAGCAGCGGCAATTATGACTCTAACGCAAACAGGGGCAACAGCTCGCAATGTCTCTAAGTTCCGTCCCAGCACACCTATTTTGGCGGTGACACCCCATGTAAATGTAGCGCGTCAGCTACAACTGGTGTGGGGAGTAAAACCGCTATTGGTACTGGGACTACCTTCCACAGGACAGACGTTTCAAGCTGCAATTAACGTAGCTCAAGAACGGATGTTACTAAGTGAAGGTGATTTGGTAGTGATGACCGCTGGTACACTCCAAGGGGTTGCTGGCTCAACAGATTTGATTAAGGTTGAGGTGGTGACAGCAGTGCTAGGTCAAGGAATTGGACTAGGACAAGGTTCGGTGAGTGGTCGTGCTAGGGTAGCTCACACTGGGCTGGAAGCAAGTAACTTTAATCCTGGAGATATTTTAGTTGCACCTCGTACCGGTGCTGATTTTGTGGAGGCAATTCGCAAAGCGGCTGGGATTATTACAGAAGAAGAGAGTTTGACCAGTCATGCTGCGGTAATTGGTTTACGTCTCGGTGTACCTGTGATTGTCGGCGTGAAGAAGGCAACGCAAGTAATTCGAGATGGAGCAATTTTAACGCTGGATCTCCAACGTGGTTTAGTTTACTCTGGGGCAGTGGGAACACCTTAGAATTGGGGACTGGAGACTGGGGACTGGAGACTGGGGACTGGGTACTGGGGACGGGGAAGGGGAAAAGGGGAAAAGTTAAAGGGTAAAGGAATCTTTTTTATCTTTACCCGTTTTAACCCTTTCCCTCCCTAATCCCTAACCCTCAGTTACTTAAAGGAATTGTTTGAGGACTTCAGCGGTAGCTTGTCCTGTTTTTTCCCAACTGAATTGATTTGCTCTAGCGATACCTTGGGTGGAAAGGCGCGATCGCAATCCTGAATCTGTAGCAATCATCTGCATCGCTGCTGTAATTTCTGCTGTGTTGTAGGGATTAACCAGAATGGCTGCGTCGCCAGCAACTTCTGGTAAAGATGAGAGATTGGAGGTGATAACTGGTGTACCGCAAGCCATTGCTTCTAGGACAGGGAAACCAAAGCCTTCCCAGAGACTAGGAAAAACAAGAGCGATCGCACCATTAATTATCGTTGGCAATTCGCTGTAAGGCACATAGTTGAGAAACTTTACTCGATTAGTTATCCCCAATTCCTCAATTTGCGACTGTAAAAGTGGCGTATAACGTTCATCCGTGGGGCCTGCTAACCACAGTTCATAATCGCTGCTGTTTGGTAATGCAGCAAAGGCGGCGATCAGTCGCTGGAGATTTTTGTAAGGGTCTTGGCGACCAATATAAAGAAAGTAGTTGCCCTTGGGTAGATTGAGAAAACGAAAGTGAGTGCGATCGTGAGCAAGAAGAATAGGAGTAATCTTGCTGGCTGGAATTTGATAAAAGTCAATGATGTCGTTAGCTGTAGCTTGGGAATTACAGATAATGTGTTGCGCTTGTTGGAGAACTTGGGGAATGTAGTAGCGGTGGTAGGGTGTCAACGGTGAAAAGCGTTTGGGAAAGCGCAGCGGTATTAAGTCGTGTGACATGACGACAAAACGGCAGTTGGTGTATAGGGGTGCTTCCGGTAGCGGGGAAAATAAGAGCTGCGATCGCAACTTTTTATAGATTCGTGGTAATTTAAATTGCGTCCAGAGCAGGCGATTAAAATGACCTTTTGTGCCTTGAGCAGGAGTAAGATTATCTGGGACTGGGTAGCAGTTAAATTCTGGGTAGTTTTGGGCAGTTAATAGGGTAGGTTTTAGAAAATTTAAATAAGCAAAAAGATTTTTAGCATAGTTACTTATGCCTGTTGATTGAGAGAACACAATTGACAAATTAATAATTAATTTATGAGAAAAAGCATTATTTACTATTTTCATTAAATAATGGTTTTATAAGCCTTTAATGTTGCTTTTGCCGTTTTTTCCCAAGAAAATAACTTTGCTCTTTCTTGACCCTTACTAATTAATTCTTTTCGTAGCTGAGAATCACTAATTATTTTTAGGATAGCTTCAGCTAATTGGATAGTATCATTAGGCTCAACTAATATAGCTGCATCTCCTGCAACTTCCGGGATTGAAGAAGTGTTAGCACTAACAACTGGTGCGCCTAGGGTCATCGCTTCTAATACAGGCAAACCAAATCCTTCATAGTAAGATGGATAAACAAAAACATCAGCTTTTGCATAAAATAATGCTACTAATTCATTAGATAAGTAGTCTAAATGATGAATTTCATTTTTCCAAGGAGAAGTTTTAATACTTGCAAATATTGGTTCGTAATTCCATCCTTTTTGACCAATTAGTATTAATTGGTGATTAACTTTATAATGTTTTTTTAAAAAATTAAATGCTACAATTATATTATTAATATTTTTTCTTGGTTCTATTGTGCTAACAAATAGTAAATATGGTTTGGAAAAATCATAGCTAACTTGCGTTTCTAAAGTTTGAATATTTTCATCAGATAAGCAATTAGGATAGTAGCGGCTAGCTAGCGGAGTTACATAAATTTTTTTAGGGTCTACTTGCAAATACTCAACAATATCTTTCTTAGAGCTTTCGGAAATGGTCAAAACTAAATCTGTCCACTGCAAACAGCGCTTGACTTTTTTAATATATTTTTTTACAACTGAGTCTGTATAGTTAGGATATTTAATAAAAGTTAGGTCATATATATTCATGACCTTTAAACTATTATTACAAGGATAAACAGAGTAATTAGTTCCATGTAATATATCTGGAAAACCAAAATATTTCTCAAAGTAAGATAAACTAGGCTTAAAAGAGATTGCTAACAATAAATCAGATATTCTCACAGGTAAAGGTAGCAAATATCTTTGAGAATACTGTTCAAGACAATCGGGAAAACTTAAGTTACCAACTAGCCAGTTATTAAGACGTGGTTGATAAACTACCCCTAACTGAAAGTCATGTTGCTCTTGTAGCGCTTGAAGTGAATTTATCAAATTAATAGTATAAAATCCTACTCCACTTTGCTTTGGAGTTATCGGGGTTATATCAACCACAATTTTTAGCATTAGAATTTTTAGATTACGCTATTGCTCAATTTTTTCAAGTCATAAACAACCATTAACTCAACCATTTGCTCAAAGGAATGCTGAGGCTGCCAACCAATTTCAGTTTTAATTTTATCAATGCAACCAACCAACTGTACTGGTTCATCAGGTCGGTAAAATGCAGGGTCAACTGAGACATAATCTTGCCAGTTAAGACCAACGCAATTGAAAGCACATTCAACCAGTTCTTTGACGGAGTGAGTTTCACCACTAGCAATGATGTAGTCGTTTGGTTGGTCTTGCTGTAACATCAACCACATGGCGTAAACAGCATCTTTGGCATAACACCAATCACGCCGAGCGTCTAGGTTCCCTAATTTTAGTTCATTTGCCAAACCAAGTTTAATTTGAGCGGCTGCATGTGTGATTTTGCGAAATACAAACTCTATGCCGCGTCGGGGTGATTCGTGAGTATAGGTTATACCACAGCTTGTATAAATTTTGTATTTTTGCCGATAGTTTACGGTCATCCAGTGGGCATAAGCTTTGGCAACACCATAGGGGTTACGTGGACGGAAGGCAGTACGTTCATTTTGTGGTGATTCGTCTGGTTGACCAAAGACTTCGCTACTAGACGCTTGGTAAAATTTAGCATCTGGTTTGCAGCGACGGATAGATTCTAAAAGCCGAGAGACACCTAAAGCTGTGTATTCAGCGGTAAGGGCTGGTTGAGTCCAGGATAGAGGAACATAGCTTTGGGAAGCGAGGTTATAGATTTCATCAGGTTGTGATTCTGCAATCACATCCATCAATGAAGATTGATCTAAGAGGTCGCCTGCTACGATTTGAACGTCACCTGAAAGATGGGTAATACGTTCTAGGTTGCTAGTACTGGAACGACGGACTAAACCAAATACTTGGTAGCCTTTAACTAGTAATAGTTCTGCAAGGTAAGAACCGTCTTGTCCCGTTAATCCAGTAATTAGTGCTTTTTTGCTCATTTGATTATGGTTTATCTTCAATAATACTTCGGACAGTTTTTACAATTTTATTAAACTTTGCAGTGCCAAGCTACAGAATAATTCACGAAATTATCTAGATTATGAGCAGGCGATCGCTATTTAATTTTGTCCGGAGTATTGCTCAAGAAGCTGAGTTTAAATGATATCTTAAAGCTAACTTTTACTAACTAATACGAACGAATTATTTAGTTGTTTAACAATTTTTATATTTATAACCGATTTATTCTAAAGTTTTGTACAAAATTGTTACCCCAACTTTGTAAATATTCACCAATTAGAGGTAAACCATACAAAGAATTCACTACTTTGTCTATGAATTTATATCTTGCACCTTTCAAATTAGTATTTATATTTAAATCGAAGTAAGGATATCTCAAAGTTTCACATACTGATAATACATGTTCAAATGAGTAACCTGAATTTACAGGAACCATTTCTATAATTTCATTTAAAGCAGGTATTGTTACAGCATCTAAGTCACATTTTTCTTTTATGGTTGCGATCGCATTGCTCTTAAGGATTTCTAACTTTGATGGGTTTTCCAAACACCAAATCACTTTATCATAAACTTCTTTTATATCTTTCCTATCTTTGATGAATATCGCATCATATTTGTCTTGAAACAGTTCACAACTCCCAGTTTTACTAGTTGTCATGACTGTAACACTTTTCAACATTGCTTCAATCAAAGCATACCCAAATGGTTCATCATCACTTAGTAAAAATATAGCAAGATCGTAATAAGATATTCTTTCTAAAAGAGACTCTTTATCTAAAAAACCTTTTAAAACAAATATTTCAGACAAATTATCTTTAGTAATTTGTTTTTCCAGAGAATCCATTAATTTGGTTTCGCCTTTACCAAACAATTCTATTACAATTTTATCTTGATAAGGAGATTTAGATATAAACTTAGCTAGTTTATAGAGAAAGAAAATTCCTTTTTTCTCTGCTATTTGCCCAAAGTAAACAATTCTAAAAAAATTTTTGCCCCTGAATTTTTCTCTATTATCAATGTATGTAACTTTCTCGTCTTCATAAGAATAATTAAAGTAGTCTTTTTTTGAGAATTTATTAAAATTAATCCAATTATAAACAACTTTATTAATAAAATATTTTCCTAATAAGCTATTTGATTCATATATTTTTTCAGAGCATGAAATAGCTGTTATTTTTGTTTTCAAATACTGCCATTTACCTGTTAAGTTTACCAACCTGCTGTAGTCTTGTACAACACCATCAATGTGTTCCATCAAATGAATTACAGCTTTTACTTTACAAGAAACAACCGTATCAAAGATACCAATAGGCCCTATTCCTAATGGATTAAACATCCATACTATATCAGGATTTTCTAATTCGATTAGTCTTTTCAATGCTATACAATTAGATTCAACATATCCACCAAAAGCCATGACTTTATCATAAAAGTATATAGAGTTAGTTTGAAAATGATAATCATACAAATCTTCATAATATCTTACTGGATTAAATATTTTTCTAACATCTATGTGCTTAGGTTCAGGATATCTGCATACTTGGGCAGTATTTTCTGAAGTGGCAACAATAACAGAATGCCCTAAATCTTGATATTTTTCCGCTAATTCTAGACAGCCTAATTCATATCCACCTCTGACATGGGGTGGAAATATATTTGATATAAATAATATTTTCATATTTTGCTACTAACCTTTTTCGACTCTAAAATCTGGGCAATTTTATCTTCTACACGTAACCAATAATTATCCCATAAAAATTTATCTTCTACGTTTTTTCTTGCTTTTTCTATTAATTTACTGTATTCTTCCTCAGTTAAACTAATGACAAACTCTAATATCTTTCTTAAATATTTTGAATCTCTTTCTGGATAAACAAAATATTCTAATTCTATCGCATCCATAACTTCTTTTAAGGCAGGTTGGTCGGAAGTAATGGGTAAAGTATTATTCAATAAAGCTTCAATAATTACTAAACCCAGAAGTTCACTGTTATCAAACTTTTGATTTTGGTATGTGATTGAAGCAGAATTGGCAATTAAAGCGATAGAACTAGCTATATAGTTATCTCTTTCGGAGGATAATATTTCACCAGACAGGTAAACATTTTTGCCGGATGATTTTGTATTTAAATATTTTTTGTAAGGGTCATTTTCACCGTAAGGTCCCACTAATATTAAAGTTTGTTCTTTATTCAAAGCGTCAATTGCTACTTCATAAGCTTTATGAGGTAAAATTCTCCCTACAGAAACAAATTTGTTTTTTTCAGAAAATGTCATCGCTGGTACTTTTTTTAATTGCTTCTTCCAAGCACCCGCATAAACATAGCTAATATTTTTAGTCAGTTTTTTAAATCTATAAGCAGAATATTCAGAAATTTCTATAAAAAAATGATTTGGAAGGCTATTGTACCTAATCCAAAAGTCAATTCCATTTTCCTCAAAACCAAGATTTGTAAAAATAACCTTCTGCTTGCTATGAGTTAGCAGTAAGAAATCATAAACTGAGATGCCAGCTAAGTACTGATGGATACATATAAAATCATATTCAGCAACTTGATTTAAAATTTCTCGGAAGCTTTCTTGTTTTTCATAAGATATATCACCTCCAATTAATGTTCTGATGTCAAATGTTCTATAAAATCTTCCTGCGGAACGATCAGATACAAATTCTCTTTCACATGGCGATATTAAATCGCACTCAATTCCTGAAGCAGATATAGAACTAGCACAGTTTAAAGTGTAATTTTCACCTCCTCCAGTTTTTTTAAGTGGTAACAAACTAAAAATCAAAGCTTTAGCATTTTTCTGATTAACAGTCATCTTTTTGAGTTACCTAGGCTTTAAGTAAATATTGATTTTTTATTTTTTCACAAGAGTGAACTTAATTTTTGTAGTAAATTCTTTAACTATTGTCAGCTTTATTCACTGTTTGAAGGTAACATTCTACCACTGCATTTGCACTTCCAGTAAATTTGATTTTACCTTTATCTAGCCAAATTGCTTGATTACAAGTTTTTTCTATAAACTTCAAATCGTGAGACACAACTAAAATCGTTGTATTTTCATTCCAGAATTTTTCTATTCGCTGCTGACTTTTATTTTTAAAACTCTCATCTCCAACTGATAATACTTCATCCAATACAAGAATATCTGGTTGAGCATCTGTTGCGATCGCAAATCCCAAACGGGCTACCATACCTGAAGACAAAGCTTTGACTGGTATCAGTGCATAATCTTGCAACTCTGCAAATTCTAAAATAGAATTGACCCGTTTTCTCATTTCTGTTCGAGAAAAACCTAATAGCACACCATAAAGCATAATATTATCCATAACGGAAATTTCTGGATCGAATCCTGCACCTAACTCAATCAAGGGTGCAATTTTTCCGCGAACTCGTACCAAACCACTAGTTGGTTTCAGAATACCACAAATGACTTTTAGCAATGTTGACTTTCCAGAACCATTTGCTCCAATAATTCCTATCTTTTCGCCAGAATTTACAATTAAATCAATATTATCTAATATTAGCTTTTTAACTGGTTTACGATATTTACCTTCCAAAATCGACAAAAAAGTTTTCTTGAGGTCGTAAGAGAACTCTTCTTGTGTTCGCCGCCACAGAGAAATTTTATCTAAACGAATTACTTCCATTTACAGCAAATCCATAAATTGATGTCGCCACAACTGAAAACAAACCCAGCCCAGTGAGAATATAATAATGCCACTGAGTAAGGCACTCCAAATTAAACTGAAATCGGGTAAAGCACCTGACAAAGTAATCTGACGGAGGCTTTCAATTATCGGCGATAAAGGATTTAATCTTAATATAGGCTTGACTTTTGCTGGAACAATAGCTGCCGGATAAAATATAGGACTGGTAATCCACAACACAAATATAACTAGCTCATAAAAATAAGGTAAATCTCTAAAAAACACATATAAAGCACTTACTAAAAAACTGACTCCAATAGAAACTAAAATCAGCGCTAAAGATGGGAAAAAAAGCGCTATTACATTCACTGGATTTCTAGAACTAAACAAAGTCATCGCTGCAAGTAATGGAAAGACTCCAACAGCAAACTGAAATACATTTGCAGCAACCATTGATACTGGAAAAATACTTACAGGTAGCTGAATTTTATTTAACAAAGGTCCATTTGCTACTACGCTGCTTAAAGCCTGAGATGTAGACGCTGAGAAAAAATTAATTACTACCAACGCCGTAAATGCTGCTAAAACATAGTTGAGTATCGAATTGCCATAATACGATGCAAACGCCGTCCCAAAAATTGCAGAATATAACCCCGTCATAATCATTGGGTTCAATAGCGACCAATAAACCCCTAGGAATGAACCTCGGTAGCGCACTTTCAGATTCCGCGATACCAAGACTTGTAGTAATTCCGAGTAGCGTCGCGCTTGCAGACTAGTAAAATTATCTTTAAACCAAAGCATCATCACTACAACACCAAACACCACAGGCAAGTTATTCGCGCATTCTATACTATTAAAGTACTTTTGTGTGAATTAGCTTACCACCAAAATTTTATTCTAGAAAGCATTGCTAACTTGTACTCATCAAGTCCTCAAAACATCTTAACTTCATTAAGACTAGTTAATTTATTCATCCAGTTCCGCAAACTTGCTATCACAAAACAAGTTGTTAGGTATCATATTGTTACTTTAAAGTCAACTATAATTTCAGATTTGATGTAAAGGTATATTAAGAAGTTTATACTCTATAGTTTTAGGTGAAGCTAAATTTTGTATCTACTTATTTAGAAATCTTTGTCCAAGTTGAGATTAATTTTATTTCTGATTTAAAGGTAGTTGAACCATAAAAGAATTAAATTTTCCAGATGAGCTAGTAGTTTTTGCTAACAAATACTCTGAACTAAGTTTAAAAGGATTTTCTAGTTCTTGCCGAGATATTAAACAGATGCGATCATCGTATTTACCATTTTTGCTTAACCATTCAAAAATTTCACTAGCAGTCTTACTTTTAGCAGAATCTCCATAAAGACGTGGAGCATTTCCTGAGTAACCATTAATTACTGGTGTGTTAGTTTCTATTCCAGCCCACATCGCAGATAAATTAGTAACGTTGTAATATACTTTAGGGTCTATTGAAGGCTCTAAATAGACATATGTGACTTGACAACCTTTATTTATTAATTCTTTGATTTCACTAATTTCTTGAGCATATAAAGATTTATCATAGCTAGGTAGCCCAATAATACTTTGTTCGAGAAAACACCAAATAAAAAATATACTTAAAATGATTGAATATATTTGTTTTTTGACAATTATAGATTTTAATAAGCTATCAAGACATACTGAGCCTGCAACCATAACATAAAAGTAGGCAGTTGTAGATATTCTAGTAACAGCTCTAATTATGGAAGCACCTGGTACAGTTTGATAAATAACTCTCCAAAGTGAAAAATCTGAAAATAAGCGTGTTGAGAGAAGAAAAATCGTTAAAAATACAAATAAACAAATCTTTACTAGCAGTAATTTTTCAGTATCTAGAAATTTTTTCTTAGAAACTAATGCATATAAGCATATAAATATGAATAAAAATAATATAAATCCTGGAAACATGTTTGGTTCATTGACTGTTTGTGAGTCTTCAGAAGCCCAAGAAAGTAAAGGATACCAAAAGTTTCCTTGCGGAACAGACAGCCAAGAAGTTATTTTAGGTATTCCTGTGTACACTTCTTGCCATGTGCGATCGCCAAATTCTTTTTTAGCATTTATATAAGGTAGAAAAGTTATATATATTAAACTTAACCAGAAAAAAGTAATAGCAATAGACTTTTTATAGTTATAACGCCAATAGAGAATTAATTTTCTAAATGACTTATGATTTAAGAGGTATCCAATAATCAAAAATATTGCCAAACTGAATACTAAAAACCAACCAAGGTATATACCTGCAAGTAATTGCAAATAACAGAAGAGAAATATTAAATTAAATCGCTGTTTATTTGGTTTTTTAAAAAAAATCCATGTATTTAAAAATGCTAACGGCGTAAAAAATTGTGACAGAAGTTGCTGGTGAGAAACATGATAAATCCTCAGTAAACCAAAAGCGAATAGAAACGCTCCTAACGCGGCAATAGCATGGCTTATTTTGTAATAACGCATTAAAAATACAAAACTTATAAAACAAAGAATACATATACTAATCATCCACAACTGAAATGATATATCTGATGAGAAAAAATATCTGAATAGAACATAAATAGGTGTAGAACCAAATAAATTATCAGAGAAAGCAAGAACGTTTTTGACAGGATAGAAAAATGGTGGCGACCATAAATTTCCAATGTATTTTTTGTCACTAATAACTTTAAAAAAATGCTCTAAAAAGTAATTATTTAGCCTTGTATCTCCAGGATCAACTTGCATCTGAGCAAAGTTACTCAGGAAAGTAGGATAAAATATTACAAAAACTCCTATCAAACAAACTACGACATACGATAGACATATCTGTATTTTTTTCATATTTATTAGTTATAAAAGTATATACTTATACCTAACTAAATAATCATACATTAATTCGTTGTTTTACTTTTGCCAGACCACTAGCAATACTCCAGCTACAATAAAACTCAAACCTACAATACGTATCAAAGGAACAGTTTCTCTGAAAATAAAGTAACCTAACAAGACTGAGAAAACATAAACCAGTGATACAGATGGGCCAGCAATACTCAAGTTGACTCTAGTTAATAAGAGAATATACGCTAAAGCTCCTAAAGCATAGCAAGTAAGTCCTATCACAAGTTCAGATGTTGTAATGATGCTGAGAATATGACTAACAACATTTCCTGCATGGACTCTGCCTAACTTTAATGCACCTATTTTGAGGAAAAACTGCCCAGCTACACTTGCTATAACTGACATCAGCAGTAACATACATTCTTGTGGTGTCATATGAATTTTTTCACACTCATCGAGCGGTTTTGTCTCTCAAATCACAATCATTACAAGTCATAAAATCTTTATCATATCAGTGTAGAAAGGTTGTTTATTACCTATTAAAAAAATACCAGATATCATTTTCTACACTACTTTTAAAACTATGATAGTAATCTTTTTAAATTTATTGATGTCTATTTAAAAAATACTTAGTAACTATAAGTTGCGGATAAGTAGCTTTTCATATAGTTTCCGAAAGTAGGTTTTATTTCTAATTTGTTAGCACTAATGTTATGAACATTCAATGCTAATAATTTTTAAAAATATATATGCTTCAAAATAACTAAAAATTTCTCAAATTCTAGGTATTTAATTAAACTGAATTTTTATTTATATTGCATTTGATTTTTGATTTCATAAGATAATTTCTCTTTTTTGTAGCTTCTAAATAAATTATATTTTACAACACAAAATATAGCTCTCACACCATCTTTCCAACCTATTTTTTTACCTTCTTTATACGTGCGACCATAATAAGATATGCCAACTTCATAGATACGACATCCAGTTTTAGCAATCTTAGCTGTTATTTCAGGTTCAAATCCAAATCGATTTTCTTCTATCTTGATATTTTGAATTATTTCTCGTCGAAAAGCTTTATAACATGTTTCCATATCTGTAAGGTTAATATTGGTAAACATATTAGATAACATTGTTAAAAAACTATTACCTACTCTATGCCAATAATATACAACCCTATGAGGTCTACCACTTTGAAAACGGGAACCAAAAACTACATCGGCCTTATTATCAAGAATCGGTTTAATCATCAGAGGATATTCTTGAGGATCATACTCTAAATCTGCATCCTGAACAATTACGATATCACCAGTCGCCGCTGCAAAGCCAGTCCGTAGGGCCGCGCCTTTACCCAGATTACGTTTGTGATAAATCACTTTATCTACTTCTGTTTCTAATCCAGAGTATAGTTTTTCTCTAGTGCCATCTGTTGAACAATCGTCAACAATAATAATTTCTAAATTTTTAATAGGGGATGCTTTAACCGCATGTAAAACCTGCTCAATTGTTCCAATTTCGTTGAAACAAGGAATAATAACAGAAAGTTTCATCTTAAGAGACCATTTTTGAAGTAAGTATAGTTAGACGAAGCACGATAATTTAAGTCATAACGACATAGTGATAGCTTCGCTCATTTGGTGGAAAATAATCCTTTATAAGACGACAATACTGGTTAAACTATGCAAATGTTTGCCCAACGACCTAAGTTAGGGAAATTTTTATTTTTATTAACCACCACACACCTATAGTTAAGTTATTCGCACATTTTATACTATCGCAGCTTACTTTGCCGCATTGTTTTACCACCAAAAGTCGATAAACTCTAATGTTAAATATTATAAAATCAAGACATTTTGGATTGGGAATTGGCTTAAGACTCTAAGTGCCACTATTTGCTTAACTCAAACTATCTGGATCGCTTCCTAGCGATCGCCAATGTTCTGCTAAGATTTGCGATCGCTCATAAGTATGTGCCTGCTTGGTTGTTGATTTAATTTTAAGCTATTGGTCATTAGTCAAGATGTTAAAAGGCAATAGGCAAGAGTCAGTGGTCAGTTGTCAGTTGTTGTAGTTTCCCCTGCTCCCCGATCCTCCTTATCTCTCCGCTGAATCTATTACACATGATGCACGGATTCAGCTACACTGAGACTTGGTTTATTGCAGCATTGTGAATAGGCATGGAAATCGGACAAAAAGTTAAAGTGTTTCGTCTGCGCGATCGCGTATCTCCCCCTATCGTTAAAAAATTAGGACAAGTTGGCATTATCCTAGGCTACAAAGTCACCGATGGTGGTGGTATCGGTGTAGTAGTACAGTTTGATGACAATACTTCTACGTGGTTTTTTGAAGATGAAATCAAACCCGTATAGTAGAGATAACTCTAGGCGGAAGCTAACAGTATTTGCCTGGTGCTAAGTTGGAATTGAAAAGACAGGCGGTAATTGGAAATCAAGTAATGTCCCTGATATTGACATTTTTGGGTAAAGGTGGCATCAATCGTACCAAAATAGCGATCGCTGCCGCCAAACTACTAGCAAGCCAAGGTAAGCGCGTACTTCTAGCAGGACTGGCAGAACCAGCGTTACCCATTCTGCTAGATAAAACCCTTACTCCCGACCCCCAGGAAATTGCTCCTAATTTGCAAGTTGTGCAATTTCAAGCATCCGTGCTGTTAGAACGCAATTGGGAGGAGGTAAAAAAACTTGAAGCACAATACCTCCGCACACCCATCTTCAAAGAGGTTTATGGTCAAGAACTGGTAGTGCTACCGGGGATGGACAACGCCCTTGCCCTGAATGCTATCCGCGAATATGATGCCAGCGGCAAATATGACGCGATCGTTTATGATGGCACGGGTGATGCTTCTAGCCTGCGGATGTTAGGGCTACCAGAATCTCTCAGTTGGTATGTCCGGCGATTTCGGCAGTTATTTGTCAACTCTGACCTAGGAAAGACAATTTCTGAATCTCCTTTGATTCAACCGCTGATTAGCAGCTTTTTTAATGTCAATTGGACAGCGGATAACTTTGCCCAGCCCACTAACCAAGTCAACAATTTTTTAGATAAGGGGAAAGCTGCTCTTGCTAACCCCAATCGTATCGCTGCCTTCTTGGTCAGCACCGCAGATCCAATTGAAGTGGCAAGTAGTCGTTATTTATGGGGCAGTGCCCAACAAATTGGTCTAACAGTTGGTGGGGCAATAATTGTGTCTTCTGAGACAAATATTAACTTGTCAGAACAATTTACACCTCTAAGCGTTAGTGTAGTTCCCGACTATACAACAGGTGACTGGCAACCGCTAATAGACGCTCTACCCAACTTTGCAGAGCGAGCGGCACAGGCTCCCAAACCAATTGAAATCGACAGCCACAACCGTCAGGTACGCTTGTTTTTACCTGGATTTGATAAAAAGCAAGTCAAACTCACCCAGTACGGGCCAGAAGTTACTGTGGAAGCAGGTGACCAGCGGCGTAATATCTTCCTCCCCCCTGCCCTGAGTGGCAGACCAGTTACTGGAGCGAAGTTTCAGAATAATTATTTGATAATTTCGTTTTAATTTTAGTAAGGAGTAAGGAATAAAGGGGACTGGGGACTAGGGATTGGGGACAAGGAAAGAGAGCCGCCTACTAGAGGCGGTGTTTTAACCAAATATTAAGAGTCCCGAATCCCTAATACAAACAACAATTCATAACTCCTAACTCTTGTACAGACGCGATTAATCGCGTCTCTACTCCTAACTCTTGTACAGACGCGATTAATCGCGTCTCTACTCCTAACTCCTAACCGAGTAATTAAGTCTTATGTCCGAATCAACTCCCATTAATCCAAATTCCAATCCAGGTGAGGCACTAGACTCAGTAGCCATTAATTCTAACCAGGAAACAGCAGTTGGCGATCGCAGTGCCAAAACAAGGCAGTTGCTGGGTATGAAAGGCGCAGCACCAGGGGAAACCTCCATTTGGAAAATTCGCTTGCAATTGATGAAGCCCATCACTTGGATTCCCCTAATTTGGGGCGTTGTCTGTGGTGCAGCTTCCTCCGGCAACTATACCTGGACGCTAGAAAATGTGTTAAAGGCAGCAGCTTGTATGTTGTTGTCGGGGCCTCTGTTGGCAGGTTACACCCAAACTCTGAATGATTTTTACGATCGCGAAATTGATGCCATCAATGAACCCTACCGTCCCATTCCCTCCGGTGCAATTTCTGTACCTCAGGTAATTACGCAGATTTTAGTATTATTTTTATCTGGTATTGCTTTGGCATTTGTTCTGGATGTATGGGCTGGTCATGAATTCCCTAACGTTACAGCTCTGGCTGTGTTTGGTTCTTTCATTGCCTATATCTACTCTGCACCTCCTCTGAAACTTAAGCAAAACGGTTGGCTAGGAAACTATGCTCTCGGAGCAAGCTACATCGCCTTACCTTGGTGGGCAGGTCATGCTTTATTTGGCGACCTCAACTGGAAAATTGTTGTTCTCACCCTAATTTACAGTTTGGCTGGATTGGGTATTGCCATCGTCAATGACTTCAAGAGTGTAGAAGGCGATCGCCAGTTAGGATTACAGTCGCTACCTGTAATGTTTGGTGTGACTACTGCGGCATGGATTTGTGTGCTGATGATTGACTTATTTCAAGGATTTATTGCCGCTTATCTCGTCAGTATCCATGAGAATTTGTACGCAGCAATTCTGGTACTGTTAATCATCCCGCAAATCACCTTCCAGGATATGTATTTTTTGCGCGATCCTCTAAAGAATGACGTTAAATACCAAGCCAGTGCCCAACCGTTCCTCGTCTTCGGAATGCTTGTTGCTGGTTTAGCACTGGGACATGCTGGCGTTTGATACAATAGTGCTGAGTGTATTATCAGTGCTGAGTTAGCAGTAAGGATTTATTAAGAATTCCTCTTATCTTCCCTTGCTTCTCCTACTCTCCACTCCCCTTCTCAGCCACTAATGAATTGATACCTCTATGGTCAGACGTTAGGAGCCAGGAGTTAGGAGTTAATATACTTCTAACTCTTAATTTTTATCAGGACTTACCGTGTTGGAACTGATATCTTTTCTCATTCATGGCATTCAACCTTTTTTAGTCCCTATTTGCTTTGTCGGTGCTTGGGTTGTAACTCTTCTCTGTTTCTGGAGTCTATGGGTAACAGCACGAGATAGTGTAAGTGCAGCGAAACAAATGCATCAAATTCCTTGCACTGGTTGCCAATTTTTTACAGCAGACTATCGTCTTAAATGCACCGTACACCCATCTATTGCTAACACAGAAGCAGCTATCGATTGTACCGACTATCAACCAAAAACGAATCCGATGCTTTATTAGGAAGCAGGGAGGCAGAGGGGCTTTTATGACTTCTAAAACCTGCTCTTGAAAGTGGGGTATTCTAGGAATTCGGACTAAAAATATTGGTTAAAACTTGTACAAAGGCGTTTCTTTGAGAGCGTGTGAGGCTTGCAATAGCTTTGCGATCGCCTGCCAAAGGACTTTGCCGTAATGTATTATTCCCTGGATAGGTAGTGTCATACATAATTTCATTTGCACCCAGGTAATCAGCCAAGGTCAACTTCCAATCTAGGCGATAATTTGGGGCACGTTCTTTTACATAAATGTGATAACGAATCAAACGACTTGCCAAGGTGTCGTTTTCAGCAACTTTCCCAGTCTCTTTGCTGATGTACTTATTTTCCTTTGGTAAGTCGGGCAATTGCTGATAAACTTGTTGCCAAACATCTCCAGGACTAACTCTCTGAGCCATAACAGGTTGGATGCCGAGTAAATTGCTTGGCGTTAATTTACTCACTCCTGAAGCAACAATTAGTACACTCACTACCATTAAGATTATGAGTACTGAGTGGAAACTCAGAATAAATTGGCGGATTGACTTAAACAGAAGTTTTTTCTTTTTCATATAGTGGATATTCTGAGGTGAAAGTGTAATGCAAATACTTTCGTACTCAGCACATAGCACTTTCAACTCAGCACTGTTTTACATTTCGCCAATAATTTCTGGCTGAGTCAGTTCGTCAGACATCTCGATAATTGCCCTCAACACTGGCTTCATCATTACGTCTTCCGCAGGGCTATCAAAGTCTTCGTAACGCCGACGCTTGGCACGATTTGCCACTTGAACTGTAATGCGATAACGATTTGAAGCTGCGCTAATTAAATCCTCAGCACGATGCATAATTTGAGACTGAGTTGTCTCGAACTTAGAACGTTTTAGCATATTCAGTGGTTTTTAGGGTCATCAGCAAGCATGAAGTATCAAGTCTGAAGTATGAAGTTGACCTGACGGGCGAATCAGCAAACTTGTATCCCATTAGATTCTTTTGACTTCAACCTTTATCCTTCATCCTTTCTTGGGGTCACTCCCCAGTTTAACAGCACTGATAAGTCTGCTGCTGTGTAGAAAATGATTGCTAACCTCTCTCTTGATAGAGGCTGATGGCTTTTCGTCACTTTATAAGTGTGTTGTAACCGTAAGTTAATAAATTAACCTGACCTTATGGCTAATATTGTGGAAACTGCTGTCAACGCAGGAAATTTCAACACGCTGGTAAAGGCTATTAAAGCTGCAAACCTCTTAGAAACTCTCAAGAGTCCTGATTCTCTCACAGTCTTTGCACCTACTGACGAGGCTTTTGCTCAATTACCAAAGGCAACTTTAGATTCTCTACTGCAAGACATCCCTAAACTGAAGAAGATATTGATGTATCATGTCGCTTTTGGTGATGTCAGGTCTGACGACTTGGAACAGATTGAAGAAGCAGAGACGCTGGAGGGTTCAATTGTCGCGATCGAGTCTACTGATGGTGTCATTCAGGTGAATGGTGCTAACGTCCTCAAAACCGATATTCTCGCCGACAATGGTGTGATTCACGTAATTGATGCTGTATTGATGCCAGCAATGGTTGCTGGGAAGTAAGGGGATTGGGTACTGGGGATTGGGTATTAGGAAGAAAAACTCCTTTGGTGAATTAAATTCCTTCCTAGTCCTCAGTCTCTAATCCCCAGTTTCTGTTAACCTACACTCAGAATGCAGCCAGAACGTTCGGGAAGAGTCAAGGAAAGCTGCTGAGTCTCTCCTTCACTATTCCACTCGACTTCGGCAGTGCCATACAAAAGCTTGTTGGGTTGAGTATGCAAACTTGTGACATCAAAATTAGCTTTTGTCGATGCTGTACCAGCATTAACAGCAATAATCAATTCCTCTGTCCCTAAAGTTCGGGCAAAAACGTACAGTGCCCCTTGGGCGTAAATAACTTGATAATCTCCTGTACGCAATGCTGGATAAGTATGACGCAGGGCAATTAATTGGCGATGAGTATTGAGAATTTCCCGATCCCAGCTAGCTTCTAAAGGAAAGCCGCGACGTGAGTCTGGATCGATCGCACCAGGTAAACCAACTTCATCTCCATAATAGATACTGGGAGCGCCAGGAAAGGTGAGTACTAACAAAGTCGCCAATTCCACACTGGCTCGATCGCCGCCAGCAATAGTCATCAACCTGGCTGTGTCATGACTTGCTAACAAATTGAGTTGCGTCAGCTGAATTTCCCAAGGGTAAAGTTGCAGTAGTTCCTGGATTTTGGCAGCGTACTCGGCAGCAAATAAGGGAGGGTAGGGTTGATAATCCCGACTTTGCACTTGTTCTAGCACGACGCGATCGCCAGCCGCAAAGGCGATTGTCGGCCCGGCAAATAGATAATTCATTACCCCATCAAATTGAGTGCCATCTAGCCACTCACGCGAATCTCCCCAAACTTCGCCCACAATATAGGCTTCGGGATTAATCGCTTTGACGCGATCGCGAAACTCTTGCCAAAAACCAGGAGTTTTGATTTCAAACGGCACATCTAAGCGCCAACCATCAATGCCGAATTTAATCCAATATTCGGCAATTTCCATAATGTATTCCCGCACTTCTGGGTTGTCGTGGTTAAACGCTGGCAAGGCACGATTGTCAGCCCAACCCACGTAGTTTGCAGGAAATTCACCATTGTAAGGTGATAAAGGCCAACCTTCAATCTTGAACCAATTCACCCAAGGAGAATGAGGGCCATTTTCTAAAACATCGTGGAAAAAGAAAAAGCCACGACTGGAATGGTTAAACACTCCATCCAGAACAACTTTGATATTCCGTTGATGAGCTGCGTCTAATAGTTCCTTAAAAGCCGCATTACCACCCAGCAATGGATCGACTTGATAATAATCGTGGGTGTGATAGCGGTGATTGCTAGCCGATTGAAAAATGGGTGTGAAGTAAATAGCGTTAATGCCTAACTTCTGTATGTAGTCTAACTCTTCCAGGATGCCCCACAAATCACCGCCTTTATAACCTTGGAGTGTTGGCATAGCCTCCCAATCTTCCCAACGGGCTTCGTGTAACAGTCGTTTGCGCGGCTGTTTGCTTCTAGCAAAGCGATCTGGAAAGATTTGGTAGAAAATAGCGTGCTTAACCCAGTCTGGTGTTTGAATTTGCATGAATTACTCTTTATACCTTCAGGAGCGATCGTTGCAAATACTTGCTGATTTACGGCTCTCACTTGTGGTAGAAAATTAGTCAGAAGTCAGGAGTCAGTAGTTTTATCTTCCTTATTTCCCCCAGCCTCCAATATTTCTCGGTTAAAGGGGAAAAAGACAAGGGAAAAGCTTTAAATTCATCCCTTACCCTTTTCCCCTTACCTTTTCCCAGACAATACCAGAGGTGAAGAGTGCTTATCCGAGAAGTATTGCCCTAAGCTCCCCTGCTCCCTTCTGTTTCTATTCTTGATACAAATGTTATCAGTATTAACCAGCCTCAATACATAATTAAAACAATTTAATTATTACTAATTTAAATTTATTTAATTACTTAATACTTATTATTTTTTTATATTTATAACAATTTTGAATAATTGCGACAGATTAAGCACCCAAAGCAATTACTAATCACTCTTCCACAATCCAAAATGATATTAGCTTTATCCGTAATCACTGGGCTAGGCAGTGGATCGCTTAAAAGTGCTTCTGGAAAAACAGTTAAGGAAGAATGAATAAAATCAACAAAAGTGACTGAGCTTATATTAATGTCAGAGTGACTTATCCTCCTAAAATCAGCTAAAAGTGAGTCAAAAAATGAGACACGAAAAACTTTCTCCTGGGCTGCTATTGGCATATGAAGACTATCAAAGTGAAGGAGAACAAGCTTTAATTACGCACAGGCGATCGCTAGGTATAATCGCCCCTAAAAGTCCTGCCAAGCCAACTAAGAGCGTCGTTTTTATCTACTGCGACTCTGATGCAGACTTGAGTCACTTGGCACAATACGGCATTGAAGTCAATCAAAACTCAGGAAGTGTGCGGACAGCTTTCTTACCCATCGATGGTTTAGATCCCTTATCTGAAGAGGCTGCCGTCCAGCGCATTAAACCATCGCGCAAATTAAAACTACGGATGGACGTTGCACCCGCAGCAGTGCAAGTACCAGATTTTAAAAGCAAAAATGACTTGACTGGTAAAGGAGTCATCATCGGTATTGTGGACAGTGGCATTGACTCGCTACACCCCGCCTTTGAAGGTCGGATTTTACGTGTTTGGGATCAAACACTGCCTGGTCCAGGAGTATCAGATGGTGGCTATGGAGCAGAATTTACCGGAATCCAAATGAGCGTTTCCCAAGATACTCATGGTCATGGCACCCACGTTGCAGGAATTGCTTCCGGTGCTGATACCACCTATGGAGGTGTAGCACCAGAGGCAGAATTGGTAATTGTCAAGTCAGATTTGCAGGATGCCCACATTGCCGATGGTGTCCGCTACATTTTCCGTATAGCTAGTGAATTGGGGCGACCAGCAGTCGTAAATCTCAGCTTAGGCGGACACGCCGATGCCCACGACGGTAGTGATTCTCTGTCAAAAATCATTGATGCCGAATCCGGGCCGGGACGAATTGTTTGCTGTGCTGCGGGCAACGAAGGAAACGATAATATTCATGGCCAGGCAAACATCACCTGCAAACGAACCAAAGGTATGCGCTTTAATGTTCCCTTGAATCAAGTGGGCATACTCTGGTTAAACGCTTGGTATGGCAGTGAAGGACAATTAGAAGTTTCAGTGCGGAGTCCCAATGGTTTCGTTACCCCCTTCCAAAAAATCATTACCGACGGTAATCCCAGCCAAAAATACGATTTGCCGGATTCACAAGTAGAAATCGTGACACCAGGGCCAGATCCTGTCAACGGCGACCATAATTTCTTCGTGCAAATTCGCGGTAAGGGTAATTCACCAGTACAAGGCGGTGTTTGGCAGTTGCGGGTACGTAATACTTCCTCATCTGACACACGGCTTGATGTCTGGACGCTAGATGATGCCTCGGCAGTGTTTTTCACAGGTACAAGTGTAAAAGATTCTGTGAAAATCGGTTCTCCAGGAGCTGCCACTAGTGCAATTACAGTTGCCGCCTATACTACTAAAGTTAAATACACAGATATTGATAACCAAGTGCGAGAAATGGGTTTGGAATTAGATACTATTTCTGAGTTCAGCAGTGAAGGACCGCTGCGAAATAATGCTCAAAAACCGGATGTAGCAGCGCCGGGAGCAATGATTGTTTCTGCGCTTTCTTCAGCCGCCAATTTTGATCGTTCCATGACTATTAATTCTAAGTTTCTGGTCATGGCTGGTACGAGTATGGCAACACCATTTGTAACTGGGTTAGTAGCACTACTATTGCAGCGTGACTCCAGGCTTGACCCAGATGCAGTGAAAGACTTGCTACGCAAAAATAGTGCCATTCCCGGAAAAACTGCGGGAACGTTTGATGACAAATGGGGTTTTGGGCTGATTAATGCAGTTAATCTGTAATTAAACTTAGAAATGCGATATATTTAAACACCAGAGTATATATCGCGTTTCTTAAGAAGAATGAATAGCGATCGCATTGTTCAGGTATCGCCTGTTGGATCTATATGCAACTAATTCCGAGCGACCTATATCCAGGAATTAGCTAATTTATATGGGCGTGAATATACTTAATAAAATAATTAAATTCTTATCAAGTTTATTGATTAAAATTTAATGAAGTATAAAATTTTACTTAATATTATATCAAATGGTTAAACTTCGTATTCAAGAATTAGCGGAAGAAAAAGTATATCGTCTACTTAGTCTCACTTCCGGAGTTTCTGAAGAGGCAATTCAGAAGTATGCAGTACAAACAACTGAAGATTTCAAAAAAATTGCCACTGCCTTAAATTGGTCTGTCACAGAACCTGGTGTTGAGAAAGTATTTCAGATGCTAAACAGTGACAAAGCTAAGGATATAGCTATCAATTTATTGAGTAGAGCTTCTAAAATTTCTGAAAATAAAATTAAGAAATATGTAAATGAAGATGAAAATTTTAATATTACAGAAAAAATAGATGATTTGAGAAAAATTGCTACAGCGTTGGATGTGAAGATAATAGAACTAGTCAAGCCGAGAGAAAAAAGAGCAGCAGTTAAACTGAAAATTTCTGAACTAGCTAGAAAAAAAGGAATAGAACTCAAGGATTTAGCAGAGCAGTCAGGAGTTTACTTTCCTGTACTTTGTTTTTATAGCTCACAGCCTATTGAAAAGATTAAGTTGGAAGATGAGCCTTTTCATACGAACCTTATTAATGTCTGTAAAGTTTTAAGTTGTAGCATCCAAGATTTACAAGATGAAGAAAAAGTAGAGTTACCACTAACTAGGTTGCGGGTTCAAGAATTATTGGAAGAAACAGGCTTAACAGTAAATGAGTTGAGTCTGCTTAGTGAAACAACACTTGAATTTATAGATTTAGTTGCCACAAACCCCATAGATATGAGAAATATACCTACTTGGGGAGATGAAGCAATAATATTAGAATTACTTCGCAAAATCTTACCATAGTTTCATCAACAATTACTCTCGATCTACTGCTAGATGGAAACTTATCAACAAGATATTCGTAGCAATATTTATAAAGACGAAATTTTAACCAATAGGAACTTACAAAATGTATTAGCAGGACAAAAATTTATCCAAAAGCTAATAATAGGTATTGTTAGTATTGCCTTAGCTAGTTTGCTGAGTACAGGAAATCTTTTAGCTGGCGGTGTATTAGCAGCAATTCAAAATGCTTTTAGCGTTTATTATTTCGATTTAATAGAAATTAGTGCAATTATTTTATATGTCACAGCATTAATTATATTAGTCCTTCGTGGATTTAAAATAGCTGATGCTATTTGTGTTGTAGCTTTAATAGTTATCGGTGTCATTATATATGTTTGTTTTGAGGCGGGCGACAAAAATGATGGCATAGGATTTTGGCTATTCTGTCTTGGTTTTAGCATAGCTCTAGGGTGGCTTTGGGCAAGTATTACAGCATTTTTCATAGTAGTTAGTTCTACATTCTGGGGAATAGTAGGTGAATTTCTAGCTATTACAGCTTATGGAGTAACTGCCGAAGTTTTATTGATAGGTATGTCCCAGATTACATTAAAGCAAAAACATGGTGATGATATTATCACTCTTACTGGAGCAATAGTAGTTATTTTCTCTGCTGCTATGATTGCGCGACAAGCAATTAAAGGCTTACCTAAATTTGCTAGTATTAAAGACGCAGCAGTATTTTTTGCCGCAGTAGGTGGAACATCATTTTATAAAGCAGATTTAACAGATGCTTGCTTTGATAACTCACATTTACCTCATACAGATTTTAGAAAAGCTAATTTAACTCGTACTAGCTTTAAAAAAGTAACTGGCTTAGAATTTTCTCGATTGCAAGGAACAATACTGGAAAATCCAAAACTCAGGAAATTGCTAGTAGACAAAAGAGGTTGGAATAATGAGAATGATTATACAAATGCTGACTTTAAAGGTGCTAATTTAACTAATGCTGACTTAAAAGATGCAATTTTAAGCGGAATAAATGCTTTAGATACAGATTTTTCAGGAGCAACTTTGAGCGGTGCTTGTATTCAGGAATGGAATATCAACAAAAATACACGCTTCACAGGCGTGATATGTTCGCACGTTTATTTAAAATGTACTAAACAAGGCGATCGCATTATTCTTACAGAACGTAAGCCAGATAGTGGCGAGTTTAAAGATGGTGACTTCGAGAAATGGATCGAACAATTACAAGAAACTGTTGATGTAATCTTGACAGGTAAGTTTAACCCGAAAGCTTTTGGCATTTCACTTGATAAAGCTGCTGTTGAGCATGAAGGATTAGACCGTTCTCGTTATAGTATTGAAAGTAAGGGTGATGAAGTATATGTTGTCAAAGTAGGTGTGTCACCAGAGGCCGATAAACCTGCTATTCATCAAACAATTACAAATTACTATTACAACGAATTATCGATTCAAGGTGAAAGAGCAAATATATTGCTAAATCCATCTGGAGAAGTTGAAATTATGGAAAGTAAGAATCAAAATCAAATCAGTGCAGGTGCAAATGTAGATATGTCCAGTGGTAACAGGATTACCGTCGGCGGAGATGTCACAAACTCTAACCTAACACTAGCAGATGCAAACAGTCAGGTAACTAATACAATTCAGCAGTTAAGCGATGTTAAAACTGACAGTAGCAACGAGTTAGCAAAGATTTTAACCATTTTGCAAAAATCTATTAATGACGAACCCTTACTGTCTGAAAATCAGAAAAAAGAGGCATTGGAAGCTGTGGAGACCATAGCAGAAGAAGGTAAAAAACCACTAAAAGACCGAGGACTCAAACTCTGTTCAATGGCTGTTAATGCTCTCAAAGGTGTAACATCTGTTGTTACGGATACAAGTAAACTAGCTGAAGTCCTCAAAAGCTATCTACCCACTCTCACAAATATATTGGGTATTTAGGGGTTGTATGACTGCTAGAAAACTAACCTAACAGCAAATCTGTAATTAGACTGAGATACGAGTACATAACACCTCTACTCAAAGATAGGCGATAACAACCTATAAATCTGATATTTTGGTTGTAGGATAGGCTAAAAATTGCTTACCCTTTTTACCAAGGTATCGCTTATGAATTATCAAAAACTAGACGCTGCCCTTGCGATGGCGCTAAATGATGTTCAAAATCCCCAAGAACCAAGTTTAGTGGTTTTTATCCATACCGAACCAGTTTTAGCTCCTGCTGCAAATGCTGTTTTAGAAAATTTTGGTATCAGCGGCATAACCAGTGGTAAAGATGTATTTACGGCAACACTATCACCAAATGCAATTTCTCAGTTGTCGGAGCAAGCTTGGGTGAAGTATTTAAAGCTATCGCAAAAATTGTATTTGGTTAATAACAAAAGAAGTATGGGCAGTTTCAGATTTTAATATGGATTGCGATCGCTAGTTCAAAGCAATGTTTAAAATTAGCATTGCATTAAGGCTTTTTTCGTTTTTCTAAAAACTTACGCTTCACTCTTTAGAAAATGTTTAGAAAGCCAAAACAACTGGGGCACAGCTTGCGCGATCGCAGGTTAAGATTCCATTGTCCCCAAATGATGTCAGCATTGAGAGAGTCTGAATTATCTAGTTCAACTGTTATAAGTATTTTTGCCTAAACTAACTCCTTAATTGACTATATAAATTTGATTTATTAATTCAGTGACTCTCGTCTACCTTGAAAAATGTAGTTTTTTGCCAAGATATTGAGATTGCTTCCTTACGTCGCAATGACGCATCTGAATTATTGAAAACTCCAGGTTTCAACATGGACGAGGTTTATATTAATTTTTTGGCGCTACATATAAAGTTTTGCCAAACTGTTTTTGTCCACGATCTCTTATCTCATATTGTAAGTCGTACAAATCTTACCTGAGAAAAGGTAAAGATATCAAAAACATATCTGCTGGTAGATACAGTAGAGAAAAAATATCCTATATCATTATCAAATCTCGTTCGGAGTGAAGAAATTAAAAAATACTTTTTGTCTGCAATTATATTTGAGTGAGGTTGCATAGAAAGTATTGCTGCCAAATCTCCTATGTCACTGTAGTTATAGGCTTCAATAATTATGTGTATACATATAAAAAAACTGCTATCAAATATAAAAATATTGATCGAACCAAATAGCGCTTCTGTAATTAGTTTTCAAGATTATAAATGTGTATGAAAATAAGCTTTTTAACAAAATTATTTTTCATTGAAAATATTAGCTTTTTAGCTTTAAACAATCAAATCACTATAGAGAGTAGATAAAAACCTATGATACGACCTAATTTACCTACTAATATTCAAAAACCACTAAAACAAGCAGTTGCTAATTCTGCTTTTGAGCGTTTAGCGAGATTAGGTTATGCTGCAAAAGGAGTAGTCTATTTTGTTGTGGGCTTTCTTGCGGCACAAGCAGCATTTGGCGTTGGCGGCAAAACCACAGATACCAGAGGTGCTTTGGAAACAATCGTCTCTCAGCCTTTTGGAAAATTTCTGTTGAGCATCCTAACCGTTGGTCTAATTGGTTATGCACTCTGGCGCTTGGTAGAAACCATTTACGATCCGGAACACTCAGGTCAAGCAAGGGATACCAAACACACAGCTAAACGCCTAGGTTACGGCTTTAGTGCTTTGGCTTATGGAGGTTTGGCATTGACAGCAGTGAAGTTAATTATTGGTTCGGGTAAAGATAGTGGCAATTCTACCCAAGACTGGACAGCAAAATTGCTTGCTCAACCTTTTGGACAATTACTTGTGGGATTGGTTGGGGTAATTGTAACTGGTGTTGGGATTTATTACCTTTATGAAGCATACAAGTGCAAGTTTCGAGGCAATTTCAAATTGCAAGAAATGTCTGCCAACGAGCAAACCTGGGCGATACGTACGGGCAGATTTGGCATTGCTTCTCGTGGTGTTGTCTTTAGTATTATCGGCTTTTTCTTGATTCAAGCAGCACATCAATCCGATCCTAGTCAAGCTAAAGGTTTGGGTGAGGCACTAGCTACGCTAGCAAAACAACCCTTTGGCCCTTGGATTCTAGGTTTAGTAGCTTTGGGTCTAATTGCTTACGGCATCTATTCATTGGTAGAGGCCCGCTACCGGAAAATTACTAACTCTAACGTTCGCATTTAATTTAAGGATGTCAGGAGAATCAAAGTAAGCACCCAATTAAGTCTCAAGGAATACATCAATTGCTAGATGGCACGGATACATGACAAATTTTAAATTATGTAAATAGCTAATCTAAGCAATGAAGTAGAGAGGCATAAATGACTCAGGAACCAGATAAGTTTGTTAATCTATCAGTCCATGAATCCGCCGATCCTAGTGTATTCAGTTCTAATCCAAAGCAACAAGCTGCTGGAGAGACGAAAGACTTGAACGACTCTGTTCATGATGACGAAAACCCTGATGTTCCCCATCCTAAGCCTTTGGATGCTGAGAATGATGAAAATCTTGTAGATAGGCAAGTGACCATTGCGAATTTAAGCGCTGGTTAGGCTTACTGTTACTTCTTCATCACAACAAATACGAAGTGCGATCGCACTTTAGTCTCAAGTCTGGATGTGATGTCGATAAAGTGGTTAAATCGATCGGCAATCAATCATCCCCGCACTGGGGAGTTTATGAACACTCGATCGTCTGTTTCATCAGAGTAAACACTGATATCTTAAGACTTCAGTGGATGTAGTTTAACGAGTAAAATCAAGCTACAACAGGTACCCTCGAACTCAGTATTAAGTTCCAATTAATACATACTCGTTAATAATAAATGATGCTGCCAATCATTCATTACCAACAAAATTTCGTAAAATTGACTAATTAGAATCTGCGATCCCCCTTATCAGCTGCTACATACAGTCCTAAACTGAAAGTGAGAGTTGAAAGGCAGTCGGGAGAAATTTTGTGAAAAAAGTTTTAGCAATCATTCTCGGTGGTGGCGCAGGTACTCGCCTGTATCCCCTAACCAAGCTACGTGCAAAACCAGCTGTGCCTGTAGCAGGCAAATACCGCTTAATCGATATCCCTGTTAGTAACTGCATTAATTCAGAAATCTTTAAAATCTACGTCCTGACACAATTCAACTCAGCTTCTCTGAACCGTCACATTGCCCGTACCTACAACTTTACAGGTTTCAGTGAGGGATTTGTGGAAGTGCTAGCCGCACAGCAAACACCAGAAAATCCCAATTGGTTCCAAGGGACAGCTGATGCTGTGCGTCAGTACCTGTGGCTGTTAGAGGAATGGGACGCAGAAGAATATCTAATCCTCTCAGGAGACCATCTCTATCGCATGGATTACCGCCAGTTTATCCAGCGCCATAGAGAGACGGGTGCTGATGTTACTCTTTCAGTCATCCCCATAGACGATCGCCGCGCCTCGGATTTTGGCTTAATGAAGATTGATGATTCTGGCAAGGTAATTGACTTTAGCGAAAAACCCAAAGGTGATGCCTTAGCCCAAATGCGCGTCGATACTACGATTTTGGGATTGTCAAAAGAACAAGCCGAAGCACAGCCATACATTGCTTCTATGGGGATTTATGTCTTTAAAAAAGATGCTTTGTTCAAGTTGTTGAAGGAAGCTTTAGAAAAGACTGATTTTGGCAAAGAAATTATTCCTGATGCAGCAGCAGCAGGTTATAACGTTCAAGCTTACTTATTCGATGACTACTGGGAAGATATTGGGACAATCGAGGCGTTTTATCATGCCAACTTAGCGCTGACTCAGCAACCCATGCCGCCCTTTAGCTTCTACGATGAAGACGCACCAATTTACACCCGCGCGCGTTATTTGCCTCCGAGTAAACTTTTAAATTGTCACGTCACAGAATCAATTATTGGCGAAGGTTGTATTTTGAAAAATTGCCGCATTCAACATTCTGTGTTAGGAGTGCGATCGCGAATTGAAGCTGGGTGTGCAATTGAAGAATCTCTACTCATGGGCGCAGACTTTTACCAAGCATCCGTAGAGCGTCACTGTAGCATTGACAAAGGTGATATTCCTGTAGGTATTGGCACTGATACAATTATTCGCCGTGCCATCATCGATAAGAATGCTCGCATCGGTCACGATGTCAAAATTATCAATAAAGATAACGTGCAAGAAGCCGATCGCGAAAACCAAGGCTTCTACATTCGCAGCGGTATTGTCGTCGTCCTCAAAAATGCCGTAATTCCTGATGGAACCATCATTTAAGAGTTATGAGTTATGAGTACTGAGTATAAGTTGTGAGTTATGAGTTACTAGTTATGAGTTATGAGTACAACTTCTAATCCCTCTTCACTCCTAACTATTAGCTCCTCACTCCTCAATCTCCACTCAGCACTCATATTGCTGATTGGTCTTCCGGGTAGCGGTAAATCTACTTTGACAAAACAATTAGTAGCAGAATGCCCCCAGATGCAGCTGATTTCAACGGATGCTATCCGGGGGCAAATTTTCGGTTCGGAAGCGATTCAGGGAGCGTGGCTGTTGATTTGGCGGGAAATCGATCGGCAATTTCAGCAAGCTATAGCCGCAGGTAAAACAGCAATTTTCGACGCTACTAATACTCAGCGACGACATCGCCGTGAAGTTATTGCCCTAGCACGCGATCGCGGTTTCACTCACATCATGGGAATTTGCGTGAATACACCAGTTTGGTTGTGTTTGGCACGTAATAAAAAGCGCACAAGGCACGTTCCTGAAGAAATCATCTTGCGAATGCACCGTCAACTCCGGGATGCTCCTCCCAGCCTAGAAGAAGGACTTGACAACTTGATTTACTTTCCAGACAGTTGGGAGTACGGAAATTGCGCTGGCACGGTGAGCGAGAACCACACTTGATTTTCTTTATTGTTTGTTAATTTAAAATCAGAATCATTTGCTTGGCATTATACCTGTCAAACAGCAAATATCACATCTTAAAAAAAAACATAACGGAAATTTTTACAGGAGGCTGGTAGATGGCTGCAACCGACTTTAAAGACTATTACGCAATTTTGGGATTAAGTAAGACTGCCAGTCCAGAGGAGATTAAACAAGCATTTCGCAAACTAGCTCGTAAATATCATCCTGATGTCAATCCAGGTAATAAGCAAGCAGAGGCAAACTTCAAAGAAGTTAATGAAGCTTATGAAGTTTTGTCAGACCCAGACAAACGCAAAAAATACGACCAATTTGGTCAATATTGGAAACAAGCTGGTCAAGGTTTCCCATCTGGCGGTGCTGGTGTTGATATGGGTGGTTTTGACTTCAGTCAATATGGTAATTTTGATGAGTTTATCAACGAGCTGCTAGGGCGCTTTAGTGGTGCTAGCCCTCGCGGTGGGCGACAAAGCTACTCTTATCGCACTTCCACAGGAAGAGCAAGTAGCGGTTTTAGTGGCTTTAATGATTTTGGTTTTCAAGATGCTGGTACTGGTACTGCCCAAGATAGCGAAGCTGCAATTACCTTAACGTTTGCGGAAGCGTTTGCTGGTATACAAAAGCGCTTTAGTTTAGGCAACGAAACAATAGATGTTCGCATTCCCGCTGGGGCTAAACCTGGTACTCGTCTGCGCGTGCGAGGCAAAGGTCAAATCAATCCTATGACCCAACAACGGGGCGATTTATATTTAAAAGTTGAACTTCAACCGCACTCGTTCTTCCAAATAGAGGGCGATAATTTGGTTTGCGAAGTCCCAATTACACCAGATGAAGCCGCTTTAGGAGCATCTATCGATGTACCCACACCCGATGGCTCAGTTAATGTAAAGTTGCCTGCGGGAGTGCGTTCTGGTCAATCTCTACGTTTGCGGGGCAAAGGTTGGCATCTCGCCAAGGGTGGACGTGGCGATCAGTTGGTGAAGGTGGCGATCGTTCCACCAAAAGAAATGAGCCAACAAGAGCGGGAATATTATGAAAAAATCCGGGCGATACGTACTTATAATCCCCGCAGTCACTTGCAACAAGTCAAATTGTAATCAGAGCGATCGCAAATTCAGCACAACTGAAATCGCTGCTACACAAACAAAGTTCTGAGCGGAGGCTTCCTCCGCTCAGACTTCTCTATGCCTTCCCAGACTTTTAAAGATTCAGTATTCTGTGTGTCTTAATTATGAATTCCCTCCGGGTGACGCTCTCTACGAGACGCTGCGCGAACGCAAGCTCGCGAACGGAAGTGAGGCTCGTACCCCTGCTCTTAAGCAAGCTACGCGTAGGGTCTCACGCCACTTGCTCAACTTGGGAGAGGACTCGCGCTTCTCTGCGCTAAGGGATTCTACGGTAACCGCACTCATCGAACTTACGTCGGGTTATAGACTAAAGACTCCTCGAAGCAGTTGTTAATCACATACCAAAATTAGATACAATGTAATGCCATTGTGGCGGCAGTTCTCATGACCTCATCTGCGTCGTTTGACACATTAGCGTCTCTCCAGGCGGATATTGCTGAATTAATCGATCGCTTGCCGACGTTAAAAAATCGGCAACTGATTCAGCAAGCACTGGCTACCATATTGCGTCTGGCTGACAGTGATATCGATCGTCTTGATTGGAAAATATTGTCGGCTTCTCTAGCAGATATGGAGCGAGGTTTCCAGCTGTTTTATGACTACCGACACGTCCGCAAAGTCACTATCTTCGGTTCTGCTCGCTTATTACCAGAAACACCAGAGTACCAGATGGCGCTTGATTTTGCGCGTGCTGTTACAAAATTAGGATTCATGGTCATGACAGGTGGCGGCGGCGGTATCATGCAGGCGGGTCACGAAGGTGCTGGGCGAGAAAATTCCTTTGGTTTAAATATTCATCTGCCGTTTGAGCAACAGGCAAACCCAGTTATTGAGGGCGATCCCAAGCTGATTCACTTTAAGTATTTCTTCACCCGCAAGCTATTCCTCCTCAAAGAAAGTGATGCTGTTGCTTTGTTTCCTGGCGGATTTGGCACGCAAGACGAAGCTTTTGAGTGTATGACATTAAGTCAGACAGGTAAATTTGGCCCCGTGCCTGTAGTTTTAATCGACCATCCTGGTGGCGATTACTGGCGGTCTTGGAGCGAATATATCGATCGCCATCTAGTAAAAACAGGTCTTGTGAGTCCTGAAGATCCCAGCCTCTACACGGTAACAGACAATCTGGAAGTAGCTTGCGATGCTATTACCCGTTTTTATCAGGTTTATCATTCTAGTCGTTATGTAGGCGATCTGTTGGTAATTCGGCTCACCTCAGACATATCAGACGCTGAATTGGAGCAACTTAACACCGAGTTCAGCGACATCCTTGTTAAAGGACGGATTGAAAAAAGTCAGGCGTTGCCTCAAGAAGCACAAGATGAAACCGTAGGACTACCCCGCCTCGTGTTGTACTTTAATCAGCGAGACTTGGGACGCATGTATCAGATGATTGCCGCTATTAACCAAATGGGTACTCCTTCCCCAGAAGAGACGGCACATCCAGAAAGAAAGTAATGACTTTCTTAACATTGAATGGTTTGTAATTCGTTTGTTAGCTTGAAACTGAAAATAATTGTTTCGATTCATTTTTGCCAATTCATTATCAATAAGCGTAAATTAATGCGATTAATTGAGTCTTTATTGAGATTAGGGCTTCTTTATTGACAAGATGCGCTAGCCCTGGTGTTTTTCGTGGAGTAGACAAATATTACTCTGTGGGCGAATATGGAGCAAAAGTTAGTTCACAAGCATTTGCTGATAGAGGTATGGTTCCTTCTGTCGATCGGGCAAAACTTTGTGACTACAACCCAAAGCGGACACAAAAAACCCAGATGATGGTGTTGTAAGCTTGATTGCTAGCGAAGTTCGGATGATAAATAATATCGCTCAGGGAGATACCAAAGGTAATCCGCTTTTTGTTTATAAAATGGATGTCTTTCCAAGACCTACTGATGACAATCCAGCTCACGCACAAATTGAGCCATCTCCTGAATATAAGAACAAAACACCTTTTAGAAAACTCATAGAAAAACTCGCATTTCTAGCAAACGAGAAGATCGATAAGCAAGGATGGGAAATCGAGCTGTATGAATTACGAAGTTAGGCGATCGCTCATTATCTAGAAATGTCCATTAATTTATTTAAGTTAGTTCATCGAAAATTACCTTCATCACCCAGTTGGGTGTTTTTTATTTGAGTATTGTAGATTATTCTGACTTCTAAGCCCTTAATTCCAAAAAACTTTTCCTATATTTAAAAGTATGAAAGGGCGATTGCATCCTGAAATTGTAAGATGCATTACAAAAATCATGTTATCCAACTTACTCCCAAGATGATAAAAACACCAGTTATCATGACTGAATGCTGATCGGCAGAAAAAAAGCATGTATATTAGCACAGTAAACGTTAACAAAGTATCAAATCCTAAATAGGGGAACAAAACATGCTGGAATTATTGGGTTCAGGTTTGGTTTCTCTCTGGTTAGAAATGGCTGGAGTACAAATCAAGCCTTCAGATGCCTTAGATGCATTGGCTTGGCAAAGTAGCCCTGGCTTGGTTCTTGCCCCCGATCCAAATCCAGCTGGAACTAGTACAGTAACGGAATATCTTAAGGGATTAATTACATCAAAATTAGTGGCACAGAATTTGATAGAGAGTCAGGGAATTTGGATGCAGTCGGGACCGATGCTCATGGCTAATCATCAAGGTACGACACCTCTGCCTGCTGCCTCTTTAACTAAGATTGCCACTTCACTAGTTGCTTTAAAAACTTGGGGTCCAGACCACCAATTTCAGACTTTGGTCAGCGCTACAGGACCAACGGTCAATGGGGTATTGCAGGGTGATTTGGTGATTACTGGCGGTGGCGATCCGATGTTTGTTTGGGAGGAAGCGATCGCCCTTGGTAATACTCTTAACAAGATGGGGATCAAGCAGGTAAAAGGAAATTTGATAATTACTGGCAATTTCGCCATGAATTTCCAACGTCATCCCCTACTAGCAGGTCAAATGCTCAAGCAAGCACTGAATAATAAAACTTGGACTCGCCCTGCGAATTACATCTACTCAATCATGCCCAAGGGAACGCCCAAGCCTCAAGTCGTAATTGCGGGTAATATCAAATTCGAGGCGCAACCGAATCCTCAACAAACATTGCTAGTGCGTCACCACTCTTTGCCCTTGCAGAAACTGATCAAGGAAATGAACGTTTTTAGCAATAACGAAATGGCAGAGATGCTCGCAGAGTCCGTAGGAGGCTCAACTGTAGTACAATCCACTGCTGCCAATCTTGCTAGAGTACCCAACTCGGAAATTCAGTTAATCAACGGTTCAGGACTGGGACCAGAAAATCGTATTTCTCCTAGAGCTGTTTGTGCGATGTTAATGGCACTGCAACAAGAAGCAGCAGCTCACCAACTAAATTTAGCTGACTTATTTCCCACCTCTGGGTTCGATCGCCGGGGAACATTACACGCTAGACACATTCCCATTGCCACCGCGATCAAAACTGGCACTCTTCGAGATGTGAGTGCTTTAGCTGGAGTCATGCCCACACGCGATCGCGGCTTAGTTTGGTTTGCGATCCTTAACCGTGGTTCAAATATATCAGCCTTGCGTGCTGGACAAGACAAGTTGTTGCAACATCTTGTGCAACTGTTGCAAGTAGCTCCAAGTGTACCTTATGTCCTCACTCCCCACTCAGCTATCAACTCATTACCTAAACTAGGTGCAGTCGATCGTAATGAAGTTTTGGTCAAAAGTTAATTAATAGTCCAAAGTCAAAACGAGACAGTGCCGTGGTGTTAGCGAAGCGGTAGCGAGTCATCGAGCGTCGGCTGTCCGATCTTGGGAGTTTCCCCCATAAGGAACTGCCGTTAGCGCAGCGAAGCGCGAGTCATCGAGCGTCAAGGGTTCCCCAACTTGAGGCAACTGTGGTTCAAAAGCCCAGAACTTAAGAGTTTTTGGCTATTGCTTATTAATTATTTACTATTGATCCCTACGGGGTGACGCTCGTGACGCTCGGTCGCGTAGCGTCTCCCCTTGGGAGAAGACTCGCGCTTCGCTGCGCTAACGCTCTTAGCGTCTCACGCCACTTGCTTAACTTGGGGAAACCCCTGCGTACCCGTCAGTGGCTCCCCTTGGGAGAAGACTCGCGCTTCGCTGCGCTAACAGCACTTTGCTATCGACGGAAACCGCCTTCGCGCCAGCGTCTCCCCTTTGGGAGAAGACAGCAAGTGCTTCACCGGACTGCTTCACCGCCAAGATAGCAAGTACTTCACCGCGGTGGCTCACGACTGACTACTGATTACTGACGATTAACTTTTTCCTGCGGAATAATTTCTGTCACTACCCTACCGCTCGATTTGCCACCTCTAACAACAATATTTTCTGTTTGCAGATTACCGACGGCTGTTTCACCCGTAAAATTTAATTCTGGGTCAACTTGCCGATAAACTACATTTCCTTGCCCTTCTAATAATTTCTTGTCTAGATACCAAGTGAGTGTTTGAGATGAGAGGGACTGGCGACGTTGACCGACGGCGTTGACGTTCCCTTTTAAATAAACTGTTTTCTGCGGTATCTTCATTTCAGCTTGATTAGCGGTCACTGTCACCTTTTCAGCGCGGTGGAAGACGCGCACGGGAGAATTTGTACTCACAGTTTCCGTGTTCATATTCCAGCTCATCAACTTACTAGCTATTTGCATTGGTGGGTCTAGTAAGTTTAACTGGGCATTTTCTTTAATTGTGGCAATTTTAGTTTTCAAGTTAACTTCGGCAGAATTTCCTACACCACTATCGGTAATTTGATTGTTTTTATAACGGTCAAATTGTATAGGGCGATCGCCAATTAATTTTTCTTCTTTAATCTGCCAAATCAAATGTTCAGTTCGCATTTGCATTTGGGGATCGGTGGAGGTTGCCACTACTTTTCCAGAAAATTCCACACGCTGTTCGCGAGTTTTCACTCGTGCTTCCTGGGCCATTGCCCGTAGTTGTTTATGATTGCCGTTTAGCTGGTTGCGGACAATCAATAAATCTTCTTTAGGTCGCCATTCTAATTCATTGCCTTGCAACACAATGCCATTGCTTGGGTCTGTAGCGAATATTTTTCCCTTGAGAAATAGCTGCTTGCCATCTTGTTCAATGTCTGCCTGTTCTGCTTTGATTTGGTAAACTATTTTGCCATCTTGGTATAGTTCACCATATGGACTTTCCGCCTGACCAATTTGTTTTTCTTTAGTGTATTTTGCCTGTTTAGCATTGACTTTCCAGATAGGTCGCCCTACTTCATCAAACTGTTCTAAGGCGACACCAAAAAAAGTCAAACTGCTGTCTTTGGAGCCTGAATCTGAATTATTAGGTTTAGAAACTGTAGGAGATTTACCTCCGCAAGCTCCTAACCCAATTAGCAAAAAGAAACTTAAAGGCAAATAATACCAATTCATACTAAGTTAGGTTTAAAAATTAGTATCTATAAAATCAGACAAGGGGACGCGGGGACAGGGTAGGAAGTGGCATCCAAAGACTCCGTCTTCTTCATCGAATCTCCCTCATCTCTCAGTCACCATCTTTAATGGCTTGAGTTGCCAAAAATGTAGAAGCAAATAAACAAAAGTGGGGAGAATGTCTAGTTCTCCCCTTTTCCTTTGAATTATTCGCTATCGCTTTGTTCCTGCCTTATAAAGTACTGAGGAGCCGCCGCAGTGAATGAAGCACTGGCTGTCTTGGCGGTGAGGCAGTCCAGTAAAGCACTTGCTGTCTTCTCCCAAAGGGGAGACGCTGGCGCGAAGGCGGTTTCCGTCGATAGCAAAGTGCTGTTAGCGCAGCGAAGCGCGAGTCTTCTCCCCTTGGGAGAAGCTACGCGAACGAGCGTCGGACCGAGCTTCACCCGTAAGGGTTTCCGTCGATGGCAAAATGCTAAACCCGAAGGGTCTTGAGCTTTCATGCCACTTCCTACCCTGCTACCCTGCGGGAAGGCGTTCCGCCTACAACGGGCAGCCACTGACGGGTACGCAGGGGTTTCCCCAAGTGGAGCAAGTGGCGTGGCAACCCCCACAATGGAGTGGCTCCCCAAGTGGAGCAAGTGGCGTTGCTGAGTGGGAATCAGTAGTTATTGTCCTGATCCCCAGTACCCAATCCCCAGCCCTTATGTATCTTGAATTTCCAGATGTCCTTCACTATCTCGCGGGTCTTCCAAGAAACCCATAGCAGATAGTGGTCGATATGGATAGCTTTGGCGTGGGGTTTTTTGAATATCTTCTTTGATGGCTTCTAAATCAATGTAGCGATCGCTCACATTAATTAAGCTGTCACTTGTCATTGAGCGCAAACTTACTACTTCTACCCGCACACCGCGATAGCTGACTGAATTTACCGCATATGCCAGATCCCCATCACCACTGACTAAAACAGCGGTATCATATGAATCTACTAAAGCCATCATATCTACGGCTATTTCTACATCCAAGTTAGCTTTTTTAGAACCGTCTGGTAGCTGTACTAAGTCTTTGGCAATTACTCGATAGCCATTGCGACGCATCCACAGCAAAAATCCTTGTTGTTTCTCGTTTGTTCTGTCTACTCCAGTGTAGAAGAAGGCACGCAATAGTCTAGAACCGCCTGTTAAACGACATAGGAGCTTTGTGTAATCTATTTCTATTCCTAATTGCAATGCGGCGTAAAATAGATTTGAGCCATCAATAAATATGGCAACACGCCCGCGATTCTCTAAAACTTGTTCTGGCGTAAATATCGAATCGTTTTCCAAATTATTCAACATTGATGTCATACCTCAGTTATTATCCTTGTTATTTTTGATACAATTTTCTGAATTTTACATGCTGGTTTATGATAATTTTCCGGGGCTAATATTTTTCAGCTCCGTTAAATTTTTTGAGAAGAGAAATTAAGAAATTGAACAAAATCAGAAATTGAGCAGAGATTAAAAAACTAATCGTTTTTAGGGGGTTCTATTCGCTTAAATATTGGTTGGGGTGTACCCAACTGTTGTTTACTGGATAGTACCCCCCATGTTGCATGGATGCTAAAAGGGGCAGCAATTGAAGTTTTTATGCGATCGTTAAAGTTAATTCCAAAGCCCAGCTGCCGATAAATATCGTTACTGATATTTGGAATCACTGGGGACAGAAGATAAGCTGCTAGTCTAACAGATTCCAGAACTGCGTAAAGTACTTTTTCCACCTCCTGCTGCTGCCCTTGTTTATATAATGACCAAGGGGCCTGGTCGTCAATAAACTTATTACTGGCTTGCACCAGCAAAAGGATAGGCTCGCAGGCATGACTGAAAGCTAGCGCTTCATAGGCTCGTTTTACCTGTTCCCCTAGACGTAAACCAATCGTTTTTAAAGGATGTTCGGCAGGAATGGCTTCATTTGCTATCGGCAGTGCATCACCAGGGCAGTATTTTTTCACCATATTCAAGGTGCGATTTAACAAATTGCCTAAGTCATTTGCCAAATCTGCATTCAGAACATTAATGAATCTAACTTCATTAAAGTCGCCATCCTTGCCAAATTCGATTTCCTTAAGGAAGTAATAACGAACGGCATCACTACCATAGCGCTGGACTAGGGCTACGGGATCGAGGGTATTACCCAGCGCTTTCCCCATTTTTTGACCATCTTTGGTCAAAAAGCCATGTCCAAAGACTCGCTCTGGCAAAGGTAAGCCAGCTGACAACAACATTGCCGGCCAGTAGACTGCATGGAAACGCAGGATATCTTTACCAATTAGGTGCAAGTTTATCGGCCACCATGTTGCCAAAGCATTTTCTAATGTCGGTTCGTCATCTGGTTCTAGTAATGCTGTTACATAACCCAGCAGTGCATCAAACCAAACATAAAGGGTGTGCTGGGGATCGGTTGGTACTGGAAAGCCCCAGTCTAGATTTACTCGTGAAATGGAAAAGTCTTGCAGCCCTTGCTCTACAAAGTTCAGGACTTCGTTGCGACGACTCTCTGGCTGAATAAAATCTGGATGCGACTGGTAAAACTCTTGCAATTGAGTTTGATATTTGGATAGGCGGAAAAAGTAGTTTTGTTCGTCTCGCCACTCGACTTCTTTGTTAGTGTGAATGGGGCAGCGGTGTCCCTCTAGCAGTTCTCGTTCTTCCTTAAATTCTTCGCAAGATACGCAGTACCAACCTTTTTGTTGTCCCTGGTAAATGTCGCCTTTTTCCCAGACTCGCCCGAAGAATTGTTTGACGATCGCTTCATGACGAGTGGCGGTTGTGCGACTAAAGCGATCGTATTGAATATTCAATAACTGCCATAGATCGACAAAGCTGGGCACAACTTCATCGCAAAACTCTTGGGGGGCTTTGCCGACACTCTCTGCCGAACGCTGAATTTTTTGCCCGTGTTCATCTGTACCTGTAATTAGCAGGACTCTACGCCCTAAAAGTCTGTGAAACCTCGCCAAAACGTCTGCTGCCATCGTTGTGTAAGCACTGCCGACGTGAGGGACATCGTTTACATAATATAAGGGTGTAGTCAGGGCAAATGTTTTTTCTGTTTTATCCACTAGATTCATGCAGTATAAAAAACAAATTATTAAAACGTTTTATATCTTACTTTTAACGGCAAAGCCACGCAATTATATAACATTACTATCATTTTTTTCAAACTACAGCTTGATGCTAGCAAATTTATCAGGTCAAGAATTGTTTTGTCATATATAAATCTAGCTATTTTTTACCTAAAAAATAGAATTTAACTGCTAATAATAACTTTGAATGCTTTTTATTTCATATATTGTGATCGGGAACACAAAGAAGTCACCAACTGTAAAGGATAAAGCATGTGGTAGAGATTTATCGTTTTATACCTAGCTACTGGTGGACAAAAATCTGATTTTTTCAGTATTCATGCATTGTTCTCTATAGGTGGGATAACTTCACATTATCCTTCGGGAAGTTGCCAAAAGGGCATCTACATGTTTAATATTTAACTCTTTTATTGGCTGTCTATGTGAATAAAACATTTCTACCTTAAGGCGGTCATGATAATAGTAAAGAAATGTAAAAATTAAATCAAGATAAACTGCGATATTTTCCGAAACGAAAAAATTTTGATTAGGTATGAGTCTAAATAGCCCTCTAGATTTTTCCCACGCTTTCTTGGCAGCACTTTCAACGCGCATGTTTCGTTATTACGAGGATCGTATTCCTAAAGATGCGAGTTTGTTAGTAGTCAGCAATCACCGCAGCTTTATGGATGCACTGGTTTTAATGGCAGCGCTATCCAATCCAATCCGCTTTGCTTGCCATCACTACATGGGACAAGTACCAGTCATGCGGGAGTTTGTCACGGGACAATTGGGGTGCTTTCCTTTAGAGGAAACCCAAAACCGCCAGCAAAGCTTTTTTGTGCAGTCACAGGTGCTGTTGCGTTCAAAGCAAATGGTAGGAGTTTTTCCAGAAGGAACTAAACCAATGGTGAAATTTACCCAACCAAATCACTTGGGGGAATTTCAGCGGGGATTTGCTCATTTGGCATTGCGAGCTGATGTGCAAGATTTAGCAATTTTGCCGATCGCGATCGCTTCTTTGGAAGAGGTAAACACTAATGGTTTTCCCTTACGACTGTTAAGTTTATTCGACCCTTCCGAACCTTTGTTTAATCAACCTGGTTGGCATCCTTTAGTTCTATATCGTCGAGTCGCCGTCTTAATCGGTCGCCCTTATTGGATTACGCCGCAACATCAAAAAACATATCACGGCAAGCAAGCCAAAAGTGTCGTCACTGAACTAACAGAACACTGCCACAGCGAAATAGCTCATTTACTACATCAAGGTTGTTATTAGAAAATTAAATTAGTTGATGTGACAAATACATGAAGTGTCACAAGGAGAAATAATCAACTGTTTTACATAATTTTTCCTGATGAGCTTGATTAAAACTGTTAAAGAGCAACAGTCACCAATCAACAGTTAACTAAATTATATACAATGTGTTTTTTGCTTTCCAAGTTATGATTTTAGCAGATTTTATAAATCTTCTTTCGTCGATCAGACTCATACGATCCCGGACTGAGAAAGTATGAGTTTTCATCAGTAAAACTATATAAAACTAGGAAATTCAATTCAAATTTGACAATGCCAGAAGTTGAGTTAAAGCCCTGTTTTCTTTCTCCTAAACGAGTACAACTAGAGTACCCGTTGTTTGTATATTTACCTGGGTTAGATGGAACTGGACAGCTATTGCGATCGCAAACTGCTGGATTAGAAGCTGGCTTTGATGTCCGCTGTTTGGCGATCCCCAGGAAAGACCTCACCAGTTGGGATGCCCTAGCTGACAACGTCTTAGACTTGATCCACGCCGAATTAGAAAAAAGTTCCCAAAGGCCAGTTTACTTATGTGGTGAGTCCTTCGGGGGTTGTTTGGCGATGAAAGTGGCCATCAAAGCGCCACAGTTATTTAAGCGAATTATCCTAATTAACCCAGCTTCTGCCTTTCATCTGCGTCCTTGGTTAAATTGGGCATCCCAACTGATTTCCTGTGTACCAGAATTTCTTTATGATTTCGGGGCACTGGGATTGTTGCCGTTTTTAGCATCTTTGGCACGTATGTCGAGAAGCGACCGCCAAGAATTGCTGAAAACTATGCGTACTGTACCACCAGAAACAGTGCTGTGGCGGTTGTCTTTATTAAGGGAATTTAATGTTAATCCAGAGCAGTTACGTCGTCTAACTCAACCAGTTTTGCTGATTGCTGGCGCTAGCGATCGGCTATTACCTTCTGTAGCGGAAGTGAAGCGTATTGCTGAGATTTTACCTAACAGCAAAACGATGATTTTACCCTACAGCGGACATGCTTGTTTGCTGGAAGAAGGTACTAATCTCTATGAAATTCTCCAGGAGAATAACTTTTTAGAAAGTAGCATTCAAACAGTGAAATCGTCAGTTTAGAAGCTGGATTAACTTTAATTTTGTAGGGTGCGTTATGCCGATGCCGTAGGCTAACGCACCTTATAAACATAGCTGGAAGGGCTATGGAATTTGTTACAAAAGAACATACCTAACGGGATTACATTAAACCCAGTTTGATTACCATCAGCATCAAAGAACAGCATCCATATATCGAGCAACTTAAGTATTATCTGTGATTTATTACTCTTAGTAATTAGCGCTCACGTCTTACCTTCCTTATCAGTGCGTAAGTTCTAAACTAATAAAATCTAGTTTTATGGCGATATTTTTTTGTCGTGTTACTATCAAGTCTAAACATTAGACCTCTTGCAAAAGTCAGTTTTTACATCTCACTGAACTACTTATCACGCTTTTGTTTACCATTTATGCAAGAAGTCTATTATATATTTACCCATAGCTAAGACCGCAAAAAAAGTGATGAAAGGGATAATTTTTGTTACAACAATAGCAGTAGTAATCTCAGCAATCATAGGATCGCTCTGGGCAATAATTTATCTACTGTATAGCCAAAATATTCAAATAACTCTCAATTTATTTTTCTACTCTTTTTTTGGAGGATTGTTTGGTGGAATAGTTGGTGGTTTTATTGGTCATTTAGTTGGTTTGAGGGCATATAAAGAAGCCACAGGTGGTATCTTTATTGTCGGTGAAGGCTTAGTCTGGTTCTTTTGGATTTTAATTTTCTGGATTATAGGCATTATTGAAGGAGCAGTTTTAGGAGGATTAATTTTCATCAGATTTTATTCATAATCCGTTATGGATAAATACGTGTTTATAGATCCTATTCATGCGTATTTTTTATTTTTTGTCTAATTCCAGTTTTTTCTGTTATGTGTTTAACTAGAAATTTTTACAGTTCATAATACTATACATATATAAATGAAAACTCACAGTGTCGTAGCAATCATAAGGACGAAAACTCAAAGTTTTATAGCAATTATAACAACTCCAATAGTAATTTTAGGAATACTTGGAGCAATTTGGGCAATATTTTATTTTGGATATACATACAATATTCAAGCAAGTTTGGAATTGTTTTTCTACTTCTTTTGTGCCGGTTTGATTGCTGCAATAGTTGGTCTAATTATTGGTATTTTATTTGAGCTGATTGTAGGTTAGTAAAGTATTAGGTTTGGGATGGACACTATTAGCGGAATTTAAACATTTTTGAGGTAAAAACAAGCCTCAAACCTATACAGGTAAGGAAAATACACGGAAGGTTCAAAAATGCTTTAAACCTATACATGTCAATAAACTAGGTAAAAAGATGTCAAAGCCTTTCTGTATATACGTTTGATGGTTTTTTCAGGTTACTTTTTGTCTCAATTCCAATAGTATAATTAGTATACAATAGCAACAAATAAGCAAGACTATGCAACCCATACTTTTAAGCAGTGAAGAAGTTGGACGACGTGCTAGAGAGATATACGAAAACAGTATTCGTCAACAAGTGGAACGAGAAGAAAACATCGGTAAGATGGTAATCATTGATATAGAAACAGGTGAGTATGCTGTTGACAAAACAGGTATAGAATCGTCACATCTATTACGCCAAAAGAACCCATATGCCAGACTATTCGGTATTCGCATTGGTTACAAAGTTGCTGTTTCCTTTAGTGGTGAAATGGAGCGCGATTATCGGTGATAGCTGGCATTGTCAAGAACGGACGCGCAACTGTTAACATAATGTTTCGATTGCCAAATCAGCCAAATTTTACTATTGAATTTGTTATCAATATAGGTTTTACAGAATTTCTTTCTTTACCCCCAGCAGCAGTTAGTCTGTTGGGTTTTCCTTTTTTACATAACATATATGCAAATTTAGCTGACAATAGTAATGTCATCTTGCCAGTACATCAAGCTACTATTCTGTGGAATGTACAAGAACGGGAAGTTAGTGTACTTGCTACAGGACGGCTACCTCTATTAGGTACAGCGTTACTAGATGAGCATGAACTTGTAATACAGTTTACCGAAAGCGGTTTAGTAACAATTGAAGAGTTGTAATTGCTTTCTTGATATATGGACTTCCTATCAATAGCAATAAGAAGGTAAAAAGAATCTACACCTTTACCCAACTTCTGTAAGAAGTCGAATGAATTAGAAATTGGGGCAAAGAATCATTAATGCTAAATTTTCTTCATTCATGATTCCCTACTCCCCAATTTTTACTTTTTAAACTCGATTACCCGTTACCAAAATGCTGAATAATCGCCTCAGCAAATTCAGAACATTTTAAGGGTTCCACTGGTGGTTCTAGTAACCGTGCTAAATCGTACGTGACTTGACTGCTAGCGATCGCATCCCCTAAACCTTTCTTAATCAGGTCTGCTGCTTCTTGCCAACCCAGATACTCCAGCATCATCACACCGGACAAAATTACTGAACCAGGATTAATCCGATCTAACCCGGCATGTTTGGGCGCGGTGCCATGGGTAGCTTCAAATATGGCACAGACATCACCAATATTTGCCCCTGGTCCCATTCCCAATCCGCCCACAATTGCCGCCGCAGCATCAGACAAGTAATCGCCGTTCAAGTTCATCGTCGCCAAAATCGAATACTCATCTGGTCTGGTTTGGATTTGTTGAAAAATACTGTCAGCAATGCGATCGTTCACCAACACCTTGTCTTTCCATTGACCGTTACCGTGGGTTGCCCAAATTGAGTTAAGAACGTTTTCGACTTCCTTGACAATTTGCGCTTTTTTCTCTGGGGTAAGGGCATCAAAACCCGGCTCGATTTGTCGGGCATTATCTTCCAAGGAGAGGTCGGGGTTTTTCTCCTTGTTACTCAAAATCCAAGACTCTCGTTCGGTGACAGTTTCTTGACGAAACTCGGTAGTTGCTAATTCGTAACCCCAATCGCGGAAAGCACCTTCGGTGTACTTCATGATGTTGCCTTTATGCACCAAAGTTACCTGTTGCTTGTGTTTAGGCAGTAGTAAGGCGTGTTTGATAGCACGCCGCACAAGGCGCTGCGAACCCTTTTTGCTGATTGGTTTGATGCCAATACCAGCATCCAGGGGGATTTGCTTCTTACCATGTTCCGGGGTGGCAGGGATTAATTCTTTATTGAGGATGGCAATGAGGCGATCGCCGATTTCGCTACCTTGCCGCCATTCAATACCCAAATAAATATCTTCCGTATTTTCTCGATAGACAATTACATCCAGCTTTTCAGGATTTTTGTGGGGTGAAGGTGTACCTGCATAGTAGCGGCAAGGACGCACGCAAGCATAGAGGTCAAAAATTTGCCGCAGTGCCACATTTAAAGAACGAATACCACCCCCAACTGGAGTAGTCAGAGGGCCTTTAATAGCTACACCATATTCTTGAATTGCCGTCAGAGTATCTTCGGGTAAATACTGATAAGTACCGTATAAATCACATGCTTCGTCACCAGCATAAACCTTGAACCAACTAATTTGACGCTGGCCCTTGTATGCCGTTTTTACCGCAGCATCCAACACTTTTTGGGCAGCAGGCCAGATATCTATACCTGTACCGTCGCCACGAATAAAGGGGATAATTGGATTGTCTGGCACAATCGGTTCACCATTTTTAAAGGTGATTTTTGCTCCGGTTGTGGGGGGGGTAATCTTGTCGTACATACTTCACATACTCCTGATCGATACGCCGCCACTATTGAAAATCTCTAATTTAGCGGGCTGGCAGATTTTGCTGTGTCTTTTGTTCACCAAGTAAGTCATGAGGCGCAGATTTTCCCCCTATTCCCCTTGTACATTAATTTGGGGCTAAAGTATGGAATTCAGTGAAGGCATCGCAATTTTGTACGATCAAAAATAGTAAACTACTTTTCGCTATCAGTACTTCACTTTGAAGAACGCCTGATAGTCGATCGCTTTTTCACTGACCGCTAACACGAGTAATGGCATGACAGACCCAATGATTTTATCAGGCCCTGCTAATGACATCGACTCTCTCCGCCTCCAGTTAATCGCTGGGTCTTTTCAAGTCCAACAACAAATCATCCCACAGTTAGCTGACTTGGGTAATGAAGGATTAGACGTGTTGATGGAATTTTTATTGAAACGACGTGACAACCCAGCAACTTGGGTCGATGGCAAAGTCTACCAAGTCCTTTACAACTCTGACGCACCTCAAGCCAAAGAATTTCTGCGCTCCTGTTTTCCTGAGGGAATTGTACCTCTAAAATCAGGGTGCGGGATTAATTACAATCCTTTGCAACAGCTACTTGCTGTCCAAGACTTCCAAGCAGCCGATCGCATCACCATCCAAAAAATGTGTGAACTAGCAGGGCCAACGGCTGTACAAAGAAAATGGTTGTATTTTACTGACGTAGAAAGTTTCCCTGCTATTGACTTGCAAACCATTAATAACCTGTGGCTAGTTCACTCTGAGGGTAAGTTTGGCTTTTCAGTGCAGCGAGAAATCTGGTTAAGTTTAGGAAAAAACTGGGATAATTTCTGGCCGAAAATTAGCTGGAAAAAAGGTAATAACTGGACGCGGTATCCCAATGAGTTTACCTGGGATTTGAGTGCCCCAAAAGGTCACTTACCCCTATCCAATCAACTGCGAGGAGTGAGAGTGATTAGTTCTTTATTTTCTCACCCAGCTTGGTCGAAGAATTCAGAAACATGATTGTGAGACTACCGAGAGATAAATTATGACGAATGCCGCCAAGCGAGAATTTTACGTCATCATTGAACGAGATGAAGATGGCTACTATGTTGGAGAAGTTCCTCAGATCAAAGCCTGTTACAGCCAAGGAGAAACAATTGATGAGTTAATGGTGAATATTAAAGAAGTCATTGGACTTTGTCTAGAAGCAGAAAAGGATGAAATAATACCGGAATTTGTAGGTATTCAAAAGGTAGTGGTTTAATGCCAAAGCTACCAGGTTTAATAGGCACAAAAGTTATTAGCACCCTTGAAAAAAAGGATTTTAGGTGGTGCGGTAAAAAGGTAGTCACGTGCAAATGGAAAATGACAATGGACGCTTAGTAACTATTCCTATTTGTGTCGGTAAAACTATTGCTAGAGGGTTGCTACTAAGATACCACGCGATGCTGAACTTAAAAGAGAAGAGTTTATAGCATTGCTGGAATAAGAAAGTTAGGGAATCCCTATCAATCTCAAATCCACAATCTTAAGTCTCAAATTGGATAATGGCAAAAGTTCGTCTCGAAGATATTAAACGTCGGTTTAACAATGTCACCGCTATCGAGGACATTACCTTTGAAATTCCTGATGGCGAGTTTTGGGTTTTAGTCGGGCCTTCGGGTTGTGGTAAATCTACAATTTTACGAACGATCGCCGGTTTAGAAACTGCCACATCTGGCAAACTCTTTATTGGGGATCAGTTGGTGAACAATATCCCAGCAAGGCAAAGGGATGTAGCGATGGTGTTCCAAAACTACGCCCTATATCCGCACATGACAGTGGCGCAAAATATTGCCTTTGGGTTGCAGATGCGGAAAGTTGACCAAAGGATTGTTCAAGAACGAGTAGTAAATGTAGCGCGATCGCTATCTTTGGAACACTTGCTAGATCGCAAACCCAAACAACTTTCTGGAGGACAGCAACAACGGGTAGCATTGGGAAGAGCGATCGCTCGGGAACCACAAGTGTTTTTACTCGATGAACCTTTGTCTAATTTGGATGCCCAATTGCGAGATGATACAAGGGCAGAATTAAAACAGCTCCATCAAGAATTAGAAATTACAACTGTCTATGTCACTCACGATCAAGTTGAAGCGATGACTTTGGCTGATAAGATTGTGGTGCTAAATCGGGGAAGAATTCAACAAATCGGCGACCCGCAAAGTATTTATGCTCGTCCCGCTAATCAAATGGTGGCGACTTTTTTAGGCAGTCCACCGATGAATATTTTGCCTGCAATCTATAAGAATGATGGTTTTGATGTTAGCGGCCAGTTATTACCAGTTCCTACAGATGCGAGAGAAAAATTGAATTTGCGTCAGGGACAAAGTTTTGATTTGGGAATTAGACCAGAGCATATAACAATCAGCACTGACTCAGAACTAAGAACTCAGAACTCAGCACTCCTAGTAGTTGAAGTGAAGGTGGTAGAACCTTTGGGAAGAGAAACCTTGATTCGTGCTGGATTGCCTAGTTCTACAGCGTTGTTGAATATACAAGTGGGTGGGGATGTGCGTCTGCGCCCGGGCGATCGCTTATCTCTACAACTCGATTTAAATCAGTTGTTTGTGTTCGACCCTAAAACTGGCGATCGCATCTCGCCTGAAAATTAACGATTTTTTGGCTGCAATTCAAAAATCTTAATTCTGACTCCGACTCCTGACTCCTGAATTCTGTTTTAAGATTTTTCACTCAAAATTTCCAGTTTTGCAATTAGAGATTCTTCGCGGCTTTTACCACAAGGTTCGGCACTTTCACAATCATTCACCGAGTGGATTTCATAAAAGGCACGTACTTTTTTGTTTAAAAAAGTTGCTTGTTCTGCACAAATCTCAAACAATGCGCCGACATTATGTTCGATTCCTTTTTCATCTACTAGAGTGACATAGCACATAATGTCACCATTTACCATCTCTTTGATTGTGCCAATTTCTGGTTGTTTGGTTGTAGGTTTTTGAGATGTGTCAGTTGGAAGTAGAGTTGTGATAGAAGTTTCTTTTGTAGGTTCAATCTTAGCTGATGGGGTTGGATTAATTTGAGTTTCCTTTGAGGTATTTGTTTGTGAGTTTTCACAACTGACAATGCCAAGAGAGAAAATAATTAAAGCAGTTATCGAAATTAACTTTTTCATAAATGTATATTTTTTAAAATTTAGGACGTTACTGAAATAATTTAACCCTTTTTTACGAAATAGCGATCGCCCTTGGTGGTTACTCTGCGCGATCGTAAAGGTTTAATAACAAAATGTAAATGCCCTGAATGCGGAGAGGAACTATACAATTTTGGTGTATAATTTCAGCCGCCACGTCGTCAAGCAAAAAAAGCTTGGGCAATTATGGAACTATTGGCTAAAAACGGTTATAGGTTTCAAACAGAGGGCAGTACAGTTTATATCAATAGCTTTATTCTGGGTGGTAAGAAAAGTCGTTATGAGTATGTACGCCAACGGATTGAATGTGAGAAAAAGTCACGAATTGACAACCAAATAAAAGCCAAGGTTGATTTTTATCAGCAAGAAAAGCGTCGTTATTAAAACATATTATTCAATCATTACGTATCAATTGTTGAACATGCAATAATCATAAGCTAATAGCTAACTAGATAATAATTAGCCATTAGCTTATGAGTAAATATTACGCAGTCCGAAAACGCGCCAACTCTTCACCAGTTTTCGCATCGTGGGCGTGAACTGTACACACCAAACAAGAGTCAAACGATCGCGCCACATGACCAACTTCTACAGGGTCGGTAGGATCGTCGATGGGTGTGCCTACTAAAGCTTCTTCAATGGGGCCGCGAATGCCTTCACCGTCACGGGGGCCGATATTCCAAGTACCAGGAGCAATTACTTGGTAATTCTTAATTTTACCGCCCTCTATCTCTACCCAGTGACACAGAGAACCCCGCGCTGCTTCGGTTGCACCCCAACCTTTGCCATCTTTTTCTGTAGGTTTGATATACCAGGGGTCGTTTAATTTGAACTCACGCAAACAGTGTTCGGCTTGGCGATATAACTTGACAATTTCGTGCAGTCGTGCAAGTTGACGCACGTGAATGTTGGGGCCGCGCATCTGCTTGAATACATCCAGGATGAATCCGTCGTAGTGCTGCCAAGACTCGCCATGTTTGCCACCAGCCACTAATTGACGTGCTAAGGGGCCAGCTTCTAAGCGTCCGAAGTCTTTATGAAGGACTGCACTCGCCCAAGAGTAGGCATTGTCAAAGTCTTTGGTATTATTCGGGGTGGGTTTAGTTGTGCGATCGCTAGGATGAATATCAGCTGTGCCTTCTTCATACCAAGAGTGAGTCGTATTCTCGCGGGTGAAACTCTGATCCATCAAGGTGTGAGTGTCGGTAAAGCTGTCGTACACTCCACTTTTCATGATTGTGGCGGCATTGCGTCCGTCGATGGTGGGGTTTTGATATTTATCCTCATGGGCTAAATATCCCCAAGTGACATATTTACCAACACCAGCGCCATACCTATCTAGACCGATATCTAAACCCATCCGCCAGTAAAAACCCAAGTCTGACTCACGATGATTTCGGTCTTCATCTAGCCAGTCCATGAAGTCATCATATGTCTGGATTTCTTCGTAGCGTTCTAAAGAACAACCCAACCAGACTGGTTCTAACCAATTGGTGCGGAAATATTCTAGAATCGCCCAGGCGCGGGTAATGTCTGTTAAGGTGGGGGCGCACATGACACCACCAGGAACCATGTAGCTAGAATGCGGCCATTGACCGCCTAGCAGGGCATAAATTTCTACAGGTTTAGCAGAAATTGTTATGCCTAATTCGTAAGACTTGCCAGTAAAGGCGGCAAAGCGTCTAACAGCTTCTTCGTAAAAGCGACTCCTGCGGTAATTTTTATTTGTTAAGTCAATAGCAAACAAACCATAAAAGTACCGAGGTATACTTTGGATTGTTTCGACAATTTGACCTAAATTTCTCGCCAAAATCGCATTGCGAGGAACTTCTGTACCCCAAGCGGTATCTAATGCCCACGATGCACAAGTCAGGTGAGAACCGCCGCAAATACCACAAATACGAGGTGTGACAATTAATCCCGCTTGGGGGTCTTTGCCGCGCAGAATAACTTCAAATCCGCGAAACAGTTCGGCATGTGTCCAAGCGTTGACTACGCGTCCATCTTCGATTTCGACACGGACATCTAAATCACCCTCAACTCTACCAACGGGCGATATATCTAATGTTTGAATTGTCATATTTTTTAGTGGTTAGTTGTTAGTTGTCAGTTGTCATTAGTCAGTTGATACTGACCACTGACCATTGACCAATGACTAAACTGTAAAAAAGTCTTCTTCTGCCCAAGCTGGGGCTGCGTCTTTGGCAACCATTGTGAGTAAGGCGTAGTCTTTCTTTTTCACTCCTGGCGGTAATTCTTTGGGAACGCCCATTACTGTCTGAGTTTTAAATACAGTTCCGGGTTTGAGGTCAAAGAAGGGGAATTCTGGTTCTGTGCAACCCAAACAAGGCATTCCGGCGCGAGTTTTGGAGGAAACGCGGTTCCACAAAATGCGGTTGCAGGAGGAATGAGTCATGGGGCCGCGACAACCCAAGTCGTAGAAGAGGCAACCTTTACGCTGACCAAATTCGGCGGTTGAGGCTTTGTAGGCAAAGTGGACGTTGCGGGTACAACCTGTTTGCGTGTAGGTGTTGAAAAAGGTTTGGGGACGATGCAGTTCGTCGAGGGCGATGTCGGCGATGCGTCCGGTGGCGATCGCAACTAATATCTGGGTAATCCAATCAGGATGGGCGGGACACCCAGGTATGTTAATTACAGGTAATCCTGCTTGGGAAATAAAATCTTTTCCCAAAAAACCGCCTTCTTGACGCTTGAGAAATTGCAAGCCTTCCGATTCGCTGGGGTTGGGTGACATTGCGGGAATTCCTCCCCATGTGGCACAGTCACCTACAGCGACGATAAATTTAGCAGCTTTGGAAAGGTCAGTTAACCAGTCTTTCATAGGGCGATCGGCAAACCGATTCCATTCGCCTGTACCGTTGGGGGCGTTAACCACGCTACCTTCAAATACCAAGATATCTAGAGGAATTGTGCCAGAAATGCAATCCCACAGCAGTGTTTGCAAATTGTTGCCTAATTCCAATCCCAAGGAGGGATGCCACAGTACCTTGATGCCAAAGTCAGCAATCAAATCGCAGACTGTCGGTTCTTCGGCGTTGAGAAATGACATGGTGTTGCCAGAACAAGCACCACCTTGCAGCCAGAGTACGTTAGTCATCAGCTATGCTTTTTTCTATCGTTTACCATGCACGATGTAGGTGATAAAGCTTGTAGAGTCTCACCTATTTATCAATATTTATTTTTCAACATAAGATATTTTTTTATTTAATTCTATTTTATTAAAAAAGAATTAAGCATTAATAAAAACTGAAATTACATCAAGAATAATTTCAAGGTAGATGTCTGTTATATGCGTTACACATTTAATAAAAAAATTGCTTTTTACCTTTAGTTTCTGACCTTGGACAACCTCAAACTTATTTAAAAAAATGCTGAATGCCAAGTAAAAATACTAGTCACTAGTATCTTGTTCCTGCCTTTTGGTGTACGCAGTTCATGACGGCTACTTAATTTTTTGCTGTTAAAACTCTGGAATTATTAATAACAATTTTGGAATTTATACTTTGATATAGATAAAGGTGAAAGGCGATCGCCCTCGGATAGGGGTCTGCGATCGCCGTCGGAAAAATTTGAGCATTGGCCTACCCTATTTTTTTAGAATTTCGGTTGTGCAGCTTGCCTAACAAGCTGTTCGTCCAAACCTAACGCTTGAGCTATCTGCTCAATACTTAACCCCAACGCTAACAACTGGGGTATCGTTTCTAACTTACCTTCTTGTTTACCTTCTTGCCTACCTTCTTGTTTACCTTCTTGTTTACCTTCTTCAAAAACATCTTGGTAAAATCTAGTTTGCCTTAACTCATTTAATCCAAACATTTTTCCTATCTCCTCCTGACTCAATCGCGGCAATTTGTAGATTAATATCGTCTCTATTAATTGTATAATTTCACTCTGAGTAGCGAGATCTGCAATTTGCTGTTGGGCAGTGTTTACTATCTCTATAGCTTTTGTTATGGCAGTTGATTCGGGTTCGATGATTAGTTTAACTGTCTCTATGCCGATTGATGATGCCTCAATCAAGCTTAATTCGTCAAGATAGACGCGAGTTACTCGTTGTGAGTTGAGTATTTCTGTATATCTTTCGGTATCTCCAGTATCAACACTGCGGTTGGGGAAGATGACAACACCACGCCAAGTGTTGGTTAATTCGGTTTTGTCGAGATAGTTAAAAATTTCGGTAAACAAACGCGAGTATAATTTTTTGTCTGGTTGAAATTGAACTTCGGCAAAATAGATGGGTAATTCTTTTGCACTTGGGAGGAAGACACCATCGATTCTAAACGTCAGTTGTTTAACTTCTACTGAGGAAAATTGGTAAGCACTAGCTAATTGCGGTGGTTGGTTAATTAGTTCAAAAAAAGTGCCGGGGATACTTTGGAAGATGCGATAAAAGATACTGTCTGTTTTCAAGAGAGTTAGTTTTACAGTTGATGAATATATTTTACACTTCGGCGATCGCGTGACTTTTGGAGTCTCACCCTGAAAAAAATATTTGGATTGTGTTAATTGATGATACAAAACATATTTGAAAAATATCAGGTGTTTAAAGTTGACATTAATATTGGCAATTCCCCCCTAGAATTTTAGAAACAGGGTGTTTTATAGTAGAAAAATTGATTCATAAAAACGGGACTGGGTATTGGAAAAACTTTTCCCCGATCTTTAATTCCCAGTCTCTAGTCTCTTCATAAAGGGAAATTTCGCCAAAGAGATTCAAAGCCTGCGTAAATCGGTATAGCCCCTGATTAGACGCGATCGCGTGTCTCTATCTTTAGTGGGTGTTAACATCATTCCCAATTGGCTAGAGTACGGCAGTTATGACCCCTAGCATTACAGATTCAGCGGTAAAAGCAGCGATCGCAGCTATGGCATCAGAATCAGCAACAGTAGAGGAAAAAATCCAGATGCTGATCGAGATGGCACAAGGCTTTCAAAAAAAGCCCAAAAAGGCCCAAGACTTGCGAAATGCAGTTTCTCTGTATTACCGGGCGCATGAAATGTCTGGTGAGGAGTATCCCTTACTGAAAGCCCGTGCCCAAGTAGGGATGGCAGGGACGTTACGGACAATTCCGGATGCAGGAACTGAATTACTGTTGCAAGCGAAAGTAGGTTATGAAGAGGCACTGCCGATTCTACAACAATTAGCCTTGCCCGAAGAAGTGGCGGAGGCACAGATGAATTTTGGGCTGGTGTTACAGTCACTTGTGCCATTTAATTTGGCGCGTATAGCTGATAGCATCCAAGCTTATCATGAGGCATTGCGCGTGTTTACCTGGGAAAATTACCCGCAGGAGTACGCGATTTTATATAACAATATTGCGATCGCTTACCTTTCTATGCCCATGGCATCGGAACGAGAATACTTGCGTCAAGGATTAGCAGTACAGTCATTTGAAGTCGCACTAAAGCATATTAATTTGATTGACCATCCTAGAGAATATGCGATGTTGCAAAACAATTTGGGTAATGCTTTGCAATATTTAGTCAGTTCTCATCCTGTGGAGAATAATTTGCGGGCGATCGCAGCTTATGATGAAGCGTTAAAAGTACGTAATTTCAAAGACGCACCCTTGGAGTACGCTAACACAATTTCTAACAAAGCTAACGCCTTATTTAACTTACCAGATAATCCAGAAAAACCAGAAGCTGGTAACTTACAAAATCTCTTACAAGCACGCAACTACTATCAACAAGCTTGGCAAATATTTACCCAACATCAACAAATAGAACAAGCAGAAGTAGTAGCGCAAGCTTTGCAAGAATTAGAAACCGAAATGAATATTATCAATTTCATTCCTAACTCTGGTAGTGAGGATAACACAACATGAGAGATATTTTGAGTAATGCTAATATGAGTGCTTTTCTTACAAACATGGCGGCTGGAGACTTGAACATAGTAACAGGATTATTGTGGTTAGTCCTAGCAACAGTTGTATCAATGATAGGCGGTGCTATTGGCGGCATGATATTAGCTGGAAAAGATATAGGTTATTCTTTCTCAGCCATGCTTGGTGCATTATTTGCGCCTGCTGGTGCAATTCCAGCCATATTATTAGGGCTGGTTATACTGACGTTATGGACGAACTTTTAGGAGGTAAGATGTTAGAAATAGGGTGGTTTTCTGCTAAGTTATTTTTTCAAGGCAAGCTACTGCGCGATCCCATATATTTTATTCGGCAAACCACAATTGGTATTAGTATTGGTTTACTATTACTAGTGCTACTAGCTCAAGCGGAAATTCCCTTTTGTTTACCAATAACATTATCTAGCTTAATTACAGGCATAGTTATGCCATTTCTCCTCAAGGATTTCAAAATGAAGTGAGTTTATTTTTGACCGCTAACTAATGACTAACCTCAAAGAATTCATTCAAGAAATTAACCGTTTTGAGGCAATTATATCCGAGTGGGATGAAAGCCAAAGGTCTGTAGCAGTAGGGCTAAAAAGGGCTATTGAAGCTTTACATAAAGAAGCTTTGACACGGTTAATTAAAAGCCTCAAGCAAGAATCAATGTCACCTTTGCGTCTTGCTGTTGCTGATGAGGTGGTTTACGCAGTCTTGCTTTATCACGAACTAGTCAAACCAACGATTTTAGAACGCATTCAGACAGCCCTTGAAGAAGTTCGCCCAGGCTTAAAAAGCCATAGCGGCGATATAGAACTGGTAGCTTTTAAACCACCAGATACAGTAGAAGTGAAATTAATAGGAAGTTGTAGCAGTTGTCCTGCTTCGACTTTGACTTTATCTCAGGGTGTAGAACAGGCTATCAAAAACCATTGCCCGGAAATTACCAAAGTAATTGCTGTTAATGACACTTCAGTTGCTAGCAATGCCAATTCTAGTTTAATCAGTCCATTTTCTCCCCAGGTAACTTCTACTTGGGTAAAGGTAACAAATGTCGATAAAATTCCAGAGTTTGGTGTATTTGCAGTAAAAGTTGTTGGTCATTCACTGATTTTATATCGTCAAGGTATAAATATCACTTGTTATTGCAATGCTTGCACTCACCTAGCATCTCCTCTAGATACGGGTAAAGTAGAAAATGGTATTATCACCTGTCCATCCCATGGATTTCAGTACAACTTAGAAACTGGTGAGTGCTTAACTGCTACTGATGTTCCTTTGCAGTCATATCCAGTACAGATTAAAGGCGATAAAGTTTTTGTGCAAATCCAAAAATGATAAAAGCCTAATCTAAAATTGCCACCATTGATACATGTTGATGTCCGCCGATGATTTTAAATAATGATCAGCGTTCATTTAGTGTTTATGTATATTCTCTTGTGATTGTTCCCACACCACAATTTCCATCAGAAGCAACAGCAAATACTCCAAAATTACCTCTATCACCTCAAGGTGCAGACGTGATTTTAGGTAAAATTTTGGAACCAGAGATATTAGCAATACCTATAGCGCCAAGTCCTACAACAATGTTTGGCCCTCGTGGTGCTTGTTTGTTACCAAATGGACAATTATGGGTATCAGATACGGGACATCATCGGTTATTAGGATGGCGAAATTTACCCACTAGAGATAGTCAACCTGCTGATTGGATAATTGGACAACCAGACTTTCACCACGAGGGACAAAATGCTAAATGTAAACTGGGAAGAACAACTCTCAGCGTACCAACTGGAATTTGTGCTTGTGGAGAAGGTTTAGCGGTAGCCGATGCTTGGAATCATCGAGTTTTAATTTGGAAAACATTACCGGAAGATAGTAATGTGCCAGCAGACTTGGTATTAGGGCAAGCTAATTTTACTGAGAACGAACCAAACCGAGGAAGTCGGGTAGATGCTAATACAATGCATTGGCCTTATGGTGTTTTTTATCATCAAGGAAGGCTATTTGTTGCTGATACAGGAAATCGACGGGCATTAATTTGGCATGAATTACCAATAGAAAATGGTCAGCCTGCGGATTTAGTTTTGGGACAACCAGATATGATATCTCGCAATGAAAATGGTGGCGGTTCTCCAACTGCGGCGAGTATGCGCTGGTGTCACGATATAGCGTTTTGGGGAGAAAATTTAGTTATCACTGATGCAGGTAATCATCGTGTGATGATTTGGCAGGGAATGCCAATAGAAAATAATGCCACTTGTGCATTGGTGTTAGGACAAAAAAGCTTTGAGACTGTGGAAATGAATCAAGGAGATTATTTCCCTAGTGCTAGTAGTTTGAGTATGCCTTATGGTGTGGGTGTTGCTAATGATTGGTTGGTAGTTGCAGATACTGCTAACTCTCGGTTGTTAGGATGGAGAAAGCCAGAATCAATAATATCATTACAGGGTGCTTTGGCAGATGCGATCGCGGGACAAAACTATTTTCAAAGCAAGGGTGAAAATCGCAATTTTGGATTGCCAAAGCGAGATAGTTTCAATTGGTGTTATGGGATAAACATTTCTGACAATATTGCGGTAATAGCTGATTCTGGAAATAATCGAATTTTGCTGTGGCGATTCAATTAAAAATTAAGAATTTAACCACAGAGGCACAAAGACACAGAGGAAATTAGAGTAGTAGTCTAGGTGCTTATGAAAATTGAGGAAATTAGAGTACGCGGTACTGTTCAGGGGGTAGGATTTCGCCCTACTGTCTATCGTCTTGCAAAAGCTTACGGGTTGCGGGGAGATGTTTGTAATGATGGGCAAGGTGTTTTAATTCGAGTATCTGGTAGTGAGGAAGATTTAACAAAATTTGTCACTAAATTACAGCAAGAATGTCCACCATTGGCAAAAATTCAAGAACTGTCACGAACTAGTTATGAAGGAGAATTTGACTTTGATGATTTTGTGATTTCTAGTAGTGTCAGTAATGTCATCAAAACAGAAATTGTCCCTGACGCAGCTACTTGTCCGCAATGTCTACAAGAAATTTTTGACCCCTTTAGCCGTTTTTACCGTTATCCCTTTACCAACTGTACTCATTGCGGCCCACGTCTGAGTATTATTCGTGCTATTCCCTACGACAGACATAATACCAGTATGTCTGCGTTTACCATGTGTCCAGAATGTGCGAAGGAATACCACGATGTTGAAAACCGCCGCTTTCATGCCCAACCTGTAGCTTGCCATGTTTGCGGCCCCAAAGCTTGGTTAGAACGTGCAGATGGTAAACCTGTCACTGCGTCTATGTTCTCCATGATGGATGATGTCGATGCCGTTTGTACTCTGTTACAAAAAGGTCAAATCGTCGCAATTAAGGGGTTAGGTGGAATTCATCTAGCTTGCGATGCGACACAGGAAATAGCTGTACAAAAACTACGTCAGCGTAAAAAGCGCTATCACAAACCCTTTGCTTTAATGGCGCGTGATATATCAATAATTGAAGAATATTGCACTGTCAACGCCAAGGAAAAAGAATTATTAACAAGTTCTGCCGCACCTATTGTACTGCTGCCAGTATTGGGAAGAAAACAACTAGCATCATTAGTAGCACCTGGGCAAAATACACTTGGTTTCATGCTACCTTATACGCCCTTACATTATTTAATTCTCAAGCGGATGAATCGTCCAATTGTTTTAACAAGTGGCAATATTGCTGATGAACCGCAATGTATTGATAATGATGAAGCACGAGAAAAACTAGGCAAAATAGCTGATTATTTTCTCTTTCATAATCGAGAGATTGTTAACCGAGTCGATGATTCTGTTGTGCGAGTTGTCGGCGATACAGTACAAATAATTCGCCGTGCTAGAGGATACGCACCCGCGACTATTAATTTACCACTAGGATTTCATAATGTTCCGCAAATTTTAGCAATGGGCAGCGAGTTAAAAAATACTTTTTGCTTGTTGCGAGAAAAAGAAGCAATTGTATCTCAACATTTAGGAGATTTAGAAAATATTGCGGCTTATAATGCTTATCAAAATACATTAAATTTATACTTAAACTTATTTGATTGTAAACCAGAAGCGATCGCAATTGACAAACACCCAGAATATCTTTCAAGTAAACTCGGTAAACAACTAGCTTCTGCCAATCAAATTAAACTGTATTCTATCCAGCATCATCATGCCCATATTGCTGCTTGCATGGCAGAAAATAGTATACCTTTAAATTCGCCACCTGTTTTAGGTATCGCTTTAGATGGCTTAGGTTACGGCGAAGATAGTAAACTCTGGGGTGGAGAATTTCTTTTAGCAGATTACCGCCAATTTCAGCGACTAGCAACTTTTAAACAAGTGGCAATGATTGGTGGCGAACAGGCAATTTATCAGCCTTGGCGTAACACCTACGCCCACTTATTAGCTGCTAAACTTTGGGATACTTGTCAACAACAATATACTGAGTTAGAATTTTTCAAATTTTTAAAACAAAAACCGCTAAAACTTCTCAATCAAATTATCGAAAAACGAATTAACTCACCCTCAGTTTCATCAGTAGGACGTTTATTCGATGCAGTAGCAGCAGCTATTGGTATTTGTCTAGAAGAATGTAGCTATGAAGGACAAGCCGCCATAGAAATGGAATCTTTAGTCGATATTAATAACTTAAATAATTATAAAGAAACGAATAATTATCATTTTGAGGTGGGCTTTTTAGATAACATTTACTGTATAGAGCCAGACCTAATGTGGCAAGGCTTATTAGACGACTTACAGCAGCAGATTCCCCAAAAAACTATAGCTGCAAAATTTCACAAAAGTTTAGTAAATACCATTGTTGAAATGGTTAAACTCCTTCGTCAGGAAAATCTAATCGATCGGGTTGCACTTACAGGGGGAGTATTCCAAAATTGCATTTTATTAGAGCAGGTTACTAAACACTTACAATCATTGGAAATTAATGTACTTACACATAGCTTAGTTCCTGCCAATGATGGCGGTTTATCTTTAGGTCAAGCCATGATTACAGCCGCTCAATTAATTAATACTTATTAATAAATATTCTCTTCATGTATCTGTGATTCGCTTCTCTTCAACAAGGATAAAGAAAAATGTGCTTAGGAATTCCCGGTCAAATTATTGAAATAACTAACACTAATCATAAATTAGCCATAGTTAATATTGGCGGTGTCAAACGCGAAGTAAATATTGCCTGCATCGTTGACGAACAACATCCCCCCGAAGCCTGTATTGGAGATTGGGTGCTAGTTCACGTTGGCTTTGCTATGAATCGAATTAACGAACAAGAAGCCGCAGAAACATTACAACTATTGCAAGAACTAGCAGCAATTACTAATTAAAACTCTTCTTTTCTTCTTCCTTGGCGACCTTGGCGGTTCGTTTAAAAAATAATTAACTAATACACAAAATCTATTATTCTCCACATCCCATGAAATACGTAGACGAATTCCGAGAACCCGAAAAAGCTGAAGCTTTACGCTGCCAAATTATAAAACTAAGCCATCAGCTAGAAAAACCCATCAAAATCATGGAAGTGTGCGGCGGACACACTCATTCTATATTTAAATACGGTATCGAAGAAATTCTGCCTGAAGCCATCGAACTAATTCACGGGCCTGGTTGTCCAGTATGCGTCATGCCAAAAGGGAGATTAGATGATGCGATCGCTATCTCCCAAAATCATAACGTTATCCTAGCCACATTTGGCGATACCATGCGCGTTCCCGGTTCCAAAACCAGCTTACTACAAGCCAAAGCACAAGGCGCAGATATCCGCATGGTGTACTCTCCCCTAGATAGCCTGCAAATTGCCAAAGACAACCCCAACAAAGAAATAGTCTTCTTCGCCCTAGGCTTTGAAACCACAGCCCCCAGTACCGCCTTTACCATTGTGCAAGCAGCAGCCGAAAAAATTCATAACTTTAGTATGTTTTGCAATCACGTCCTCGTGATTCCTGCACTCCAAGCCCTACTAAATAATCCCGATTTGCAACTCGATGGATTTGTTGGGCCTGGTCATGTCAGCATGGTAATTGGTACTAACCCTTATGAATTTATTTCCCAACAGTATCATAAACCAATTGTTATCTCCGGGTTTGAACCTTTAGATATTCTCCAATCAGTTTGGATGCTGTTACAGCAGTTAGTAGAAAATCGTTGTCAAGTCGAAAATCAATATAACCGACTAGTACAAAAAGCCGGTAATCAAGTGGCAATCAATGCCATGAGCAAAGTTTTTATTGTGCGAGAAAATTTTGATTGGCGCGGCTTAGGTGATATACCTTTTTCAGGCTTAAAAATTCATCCTGAGTATGCAAAATTTGACGCTGAACTAAAATTTACCATTCCTAATCGTAAAGTTGCCGACCATAAAGCTTGTCAATGTGGAGAAATACTCAAAGGAGTTTTAAAACCTTGGCAATGTAAAGTATTTGGTACAGCTTGTACGCCAGAAACACCCATTGGTACTTGTATGGTATCTTCTGAAGGTGCTTGTGCAGCTTATTACAAATACGGAAGATTCTCAAATTTTGCTAACAAAAAACTTGATGAACAACAAATAGTAACTCTAACTCCATAACCTAAGATTAAAGTGAGTTATCTTATGATTGGAGTACAATTATATGCCATTCGTTACTGTCAAAATTGCCCGCGGACACTCCATCGAAAAAAAACGGCAGTTAGTGGAAGCCCTTACCAATGCCCTGGTTTCCGCTTTAGATACTAAACCAGAATGGATAACTATTCACATTGATGAATTTGAACGCGAAAATTGGGCAGTGAGTGGTCTGTTACATTCCGATAGGCATCGTGGTAGGCATGACGAAACAGGCAGGTAAATATAGTTAAAAAATTGTAGGGGTGTTAATTGAGGAAATACTAACATACCCTACAATCTTACATTCATGCATTTTATTTAACTATTTGAACAATGGACTTTTCTATAAATAACTCAGCTTCAAATACTCTATTTCAAAAAATAGAACAAGTCCGCCGTCGTCAGAGAAAAGTACAAGATACGCATATCACCCTTGCACATGGCAGCGGTGGTAAAGCTATGCGCGATTTAATTGACGATATCTTTGTCAGTAATTTTGATAACCCCATTCTTTCCCAATTAGAAGACCAAGCTAGTTTTAATTTATCTAATCTTCTCCAACAAGGAGATAGACTGGCATTTACCACTGATTCTTATGTTGTAGACCCTTTATTTTTTCCTGGCGGTGACATTGGAGAATTAGCTGTCAATGGTACTGTTAATGATTTAGCTGTCAGTGGTGCTAAACCTTTATATCTCACTTGTAGCGTCATTTTAGAAGAAGGACTAGCTGTAGAAACCTTACGGCGTGTCGCCAAAAGCATGAAAGCAGCTGCTAACAAAGCTGGCGTACAAATCGTTACTGGTGATACAAAAGTTGTGCATCGTGGTACTGCCGATAAACTATTTATTAACACGGCTGGTATTGGCGTTATCCCCACAGAAATCAGCATTTCCGCCTACAATATTCAACCTGGAGATGTAGTTATAGTTAATGGTGAATTAGGCAATCATGGGGCGGCAATTTTAGTTGCCCGTGGAGAGTTAGCATTAGAAACTGATATTCAAAGTGACTGTCAGCCGTTGCATGATTTAATAGAAACTATCCTCAAAGCTTGTCCCAAAGTACATGCGATGCGGGATGCTACACGCGGCGGTTTAGCCACAGTTTTAAATGAATTTGCCCTTAGTTCTAACGTAGGAATTCGTCTTCACGAACACTCTATACCAGTGCGTGAAGAAGTCAAAGGAGTTTGCGAAATTTTAGGTTTAGATCCTTTATATTTAGCTAATGAAGGTAAGTTGGTAGTGGTGGTGGAAAAAGAGAATGCTGACACTGTTTTATTAGCAATGAAATCTCACCCTACAGGTAAAGATGCTTGTATTATTGGCGAAGTTATTTCCTCGCCTTCAGGAATTGTCTTATTAAAAACAGTTTTTGGGTCTGAACGTATTGTAGATATGCTAGTAGGCGAACAATTGCCTCGAATTTGTTAAGTTCTAATATTTTTTATGCATGAATTAGGAATTACCCAAAATATTGTGGCAATCGTGACCGAAAATGCTAAAGGTAAAAAAGTACGACGAGTTGTATTAGAAATTGGTAAACTCTCAGCTATTATGCCTGATGCCATACAATTTTGTTTTGATATTTGTACTCAAGGCACAGTTTTAGCAGGAGCAACTTTAGAAATTAGAGAAATTCCTGGTTTAGCACGATGTCAACAATGTGGTGCGGAAATTGTTGTAGACAAACCATTTGGTGTTTGTAAATGCGGCAGCGTGCAATTAAATTTAATAACTGGTGAAGAACTGAAAATTAAAGAAATAGAAATAGAGGAAATATGTGTGTAACTTGCGGTTGTTATGATGATAACGAACCTACAATTACCAATCTAGAAGTTGATGAAGTTGAACACCATCATCACACTCACACTTTACCAGATGGTAGTATCATCACACATTCTCATAGTCGCGATCGCCAGCACGAAGTCTCACAACTTCATGCCAAAATTCATAACACAACTATATCTTTAGAACAAAATATTTTAGCAAAAAACAATTTAATTGCTGCCCAAAATCGGGGTTGGTTCAAAGGTCGAAACATTCTTGCTTTAAATTTAATGAGTTCTCCTGGTGCAGGGAAAACGACTCTTTTAACGCAAACTATTAATGATTTAAAACATCAGCTTACCCTGAGTGTCATTGAAGGCGACCAAGAAACAACGAACGATGCTCAGAAAATAAGGGAAACAGGTTGTAAAGTTATCCAAATTAATACTGGAACTGGCTGTCATCTCGATGCATCAATGATAGATAGGGGTTTACACCAACTGAATCCACCCCTAAACTCAGTTGTGATGATTGAGAATGTGGGAAATTTAGTCTGTCCAGCTTTATTTGATTTGGGAGAACAAGCAAAAGTCGTGATTCTCTCCGTGACAGAAGGAGAAGATAAGCCAATCAAATATCCTCATATGTTTAGTGCTAGTGAGATTATGATTCTCACTAAAATCGATTTATTACCTTATGTGGAGTTTGATGTGCAAAAATGCATAGAGTACGCACAGCAAATTAATCCACAGATTAAAATTTTTCAAGTATCTGCAAAGACAGGTGCTGGATTAGATAGTTGGTACAAATGGCTATCTGAAAAAGTGACAGACTTATCACCTAGTTAAATAGTTATTATTAAATGTCACGCAGAGGAGGACATTTCTGTGCAGGGGTTTCCTTTGTTGACTGGAGTTTAGACTAAATGGTGAAAAAAGCGGTCAGTCCTGTTGAACTGACCACGTTTTGGTCAATGCTGAGATTTAGGGAAAAATACATAGATTGACCATGACATTTGATAAGCTTAAACAATTCCGAGGTAGAGTGTACAGCCTCTTGGGTAACGGCAAAGACGCACTATTTGACTTGATGGATGCAGTGTTAGTCACACGTAGTGTTTACTCATTCGTTGAGTTTTCAATATCACCAGTATTTCGGCGGCAATGGTCGAGTATTTATGAGGCCATAGAAGATAGCTTGCCACCACGCAAAAAATTGATGCAGTTGTACATGGCACATTTGCCACAAACAGGACAACTTGTATTAGCAGGAGATCATACAGCTTGGTCAAGACCTCATGCGCGTACATTAAAAGACCGTACTTACGAACATCAGGCTCAACCCATGTCTGGAGCAAAACCAGTGACACTAGGGCAAGGTTACAGCACGATAGCTTGGATTCCAGAAGATTGCGGGAGTTGGGCATTACCGTTATTGCATGAGCGCATCACAAGTTTTGACAATCCCATAACAAAAGCAGCTGCTCAACTGAGACTGGTCTGCCAAAATCTGCCAACTCGTTCGTTATCTCTATGGGATGCCGAATATGGCTGTGCCAGTTTTATTAAACAGACTGCGGACATTCCAGCTGACAAACTCATGCGCTTGCGCTCAAATCGGGTACTTTATGGTGCGCCGCCACCCTATACAGGTTTTGGTCGTCCTCGTGTTCACGGTGATAAGTTTAAGCTCAACGACTCGACAACATGGTGAGACAGCGCTGCGGGAGGGTTTCCCTCCGCAGGCGACTGCGAACCCGAAGGGCCAACACCAGACCAAACTCTAGAAATCAATGACTCAAAGTTAGGACAGTTGTGCTTACGTGTGTGGTCTAATCTTCATTTTCAACAGTCTGCTAAAGACTCCATGTCTGTAATTCAAGTTGAGCGTACAACAGATATTGGTGAACAGAGAAATTACAAACCTTTATGGCTGGTCTGGGTGGGGGAGCAAACTCCAACTGTTGATGAATTCTGGCATCAGTATTTGCGTCGCTTTGCAATTGACCACTGGTATCGTTTTATCAAGCAGCGTTTGCATTGGACGTTACCTCATTTTTCCACCCCTGAGCAGTCAGAATGTTGGAGTGATTTGATGCCTTTACTTTCATGGCAGTTATGGTTAGCGAAAGATGGTATCAAAGATTGCCCTCTACCTTGGCAAAAGCCAAGCCAAAAATTATCCCCTGGTCGAGTTGCAAACTCCTTTGCAGCAGTTTTAGCTCGGATTGGAACACCTGCACCTGACCCTAAACCCAGAGGAAAGTCCCCTGGTTGGACTCCTGGTAGACCCAAAGCGCCACGAACTCGTTATCCCATTGTCAAAAAAACCTTTACCAAGCCCAAGAAAGTATCTAAAAATACTACTTAACGGCTTTTCATCCCTTTTATTACTCTGGTTTCATTTCATTGTTCAACATGGAATCAATTGGCTCAAATGTTGAGCTATTTTTGCTTGCTTTAGTCTAAACTCCAGTTTGTTGAAGAAAGTGTCCGTCGCGCAGAGACATAGAGAGTTTTAGAAATGAGGCGGACTTTATATCAAACGACTTCCTATTTAGTTGTTACTAGCACTAGCCGAAACTTCTTCTGAGTCTTGTTCAATTTCCGATTTTGCCTTTGATGAATTTGCTGAAGGTTCAACCGACGGAGGCGCAGCAACAATAATATCAGCACCATTGATAATAACTCCCAACAACCCTAATTCCGATTCAACTAATTGATCGATCGCTTCACCTAACATATTTTCTTGGGTATAGTTCGGTCGCGCTACTAACACAATGCCATCGCTGTAGGGTTGAATCAATAAAGGATCGTTAGATAAACTTAGAGGATGAGTATCTAATAGAACTAAATCATAACGTTCGCGAACATCCTCCATGAGTCGTCGCATTTCGCTGGATTCCAAAATAGCAGCGGATTGACGCACGGGGCCAGGACTGGGAATGATGTATAAATTTTCTACATCAGGAACTAAATGAATACACTCACTCAACCTGGCGTAATAGCGCAGGGGTTCGATGGTAGCCTCAGGGTCAGGAGTAACTTTTAGAGAAGAAGAACAAGAAGGCGATCGCAAATCTGTTTCAATAATTAAGGTTCTTTTGCCAGCACGCGCAGCAGCCACACCCAAGTTATAAGCACTCGTTGTCTTACCTTCTTGGCTGCCAGTGCTACTAATCAATAACACCTTCAAATTATTACCACCCATTCGGCGCAAATTACTGCGGAACTTCTCATAAAACTCTAAATAGAGAGAATCTGGAGAAAATACCACTGGCACTGTTTCTTTATCTAAATCATCGACTGGCATTAAAGGTATTTCTCCCAACAGAACAACTTCCCGCTGCTTGAGGCTGTCGCGGATATCTTCCTTGGTTTTGAATGTACCTTCTAGCGACCCCAACAAAAATACCACACCACCACCAACTATCAATCCTAAGAAACCACCAACCCCCAAAGTGACAGGGACACTCTTGGGTTTTTTGGCATCAAGGATGACAGTAGGAACTCTAGCAACACTGAGGCTACTAACGGTTTCTGCTTCTGCTGTCTGAGCATCGGTAAGCTTTGCCTGCATTTGGTCATAGACAGCTTTTTTCAGTCCAACTTCCTGTTCCAAACGCGATCGCTCTAGTTGCTTATTTGGTATCTGAGAATACTCGAATCGCAATCTTCCTTCATCGCGAATTTGCTCGGCTAATTGTTGTTGCAGCGTCTCTCGTTGGGTTTGCAAAGCCACCATCTGGTTAGCTAACGACTGCCGCGCTGGATCTAAGCTACTTTGGGCGCGAATACCAGTAACGTTGTTAGCCAGAGGTGCTGCGGTACCACCACCCCCTACCACCTCAGCAGCCCGTTGTTGCAATAATTCCTCGGTAGCTTGTTTTTGACGTTGTAACTGAATCATCGTCGGGTGTTCGGGTCGCAAATCTTTACGCAGTAAAGCAATTTGCGCTTCAGTTTGGTAGATTTGCCCGCGCAATTCCGCCAAAATTGGATCGGCGCTTAAAGCAGAAGAAACATAAGCTTGGTTGACATTTAAACCCAACTTCTCTTGCAAACTGCGAATTTGGGCATCAATTCCAGAAATCGTAAATTGAATTTGCCGTTGCTGATTTTGGCTTGCAGTCACAGCACCCAGCAAACTACCATTTTCAGCTGCCAATATAGCTGGTCGCTGGATGCGATCGTACTGTTCTAGCTTTTTCTCAGCCGCTTGCAGTTCTGACTTCACCTGCGGCAAACGCTCATTAATTTTTTGAATAATTGCTTTTAATCGCCCTGTATTAATCTCACTACTCAGCTGAATCATAGCTTGCATTAATTCCTGCAATACCTGTTGGGCACGCTTAGGGTCAGTATCTTTATATTTCAAATCGATGATTGTGGATGCTGCTTCCCCGGGCTTGGCTCTTTCTGGTAGTTTTAGAGCAACATTTGTACCAATGGTTTTTGGTTTGACATTGACCTTTGTTGATACAGCTTCGACGATCTGGTCTGATAGCAAAACTTGCTCGCTTAATTCTTGCCCTTGTTGCTGAATTTCACTACCTGTTGCTGAGAAAGAAACTGGTGGACGATTGTAGGTAAGTGCGCCATCAGCTATGTAGCTAGCTGGTGGTTCTGGCTGTATAGCCACCACCGTTGACCCTGCTACAACTAAAGCAAAGCTGGCTAATCCAATCCATTTATACTTTTCAAAAGCAATAAGATAGCGCTTAACAATTGGTGGGGTCATAGCAGAGGCACATATAAACGATAGTCAGTTGTCAGTTGTCAGTTGTCAGTTATTACTATTTTTCCCCTGCCTCCCCTGCTTCCTCATCTTCCCTTGCTTTCTCATCTCTTTTACCTTCGTCCGCCAAAGGATTCAAAGAAGTTGATAAAGCTTTGGACATCAAAGAAAGGCCGAGTAATAGTACCTAAAAGATTAGTAATTCGAGTAATTAGGTTCCGACCAACAACAATAACATCATTATCTTGGAGTGCTATGTTTTGAGTCGTATCACCTGAAAGAGCTTTTTTGGCATCTAGTTTCTGGGTAATGGCTCGACCTCGTTCCGGATCGAAGCGAACCAGGCTAATATCCCGGAGGTTGGCAGCATCTAAATTGATTCCTCCTAAAGCATCTACGAAAGTACTACCATTAGGCAGCGCTTGAACAATAATTCCGCCCGCAGCGTAGTTTAAAACTCGGACTCTAATCTGTGGTACAGCCAAGGATGAACGCGCTACTAGATTGCGGTCATAACTGTCATCAGTACCAACTTCACGACGTGGTACAACTATTGCATCGCCGTCTTGCAGGCGTAAATTAGGCTGTGAACCGCCATTTTGCAATGCTGTATACAGATCGAGATTTTGTGAAATCACAGAACCGTCCATCAACTTACGCCGCACTTGCACTTGCCGCAAATCTGCGGTCATCGTAGAGCCACCAGCTGAGAGCAAAGCATCAGCGACGCGGGGTGTTGCCGAGGAAACAGGATAAATTCCTGGTCTAAATACTTCTCCAGTAATCGTCACTTGAACTGGTCGTGGCGATACCAGTGACACTGCGAACATCGGCTCGACCATGACGCTACTTAAACTTAAGCGAATTTTTTCTTGTGCTTCTTCCAAACTCAAGCCTTTCAAGGACACCGTTCCTACTTGCGGCACGACAATATTGCCTTCTGGGTCAATTTGAGCTTGAAAACTCAAATCAGGACGCTGCCCTGTGAGAGATAAAACTATTATGGGATCGATTACATAACGATTAAGCAACAAGCGAATTTTTTCTTGTGCTGCTTGCAAAGTTAAACCTTGCAGCGACACTGTGCCGAGTAGTGGCGCAGTAATGTTGCCTTCTGGATTAACTTGAGCTTGAAAACTTAAGTCTGGAAAGCGTTGAACCGTAACGGTGATGATATCTCCCGATCCTAAACGGTAAGCACCAGTAGAGCGTTGAAATACAACACCAATGACATCTCCTGGCCCTAAGAGATAGCGGTTGAGTTGGGGAGATTCTTCATTGACATCTGGAGATGCAACATTACTACTTGCTGGGGGTGAAGGTATTTGCCCTGGAGATTGCTCTGGGAAAATACTTGGCGGGAATGAAGAGGGTTGTGGCGCTCCTGAAGATGGTAGAGGCTGAGCAATAACAGTTTGGGCAGTAGCTGTCAAGAAAACACCTACCTGAAAACTGAGAAAACACAGGGCGCTGAATACACGCATATGAAAACTGGAAAATATAAACATCAATGCAGTAAAGCTGAATTCAGAATTTAACCCGCCGAATCGTTATTTTACTTTGGAAGTATCTTTAATGTCTCTTTTTGTTGTGCCGCTTTTAACTTTGCACTTGAGGATGAAGCTAACTTCCAACTCACACAGCATATTTGCGATCGCCTTTGTATTTTCGTGATATTCTCTGTATTTCAATGCACTCTTGAAGTGCTTGCTAAAGGGCCTGCCATCAATGTAGCTTGCACTGTTTCACCAAGAGACTGAGCTAAAGACCAAGCAGTTTCCACCTGGCCTAAAGGCTCCATGGGAATGAGAATACTCACGGCTACCCAAGGAGTACGATGCTTATGCCATTGTGCCACTTGATCTGCCAAGAACCAGCGTATAGGTGATGTATGTCCGCCGTCTGGTAGCGCATACCATTGCAAGGCAGCAAAGGTTTCCTGTCTTGTAGAAACGCGAAAAAACCTAGCTTCTACTTTAGTTTCAACACTTGGCCCCGATGATGGGTATTTAACAGTTAATCCAGCAGAACGATATTGAGCTATGTCCCATTTTCCCCAGCGAGACTTTCCCCAACCGTTAACCTCAGTCCACTCCACCTCAGGTTGATCCATCGGCCCGTTTTGTGGTAACAAAAGCAGTATTGCTTGGTTTTGCGAATCTGCTTTCTTAAGTATTTGTAACGACCATTTGTGTTCGCCAATTGGTTGTTCTGCTTGTTCAATAGTTTGCCAACCAGGAAGAGTTAATCCAGTTTTACGTATCTGTTTCAATTCCTTAAGGCCGATCACGGGTGGCGGTTGTTTCCATTGCCAACGCCCTGTTATGTATCCAGGAACCCCTCCTATTACCAACAGTAGTAGCAATAACAAAAGCACTGCTACATAAGTCCATTGCTTTTCCTTGAGAAACTTAGATAAGGAAATCATTAGTAAAAATTGCAATATTTACGCAAAATTTTACTTGAAAGAATAACACCCTGAGTTCAGTAATATTGACAATCTATCCTTATACTACATGTTTTGGTAGAGGCATGAAGGAGCAGGGAGAGCAGAGGGAGATGAGGAAGACTAATAATAAATGACAACTGACAACTAAGGGGACTCCAAAAAATAAATTATCCAATTCCTGTATGCAACACTACTATTGAAATTCTTCTCCCCCAGCCTCCCCAGTTTCAAAAGCGATCGGATATTTTTTATTTGGAAGTCCCTTACTCCTTACTCCTCACTCCTGACTCTTGTTGAGTTTCTTCTGAAACTACTGAGAAATGACTATTAATTCGATTTAGCAGAGGTACTAATAACAGCAGCATACAAGCAGAGTAGAGATCGCCACCCCATCCCTCATGCAGCCATTTAAAAGCGGTTTCTTGACCTGTGCCGTGAAAGAAAGTCAGTAAAGTGTTACGAACAATATTTGCACTAACGCTAATGACGACGGCAATAGATAAAAACCAAGCAGTGGTACGGCGTGAAGATAAAGCACTAGTCCAATAAAGTAACATTAAGCTGACGTAGAGAGTTGTAAACAACATTTTTAGCCCTGCACAATAGGGCGCAACTTCTACAATCCGTCCGCCAACGTATATGTTCATCTCATCGACAGTTACTTCCATGCCAAACTGATTTAGGATGAAGCCTGCCGTACCTGCGATGAAGTTTTGTAGAGGCAAGGTATAGGGAGCAATCAGGTAAGGTACTGCTGTTGGGGTTGCTAGAAATACTAGCAGCAGCGGAAATCCTTGTAATCGGAAGCCCGGTAAGCCCTTAAACCATAAGCATAATCCTGCCAGTATGGTGGGGAAAGAAACGTTAACCCACTCTGGGACACCGCTAAGATAAAAAATTCCCCCTACAAAGAGTAAAATACCGCCTAAAGGATGGGTGTTATCTGGTAGACGTTGCCACTTTTTCCGGTTAAGCCAGATTAAATAAGCGGCAAACGGTAAACCGATAATACCGTGACTAAAATATTCGTGTTCTATACTGATACTTTTGTGCAGCCAACCATCCAGCCAGTGGAGCAAGATAGGAGCATAGAGCAGCACCAAAACGCCTAAAATGGCTATGCTCAATAATTGTGCCGCATTTCTGTTTCTAAGCTGTTGCTGAAGTGCCATAATTTCCAGGGTTAGTCAAAAGTCAGAAGTCAGGAGTCAGAAGTCAGTAGGAAAAACCTTTATTCTGTCTCTTTGCTCCTGAATTCCTGGTGTCGGTTTGATGTTTTTTAATGTTGACCTAACTTAATTAAAGACTGTAATGTAAATTACAGTACACAACAACTGTTGTTCGCTTCTAAGGGCGAATGCGATTGGTCTGTAGCATAAGTCTTTAACTCTAGTCCTTTCAAGGTGAATCGAAAAATCTCTTTTTTTCTCTCTTGAAAGGGCTAGTCTTTAATTCATGCTGCCTTACTCCCAATTGGGGCAGAAGACTGGCTCTCTGGGCGTAAACTAGTTGAGACTACACTAGCGATCGCCAATGCAACTTCTTTGATTTGGCTACTGCTCAAACCAGGATACATCGGTAAAGATAATATTTGCTTTGCCAGCTTTTCTGAGTGGGGAAAGTCTCCTTGTTGATAGCCTAAGTAGGTGAATGCTGGCTGAAGATGACAGGGAATCGGGTAGTGAATGCCCGTTTGAATTCCATCTGCTGCTAATTTGTCTTGGATTTGCTGGCGTTCTATGAAACAAGATTCATCAACTTTAATGACATAAAGATGATAAACATGTCCTGAGCCACTGTGGTTTTGTACGGGGATAATGCCAGCAGATGCTAAAGGTGCTAACTCATTATCGTACTGCTGGGCGATAGTCAGGCGATCGCGATTCCACTCTGGCAAATATGGTAATTTTTCTAGCAAAACTGCCGCTTGTAATGTATCCAAACGACTGTTCGTACCTGATTCAACATGAAAATACTTTTGGGATGCACCGTAATTCCGCAAGCGCACCATCTTCTGGGCTACATCTGAATCTCGCGTCAATAGCATCCCGCCATCACCAAATGCCCCTAAATTCTTGCTGGGATAAAAACTAAAAGCTGCTGCTATTCCCACTGAACCAGCTCGATATCCATCTCTTTCGGCTAGGTGTGCCTGTGCCGCATCTTCAAAAATTAACAATTTATAGGTATCGGCAAAGTCTAATAGCTGTCGTGGCGATACCATTTGACCATATAAATGGACAGGAATAATTGCTTTGGTCTGAGGCGTAATTGCCTTGGCGGCTGCCTCTAAGTCAATTAAAGCTGTTTGGGGATCGCAATCTACAAGAATAGGCTTTGCCCCAGCACGTAGCACCCCAATTAATGTTGCGACAAAAGTATTAGCTGGTAAAATCACTTCATCGCCAGAACCAATATTGCACGCTTGCAAACCGAGGGCGATCGCATCAGTACCAGAAGCAACACCCACACCATATTTTGTGCCAGAGGCGGCTGCAAATGCTGCTTCAAAATCTGAAAGTGCCCGCCCTAAAATAAAATCTCCCTGTTCCAATATGGCATGAATTGCCTCTTTTAGTTGAGTTTGAATTGGCTGGTGCTGTGACTTAAGGTCTACAAAAGGAATTCCCACAGTCATTTGATTCATTGCCAGTTAGCCTCGGGATTATATATTAAAACTTTGTTTACTACCATCACAATCCATTTATGACTTAACAACAAAATTTATACAAATACTAAATATGAAATATTAATGAATTTTTGATATTTTTCTAATTATGATTTTTTAAATAGTTATCAAACGCTTAAATAAAGCATTTTTAATTAGTGATTGTTGTTTTTTTGGCAAGAATTATAATTTTATGGAGTATTATCTTGGTTCTCCAATAAACTATTTTTATGCAACAAAAATGAATAATATCCTGAAAAATAAATTTACTTCATAGGTGCTTATATAATTTTAATGAGTTCTAAATGACTTTAATTATTGAAAATGCAATCTGATAATCAATCAAAATGTCCATTAATTTTGTTAGTAAATATTTAATTTGAAGTAAAAATTAATTAAATCGAGCCAGCCTTTATAAAAAAGAACCTCCGTTTTTATACTTAAAAATAAAATACTTTATTTTTGGAGTTATACAGTAATTTTAAGCAAGTCAAGATTAAGCGTACAGACCAAAAATTCTTATTTGTTACATAACCGGAGAATGACATAAGCTTTTTAATCTATTATTAGCGTTATAGTACCCTAGTCGCATTTGAAACTAACTTTGTATAGTAGTAAAACCTTAGGCAATATTGGTTACACTAGGCTTAAGTAAGAGCTTCAGCACCAGTGACTAAGAACTAGTAAGCGATCGCACCCCCTATTTAGGGAAGTAATACAAAATTTTTGTTCCAAAATTGTTTGTCGGTAGCTAAATTGGGGAATGCTTAAAGATAGAAAATCATAACCCGGAAACAGCGGTTATAAAAATTACAATATCGAGCAATTATCAAGGTAGCGGTGGCAATGGTAGAGCCTGAAAACAAATTATTTTCCCTAAAGGATGGTTGGGCTTCCCAGGAAACAAGAGAACAGCAACGCCTCAAAGTACTCTCCGAGTTAGGTTTGCGGCAAGCAGAAACAATACCAGTCTTTGAAGAAGCCACTCAAACTGCTGCCCATTTTTTGGAAGCGCCGATTTCCATCTTGGGGTTTGTAGATCAAGAACGCCACTGGTTCAAGTCAGCAGTAGGCTTATCTAGGTTAGGGTTAATGAATCATCTGGCGCAAAGCCGTCAACTATTACGCCGGGAATCTTTTTGCGCGCAGGTAGTAGAGAATTTTCAAATAGTTGTCATTAATGATACGCAAAAACTTACAGATCCAATACTCGCTACTAGCAAGTTGGTACAGGAATATGGCATCCGCGCTTACTTAGGAGCGCCACTGATTGATGCTTCAGGGCATTGCTTAGGTGCATTAGCAGTAATGGATTTAGTGCCGCGCAACTTCACAACTCGGGACATTGAGTTTTTGCAAATAATAGCTCGTTGGAGCATGAGTGAATTTGAGCGCAACCGACTGTTGCAAGGTAGAGCGGAAACAACCACTTTCAAGAGCGCTCCTGCCTTGACACTCAGTGATAGCCATACTAGCGACATTAAAGTTACCCCACCTGCTTTGGAAAAAGAATCTGTTTCTACTAAGCAACTGAAACTAGAACTTTTGGAGCAGCTTACTCAGGAGTTACGTACACCCTTAACATCTGTGTTGGGTATGGCTAGTGTCTTAGGACGTGAGATATATGGGCCGTTGACAACTAAACAAAGAGAATATTTAGAGATTATCCAACATAGTGGCCGATATTTACTCTCTTTAGTCAACGAAATTACCGAACTAGGAGCAATAGATGAAAACGCAGCTGTGCTGAATTTAGTTCCTGTAGATATTGAAATGCTGTGTCAACAAGCTATCAATACGCTAGAAGAAGCTGCTAACCGCCGCGAGCAAGACATCCGCTTGTCCATAGAACCAGGACGCAGTCGAATTTGGCCCTTGGATAAAGACAAAGTGCGGCAAATTCTATATCATTTGGTTTTCAGCGTAATTCAACTTTCTGCTACAGGCAGCATTGTTCGTATTCATGTCTCTTATAAGGAAAATACGCTCAATATTACTATTTGGGTTTCCCATCCCTGGCTAGGAGATGGCATAACAGAGGTTGACCCATATTTCCGGCTTAATCCCTTATCCCTGCTTGAGCTTACAGGTGAAACAGCAACCTGCACTACTCGTTCAGAAAATCAAGAAGACTCAGATATCTGGCCAATCGCATTAGAGAAGTCACAAAACTTGGGTGTTTCCGACTCAGATGCGTTTACTATATCTACTGATATGGATTTAGCTAAGTACAACGATAATTTGTCACGCGAACGCTTGGGTCTGTTGCTTAGCTGTCATCTAGCAGAGTTACATGGGGGACAAATTTCGATTCAAGGTTCGCCAGAATCTGGACATCGCTATGTACTTTCTTTGCCACTACAAGTTGCTACTGCCTCGCCAGAAAGCGATATCTGATAGGAATTTTGAATTTGAGATTTTGGAGCCACTGCGTTGGGGAGATGTTGCGTTGCACAGGTTTCTAAGGCACTCCGTTTACTTCCCGTACTCCTTGTCCTAGGTCGCCGCTAGCGCGAACAGAGAACCCGAAGGGTAGGGTAGGAAGTGCCGTTGCGTTGAAGCAATTGCTTTCTATCTTGAAAATGGGGACGGATGACGGATGAATGTTGACTGGGTAGGAGATATTTTTATGGCCTCATTGGGGGCAAGTGCCCATGGGTATCTCCCTTGAAAATACTTCTTCGATGAGTATCTATATAGATAAAACTCACTTGGCATTTTCATGCTTGCTGGTGTATGAAGTTCATTGAGGCTACCTCCTAACTCCTGCTTTCTGCCTCGTACCTTTGTCCAACTACCAATTATTAATTTGCAATCTGCGCTATTACTTTTATCATCACCCGCATTATGATTAAGTCCAGGTTCTGCGCGGGCGTGCTAATTGTTCACAGCGTGTTTTATGAATTTAGTCTGGCAACGATTTACCTTATCTTATTTACCGCTCAAAGCATATCTTGCTACTAGCTACCTGCACCGTTTGGTTGGGTTGTTACACTCTTGGCGGCAAAGCAGTTTCTTCATACAGTCGGGGGATATAATAGCGACTGCTTTACTGAGCTTGGTGTATGCTCTTGCCCCTTTTGTTTCCAGTTCTCTGGTAGGAGTTTTGTTGGTAGCTTGTGTAGGATTTTGGCTGCTGTTGACTTTATCTGATGAACCAGCGCCAGCATATGCTCCCTTATTCACCCCTATTCACCTGCTAGTATTTCTCTACTGGGGAATCGCCGCTATAGCCACAGCATTGTCACCAGTGAAAAAGGCAGCATTGAGCGATTTCCTAACTTTGACCCTATATTTGCTGTTATTTGCCCTTTGTGCCAGAGTACTGAGGTCGCCCCGCCTACGGTCTTGGATTATTACTCTCTACCTTCATGTGTCACTAATTGTGAGTATATATGGCTTGCGCCAGTGGTTTTTTGGAGCTACAGCACTGGCAACTTGGGTAGACCCTGAATCTCCTCTGTCTAAGACAACAAGGGTTTACAGTTATTTAGGTAATCCCAACTTATTGGCTGGATATCTAGTACCAGCTGTAGTCTTAAGCTTCGTCGCAGTTTTTATATGGCAAAGCTGGATTAAGAAAGCTTTAGCATTGACAATGGTAATTGTTAATAGTGCCTGCTTGGTTTTGACTTTTAGTCGTGGCGGTTGGATTGGGCTATTAGTGGCAATTTTAACTGTGATGGCATTGCTAGTTTATTGGTGGAGTGTGCAAATGCCTCCTTTTTGGCGCACTTGGTCGCTACCAATTATCTTGGGAGGTTTGCTGGGGATACTAGTGCTAGCCGTGATATTTGTAGAGCCAGTACGCCTACGGGTTTTCAGCATTTTTGCCGATCGCCAAGATAGCAGTAATAATTTTCGTAGGAATGTCTGGGAAGCTGTCTTCGAAATGATTCGCGATCGCCCTATTATTGGTATTGGTCCTGGTCACAGCGCTTTTAATAAAGTCTACCCGCTTTACCAACATCCTCGTTATACTGCTTTGAGTGCCTATTCGATTTTTCTAGAGGTAGCTGTAGAAACTGGCTTTGTTGGTTTAGCTTGTTTCCTCTGGCTGATAATTGTGACTTTTAATAGTGCATTGCTGCAACTACGAAGATTGCGACAATCGAGAAACGTAGAGGGATTTTGGTTAATTGGAGCGTTTGCCACTTTACTCGGTATGCTGGCTCACGGCACAGTGGATACTATCTGGTTTCGCCCCGAGGTCAATACTCTCTGGTGGTTCATGGTTGCCTTAATTGCCAGTTACTGGACACCTTTGAATCAAAACCAATCTCAAGAACAAAATTCACCAGACCCACAGCCTGCGGCAAACTAAAGTCGGTGAATTAAGTGGACAATCACCGTCAAGTGCCCAAGCACTGTGACGGTAACTTCCAATTTCATCCGTGGTAATTGACACTTTCAAGGTGTCAATTTTGAATTGCTTAGTCTCTGTAAGTAGTGGCCCCAGGAGCATTGGGGTCACGATAACGGGTAGGTTCATCGTTACGTTTTCTACCTGATAAACCAGCTAAACCTAATAGACCAATTAATCCCAACCAACCCCAATCAAAATTATCACGGCGATCGTAAGTTGTTGTCCTCGGAACAGTGTCGGTTCTAGATGGATTAGTAACTTGAGCTTTCGCAGGTAGTGTCAACGGCATTGCCATACTCAAGGTGAGAACAGCAGCGCCAACAGATGCTGTAAAATTACGTGTCATGGTGAAAGTTCCTCATCCCTTGCAAAGCTATTCACCACTGTAACGAGTCCCAAAATGAGCCAAATCAATCTGCGGCTATAAACCCGGATTTCTCAACTCACGCTGAAGATATACAACATGGTTTCTACTTCAGTCAATTCCTCACTCTGTTGTGGTAGTTGAGTCACACCGATACTCAATAATTTTTCATTGCCCGTTGAATATCACGCTGATCTTGCCGTCGTTTAAGGTCTTCTCGCTTGTCGTGAAGCTTTTTGCCTTTGCCCAAAGCTATACTCACCTTTACCCAGCCTCGCTTGAGGTACATCTTCAAAGGTATTAATGTTAAACCCTGCTGTTCCACCTTGCCAGTGAGCTTACGGATTTCCTGGCGATGCAGCAACAGCTTTCGCGTGCGGCGCGGTTCATGATTAAAATATTGTCCACTGGCGTTATAAGGAGAGATATGCACGTTGATCAGCCATGCTTCACCATCGCGAATCAAAGCATAACCATCTTGAAGATTAACTTTACCCGCTCGGATTGACTTGACTTCAGTTCCTGTCAACTGAATTCCAACTTCATAAGTTTCCAGGATTTCATACAAATAACGGGCTTGACGGTTGTCGCTAATAACTTTATAACTTTCGCTCTTGTCACTCATTGAGAATTTTGCTTGCGTTAAATTTGCTTAAAAAATCGTTGGGACTAGGTTGTGAACTTATAGAGGGATATTTAACCACTATAAATGGTTAACTACATATCAGTGTTATCCTATTAATTTAGCTTTTCCCAGTTCTCAATTGAAAGTTTGCCAGCAACTTTAGTCCCTAGAAGATTATTTATTAAAGAAATATTAATTTATATTAGGGTGAGTAATGGCTCTGTATTATTGGTAGGTTGTTAAAAATTACAAAACTCTATGTACCTTCCCAGTACTAGAAATCGAAGGTACAATAAACTTCGTGAACCCTTCCTAAAGATTTAAGATTTTCTTTATAAATTCACCCTCAGGCAGTCATTAGTCGGTAATCCTGTCATAGTATGAAACATAAGAACACTATTTATTGCCTGTGTTCACTAGTGGAGCTTGTAGAAGCAAATTTCTGAGTAAAAAAAATGCTAGGGGTGTATTGTCCATGCCCTTGACGATCCTTGTAGTGGATGACGATCTGGGCACTCGTCTATCTATTAGCGATTATCTTGAGTTGTCTGGCTACTCGGTAATCACAGCTAATGATGGTCAAGAGGCTTTGGTGATGGTGGATGAGTATCATCCTGATTTAATTGTTACGGATATTGTTATGCCACGAATGAACGGCTATGAACTGGTACGCCGGGTACGTCAACAACCAGCGTTCCGGTTGTTACCTGTAATTTTATTAACAGCACGCACCAAGACTCAGGAAAGAATTCTGGGCTATCAGTCAGGCTGCGATTTATATTTGCCTAAGCCATTTGAATTAGAAGAGTTAGCAGCAGCAATTCGCAATCTTCTAGAACGAGCGCAAATCATTCAATCTGAGTACCGTTTTTCTCATAAAGATCGTGTGGGCAGTGCCACCCCAACAAAAGCCGTAGATGCTCATCAATCTTTATTCACTCATGTTCAGAAATCTCAACTGCTGTCATCTCTGACTTCCAGAGAACAGGAAGTCCTAGAACTTTTGACTCACGGTCTGTCTAACGCTGAAATGGGTCAACAGCTACACTTGAGTCCGCGAACAGTAGAAAAGTACGTTAGTAGTTTATTGAGGAAGACCGAAACTAGCAACCGAGCAGAACTAGTGCGTTTTGCAATGAAGCATGGTCTAGTAGAATAAAAATGAAAAGTTAGGATTTTGGAAAACCAGAAGGCCGCAGCGCCTGTATAGAAATTAGTGTGAGAAAAGATTGCTCATAACTCTTGAATTTAAGCTATTGATTGCTGACTGGTAATATGTTGGAGTAGACCTTCACAAGCATCAATAAGCAAGTCAATCACTTGATTAAAACCTTCTACGCCACCGTAGTAGGGGTCTGGAACTTCCTTAAGGGTGTGTCGAGAGCAAAATTCACACATTAAGAAAACTTTGTCGTGATGTTGCCCTGTTGGGTCAAGAGCAAGGATATCCTCAAAATTCTCTAGATCCATCGCCAAAATCACATCAAAGCTCTGAAAGTCTGACTTTTGAAACTGGCGGGCACGACCACGCAGTTTAATTCCTAACTTTGTAGTAGCCGCAGCACTCATCCGTCGATCGGGTGGGCTATCAATGTGATAGCTAGATGTACCAGCAGAGTCACAGAGGATATGTTCGCTCAAGCCAGCCTGGTCAATTAGATGATTCATAATGTTTTCTGCCGATGGTGAGCGGCAGATGTTTCCCAGGCAGACAAACAGCAGCTTGTAAGGCATAAATATTTTTTAAACTTGTCAAAAGTCAATAGTCCACAGTCCATAGTCTAATGGTTTTTGACTATTGACTATTGACTATTGACTAAAATCCAGGCAGTTCCAGTCCACTGGTTAAGTCTTCCATACGTTCCCGCATTGTTGCTGTAGACTTTTCATAGGCATTTTTCATTGCCGCTGTCACAAGATCCGAAAGTATTTCTGCTCCTTGTGCTAGGGCTTCTGGAGAAATTTCCACTCGCTTCGGTTCTTGGTTCCCGCTAACAATCACCTTAACTAGACCACCACCGGACTCTCCCTGAATCTCCATTTGCTCTAATTCTTCTTGGAGTCGCTTTGCGCCTTCTTGAACTTGCTGAGCTTTTTTGAAAGCTTCGGCTAGTTCTTTCATTTTTCCTAAACCAAAGCCAAATCCTTGTCCTTTTCCTGTCATAATTGATTGTCCGTGTTTGCGTTGAATAACAAGTCAAATTCAATTATAGATGCGGTCGGTAATTTGCCTGTTTTATTACCAATAATTAATGCGAGGTATTGGGGACTGGGTATTGGGTACTGGATACTAAGTATGGGGAAAGATTTTCCCACTCCCCAGTCCCTAGTCCTCAGTCCCCAGTCATTTAACACGCTGCTTGAAACTCTCCGAGCATTTTGACTTCTGGCTCTAATAAAATCGACCAATTTTCTTGTACTTGGTGCTGAATATGACGGATAAGACAGAAGATATCACTAGCCTTAGCTCCACCACGGTTGACGATAAAATTGGCGTGAAGTTGTGCAACTTGCGCGCCACCAATTTGGTAGCCTTTTAGACCGGTTTGTTCGATCAACCATCCAGCAGCATAAGGCTTAGGATTACGGAAAACACTGCCGCAACTGGGGAAGTTGTAGGGTTGAGTAGTTAGCCGATGCTGTTTGTGTTGCTTGGTTGCCGCCAAAACTTGGGCTGGATCGGCACCTGGTTGGAGCTGAAAGGTAGCTTGGGTGACGATGCGATCGCTGCCTTGTAGTGATGAAGTCCGGTAGCTGTAACCTATCTCGGCAGGGGTGAGGGTTGTTAGTGTACCGTCGGGTAAAAGTAGCTGGGCGCTAACTAACATATCTGCGATACAGCTATTGTGTGCCCCCGCATTCATCACGACAGCACCCCCAACTGTTCCGGGGATACCAACAGCCCACTCCAATCCTTCCCATCCTAGTTGTGCTGCTTCCCATGCTAAGCTGGGAATTGATTCTCCGGCAGCGACGGTCAATTGACCCGTTTGTGGATCAAAATAGCTATGACGCAGATGCCGAGTCGAGATGACTAAGCCTGCTATACCGCGATCGCTGACCAACAGGTTAGAGCCTGCTCCTAGTGTTGTTACTGACAATTCATGTTCTTTTGCATACTCAAGGCTTGCTTGCAGAGCTTCTAAATTGCGGGGAGCAACGTACCATTCCGCTGCTCCCCCAACTCTATATGAAGTATATGCGGATAATGAAGCCTGGGACTTGATTGCACAATCAGTGCCTTCCAAGTAAATTATTTTACTTTCGCCTGAATTAACTGTTTTGTGTTTATGTGTAGTCGAAACTGTACAGACGTTTCCATCTGCCTGGGAGATTTTCATTTTTACGTCGATTTGTGAAATTTTACATTTATCTGCCGTAAAAATACAGCAATGGTGTGAATCAATAAAACTATGGCCAGATTGTCATTTAATTGAGAGAATCAACCTCTGTTAATGTCTTCAATTAAGATGTGGCTGTAGCAGGTTCAGGTTCACAAAGTGTTGTAATTACTTCCGGAATTACCTGATTTAAATTCCCAGCACCCAGAAACAGCGCTAAGTCTCCAGAGCTTAGCGTTTGTAGCAAGAACTCGCTTACCAAAGGTAAAGTTGGCTGATAAACTACCTGTGAGTGCTGTTTGGCAATTTCTATCGCCAACTGTTCGCCGCTAATTTGACCCAAATTTGGTTCGCCTGCACTATAAATGTCAGTCAGCACAACTAGATCGGCATGTGCAAAGGATTCGGCAAACTCTTCTAAAAAGGTCAGTGTACGGCTATAACGATGAGGTTGGAAGATAGCTACCACTCTTTGCCCTGGTCTTGCTTGTAGGCGTGCAGCAGCGAGAGTAGCGCGAATCTCACTCGGATGGTGAGCGTAGTCATCAATGAAAGTAATGCCAGCAACTTCACCCCGGAACTCAAAGCGCCTTCTTGCTCCTTCAAAAGTAGCAATGCCTTTGGCAATTTCTCCAAATTCTAAACCTAAGACCCGACCAACAGCTACTGCTGCTAGAGCATTACTCAGATTATGCCGACTAAGCAGCCGTAGTTTCAATACGCCCAAGGCTTTGCCATGTTCCCAAACCAGAGCTGTTGTCCCATCAGCTCGATAGTCAACATTAGTAACAGTGTAGTCAGCATCAGTGTCTGAGTGTAGGCTATAGCTGATTGTTGGTTTTAGCCGATCGCGTACTGTTGCACAATCAATGCTACCTATTAAGGTTTTACAACCAGCAGCAAATTGTTGGAACGTGTCAACAACTTCCTCTAATGTGTCGTAGTGGTCGGGATGATCCAGTTCGATATTAGTAATAATGCCAATCTCAGGTGCATGTTTTACCAAAGAGCCATCTGATTCATCTGCCTCAGCTACCAAATACCGACTTTTTCCTGAGCGAGCATTGCCTTCCCAAGCATTTACTTCGCCACCTACAAGAATCGTCGGGTCTAAACCAGCTTGCAGTAGCATGTAACCAATCATGCAACTCGTGGTGGTTTTGCCATGAGTGCCTGCTACTGCGATGCTATGATAATCAGCAATTAAAGCAGCTAGAACATCTGAACGATGGAAAATTGGACAGCCTAATTCTATAGCTGCTTCGTACTCCAAATTACTTTTGTTAATTGCTGTTGAACAAATTACTTGGGGCAGTTTTGCCTGTTCTGTCGCAGTTAATTCTACTTTAGTATTTAATCCTACTCCATGAGTAGCTACTTTTGAGCGAAAGAAATCAAAATTGCTGGCTTCTTGTTTAGCAAAAATATGAGATCCAATCGCTTCTAAATGTCGGGTAATGTGATTAGGACGAATATCCGATCCGGAAACTGGTAGATTGCGCTTTACCAGTAAATAAGCCAGAGCAGACATGCCTATGCCGCCGATCCCGATAAAATGAAATGGTCTGCCGCCAAAATCTACAGAATTACTCATTTATTGCTCCTCTTACACCACACCACACCATAAATCACAAATGACACGCGTATCATAACAGGAATTTGATTTTTACCGTAACTGCTCCTGTATCATGTTTATTCTTGCTAGAGAGTTGATTTTTTACAGTTGTTTCGCTGGTTGAGAATGATTTTACCTTGGTTGGAGGTTTTTGCTATTTTTGAACTGTTTTTAAGATTATTCTGAAAATTTTCGCTACATCGGGAAAGAAATTCTTGTAATGTGAAATACATCTTTTGGGATTCCTCACTAGTATCGGTTACAATAGTAAATTCTTAGCAAAACTGCTTTTAAATTTCATCAAGCCAAGGCATGAATTGCGTACTATAGTACTTTGGTAGTGCAACTATTTCTCAATTGCATAAAGCCAGGGCATAACTGGATGCAACAATTAGCAATTTTTGGCGGCACATTCGATCCTGTTCATTGGGGACACCTGTTCGTAGCCCAAAGAGCTTTGCACCAAGTACCCTTAGAAAAGGTCATTTGGGTGCCATCACGAAATCCTCCTCACAAGAAAGCAGCTTTGTTTGAGCATCGGGTGGAAATGCTACAACTAGCTACAAGAGAAAACCCAGGGTTTACGGTCTCACTATTGGAGGAAAATCGTGGGAATTCTTATGCGATCGACACTTTGATCGACTTATCTGCTGTTTACCCAAATACTCATTGGTACTGGATCGTGGGTTTGGATACCTTCCAAACCTTACCCCGTTGGTATCGGGGACACGAACTAGCACAAATGTGTGATTGGTTAATCGCACCCCGACTGCTCGGTGGTGAGAATATAACTCAAAGCGAGTTCATCTGCAAGCAAATAGAGCAACAACTGAGAGAAAAGTCATACTCTATTCACTGGCAATTCCTGAATATACCCTTACTAGGAGTTTCGTCAAGTCTAATTCGTCAACTTTGCCGCGATGACTCCATCAACGCCATTCGTTATTTAGTCCCAGAACCAGTTAGAGTCTACATCACCGCCCACAACCTCTACTCAGATAATCCTGAATAAAATGTGTGTTTTTTTATAGATCCAGCACTTTATGGTTAATAATAATCCCCCTTTGCGATATGATTGGGGTCAAAGATATCAACTTATAGGCATAAATACAGAGGGCAAGACACTGTGATTAGAGTCGCAATCAACGGTTTCGGGCGCATCGGGCGTAACTTTGCACGCTGCTGGGTGGGCAGAGAAAATAGCAAAATTGATCTTGTCGCTATTAATGACACATCAGACCCTAGAACGAATGCTCACCTCCTGAAGTATGACTCGATGCTAGGGAAGTTAAAGGATGTTGACATTACTGCCGATGATAACTCTATCATCATTAACGGTAAGACCGTTAAGTGCGTATCTGACCGCAATCCAGAAAACTTGCCCTGGAAAGATTGGGAAATTGACCTGATTATCGAAGCAACGGGTGTGTTTACCAGCAAGGAAGGTGCTTTAAAGCACGTGAATGCTGGAGCCAAGAAGGTTCTAATCACCGCTCCTGGTAAAAATGAGGATGGCACTTTTGTGGTTGGCGTGAATCATCACGATTATGACCACAACAAACATCACATTATTAGCAATGCTAGCTGTACAACCAACTGCTTAGCTCCCATCGCCAAGGTGTTGAACGATAAATTCGGGATCATCAAAGGCACGATGACGACCACCCATAGCTACACCGGTGACCAGCGCTTGCTAGACGCTTCTCACCGGGATTTACGACGGGCCAGGGCAGCAGCCATTAACATTGTGCCCACCTCCACCGGTGCGGCAAAAGCAGTGGCGCTGGTAATCCCAGACCTCAAAGGCAAGTTGAATGGTGTTGCCTTGCGCGTACCTACCCCGAACGTTTCAATGGTAGATTTCGTGGTTCAGGTTGAGAAGCGTACTATTACTGAAGAAGTTAATCAAGCTCTCAAAGATGCCTCTGAAGGCCCACTGAAAGGGATTTTGGACTACAGCGAACTACAACTGGTATCGTCAGATTATCAAGGTACTGACGCTTCTTCAATTATTGATGCCAGCTTGACTTTGGTTATGGGCAGTGACCTAGTGAAAGTCATGGCATGGTACGACAACGAATGGGGCTACAGCCAGCGAGTCTTGGATTTGGCTGAACTAGTAGCTGAAAAGTGGCAATAATTTGTCCTTTGTCAATAGTCATTAGTCAATAGAGAATAGTTAAGCTCTGAAAACTAATCTTTTGACTATGGACTATTGACTGAAATGTTGAAATCCCTGGCTGAGACTCAGAACTCGGTCAGGGAATTTTTGATGTTTATCGTGTAAGAGTACTTTTGATCCCACTGTGATAGTTCCGACAATAGCTGCGCCTTGGCCAAGGTGTTGCACTAATACATCTGCAAGTTCTTTAGGTAAGCATAGGACTAATTCAAAGTCTTCGCCACCATAAAGTGCATATTCCAACGCTTGTTCTTCTGTCAGCCAGCTGTCAAAAGTTTTTGGAAAGGGAATTTGCCTGTGTTCTAGGACAGCGCCAACACCACTAGCGCGACAGATTTGTAAAATGGCGTCTGCTAAGCCATCGCTGCTGTCCATCCCAGCGACGGGGTGAAGAGACGTTACATGTAATGTCTCTACAATTTCCCATAAAATTGGTAAGACATCTAATCGCGGTTGTGGACGCTGGTGGGCTTTGATGAGAGTATTATATTCCGCATCGTTGAGGTTTTGTCTCAATTCGGGATGCAAGAGCAATTGTAAGCCAGCGTGAGAGTTTCCGTGAACACCTGTAACGACGATCGCATCCCCCACAACAGCAGCCGAACGGCGGATAATTCGATGAGGATCGGCTTGACCAAAAGCGGTAATTGCCAGAGTAGTCACAGGCGATCGCACTACATCACCGCCCACAATCAAGGTATTGTATTTTTGTAGGCATTCAGTCATTCCTTGGTATAAACGCTCCACCCAGTTCACGCTGACATCGCCAGGGAGTCCCAGTCCGACGGTGATGCCAATAGGGAAAGCACCCATTGCCGCCAAATCTGATAAATTGGCAGCAGCAGCTCGCCAACCAGCATCTTCTGGGGAAGTGGTGACATGACTAAAATGCACGCCATCAATTAATAAGTCTGTTGTCACTACCAAAGATTGCTCTGGTGCAGTCACCAGCACAGCCGCGTCATCCCCAATAATTTCAGGGGGACAAAAACGCTGTAATCTTTCTAAAAGACCTTGTTCTCCAATATCTCTAACTTGTTGAGTCATTAGTCAGTAGTTTAGAAGACTAAAGTTATTCTCTTTGCCTTTACGTCCCCGCGTCTCTCGCTTCCTCTGACTCACTCAGAACTAGCTAAAGTTAGGATAAGGGTATCGTTTAGGAGTTAGCTAAAATGCTCACTACACCAATAACTAACGTCACATTTGAGGAGTATTTAACTTATTATGATGGCAATGGTTTTCATTATGAATTGGTGGATGGCAGATTAGAACTAATGAACCCACCCACGATTGAACATTTCCTGATTGCTAAATTTCTCGAACAAGCGCTAGATGCAGAAATCAAACGTTTGAGCTTACCTTGGCTGTGTTTTCGGGAAAGCGGGGTGAGAACGGGGAGAAATAAGTCTCGATTGACTGATTTGTGTGTGGTGACATTAGAACAAGCAAGGGAATTGATGAATTTATCTGCTGTATTTCAGTCACCTCCCTTATTAATTATAGAGGTAGTGAGTCCAGAGTCCGTGAAACGGGATTATCGCTATAAGCGGTCTGAATATGCAGCTTTGGAAGTGCCTGAGTATTGGATTGTAGACCCAATAGAGAATAAGATTTCGCTGTTATTGCTGGAAGAAGGATTGTACGAAGAAACAGTGTTTACTGCCAACCAAAAGATTGTATCGCGGACTTTTCCAGAATTGGCGATCGCTGTTGAGTGGGTGTTTGATGCAGGTAATCTGGGTTAGTAAGATTTAAGATTTAAGATTTTAGAATTAATCCAAAATCCAAAATCCGTCTTGGAAAGTTTGCTGCGGAGGGAAACCCTCCGACGCTCGGTCGAGTAGCGTCTCACGCCACTTGCTCCACTTGGGGAAACCCCAAGACCGCAGTGGCTCCCCTTGGGAGAAGACTCGCGCTTCGCTTCGCTATGGCAACTTTCTGCAAAATCCAAAATTGATTATGCTGCTTGTGGCTCAACCAAGTTCTCTATTCCTTGGACGACAGTTGCGGATTCAATTTTGTCACCTGCTTTGAGTTTATCCAAAACTTCTTTGCCTTCGGTAAGATATCCAAAAACTGCATAACGACCATCTAATAGGTTACGTCCTGCGGGGGTGAGTTCTGGCTCAAAAAGAAAGAAGAAAACTTGCGATGAACCTCCATTGACTTGAGTTTCAGGACGTGCCATAGCTAATGCACCAAAGGCAGAGAATGGCAAAACTGGCATATCGAGATATCGACCAGCATCTTCGAGTGTAATGCCGTAAGTGGGCTTTTTATCACCTTCAACTAACACTTCTAAAGGAATAGCGCGGTATTTGCCCGTTTGTGGGTCAATAAAACCTACATCTTTTCCTGGAGGATCTCCGGTTTGCAGTACATAAGATTCTTCCGAACGAGTGAATTCCAAACCGTTATAAAAACCCCGTTGCACTAAATCTACAAAATTGCCTGCTGTAACGGGGGCACTGTAACCATCTACTACAACAGTTAGGTCGCCTTTGTTAGTTTTGATTGCTATAGTAGAACGACCCTTAAGTTGGGGTAGATTACTATACTCAGCAGGCACTTCAAAGGGAAATCCCTTCACCATCGATTCTTCTAATTGAGTAACGAGATTTAGTAGTTTGTTTCTTCCTTGGAGAATTTGTTCTTTGTCCTTAACTTTCACCAGTTCTTGTAATGCATCCACACCAGACTTCAATTCATCGATCCAAGCTTGGACTTGGGGCTGGCGGTCTTCGGGAACGGCTGCTAGGATTTGGGAAGGTTTATCGAGAACGCGGGATGCTTTGCTGAGGTCTTTGGAAATAGCACCCCAGCGCTTATTTGCCCGCAATTGGTTAGAGATATCTTCTAAACTGGCTTGCAGTTCCCGCACAGGCTTGTTATCTATCGGGAGTGCATACCTTAACAAAGCTTTGCCATCGGTAATTGCATTTCCAGATGGCAGGGCGGCGTTACTCGAGGGAGTCCAGCCAGCTGTATTTATGCCTAAAAATATTGTTACCAACAGTATTGCCATTAGGCTGTTCTTCAGCCAGGATCTTAAAAAGTTAAACATGAGATGGCTCAGATGCAGCATCAAATTGTTGACTAGGCGTAACCCATCAATCATCTTCCCACAGTATTAGGGACTGGGGATTAGGGACTAGGGATTAGGATTAAAAAGATTCTTCACCAGTACCCAATACTCAGTCTCTTGACTAATTACTTAATGACTAATGACTAAACACTCCGCTTGAAGGGTACAATAAATGCCGATTGTCTTCCAAAATTTGAAAGCTTCATGATCTCCAGTAACGACTTTCGACCCGGTGTCTCAATTGTCTTAGATGGGTCTGTATGGCGAGTGGTAGAGTTCCTCCACGTTAAGCCTGGTAAAGGTTCCGCTTTTGTGCGGACAAAACTGAAAAATGTCCAGAGTGGGAGCGTTGTGGAAAGAACGTTCCGCGCTGGGGAAACAGTGCCGCAAGCTACTCTGGAAAAAAGCACGATGCAGCATACCTATAAAGAGGGCGATGAGTTCGTCTTTATGGATATGGAAACCTATGAAGAAGGCAGATTGAGCGCAGCCCAAATTGGCGATCGCGTAAAATACCTCAAAGAAGGCATGGAAGCGAACGTCATTCGTTGGGGCGAACAAGTGCTAGAAGTGGAATTGCCCAACTCTGTAGTGTTAGAAGTAGTGCAAACAGATCCAGGTGTAAAAGGTGACACTGCTACGGGTGGGACTAAACCAGCTACTTTGGAAACTGGTGCAACTGTAATGGTTCCCTTGTTTATTTCCCAAGGAGAACGCATTAAAATTGATACACGTGATGATAAATATCTAGGCAGGGAATAGGTTTCATCTCATCCCAGAGTAAATTCCGATTTCAATCCCTGTATAGGGATTAAATCCCTGCCACACTGAAAATTCTTAATTTACGGACAGGTCGAGGTAATAAAAACTGTGCCATTGGACTTTAATGAAATCCGCCAACTGCTGGCAACTATCGCACAAACAGATATTGCTGAAGTAACACTCAAAAGTGAGAACTTTGAACTAACGGTACGTAAAACCACTAGCGTTAGCAATCATCTTGTGTCGGTTGGTCAAGCGGCGTTAAGTAGTGTGGTTGGTTCGGGATTGACATCAGTTCCACCAATTGGAAGCCAGACAGCACCACCTTTGATGCCGGAAGTAGGGACAAGTCGCGTCACGGAAACTGCTGTAGCAAGTTCTGGAGTGCAAGTGTCAGTAAATTCTCCTCCAAAGATTGATAAGAGATTGGTAGAAGTGCCTTCTCCAATGGTAGGAACGTTTTATCGTGCCCCCGCACCTAGTGAACCAGCATTTGTGGAAGTGGGCGATCGCGTCCGCAGCGGTCAAACAGTCTGTATCATCGAAGCAATGAAGCTGATGAATGAAATTGAGGCTGAGATATCTGGACAAGTTATGGAGATTCTCGTCCAAAATGGCGAACCTGTGGAATATGGTCAACCTTTGATGAGAATTAACCCTGATTAAGTATTAATCTATATATCAAGTGAATCATTGATAGCAAATGAGTCATTGGTAAAACAGTCAGTTCTGCGGGTCAATCCTGATGAAACAAGCGTTGCCTGTACCGCCGGAAGTGGTGCAACAAGTAGCCGAATACTTTAGCCTATTAAGTGAGCCGATGCGCCTACGGCTGTTGCATTTACTACGGGATGAAGAAAAATGCGTGCAAGAATTGGTAGAGGCAACACAGACTTCACAGGCAAATGTGTCCAAACACCTGAAGGTTATGTGGCAAGCAGGAATCCTTAGCCGCCGCAGTGAAGGAACTTGCGCTTACTACAGGGTGGAGGATCAAATGATTTTTGAATTGTGCAATCGGGTTTGCGATCGCCTCGCCACAAGGTTAGAACAGCAAGCCCGTAGCTTTCGTGTGTTGAATACCAAACTCTGAGTCAAGGGTCATTAGTCCACACTCTAAAGTGAAATTCTTGACTATTGACTGTTGACTTTTGAACGACAGTTGCACGCTACTTGCTTCAACAGGGTAACTCCCCTTCGGATGACGCTCGAAGCCTCGCTAACGCTGCGCTATCGGGTAGCGTCTCATGCCACTTGCTCCACTTAGGGAAACCCCAAGACCGCAGTGACTCCCCTTGAGAGAAGACTCGCGCTTGGCTGCGAAGATCGGCAGTTCCGACACTTGGGGGAGCCGCGCAGAGCGCGTCTACAAGTCGGCGTTTGCCTTTGGCGTTGCCGTACCCTTGTGGGGAAGCAAGCTACGCGTAGCGTTTTTGCTAGGAGCAGGCTAGCTGCCCAACGGACTGCTCACCGCAACGCAGTAGCTCCTCAAGTCGGGGAACTCTTGACGCTCGTTCGCGTAGCGTCTCACGCCACTTGCTCCACTTGGGGAAACCCCAAGACCGCAGTGGCTCCCCTTGGGAGAAGACTCGCTACCGCTTCGCTAACACCACGGCACTGTCTCCTTTTGACTAAAGTGGATAGTTTTGTTTAAAGCTTTCACGAGTTAGTGGCTGTTGCAATTCCACGCCTTCGCCACCTAAAACATCTAATTGTTTGCCGTTCACGTCAATGTACACCTTGGCATTGGGATTTAAAGTTGTAGCAGTGTAAATAACTTGTCCCACGCGACCGACCATTGAAGTACTACCACCACCCTTGGTAAAATCCTCAGATAAATTAACATGAACCTCATCATTTTCTACTTTCAGTCCCAACAATTTAGTTCCTTTGGGAATGGTGGTAGAATCTGTTCCTTCTGATGGGCCTTCTAACAAAGTTTGAAAAGCTTTTTCTAAAACTTGGTTAGGTTGTGTGGCAGCTATTTGAACTGGTTGGGGAACCAAATCAACAGTTTTTTCTTTTGGTCTGAGCCAATAAATATTAGCGGTTTGCTCATTACCTGGCTGTGCAGTTACTGGGCCTTGTGACTTGGTGATTCCTTGAGAGGTATTCGGCGGTGTGGACTGTGTGGGAGGATTGTTAGTCCAAGTCAGCCAAGCTACACCACCACTTACTGCGACAACCGCTGCTGAGACGGCTGCAATCACACCTGAAGAAATACGTTTAGATCCTTGTTGGTCTGTCATATTTAGAACCTTCCTGAATAAGGGCTGAGACGATCTTTGTGGCAGAGCAGCCTGGTTAAGGACGATGCTTACAAGTGGAGAGTTTCCAAAAACCTAAAGGCTTTATATAGCAATTCCATGTGAGTTGTGAGAAATTTGTGGAGGCTGTTGATTGCTGACGGTTAACGATCGACTGACAAAACAGAATATTTACAAATCATTTAGGATTGCTATATATCCAAATAGTGGAGTTGCTTATTCTAGGCACTTCATCTCCAATTCTAGAATTTACGCTTGTAATCCGTCACCTGCCAAATTATGTAAATCTGTAAATCTCAATCTTTTCTTGAGATTGTTAACAATTACAAATGCACAGAAAAGTCTCTTGCGCCGCTTATGCTGTTCGGAAATGCTATGGATTCGCAAAGTATTTGCTTCTCTGCGAACCCATATAAGTTTAACAACTGTTAAGTTTTTTCTGCGTAATAATTAGCGGTTTTGGCGTTTAATTTTTAACCTCTATTGCTGCTGCAATCGATTGTTTGAGTGTAGATTTAACCTCATCAATGACAATTTCTTGAGATTTACGCGTTGCTCTTTCTACAACTTCGACTTTACCATTAGCGATCGCCCGTCCGGTGACAATTCTGTAAGGGATGCCAATTAAATCAGCGTCTTTGAATTTTACTCCAGCCCGTTCATCGCGGTCATCTAGTAAAGTTTCAATTCCGGCTTGATTGAGTTCAGTGTAAAGTTTTTCGGCAATCTCAACTTGTTGAGCATCATTAATGTTAGGTATTGTCACAATTGCGTGATAAGGTGCGATCGCTACCGGCCAAATAATCCCGTCTTTGTCGTAAGATTGCTCTACCGCTGATTGCGCCAATCGTGATACGCCTACCCCATAGCAACCCATGAATAGTGGCTTTTCTTCACCCTGTTCATTTGTATAACTTGCTCCCATGCTTAGGGAATATTTAGTACCCAATTGGAAGATATGACCGACTTCAATTCCTCTAGCACTTTGTAAAGTTTGTTCTGGGTTATGAAGGGCGCGATCGCCGCTTCTCGCTTTCCGCACATCCACGACATTTTCTGATAGTTGAAATTGTGCGCTCCAATTAGCACCAACTACGTGATAGCCAGTCTCATTTGCACCTGTAACAAAGTTTTTTAACTCAACAGCTGTTTTATCTGCCAACCGTACAAACTTGGGATGAATTTGTTTATTGGCAGTAATGTACTCATCAGCAATATCAGGAGCAATGTATCCTAAAGGTAGAGATTTAGCCGCCCATGTTTGCTGCGTTTCTACATTCGGAACATCCAAAGCAATAATAGTTTTAGCACCGTAATTAGAAGCTAGTTTAGTCAATTCATTCTGCAACTTGACCTCGTTCACTTCTTGATCGCCGCGAATGCTCACCAGAACCAACACTGTTATCCCATTGTCATAAACTGTTTGGTAAAGGACGTTTTTCACCAATTGAGTGGGAGAACACTTGAGGAATTGACAGAGCTTGTCAATCGTCTCTGTTCCAGGTGTATCGCGTTTCTCATAGGTTGTAAACCGTGAGGGTTCAGCATCAGCTGGTAAAGAAACAGCTTTTTCGACGTTGGCAGCATATTTGCCATCCTCGGTGAACAGAACCTCGTCCTCACCAGCTTCCGCTAACACCATAAATTCTGTAGAACCAGAACCACCAATTGCCCCAGAATCAGCCTCTACTGCCCGAAAAGCTAAACCAGAACGCCGCAGCATATTGCTATAGGCTTGGTACATATCTTGGTAAGTTTCTTTGAGGCTGGCTTCATCAACATGAAAGGAGTAGCCGTCCTTCATAATAAATTCCCGTCCGCGCATCAAACCAAAGCGGGGACGAATTTCATCTCGGAATTTGGTTTGCAGTTGGTAGAGATGTAGCGGTAACTGACGGTAGGAGCGAATCATATCACGAGCGATCGCTGTTATGACTTCCTCATGAGTTGGGCCTAATCCCAATTGTTGCTCGCGGCGGTCAATTAGGGAAAACATAATTCCCTCAGCTTTGGTGTAGGTGTCCCAGCGTCCTGATTCCTTCCATAAATCGGCTGGTTGTAATTGCGGGAGAAGACATTCTTGTGCGCCTGTAGCATTCATCTCTTGGCGGACAATTTGGGAAACTTTTTGCAATACCCGCCACATCAACGGGAGATATGCATAAATACCGCTACCGATGCGACGAATATAACCTGCACGGAGTAATAATTTATGGCTAGGAATCTCAGCATCAGCTGGATCGTCCCGGAGTGTAACGAATAACATTTGTGACAGTCGCATCGTTTAGTTCCCTTTCCAGAATCACTAATAAAGTATGAAGTATCAAGGATGAAGTATGAACTATGAAGTATAAAGTGTTATTTCTTTTGTCAGTGGTCAGGAGTTAGGAGTAGAGACGCGATTAATCGCGTCTGTACAAGAGTTATGAGTTAAGAATTATTCTCCCCTCTGCTCCCCTTCTCCCCCTGCTCTCTTGCTCCCCTACTTCACCCTTTAAGGAGACAACTACCTTGTCAAATGTAATTTATCAAGCGCAACCACCCTTAGAATTTATATCCCCAAAGTTCAATCCCTTGTTGCTACAAGCCGTTCATCTGTTGCTACCAAGTTGGATTAATTGGCAAACAGCTATTACCCAAATTGAAGCAGACAATGTAGAGGTTTTGGTGGATCTGTATCGCCAATTTCAAGAGGGCAAGATTCGCTTTTTACTGGCATTTCGCCATCCCAAAACAGACGATCCATTTTGTTTGACCTATTTGTTTTCTCAACTCGTGCCAAGGGTAGCACGAGAGCAGGGCAAAGCACTACAACCTCCAATTCATGCTCATTTTATCTACGATCGCGGCATTCCTCTATGGGCAGGTTCCTACGTCGGCTGGATTGCTTCTCGTTTGGGTGGGACTCCCATTCAGCGAGGTAAGGCTGACTGGACGGGGTTGCGTTCGGCGCGTGAGTTATTTGCCAATGGGCAATTCCCAATGGCTGCTGCGCCAGAAGGAGCTACTAATGGTTTATCTGAGATTATCAGCCCACTAGAACCAGGTATTGCCCAATTAGGCTTTTGGTGTGCTGAAGATTTGCACAAGGCAGGACGCTCCGAGGAGGTTCTAATTGTACCAGTTGGGATTAAATATAGTTATGTTGCCGCTCCTTGGGGTGCGATCGCTCAACTTTTAAGTGAATTGGAAGCGGCTAGTGGTTTACCTGTGAATCCAGGAGGAAAAGCTAATGTGGCCTCGATGGAGTTGCTTTATCCACGCTTATTGACTTTGGCAGAACATTTATTGTCCCTGATGGAACAATTTTACACGCGGTTTTATCATCAAAAGCTGCCAGATGCCCAAAAGATATCTGAGGAAATTAAAGATAGAAATGAAGCGCTAGCAGTGCGTTTACTAGCTTTATTGAATGCAGCACTACAAATATCAGAGCAATATTTTGACTTGCAGCCAAAAGGACAACTGAATGACCGCTGTCGGCGGGTAGAACAAGCAGGTTGGAACTATATCTTTAGAGAAGAATATAAGGAAGTGAAAGGATTATCTGCTGTCGAAAAAGCTTTAGGCGATCGCGTTGCTGAAGAGGCGAATGCTCGGATGTGGCACATGCGGTTAGTAGAAAGTTTTGTGGCAGTTTCTGGTAACTATATCCGCGAAAAACCGACAGTAGAAAGGTTTGCTGAAACAACTTTAATTTTATGGCAGATGATCGCTAAGATTAGAGGCGAAAAATCTTTTCGTCGTCCGCAATTGGGTAAGCAACAAGTAAAAATTACCATTGGTGAACCGATATCAGTATCGGAGCATTACCCAGCTTATAAAGAGAGTCGCTTAGGAGCAAGGCAAGCTGTTGCTGATTTGACGAATGATTTACAGCAGGCGATGGAAAGTTTGATTTGATTATCAGGGTAATATTCCAAGTTATTGAATCAACCTGTGGGTGTGAAAATTCTCAAAGTGACATTTGTATAATCTTGAGAATTGTGCGTCACTATGCCATCGAGTTGATTAACTACAGAAGTGGTGTACTGAATAGGTCTTCAAAATCAAGGACAATACCGACTATATAAATGCTATATAGTCTAAGGTTATGCTATGTAAAATTAAGCGATCGCATCTTCATTCATCATACATGATGTATTACCCTGGAAACACCTTAGATAAATCCAGAACTAAATCAGGGAAGAATGGTAAATTAACAGATTCATGAGGCAGAAAAATCAACTTGTGGCGATAACCAAATTTACCTTGCAAATCTTGATAAGGCTCACTGTAGCACTCCAAATAATTATCTATTAAATTAAATATCCAATAATCAGTAATACCCGCTTCTGCATAAATAAGTAATTTTACCTCTTGGTCATATTTCAAAGAGGAATCAGCAATCTCAATTGCTAACAATACATCGATTGGACTAGGATGAACTGCCAGGTAGTCATCAGGACGATTTTGTGCAACGACTAGATCGGGTTCTGGTTCGCTGTTCTCCGAAAGAATAATCGGTTCTTGTCCTCTAAGAGTCGCCTGTTCCGCAATAAGCTTAAATAACTCCCGATACAAGCGAGTGTTACAAACCGAGTGCGGTGTACCTTTGGCTGCCATCTGGTAAATTTCTCCTTTGATTAGTTCAACTCGGTCATCTTCCCTAAAAAAGCCGAGTTCTGCCAGACGATGATATTCAGCTATGGTGAAGCGTTTAGCAGTAGTGAAGCTCATGAAAAATAAGGGTATGTAGGTTTATTTTTTATCTTAATCTTTGCAATGCCCAATTATTAGGAATGCGTTCTAAAATTCCAGACCCGAACACTTTGTCTAATTCTAAGTAATCGAGGTGAACGTAACCGATATGACAGTGACAGGTTTGGTTAGTGCAGAGGCGATCGCACAAAGCAGTTTCCCAGTCACGCTCGTAAATATTCCCAATCGGTTCTTTGATAAAATGGCAACGTCGCATTTTACCGTCACCATCAACAGAAATCACTGATTCCCCAGCACGGCAAGCACGACCAAAGCTAGGATAATGCTGGGTATTCAATTCATATAATGGGTCGATAGATTCAAAGAAATTTCGGTCTTGAGTTGATAAGTTTGGAAGTTCTTTTTTCACAGCATTAATCCAAAGATAGACATGATTTGGTAACTCCCGACGGAGGTTAGTAATCTCGTCTTTGTATTTAGGAAAGCCGACAACTCCCGCACTAAAGCGGACACCCCGCCGATCTAATTCGAGGCATTTAGAGAGGAAGCGATCGCGCGATACCCATTCCGGATGAAAGGTTGCCCACAAGGCTAATCGGTCTTTGTTGCATTCTTCTACCCAATCTAGTTGACAAGAAAGATTGGTTTGAATTGCCGCTTTATGAACGTGAGGAATTTGGGTTAATTGCACTAGCGCCTGTTGATACCAGTTATGGATAAGTGCTTCCCCCCAAGGGGTAAATAAGATTGAGAATTGGTGCTGTGAATGTTGGGCAACCCAATTAACAAACTGTTCTAGTGCTTGTCTATCAACTGCTAATTCTGCTGCTGACTGCTGTCGTTTGGCAAAGGGACAGTATTCACAGCCATAGTTGCAACTAATAATTGGCCCGCGATAGAGGATAGTGAGGTGCATGGAGTGTTTTGAGTTTTAATAAAAGCGAAAAATCTAGTTTGTTCTTTCTCAGTAGCTAAAACTTATTTCAACTCATAAGTCTGGCTTAGTTGCCGCACCCTATCAGAAAATAACCAAGCACCAATTGTGTCAGAACGCTCAATACCTGCATCAGTTAAACATAAAATTTGTTCATTTTGCGTCGCCAGATTCAGGGATAGTAATTCAGTGAGTTCCGGAAAATCTACCATTACATCTGTCCCAAACCGATGCCGATAAATAACATAATTCAATCCTTCATCAGGGAGAAGAGATAGTAAAATGTAGCGACGACGGCGTTCTTCGTCATCCAGTTGAAAACCATAGCTAGCGTAGTCGAAAGCTTCATTGGGTGTCTGGATATAAGCTTGCAGAATATCGCGAATTTCCTGAGAACCCACAGCATATTCATTCGAGTAGTGCAAAGTGTCTGTGTAGGAACGTGCGCCACAGCCTAGACCAACCATGCCATCTGCCTGACAGCAGTAGACGGGAGGAGGAGACAAGGTAGCAATTCTTCCTTGTCCTCTTTGTCCTTCCTGTCTTTCCTGTCGGAACATCCGCATGGAAACTTGAGTATACCCAGAAGATAACAGGAGCGATCGCCCTTCGCGGTAACATGCTAAACGAATATCATCCCATTCTTTGTCAGTACGTCCCAAACCTGTAAGCGGTCGTACATACAACGGATATAGGTAAATTTCTTCTGGCTGAAAGTTGAGGGCAGCACGTATCGATTGCAACCAGCTACTTACAGTCTGTCCGGGTAGCCCATAAATTAAGTCAATATTAATCGTGGGAAAGCCAGCTTCTCGCATTCGGGTGAGTGCAGCTTCTACTTGTGCGGTAGTTTGGCGGCGTTGCGTGGCTAGTACTTCCGATTCAATGAAGCTTTGAATGCCAATACTAGCACGGTCAACGCCGCGATCGCGCAATAGCTTTAATTTATCTTTTTCTGCTGTCTCTGGTGACATTTCTACAGAAACAGGAATATCCTGCAAGCTAGCGCCCATAGTCTTTTCAGCCACATTCAGAATTGTTTCCAATTGGTGGATAGGTAACTGAGTTGGTGTACCGCCACCAAGAGCAAATCTTGCAAAAGACGCTTCTCCCAATGCTGCTTTTACCCGTCGTGCTTGTCGCTGAACGGTGCGGACATATTGACTAACAAAGTCCTCATTGTGAGTGACGGTGGTAAACAAGTTACAAAATCCACAACGCATTTCACAAAATGGAATATGGATATAGAGAAAGAGTGCTTTTCTATCTTGCTGTGACCACAAATCTGCGAGAGACACAGTTGGATTTAAGGGACGATATGCTGTCTTATGAGGATATGAGTAGACGTAAGCTTGGTATGGCGATCGTTGAAGTAAAGATTTGAGATTTTGGAGTTTAGTTGTAATCATAGAATGTCAAATATTTTTGTTAAAAATTAATCTGGGAATTACACAAAGTTATGGAAAACTAACCGTAACAACGCCGCAACGCGTTGCAAAGTTACCTAACATACTGCCTCCTCGTTGTAGCGTACTACTGATTAATTTTGGGCAAGCTGACTATCCGATTAACATATCAATATAGCTTTGCAATCTTTCTTTAGACACATCATTCAAGAAATCCGTAGTATCTCTAATACAAAAAAATAGGAAGTTTTTTAGAATGAGTATATTGTGATCCCGATCACTGCCTTAAACAATTTTTTATCCTTTTTTCTCGGTGTCAGCGCATGAATTTTCAAAGCTCTGCTTCACCTGGCATCATTTCTGATTCTAATGATGTCAAAGCTGAAATACCTTATGTTCAGGCGATAGAGCATTTAATAGAGGTTGTTCAAGCATTGTCACTAGCACGAACGCTAGAGCAAATCATGGCGATTGTGCGAAAGTCTGCGCGTAAGTTGACTGGGGCAGATGGAGCTAGTTTTGTGCTACGAGATGGAGATCAATGTTATTACGCAGATGAAGATGCGATCGCTCCCTTATGGAAAGGGCAACGTTTCCCAATGAGCATTTGCATTAGTGGATATACAATGCAAAACTGTCAGCCTGTTGTAATTAGCGATATTTATAGAGATGAACGGATTCCATTTGCAGCTTACCAACCGACTTTTGTTAAAAGCTTGGCAATGGTGCCAATCCGAATGTGTAACCCCATCGGTGCAATTGGAACATATTGGGCAACGTTATATCAGCCAACCGTAGAAGAAGTAAAGCTGTTACAGGCATTGGCGGACACAACGGCTGTCGCGATAGAAAATGTGCAGATTTATAGTGAATTAGAACAAAGAGTCCGCGAGCGAACCTCTGCACTAGAAAAAGAAATGGAGGAGCGTCAAAAAGTTGAGGCAGAAGTCAGGCGCTTATCTCTAACGGATGAATTAACTGGACTGTACAATCGACGAGGCTTTTTTCTACTTGCAGAGCAGCAATTAAAGCTTACCCATCGGCGACAAACGTCTTGTTGCCTCTTATTTGTAGATGTAGATGGATTGAAACAAATCAATGATACATTTGGACATGAAGTTGGAGATCGTGTAATTTCTGATACAGCAGAGCTACTAAGACAAACCTGTCGAGATTCTGACATCGTTGCCCGATGGGGAGGTGATGAGTTTGTCGTATTCATTCCTGAATGTTCAGATCGTACGAATGCAATTAGCGATCGCCTGCAAGCGAACGTTAATTCCTTTAATCAGAATCGAGGTAGAAGTTATCATCTATCAATGAGTGTTGGATTTCAACAATGCCTTATAAATAAAGATGTTTCATTGGAAAAACTGGTATTGCAGACAGATGAGTTGATGTATCAGCAAAAACGTGCCAAGCGAAGTTCTAGGATCAATTGAGTAGTATGATAAATTTCTCTAAGTAGAACGGCTGAAATAATTCACGCTATGTCATTGCGAATGGAACGAAGTGGAATGAAGCAATCGCAAGGGTTATATCGATTTTACATTCTGTTACATAGCTAGGTTTATTTTCACCGACTTACTTAATTCTCACTCTTCAAAATAAACTCGGCGTAGGGAACAGTCCAGACTAAAGGATGACTGAGACGATGCCCTGTATAACCATCTTCGCCGTAGGTTGTTCCGTGGTCTGAGCAGAGGATACAAAAGGTTGAAGCGCGTTGTCGGAAGGCATCCCAGAGTTTGGCTAACTGCTTGTCAACATACTCCAAAGCTGCTGTGTGAGATGCCAAGGTGTCAGTTTTAGCATCAGAGAGATAAAAGTAATTGGGTTGATGCAAAGCTGAAATATTAATGAATAAGAATAGACGTTGATTCTTGGGGGTTTGCGTGAGAATTTTTTGGGCTAATGCTACTTGATTTTCTGTAGAGTTAGGGTTGGTCACACCTAACTCTGGACTCCAATGACTTTCAGCAAATAGAGAGGGAAAAACGTTGCCTAAAGGGTTGCGTTTGTTAAAAAAGCCGACACCACCAATACAAACTGTATAGTAACCTTTGGCAGCGAATCCACGGATAATATTGGAACCCTTCAACACACAAGTATACTTGGTAGTGGTGGTACTGCCCTCAAACCCTAAAGCAAATAATCGCGGGTGTATTCCTGGTGTAACAGGTGTAGGCAGAAAGCCTGCAAAAAAGGCATGATGAGCAGCGTAAGTGAAGTTTCCTGGAGAATGGCGTTCTTCCCAGCCGCCTTCTGGTAGAACTGCTGCTAAGTTAGGGGTGCGTCCTTGTGCGAGCAAGTCTCTGGCTACGTCATAGCGCAAAGTATCTAGAGTAATGAAGAGTATGTCGGATTTACCGACGATTTGATTCATGTCAAGCATAGCGGCAGGGAGGACAAGGGGACAAGGGGGACAAGGGGGACAAGGGGGACAAGGGGGACAAGGGGGACAAGGGGGACAAGGGGGACAAGGTAGACAAGGTAGACAAGGGGGAAAGATAGAGAGAAGAGATAGAGGCTTGTGATTTGTGAAGAAAGAGTCATTTAAGAGTCATGAAGATTTAGTAGTGTTTCAGTTAGCTTTTAATACAGCAATGAAAATATTTGAACTTTCTCAAAAGTTTCCTGTAGAAGAAAAATACTCGTTGACCGACCAACTTCGTCGTTCATCGCGTTCTGTATGCGCTAACTTAGCGGAAGCTTGGAGAAAACGTAGATACAAAGCTGCCTTCATTGCAAAACTCAGCGATTGTGAAGCAGAAGCCGCTGAAACTCAAGTATGGATTAAGTTTGCCGTTAAATGCTCTTATATAAATATAGAACAAGGTAGAGAACTATACAAAACTTACAATCAAGTTCTTAAAGGTTTAGTCAACATGATTAATAATCCAAATCAATGGATCATCGGTGAATAAATCAATTCCCCTTGTCCCCCTTCCCTTGTCTACCTTGTCTACCTTGTCCCTCTTACCTTTCTCCAGCACTGCCCGCACTTCACTTGTATACGTATCTATACCATTCCAAGTAATCCCTGGTAATAAATCACCAAAGGCATTAATTTCCAAGATGACGTGATTGCGAAAATTGGGAAGAATTAGTAAATCGATGCCGCAGTATAAACTATTGGGAAATAAGGCTGCTGCGGCTTGGCAGGTTTGTTTCATTACTTCCCAGTTTTCGTATCCAACTTTTGCTAGGAATTCTTCTGTATCTCCTCGCTCGTTGCCTAGGTGTAAATTGGTCATAGGACTTTTTCCTAATCTGACAACGATGTGCTGTGCCTCACCATTGATGACGACTACACGCACATCAAATTGACAGCCTTGCATTTGGGCTTTGGGAAGCCATTCTTCTATTTGAACGCCTTCAGCAGTCAAGAGGTTAATAATATCGGCAATTTCTTCGCGTTGAGTATAGTGACGAATTTTACGGGAGTTGTAAAGTAGAGTTTGCCCATTTTGTCGGACTCGTTCGACGGTGGTGATGGCAGATTCTCTGTGGGAATTGGTACGGTAGGCAACGATTCCAGAGGCAGCAGAACTGTGGGCGAGTTTGATAAAGACGCGATCGCACTTCTGCAATTCCATCTGTTCTCTTAAATGGTCGTAGTTGTAAATCACACCGAGAGAACGCGGGACTGTAATGTTGTGACGCAGGAAGCGATCGCAACACAATGGCTTATCAAACATCACGGTGATATCATGCGGATGATTCATGGTTGAGCATTGAAGTTGCTTTTCCCATCTGTGCAGTAAATATCGCCAACCTAAATACCATTGTCGGGGGTAAAGAATCCGCCCTTTATCGAAGGTTAATTCAGCAGTAGCGCTAGCACTACTACGCTGCTGATTACCTGCATCTGGTACTTCAGCACCCGCAGCAATAATGGCTTTCTCCACCTGAAAGTTCTTTTCAGGAGACTCAAACCGGATAATAGTATTCGGTGCGTTGAATTTTTCCAGTCTTTCTTTACCTACAATTAAGTCTGCGTAAGCTACTACTGTTGCAGGTGCTAAATCAAAATTGAAGAGCGCCTGTTGCAACAAACCAACCCGGCGATTTTCGGGGTTGGCAATGACGACAAAGTTGAGCATCATTATCTACTCAGCAACAGAGCAGTAACGATATTCTTCATCCTCATACTCATCTTTTTTCTGCCCATCTATGATGATTTGAACTGGGAAATTAGCCTGTTGTTCTTCTACAAATGCAAGTATTTCATCAGATAGGTAATTTTCGGCAATATTGAAAGTATCCAATTGCTGCACAACAGGATTTTTGAGCAAAAGTTCAGCGCCTGCATCGCTCAGCGTTCCCATTGATAAGTCGAGTATTCTGATAGTGTTGAGGAGAGGCGAGCGCACTACAGCTTCTGCGATATCGTCAGAATATTCGCTATTTCGTAGTCCCAAGTAAATTAAATTCGGGAACTTCCGCTCAACTAAAATCGGGTTCAAGTCTGCAATTGAGGAATTTCCGCCGTAATTATCTGAACCCAGCCACAATTCTAAATGCTGTAATGTTGGCAAGTCGAGAGCGCAAATTTGAGCAATAGTTGCACTACTCAAGCCTCCAGTCTCGACAATCAGTGCTTTTAAATTCTTGTGTCCCACAAAGGGAGTGAATGCTAAACCGTCACCACCCCGAATTTGCAATATCTCTAAGTTGGGATAAGCTTCTAGAATCGGGCTGATATCACTCTGCACAATCCAAGAAATTTCACATTCACTGTAGTGAATATCTCCAATAAATAGCGCTTTCAGACTGGGAAACCAATCTTTTGCACCAACCAGCGCCTCAATGAGAAAACTGGAACTACCACCAGCCATCTCTCCCTCCCATGTTCCAATAACTAAAGCTTCTAACTTGTCAACTTGGGGATCTTGTTGCAGCTGCATCAGTTTGTCTGTAGCTTTTTCGTCCTCATCATAATCACATCTCAAGGCGTAGGCAGTACCTACAGGATTGCTGATGCCAGTTTCTAGGTTATAGTCTATTACTTGCCGATTCGCAAATAAAGTCGTGTGTTCAGCTCTATAGCCTGGATACTTCTGCAAACGCTCTTGGAGATTCCAAGTTTGATTGTGATTAATTGCCATGACACCTTACCTCTAGATTGGTAATGGGATTCACAATAAATTTATGTGAATATGCGAATTTTTGCCAACCTCAGTGGCGATCGCTCCCTATTATGGAGTCTTACCGTGAATAGTACATTAGTTCTATTAATTAGTCAAAATTTGAGCCAGACGGCTAATGGTTTTTGAAAGCTACATTTAAACATGAAAAGTAGGCCAGGCAAAAACCTGGCCTACGATACTCGGAACGCAACTTTGGATGAGAAAGAAGGCTGTTATGAACTTTGTGCCTTATTAGCCAAGACCCAAATTATTTAAGTGACTTTCTAACAGCGATGCGATCGCTTCTGGATGAACTTTCTTGTATTTCTTTTTACCAAGCTGTAATACACAGTTGGGTGCGCTGCTGCAACGTTTTTGGCAGCCAGTATGCTCAATTTGAACTTTATCTAATAGACCGCGATCGCACAAAGTCTTTTCTAACTCTGATAATAAGCCTTTACCACCCCGCTTCAGGCAACCGGACTTTTGACATACCATAATCCTCGCTTGATTTTGAGGTGGCATATTGTGGTTTGGGCAAACATCAACTGGTGATACTTGATAAGCTTTAAGTTTAATCTTGCCTGTGTGTTTGTCTAACTTACTAAATCCATAAACATGAATTTGTTCGCCAGGCTCTAAAGATAAACTTAGGGGATTACGTAACTCTTTAGGAATTTTGACTAGCACATCCCCAGAAGGAATTGCTAATCGCAAGTATTTAGATTTACGTGGTACATCACCAACAAAACCCAGGAATTGTCCCTCAAGGTTTACTTCTGATAACTGCAAAAATTTGTCACCCATGTTCGATTAAAAGTTAGGAGTTAGGAGTTAGGAGGCAGAAGGCAGGAGGTGAGTCCAGTCCCCATCTTGGCTTCTGCCGAGAGGGGCAACTGGCGAACCCGAAGGCAGGAGGCAGGAGTTTTGAATAAACAACTTTTGCTAATTCATCACTCCTTACTCCAAACTCAGCACTATTTTTAGGCAAGGCGTTTAGCTTCTACAGTTTGGGGTAAATTTTCTGGAGCGGGTAAATCCCGAAATTCCAATTCCCAGCCATTTGCTAGAGTGAGAATCTTGCCATCATTGCCTTCTGTTTGTTTAACTACTTCTTCTTCTAAGTCTTTTTTAGCAACGTAGACAACCAAATTGCCGGCATCATTTACGCGGAGCATTACTTTCATTAGTTTCCTCAACAGATTCTAGTTCTTTTTTCTTACAACCGACGACGAACCCTGTATTCAAAAAATGCACGGCATAAATATAAGAACTCTGCAAATAAGTGCCTATACTCGCTACGTAGCCAATATCTCCCTTTTTCGCTAAAACTGCCCCGATTTCTTGACCGGGAAATGTACCATCGTTTTTGAGGAGTTTGCGAACTCTGACTTTTTCACCAATTTCAAAAACGGGTGGCAAGTCTAGCTCTAATTCATCGCGTTGCATGAGAATACCTCTGTTCTCTGACCAAATTCAAAAGTTCTTCGGTTGTAAGACTGCGTTTTTTCTGTACCGACTGTTGGCGAACTGCATCTAAAACAGACTGAGTTTCTTCTGGGTTGAGAAAGATACCATACTGCTGTAGCAAGTTTGAAACTAAATGCCGACCAGAATGTTTACCTATTACTAAACGTCGTTCCCAACCTACTTCTTCGGGAGCAAATGGTTCGTAGGTGATGGGGTTTTGCAGTACACCATGAGCGTGAATTCCAGATTCGTGAGCAAAGGTATTTTCACCAACAATTGCTTTCCAAGGCGGTACGTTGGAATTTGATGCCGAAGCTACAAGTTGTGACAGTTCCAATAAACGGGGAGTGTCAATACCCAAATCAATGCCATAGATGCGTTTGATTGACATGACAACTTCTTCTAAAGCGGCATTTCCAGCCCTTTCACCTAAGCCGTTGACTGTGGTATTCACGGATGAGGCTCCAGCTTTAATACCAGCAAGAGCGTTGGCAGTTGCTAAACCGAAATCATTGTGAGTGTGGATTTCTACAGGAATTGACAAAGCTGAAACCAGCCGTTTGACTTTTGCAAATGTGCTGAAGGGGTCGAGAACTCCTACAGTGTCACAAAAGCGAAATCTTGATGCACCCCATTCTTGAGCATAAAGTGCTACATCTAAAAGAAAGTTATCATCTGCTCTAGAGGAATCTTCTCCGCCAACTGCCACCCAAAGACCGCGATCGCTGGCGAAGCTGATACAATCTTTGAGTCTTTGCAAGCTGACTCGCCACTGACCATGAAATTTAGCAGCTATTTGGATTCCAGAAACGGGAATGGCAATATGCACTCGCTTCATGCCACAGGCGATGGAAGCTTTGATATCCGATATGACAGCACGGTTCCACCCCAAGAGTTTTGCTTGCAAACCCAAGTCAGCAATTGCTGAGATGGCGCGAGTTTCTTCCTCACCCATTGCTGGTATTCCGACTTCTAATTCCGGAACACCAATGGCATCCAGAAATTTGGCGATCGCTACTTTTTCTTCTAAAGTAAAAGCAACACCTGCCGCTTGTTCGCCATCACGTAATGTAGTGTCGTTAATTAGGATTTCATTCATCTCAAACATCCCTCTTAGGAATTTCTCTTAATATCCTTTCTGGATTGTGAACCTATTTTTCTGCAATTCCTGGTAGTGGTGAATACCTAATACAAATGCTGAAGGATGAATGGTAAATGCTATAAAATATTACAACTAATAATTCATCTTCATGATTCTTTAATATTAGCCGACTACCAACCTCGCATCTGTATGACAGAAAACCAAAAACAGGTATAATTTAAGAATCATTTTTACTATTGCTATGTAAAGTTTTTTCGAGTAGTAGATAGCTAAAGTAGCTGTTAGCAATACCTAGAGAAAGTAAGATACCAAATCCAGCAATTAAAGTAGAAATCATGGTGGCAACCTCATATAATTGAAAGTTCGTTTGTCTGTTGGAATACAAGCATGTGTACTGCAAAGTAGTCTGGCGAATCTATGAATATTCTTCATCTAACCAATCTAAAATCCGCTCTAGCTGTTCTAAGTTAACCAGTCCATACTGCCAGAGAAGCATTGGTAACGGCCCATTATCAAACTCACGGTGTCGTAGCGCTACAGCAATATCTGCATTAGAAAGTGCGAGTTCATTATGTAAAAAATTAATAAATTTTTTCTCGCTTTTACGGGTCGTCATACTAATTCGTAATGCGTAATTCGTAATTAAGACACACTTTAAACAGCTTGCTACAGCCTGTTTTGTTTTTTTTGTCTTTTACTCAGCACTGTAATCCCAGCAACGCTCCAGCCACTCGATTAATTCGTGGCGAGAAGCGAGAAATTGCATAACGGTACTGCGGATGAGAACTGCTTCTAGTAAATTATCTACTTGTACCCGTAAGGAACCATCCGCTGGACAGGAACAGGAAATCATCAACTCTTGTAAACGATGATAAATTAGCCAGCGATCGCTTATAGGAATCTGCAAAACTTGAGCGCCTAAAATGTCATTAGTCATTTGTCTGTTGTCCTTTGTCTAAAACTAATGACTGTTGATTATTGAGTTTTTGTTCGAGTTGCTCAATGCGGAAAAGTAAAGAGCGAATCACACTTGCTTCAATATCAGGAAGTTTTCCGTGGTCTAGGGGAGAAAGGTTTGCGTTTCCTTGACGAGAAATAATTCGACCGGGAACGCCTACAACTGTGCAATCACTAGGGACATCGCGCAAGACAATTGAACCTGCGCCAATACGGACGCGATCGCCGATTTGCAGATTTCCCAAAACTTTCGCACCTGCACCCACTACAACGTTTTTGCCCAAGGTAGGATGGCGCTTGCCATTATCTTTTCCAGTTCCGCCAAGAGTGACACCCTGGTAAATCAATGTATAGTCTCCCACAATCGCAGTTTCACCAATGACAACGCCCATACCGTGGTCGATAAATACGCCTTTACCAATCTCTGCGCCTGGATGAATTTCAATCCCTGTCAAAAACCGACCCCAGTGAGAAATTAGCCGAGGGATGAAACCTATTCCTCGACAATGCAACCAGTGGGCGAGACGATGCAAACAAAGTGCGTGCAATCCAGGGTAGCAAAACACTACTTCTAGCCAATTACGTGCTGCTGGATCGCGTTCAAAGATGATGCGAAAATCACTCAATAACGGCTCAAAAAAAACGCCAGAGAGTAAATTTTTCAGCAAGGATGTATTTGTAGAATTGGTTGTTTTTGGAGTCTCGATCTTCTTGATACTGTCTAATGACTGTTGCATCGTTACTGTCTGGTTGAAAGAGCCATGTGCTATTTTTATGCTTATAGCAGGTAGCTCACAACAGGACAGTACATCCAAGTTGGATTGGATTTATTGGATTAATTAAGGTTGTACTCACACACCTCAAACCCAGATTTAAGGGAAATTTAAAATTTATCTTGGGGTAGGGGTGCTAGTGTTTCAGGATGGGGGTACTAGTGTTTTTGAGATGGGGGGTTAAGAGTTTTTGTACTCACTAGAAATGACTTTGCCTGTAAGAGTTTGCAGGCGATTTAGACAAGATATTTTGCGATATATTAAGTTGTACTCACCTGCTCGCAAAGATGAGGTGAGACAGCGCTGCGGGAGGGTCTCCCTCCGCAGGCGACTGCGAACCCGAAGGGTAAAAGAGCAACTAATCAAATATCTGTATCTCTAGTTACGATTACTATCTTATTATTTTGCTGAGTAAATAACAGGTTTTTTAATTTTGTTTTAGGGTTTGCTGTCTGTATGTATGTATACGTTTCAAAATATATAGAAATCTGGCTAAATTTCTCAACTTAAGAAAAACTGTGGCGTTGAAAAAATTCCCAAATTGTTTGACTGGCGTTGAAACCAAGCTGAGTATTAAACTTATTTAGACTTGCATCAGTTGAAGCACCACCAGGTCAAAAATGCCTACCGTCTATTACAGCTAGGTGTAAGACCTCTAAGTTTCCAATACAACTTGAGTACTGAGTAGCTTTGACTTTGGAGCTTGTGCTAGGAGGAGATGCATCGATCGTGCGATCGCCAAAAGCTTACCATATCTGAAATAGAAACAAGCGCTCCTAGTCGATGGCGATCGTCATCATTGAAATCGGAGCCTGAGGTTGGCAATTGTCCATCTGAACTGGATTTTACATTTTGCCTAAAAATCAAGCACGCTCTTGTGTTAAGTTATTTCGGCAAAAGCTAGACTACCTGTTTTTTTGGCAAAGCTATTGTGGTAGAGAAGAAATTAATCGAGCCAAGCAACGCATTGATTACGAGTTTGTGCCTTGTGTTAGACTCTTGCGAAATTTCTTTGAGCGCATTTTGCGAAACATTATCCCAAATCCCACAGCCGTAACTGAACCAAAAATAGTTAGAGGTTCGGGAACGGGTTTACCCCCAACTTCGCCACCAACAGGTGTACCACCACCATTTACTGCCAGAAACTCTTGTTGAGCTTTAATAGATGTAGTTCCAAATCCTTGATCGAAAGTAAAGCTGAATGAGTTACCAGCAGTCAAAAGCTTTCGCAAACCAATATGAGTTCCATTATCAACATAACTGCCATTTCCATCAAAAGGAGAACTAAAGAAGTTATTTAAAGTCTTACCGTCACCGATTTTAAAAGGAAAACCAGAGGCAACGGTAACATCAGGATCTAAGGAACCAATAACTACTGACAATTTACTAATATCTGTAGCTTGACCTACTTTTGCTGTTCCATTGCCTGTCGCAATTGAGAACACATCATTATAAGTACCATAGCCATTTCTTTGAGCGATACCTTGATCGGGATCGAATGTGTCAAAATAGCTCAAAATGGTATCTGCACCACTATTAATAAAATTAGTTGTAATTCGTAACACATTATGACCGGGAACTAAAGAGTAAGTGCGAGTGAAATCAATCGCAGATCCTCCCTGAGTATATATTCCAGTAACAGCTACAGAGTTATTTTTCTTGCTGACAGTTACTGGTTGGCCTATATTTTTTAAGGCACTGTTGAGTACAAAAGTGCTTGTATCGTTCCCAACTTGAAAACCAAAGTCAGAAATAAAAGTACCTTTTCGATAAAATTCCCTCCTACCAAACAATAAAGAGTTTATAGCACCATTATCATTACGGATCTCGACGCTCAACTCACCGTTACTAATTACAGCAGCATGAGCAGTTAATGTACTGAATGCAACTAAAACAGTGCCAGTAGCTGACACACAGCCTATTCCTTTTACAAAATATGCTGCTTTGCCAGCAGCTATCGATAGCTTTTTCCAAACTATAAAAATAGACATAAAAACTCAGTTCTCTTTATGTATTTGTTATCCGCAAAAATCAGTTTAAATAATTACTTAAGTAATATAAATACTTTATATAAAGTTTTGATGAAGTTACAGTGAAATTACGTAAAAACATTTAAATGGAATTTAGTAACTTGATTAAATTAACAGCAAGCACAGAAATATATTGTGGCAGGAATGATGTTAGTAACATGATATTTATTGCTATGCATTAGTCACATCTTTATTCACAAAGAAGTAGAGATAGCAGTAGTTTGAGTCGTTGATGTGAGATATTTAGAAGTAGGCGATCGCGGTAAAAGCAATAAGATTTAATCAAAAATTTGAAGACAAGTAACTCTAAGTTATCAAGAGTAAAGTTGAATTACAAAAAAGTCACAAAAGATTTTTTTGAGTAATAAAAAGAAGAACACCAGCAGCGTTATCAGTCGGCGGCGGAAGTTTTACAAGATTTAAATCCTCCGCTACCTTCAGTCCTTCCAACCCAGCCTGTAATTGCTACCCCACCATTGCCGCCACCACCTGTTACAGTACCTTCTCAACTACAAGCATCAACACCAGTAGCATCGGCAAAGCCACCAATAAAGCCAAAAATAGCGCTAAAAAACCTATCCATACAAAATACTAAGTTTAGTAAAAGGTTACTAGAAAAAAGTGAAGACGGTTGAAAAATCTCGGTTAGCCCAAATAGCGACTTCCAGTTGTAGTAGTGACAACACCATCAAGATTTGGCAGCTAAAGTAGCGAGTGCTGACCTAAGCTAAAATTAAAACTTATCAGCTAAAGCATTACCAACCAAACTACAATTACTCCAGGGAAATTATAGTTTCATTAGTGCGATCGCAAATTGGCATGAATTTGAGCCATTGCAGTTGAACCATCAACCACTTTACCCTCTTGGGACGCTTCCAATCCAATGCGTGCTTCCATCTGAAGCTCTCCCAGTCATCCTTGATATATGTCTTCTTCTTGCTGTTCTAGTAGTTTTATTCCTGCAACAATAACGTCAACCGCATTATCATAATCAAAAGTTTCGTAGCCCGCGATCGCTTGTGCTAAGACAGGAAAGATACGAATATCTAAACTTCATGAAACAGCAAAAAAATCAATTCAGCCATCTCACGGCAATTCAAAGAACTTACCTGTCATTCCCCGCACAATTTTTATTAAATCAAAACCTGCTTCAAGGCAAAATACTAGATTTTGGTTGTGGCTTTGGTAATGATGTTAAATTATTGCGTCAAAAAAATTGTGATATTACAGGCTATGACCCTTATTATTTCCCTCAATATCCTCAAGATAAATTCGATACAATAATTTGCTCTTATGTTTTAAATGTTTTATTTGCAGAAGAACAAGCTAATGTGCTTATGGAAGTATCGCACTTATTAAAACCAGGGGGTAAAGCTTATTACGTGGTGAGAAGAGATATTAAAAAAGAAGGTTTCAGAGAACATTATGTGCATAAAAAGCCCACATATCAATGTATTGTGAAACTCCCATTTCATTCAATATATTTAGACGACCGTCGTGAACTCTATCAGTATACTCATTATAATCACCAGCGTAATTCATCTAATTATTGTATATTTTGCAATCCCCATAAAAATCTAAAATTATTAACTGAATCAGCTACTGCATATGCTATTTTCGATGGCTATCCTATAAGTAAAGGACATGTTTTAGTTATTCCTAAACGTCATACAAGCAATTATTTTGAACTGCCATTTAAAGAGCAATCTGCTTGCTGGTTTATGGTGAATAAAGTACAAGAAATTCTCAAAACCGAATTTGAACCTGATGGTTTTAATGTAGGAATGAACGTCAATCGAGAAGCTGGTCAAAATATTATGCACGCCAGTATTCATATCATCCCTCGTTATAAAGGGGATGCTGTGGGTGCTAAAAGTGGAATTAGAACTGTCATTCCTAAAATAAAATAGAGCGTTGCTGATTCATAGGATGAATTTTGTCTCGCGCAAAGACAAGGCAACGCGTTCGGTCGCCAAACTTGAAGTGACTACCGTCGCAAAGTCATAAAGAAAGAAGAATTTGGATGTTAGTTTGCTAGATAGGTAAATAAGGTGCGTTACTTTTGACTAACGCACCCGTTAGAAACATGAATCAAAATCTATCAGTTAGCGATCGCGATCGCAATTTTCCCGACAGCACGTTCGCTTTCGCTATAAGCATGAGCCGCAGCTAGTTCTTGTAAGGGATAGGTGCGGTCAATTACCGTGCGGATTTTACCAGCTTCAATTAATTTTTTCAGGTAATCCAAGTCTTCGGCGTTGGCTTTCTCAAACACCAATTTAGCTTTTTGACCAGGAAGAAGCGCTGTTAAGGCAGCCTGCACCAAAACTTCCGGGCTGGGTAGCGTTGTCACATAAATTCCCTTGGGTTTGAGGACTTTTTTAGTGGCAGAGAGCGATCGCTTGCCGACTGCATCGAAGATAATATCGTACTTGGCTGTATCTTGGGTGAAGTCTTGTTGCTTATAGTCAATAACACGGTCTGCACCCAGCGATTTTACCAAATCTAGGTTTTTTGTACTGCAAACTCCCGTGACTTCTGCGCCTAAAGCCTTAGCGATTTGTACCGCAAAACTGCCCACGCCGCCTGAAGCGCCGTTAATCAATACAGCTTGTCCTGATTGGATATTACCCTGATTTCGCAGGGCTTGCAGAGCCGTGAGCGCTACTAGGGGCACAGTGGCGGCTTCTTCATAGCTTAAGTTCGTTGGTTTGAGCGCCACCAAGTTTTCTGGAACAGCTGCATACTCTGCATAAGCGCCTCCGGGGAAGTTAGTACTGCCATAGACGGAATCACCTGGTTTAAAGCGGGTAACTCCAGAGCCAACTTCTACCACTTCTCCCGCCAAATCAAACCCCAGAATCTTTGGGAATTTATTACCCGTGATAAATTTCATCATTCCCTTGCGGATTTTCCAATCAATGCCATTGACACTACTGGCATGGATTTTTATAAGTAATTGGTCAGGCTTGATTTGTGGCTGCTCTACGTCTTCGTACTGTAACACCTCAGCTGGCCCGTACCCACGGATAACGACTGCTTTCATAATTCCTCCTGCTACCCTGTTTTACTCACAGAACTCCCACAGCATAATAGTTAGTCATGAATCCAGTGTAGCGATCGCATAACATTTAGTAGTTGTAAGAGTTGTTACAACACTTGTGGCAGACAGAGTTCAGGATAGGCGTTCTGAAAGATTTCCTTAAATAGAAATACCAATCTAAGACTTAAACAATGGATTGCACCCAATTGAACCACTATCGTCAAGTGATTGAAACTATCTTCTACGAAACTTCCTACAGAGTAGCGATCGCCCAAGTTCGTAATAAACTATTATGATAATCCATTGCGATCGTCCAAACATGTTAGATTTTAGTTTGTTGTTTCCATCAAACACAAAGTCTGCCATTAGTAGCAAGAACTGATACCAATTGACTTAAAATAGGCAGTTAGAAGTAGGGAGGAGCAACTGCCGTCAAATCGCCTGAGGGAGTAGGAAATGGGGAAAATAAATTTTTATGAAAGTTAATTTTTTTGCAATCAAACCGTATTAAAGCATCTTCTGTCAGGAGCCTCTATAGCTTATTAGATAAGACTTAGAGACATAATTGAATATCTTTAGCAAAGCAAAAATTAAAAAAAAATAAACTGCATTTTTATCTCAAAAAAAATGATATGTTGGATACAGAATTGAATTTCGCACGTATCTGGAGTAGTACGACGTAGCCTACTCCAGTTTTTCCCCTCAAATCCCTTGTACTGGCTGCTTTTGTCAAAATTTGAGAGAAGTTTGAGTACACATTTTGGTAACCTAAAACCAGTTAAAAATAGGCTAAAGTCCTTGCTGGTCTTGAGTTATGGTTGAGTACAAAGAAATCCTGAACCCCTCTTTCTAAATACCCGAACCCCAACCAGAAAATACTAGAACCCCTACCCGAAAAAAATTTTTAATTCTTTATAATGCCCTAGCAATTAGGGTTTTAAGATTTGAGTACAAACTTAATAAATCCAATAAATTCTATCCAGATAGATGCGCCGTCTAGCCTGGGGATAGCTGCTATAAATCTTATATCGCCAATCACTTAACGGTTCTACACAAAAGAGAAACGAAAAGTGAGTGGAGGGATGAGATAGCACCATGCCTCTATGAATAGAAGTCGCGGCTGTACCCACAAATTCTACCCAAGAACCAAGCGTTGACACACACCAGCCGAACTCAAGGATTTTATCGCCTGCCTTACCCTGGAAACAGCTGCCCTCATGGGGCGTTGACACTACCGCTACAGGGTCGGCAGGGTGGGTACAACAAGCGACTTCAATTCCTAGGCATAGGGAGTAGCAACGGCATCTCCCACAGCGGCAGCCTGTCCACCGACCTTTTTTGCGAAATTCAATGACACTACCGGCTACAGGAATCCTTAACTCTCATCAGGAACCAGCAGTAACCCAAGCAAAATCGGGTGGTTGCGGATGCGATAGCAAAAGCAGCGCCACCGTGGAAATGGACGAAAAGCTCCAAGAACGGATTGCTAAACATCCCTGCTACAGCGAAGACGCACATCACCATTACGCCAGGATGCACGTTGCAGTTGCACCAGCTTGTAACATTCAATGCAACTATTGCAATCGGAAATATGACTGCGCGAACGAAAGCCGTCCTGGAGTAGTTAGCGAATTGCTCACACCAGAAGAAGCTGCACACAAAGCTTTGGTGATTGCAGGCAAGATTCCCCAAATGACAGTCGTGGGAATTGCTGGGCCTGGCGATCCTTTAGCGAACCCAGAAAAGACATTCCGCACCTTTGAATTGATTGCGGACAAAGCACCAGATATCAAGCTTTGCCTCTCAACCAACGGTTTAATGTTGAGCGAACACATCGATCGCATCAAACAATTAAATATAGATCACGTTACAGTCACCTTTAACACAATCGACCCAGAAATCGGCGCACAGATTTATTCTTGGGTTCACTACAAGCGCCGGCGTTACAGAGGTGTTGAAGGAGCTAAGATTCTGCTTGAAAAGCAGATGGAAGGATTGCAAGCTCTCAAAGAAGCTGACATCTTGTGCAAAGTCAACTCCGTGATGATTCCGGGAATTAACGACCAGCATTTGGTCGAAGTGAATAAATTCATTCGTGAGAATGGCGCATTTCTGCACAACATTATGCCGCTGATTTCTGCACCAGAACACGGCACACACTTTGGCTTAACCGGTCAACGCGGCCCCACACCCAAAGAAGTCAAAGAAGTCCAAGACAACTGCGCTGGCAACATGAAAATGATGCGTCATTGCCGCCAGTGCCGAGCCGATGCCGTCGGATTATTGGGAGAAGACCGCAGCCAGGAATTTACCAAAGATAAATTCTTAGAAATGGCTCCCGAATATAACCTCGAACAACGCACCATTGTTCACGAAGGCATTGAGAAATTCAAAGAAGAAATTAAATTAGCCAAACAAAAAGCTGTAGAGACGCGATTAATCGCGTCTCTACCACAAAACAATCCTAAGGTCTTAGTTGCAGTCGCAACCAAAGGTAGTGGATTAGTTAACCAACACTTTGGTCATGCGAAAGAATTCCAGATTTACGAAGTTGATGGGATCGAAGCTCGCTTTGTCGGTCATCGTAAGATTGACCAATATTGTCAAGGTGGATACGGTGAAGAAGCCACTTCTGAGAATATTATAAAAGCGATCGCCGATTGCAAAGCAGTTTTAGTGTCCAAGATTGGGAACTGTCCTAAAGAAAAATTGCATGAAGCGGGCATAGAGACTGTCGAAGCTTACGACGTAATTGAGAAGGTTGCTTTAGAGTTTTACGAGCAATACGTAAAAGAACTAGGGACTACTGAAGGATAAAAGCTCAAGGCTGAAGGATGAAGATAGAAATATATACTTCACACTTCATCCATCATCCTTCATACTTTTCTCTTCCAAAATCTCGAAAAAGGAGAATAATCATGGCTTACAAAATCACTAGCCAGTGTATTTCCTGCAATCTCTGTCTATCTATATGCCCCACAGGTGCAGTTAAGGTAGTTGACGGTCAGCACTGGATTGACTCGGAACTTTGTACAAACTGTATTGGAACTGTTTATACCGTACCTCAGTGTAAAGCTGGTTGTCCCACCTGCGATGGTTGCGTTAAACAGCCTAGCGATTATTGGGAAGGCTGGTTTACTAAATATAATCATGTATTAGCAAAATTAACCAATAAACAAGATTACTGGGAGCGTTGGTTCAACTGTTATTCGCAGAAGTTTTCTGAACAGTTGCAAAAGCGTCAACAGCAAGTATTAGAAGCGTAAAGAAGGTTAAAGACTGAAGGATTTAAAGATAAAACTTAGACTTCAGTTCACACTACACATTTCATCCTTCATTCTTCAAATTAGAATCTATGCAAAAGAATTGCATCTATCTCGACAATAACGCTACCACTAAGGTAGACCCAGAAGTTTTAGAGGCGATGCTGCCTTACCTGACCGATTATTACGGCAATCCCTCTAGTATGCATACCTTTGGCGGACAACTCGCTAAAGGAGTGAAAACAGCCAGAGAACGAGTTGCTGCCTTACTCGGTTCTGATGAATCAGAAATTGTTTTCACTAGTTGCGGAACTGAGGGAGATAACGCCGCCATTCGCGCCGCATTGTTAGCGCAACCAGAAAAGCGACACATCATCACCACCCAAGTAGAACATCCAGCGGTGTTGAATGTCTGCAAACAGCTGGAAACCCAAGGTTATAACGTTACCTATCTTTCGGTAAACAGTCAGGGGCAATTAGATTTAAATGAACTAGAAGCCTCGCTGACAGGAAACACCGCGTTGGTGACGATTATGTACGCCAACAACGAAACAGGCACGATTTTCCCCATCGAACAAATTGGGTTGCGAGTCAAAGAACATGGTGCTTTGTTTCATGTAGATGCGGTGCAAGCAGTGGGTAAACTCCCCTTGAATATGAAGACCAGCACCATAGACATGTTAACTATGTCTGGTCACAAAATCCACGCACCCAAAGGTATTGGCGCTTTGTACGTGCGACGCGGTGTCAGGTTCCGTCCCTTATTGATTGGGGGACACCAAGAACGCGGTCGTCGCGCCGGAACAGAAAATGTGCCAGGAATTATTGGTCTGGGCAAAGCAGCGGAATTAGAAATGTTACACTTGGAAGAGGCGACGAAAAGAGAAAGAAAGTTGCGCGATCGCCTCGAACAAAATTTACTCGCTACTATTCCCCATTGTGAAGTTAACGGCGATCCGACGCAGAGATTGCCAAACACTACCAACATTGGCTTCAAATATATTGAAGGTGAAGCTATTCTGCTTTCCCTAAACAAACACGACATCTGTGCATCTTCTGGTTCTGCTTGTACCTCTGGCTCACTGGAACCTTCTCATGTCTTACGGGCAATGGGTTTACCCTACACAACCTTACACGGTTCCATTCGCTTCAGTCTTTGTCGCTACACCACAGAAGCCGAAATCGACCAAGTAATAGCAGTAATGCCCGGTATTGTAGAACGTTTGCGCGCTCTTTCACCCTTCAAAAATGATGATGCAGGTTGGCTGCAAGAACAAGAGCAAGCACTGGCACATCGCTAGGGACTGGTGACTAGTGGCTGGGGATTAGGGACTAGGTAATCTTCTTCATTCTCCCCAATCACCAATTCCAATCCAAAATCTAAAATCTAAAATCCAAAATATGCCATGTGGGACTACACAGATAAAGTATTAGAACTGTTTTACGATCCTAAGAATCAGGGAGCTATTGAAGAAACGAGCGAACCTGGAGTTAAAGTTGCAACGGGAGAAATAGGTAGCATTGCTTGCGGTGATGCTTTAAGACTCCACCTGAAAGTTGAAGTAGAATCCGATAAAATATTGGATGCTCGCTTTCAAACCTTTGGCTGTACTAGTGCGATCGCTTCTTCTAGTGCATTAACCGAAATGGTTAAAGGTTTAACTTTAGATGAAGCCCTAAAAGTCTCCAATAAGGACATTGCCAACTACCTCGGCGGCTTGCCAGAAGCCAAAATGCATTGCTCAGTCATGGGGCAAGAAGCACTAGAAGCTGCTATTTATAATTATCGAGGCATTCCCCTAGCTAGCCATGATGACGATGATGAAGGTGCGTTAGTTTGCAGTTGCTTCGGTATCAGCGAGTCCAAGATTCGCCGCGTGATTGTAGAAAATAATCTCACTGATGCGGAGCAGGTAACAAACTATGTGAAAGCTGGCGGTGGATGCGGTTCCTGTCTGGCAAATATTGATGATATTATTAAATCTGTACAGCAAGAAGCCGCTGCACCATCCCTCAACAATTATGGCGTAAAAGTCGCTACAGATATAGCTAACTCTAAGCAACGACCGCTGACCAACGTCCAAAAAATTGCCCTCATTCAAAAAGTACTTGATGAAGAAGTTCGACCCGTGCTGATTGCCGACGGGGGAGACGTAGAACTATATGATGTAGATGGCGATCGTGTGAAAGTTTTACTTCAAGGTGCTTGCGGTTCCTGCTCCAGCAGTACAGCAACTCTGAAGATAGCCATTGAAGCCAGGTTACAGGATCGCGTCAGCAAAAACCTGATAGTCGAAGCAGTTGAGCCATAGCTGAAAGATTTACGCACAGCACAAATACACCCTAATGTGCAATAGCCAAAAACAGAAAGTAGGATTTGACCGACACAATTGTTTTCCAGTCAATGCTCCAGTCCTACTAACAACAGACAGCAAAGCACATAGGCAAGTATTAAACGCCTAATTGCGAATTCCATAATCCAACTCGCTTCAAAGGAATGAGGATATGAGCGCAACATTGTACGACAAAATTGGCGGACAGCCGACAATTGAGAAGGTAGTTGATGATTTGCACAAACGCATCTTAGCAGACGGTAGCGTCAATCAGTTTTTTGCTAAGACAGATATGGCAAAGCAGCGCGGTCATTTTATTGCTTTCTTATCTCAGTTACTTGAGGGGCCAAAGCAATACGCAGGTCGCCCAATGGACAAAACACACGCAGGTATGAGTGTACAGCCCCAACACTTCGATGCAGTTGCCAAACACCTCAGTGAAGCAATGGCTACAAGTGGAGTTGCAGCTGATGATATCAGCGCTGCAATAGCTCGCGTTTCAAATGTGAAAGGCGCGATTTTGAACAAGTAATAGGACTGACGCATTGATTGTGGACAAATGGCTAGTTGAGCAGGGCAAAAATAACCATGCAGTTAGAAGTGAAGCATATATCTAAAGCTTTCTTACCTTCTGCCATCTGCCATCTGCCTCCTGCCTTCTTGTTTCCAGCTTCCCGAAATTATGGCGTATTTGTAAAGTGTGTAATTCCTTTGTCATTTGCCATATCAACAACAAATGACAAAGGCTAAATAAAAATTTAACTCCGAATCATGATGACACCAATGCTCACCAATTTTGTTGTGGAGCGATCGCCACCAGCGACGTTCTACATGCGCTCACTGCCGTAGCTCAACAGGCGTGAGAGACGAACAGACCCACCAAACCAACCAACCAATTGCAGGAAAACAAGAACCATGACTGACGAAAATATTAGACAGATAGCTTTCTACGGTAAGGGTGGTATCGGTAAATCTACCACCTCCCAAAACACCCTGGCAGCTATGGCAGAAATGGGTCAGCGCATCATGATTGTGGGTTGCGACCCCAAAGCTGACTCCACCCGTTTGATGCTGCACAGCAAAGCTCAAACCACAGTGCTTCACCTCGCTGCTGAACGCGGTGCAGTAGAAGACCTCGAACTCGAAGAAGTAATGCTCACCGGTTTCCGTGGTGTTAAGTGCGTGGAGTCTGGTGGTCCAGAACCTGGTGTAGGTTGCGCCGGTCGTGGTATCATCACCGCCATCAACTTCTTGGAAGAAGCTGGTGCTTACCAAGACCTAGACTTCGTATCTTACGACGTACTGGGTGACGTTGTGTGCGGTGGTTTCGCTATGCCTATCCGTGAAGGTAAAGCACAAGAAATCTACATCGTTACCTCTGGTGAAATGATGGCGATGTACGCTGCTAACAACATCGCTCGTGGTATTCTTAAGTACGCTCACTCCGGTGGTGTGCGTTTGGGTGGTTTGATTTGTAACAGCCGTAAAGTTGACCGGGAAATCGAACTGATTGAAACCCTGGCAGAACGCTTGAACACCCAAATGATTCACTTCGTACCTCGCGACAACATCGTGCAACACGCAGAATTGCGCCGGATGACTGTTAACGAGTACGCACCTGATAGCGATCAAGGTAACGAATACCGCGCACTAGCTAAGAAGATCATCAACAACGACAAGCTCACAATCCCCACACCAATCGAAATGGACGAGCTAGAAGCATTGTTGGTTGAATTCGGTATCCTTGATGACGATACCAAGCACGCAGAAATCATCGGTAAGACTGCTGCTGAAGCACCTGTTAAGTAAGTACTGATGTAGGAAAAGGCAAAGGAAACAATTACATAATTTACCTTTTACCTTCTTTCTACCGATTACCTGTATCCCCCACGGGGACTGTAAGTCCCCAACCCTACAGGGGACGATGGGCTATTGCATAGCCCTCCCCTTCCCTACCCCGTTCCTTAGGAGCTAGAGAGGCAAAATGACTCCTCCAGAAAACCAGAACATCATCGAAGAAAGAAAAGAACTAATTAAGGAAGTCCTAAGTGCTTATCCCGAAAAAGCAGCGAAAAAACGGGAAAAGCACCTAAATGTATACGAAGAAGGTAAGAGCGATTGCGGCGTTAAGTCCAATATCAAATCTCTTCCTGGTGTAATGACCGCTCGTGGTTGCGCTTACGCAGGTTCCAAAGGTGTGGTTTGGGGTCCTATTAAGGACATGATCCACATCAGCCACGGCCCTGTGGGTTGCGGTTACTGGTCTTGGTCGGGTCGTCGTAACTACTACATTGGTACCACAGGTGTTGACACCTTTGGTACAATGCACTTCACCTCTGACTTCCAAGAACGGGACATCGTTTTCGGTGGTGACAAGAAACTCACCAAGTTGATCCAAGAATTGGAAGTACTCTTCCCCCTTAACCGTGGTGTATCTATTCAATCTGAATGTCCCATCGGTCTAATTGGGGATGACATCGAAGCAGTAGCTCGGAACACATCAAAACAAATTGGTAAGCCAGTTGTTCCCGTTCGTTGCGAAGGCTTCCGGGGTGTTTCTCAGTCCTTGGGTCACCACATCGCTAACGATATGGTGCGTGACTGGGTGTTTACCAGAGCAGACAAAGAGAAGAAAGAAGGTAAGTTACAATTTGAGTCTACTCCTTACGATGTAGCAATCATTGGTGACTACAACATCGGTGGTGATGCTTGGGCTAGCCGGATTCTTTTAGAAGAACTGGGCTTGCGCGTAGTTGCTCAGTGGTCTGGTGATGGTACTATCAACGAAATGTTGATGACACCGAACGTGAAGATGAACTTGATTCACTGCTACCGTTCGATGAACTACATCAGTCGTCACATGGAAGAAGCTTACGGTATTCCCTGGTTAGAATACAACTTCTTCGGTCCCACCAAGATTGCTGAGTCTTTACGGGAAATCGCTTCTAAGTTTGACGAGACAATCCAAGCAAACGCTGAGAAGATTATCGCTAAGTATCAGCCAACAATGGATGCGATCGTTTCTAAGTATCGCCCCCGTTTGGAAGGTAAGACTGTCGCCATGATGGTTGGTGGTCTGCGTCCTCGTCACGTTGTCCCAGCTTTCCAAGACTTGGGTATGAAGATGGTCGGTACAGGTTATGAGTTCGCTCATAACGACGACTACAAACGTACCACCCACTACATCGAAAACGGCACCATCGTTTACGACGACGTTACCGCTTACGAATTCGAGGAATTTGTGAAGGCACTTAAGCCAGACTTAATTGCTTCTGGTGTGAAAGAGAAGTACGTCTTCCAAAAGATGGGTCTACCTTTCCGTCAAATGCACTCTTGGGATTACTCCGAACCTAGCGATCGCTCCTCAAAGTCAAGTCAGGCAAGTTTTTTCCTATAGCGGTAGAAAAAAGAGTCGATTTTTAGCCTAAATGCAAGTTTTAGAGTTATTCGGCAACAATCTTTTGTGATGCTTCAGATAATATAACTCTTATTCTGTCTGCCTTTAAGATTTTGCTTGCATTTTGCTTAAAGAAAAACTGTAAGTTAAAAGACTATTTGAAATGACATTTTTTTAGATTAAATGGGGCGATCGCCCTCATTTAAAAAAGATTGCCTATGATAGTTGTAACTAGACGGCACAATCTTGGAACTATGACAGATCGAGAACTACTAGATCGGATCGCAGCTAACCCAAAAATTATGGTAGGTAAGCCAGTAATTAAGGGTACACGTCTAACAGTTGAGTATATTCTGAATCTGCTTGCACACGGCGCGACAGTAACAGAAATTCTCGAAGAATATGAAGGTTTAGTCGAAGCAGACATTCGAGCTTGTCTTTTGTTTGCATCCAGATCGCTAGAAAGTACTAGTTTTATGCCACTGCTTGCAAATAAGACATAGATGCGCTTAAGATAAACTTTAATACTAATAGTTCATTTTTGAACAATAGCTAACACAACTCACACCTTGCATATCTGCTTTAATTATATATAGTTAAACAAGGCTATATAACTATATTGTGGTGTAATTATTTTACTCATGATTTAGTAAATTTTTATTTTTTACCTACTGATTGTGTCGATTGGGTCTAACAACATTTTGAAGAAAACAGTATTCTCTAGCATTGTTGCGTATCAAATCTTGTAAAACTGCTAGGATAACTGCAACTGCTTCATCTATTGATCCATAAAATTCTTCAATATAGTCCTCAATAGATGACTCATCCCTATCATATAAATCACTAGGGCGCAAAATAGGCATACTACCATGAGCAATTTGGCTCCTACGATTATAAAACTTACTAAACCAGTTTTTATGAGTTTGAGGTGTTCCAAGGACTAGCTCTAGACGTTGCTTTAAAGTATTACCAATTCCTTCTTTACCATCAACAAAGAGTGCTTCAAGTGCTTGTGCAATTAGCAGAATAGTGTCTGTGTGATTAGTTTGATTACTAGTAATTCTAAGAAGTGTAAATAGAGCTTTATGGTGTGGTTTTTCTGCCAAGTCTAAAGAGTATGGCAATTCTTCTGTTACCCAACTCCATACAGTTTGAAAAGGAAGTTGTGTTAGTTTTGGCCAGCCTCTACGTAAAGCATGAATAAAAGCAGATTCTAGGATATATGCACTCAGTTCAGGAGGTTTTGGAACATCAGGCTTTACACCTGGTATCCTATATAAAGAAAAAAACTTTGGTACAAGCTCATTAGCTTTTACATATTCTGATGAGTAAAGTGTAATGCTACCTGGAAAAGAAAGATTCATTGCCAAAAAAAGCTGCTGTAAGAACTTTCCAACAACAATCTGGAGTACATCTTGTTCTGTTTCATTGCATAGCTCATATTTTAAGTGAAGTTTAAGGATGCTACTAGCCATGTGATATCCAAGCTTCATTTGCTCATCCATGCGTTGGCAAAAAACTGCTGGATCTTGTTCACAAATCTCTACTGCCTTTAGATACAAAATTACATCTGAGGTATCAATTTCAATCAAGTAATTTTGTTGAGCCGTCTTGTAAGGCGTTATAGCCAAGCTTGATGTTAACAACACATTACTTGCTTCTTCCCAAAACTCACGAATGATTCGAGGATCGATATCATCAGAGTTAGGACCTAAGTTACTAAGCTTTATTTCAATTAATTGAGATTGCATATCGCAATATAATTTTTATCTACACTAGTTCTTGTAAAGAATACATCAAAATTAAGAATTTGGCTTTAAACATAGCAAATTTTACCGTAATAAAAACATTAAAATAACAGCAAATTTCTAGAAAATTGTAGGGTGCGTTGTCGCTCGCGCAACGCACCATATGAATCATGGGCATCCTAAAAACAAATGTCATCTCCTCATGTCCATGCCCAACTACCGCAGACTCCATATTTCTGGAGTTACTTACTTCATCACCCAAGTTACCTACCAACGACAACCCTGGCTTTGCTCTGATATCGGACGTACTGCTCTGCGTGCTGCCCTTGGGCATGTCCGAAAAAATTACCCTTTTTCCATTGATGCATTTGTTCTTTTGCCCGATCATTTTCATACTTTATGGACTCTGCCTGCGGGAGATAGTAATCTATCGATGCGAATGCTTTTGATCAAACGCTTTGTGACCAAATACTACGGGCATCAGCTAGGGCTTGATGTTGCTATTTCCCGTTCACGAAAAAAGCGAAAAGAAAGGAACTTATGGCAACGCCGTTTCTGGGAACATTTAATTAGAGATGATGTTGATTTTGCCAATCATTGTGACTACATTCACTATAATCCTGTACGGCATCAACTCTGTGAATCACCACAACAATGGGCTTTTTCGAGTGTTCATCGTTTTATTCACCAAAATATTTACCCGTTAGATTGGGGCAATGGTGAGGTTCAATTTGTGTCTGATATTTGGGATGTTTGAGATGATGGTGCGTTGCGCTTTGCGACAACGCACCCTACTGGATTATGCGTGATGAGGGGATGCGATCGCACTAAACTGTTACTACCTCAATTAACAATCCTGGTATTTTGCTGAAATCTCGATGATTGCGCGTTAACAAAATTAATTTATGGAATAGTGCGATCGCCCCAAATCAACAACACGCAACTGCATATTTAGAAATTGTGTGTGATATGGTCATCTATTCAATTTCATCGGTGGCTTCGGTTTCAAACTCCACTTGGCGGTACAAATCAGCGATCGCTATTTCCACATCCACCGATTCAAGTCGCAATATTTCGTCAAAATTATACTCCGATAGCACCCATTTACCCTGTTCGTTGCGCCGAAAGACTTCTACACCCGGTTGAGCTACTTGTACTAAGACATATTCTTGCAAGGTTGGTAATTGGCGATATTTGGCAAACTTTTTCCCCCTGTCGGCTGCTTCTGTTGAAGGTGATAGCACTTCGATAATTAAGCAGGGAAATTGTATTAACTGTGGATCGCGATCGCGCTCGTCGCAAGTCACCACTACATCTGGATAAAAATACTTTTGCCCCGGTTCTACTTGCACCTTCACATCTACAATGTATACTTCACAGGAGCGATCGGCTAGAGCATCATCTAGAAGCTTAAAGAAATTTCCGGAAACCCGATTATGGTTGCGTGTACCACCGCTTATCGCCACAACTTCGCCATCCCAATACTCGTAGCGTTGCTCTTGGGTGGGTTCCCAAACTAGATATTCCTCTGCACTCATCAAAATGCGATCGGGTACAGCAACCATCGTTTAAGCTGGCAATGATTTCTTTTTCTAGGATAGCGAAAAAGGGCGTTCTCTTGAGTTTTGTACAGCAAGTTTAACTGCGAACGCCCAACTCTATAAAAAACACTGCATGTTCAGGGATTTTTTGACATGCGATCGCACTATTCAATTTGCTGCCTGAGCGATGGTGTGAGAATCATTATTCCTCTAACAATTTCTTCTGGGGTGGCTGTGCCATTGATTACCTTTGGTGCAATTGCCATAACTTCCAAAGCTAGGTTTGTGGGAATTCCCTTTGCTTCTAAGCGTTTCAATTCCAAAAGGTCAATACCTGCTGCCAATCGATCTAAATACTCATCTATACTCACTCCCAAGTCTTCAATCTCTGACATAAGTATAATTCAACGCTATTTCCAAACGCTTAAAAAAGCTGCTCGAACAGATTCAATCTGGGAAAGCTGTACCAGTCATCGGGTCACGGATATATAACCCTAGTGTAAGACTACGCATGACTTCATCCCAATGGGGTATTAGCTGCTCTGCTTGATCTGCCCAAAAATCGAATGTAATCAAGCACTGGACGTTTGACCCCAAACCAATGCAAATTCGTGAAAAAGCTTCCCGTGGTTCTTCTTGAGCATCAATAAACTTAATCTCTGTCCACACAATCCTGGCGGTTTGGCGCTTGATGGTAATGATTTCTCCTTTATCAATGACGTTGCGACTGTCGTCTTCTACCACTTTCTTTAAGGTGGATTTTAGCGGAAACAGGCTCCAGTCACGTGGTGGCAGGCGATTGAAAGATACTTCCAAACAGCAATCATCATTGGGTGGTTTTTTGTCCATAAACTTGAACGATTTTTCTTGTGGTTCAAAAACCCAATTCTGAGGAACATTGAAGCGAACAGATCCTCGGTCTGCGACAAAAATTTTGTAGCCTGATGGAGATTCCCAGCGATGGTCGGATTTGAGTTCAAGCGTTTCTTTAATCCACTGGAGATTGCTTTTCTTACGCTTTGCCATAGTGTTTTTGCCAATCTGCTGAAGATAGCGATCGCCTAGTTTGGGTTGTAGGCGATCGCCGACTTTGTTAATAGTATCAAATTCATAGTTTTGGTAGGGTGCGTTGTCGCTCAGGCAACGCACATGATATGAGCGATCGCTGGCAGTACCAAACCCTTGTAAACGCGGTCGATCGATTTCTCAGGCTTTGATGATTCTTCTAAGAGGCAAGGGTATGTAGTGGCGCAGCGCACCACATCAATATCACAAATTGTTTTGAAAGAGTTCTAGAACATGTTGCCAAGCATCAGGAGCAGCTTCTGGATTGTAACTTGGGTGCTGCTCTAAAAATGGGTACTGGTCTTTGAAGAATCCCGCGAAGAATCCGTGCCCTGCATCGTATCGAAATACACGATGATTTATTTGATGTTTCTTTAATCCTGCCTCTATTTGCTCGTTTTCCTCTTGGGAAACTAATGCATCTCTTGTACCAAAAAACGTATAAATAGTACCTTTAATTTCAGAAGTGCGATTAATGGTTGGAGTGTCTTCACCATAACTAGAAGTGGTAATCCCACCACCGTAAAACGAAGCTGTTGCTTTGATATCTGGTAAGGTTGCAGCCATGTAGGCAACATGACCGCCAAAACAAAAACCAATAGCGCCAATCGCATCATCTTTGACATTGGATAAAGTTTTAAGGTAGGCGATCGCAGCTTGAATATCACTGATGATTTCTTGATAATTTACTTGTTGGTAGTATTGCAAGCCCAGCCGATATGCTTCTGGACTATATCCAACATCTTCTGGGTTAAAGTCAGCCTCAAAACCAGGAGCAATACGTTGATACAGAGCAGGTGCTATTGCTACGTATCCTTGTTTAGCTATTAATTCGGTGATGTCTCGAATGTTACTGTTAACTCCAAAAATTTCTTGAAAAACTATAATAGCGCCAAACCTTTCTGGACTAGCTGGTTGAGCTAAGTAAGCATCAATTTCTAAGCCGTTGTTAGGTATTTTGACTTTTGTAGTCTTAATTTCGATGTTTGTTATTTGTCCCATCTTTGTTTAGACCGACTTTATACCAATTCGTCTATTCTGACTTTTTTTCGATACAGATGGGCGATGTCTACGACAAGGCACTTTACGTCTATATAGCAGCGGTTAGCTAAGATATAGGTTATTACTCAAAATTCTGTCAAGAAAAAATCTTGCGATCGCTATGCTGCTAGCTTGCGGGCATTGATGCGAGTTATCTGAGTTGATTCGCTAAATTTCTAACTTTTGAATAGATGGCATCTCGAACTTCTGGAAGAGTCCAAGTGTTTTTGATTTGTGCGACCTTACATAGGTAAGCATAAAGACTCAACATTAACAAGCACAAGAAAAAACAATGCCCGATCAAACATTTAGAACAAATATTCCAGAGGTTGATCCAACGGAGATTGAAGATACTCGAACTGCGATCGCCGACGAACATCGCTCGTTTCTAGAAAAAGTCCAGGTTGGAGCCGGATTTGCAGATCCTTATGATGCCAGAGACTTTACCGAAGTTGTGTTTCGCGTCCTCCGCGACTTAATGACAACAGAAGCAAGCGATCGCGTTGAGGCAGAACTGCATACAGAAGCTGTACCTACTGATGAGAAAGCACTTCAATTTGAAGTAGCCGATCTTTGGAAAGATACTAATCCGATTGTGGGATTTTTAAGTCGGGTTCGTCCACCTTGGCAAGGCCCTGGTATCTTCAAGATTGATTCCGATCGCTTCCTGTTCCGAGTTGCTAATGAAAGCGGAATGCCACGAACAGTTGAGCGAGAGCAGGCGGTTAAAGCAGTATTTTCTGCTACCAAAGACGAACTTTCCGAAGAGCGGATTCAGGAAATTGCTAGCTGGCTGCCTGACCATGTGCGTGAGCTTTGGGAGCAAGCTTAATTAGAACCATAAAAAAGCCAAGTCTGTTTGCGGATGATAATCACAAACAGGCTTTTTATATAATAATTTTACTGATTCACAACTATTAATTTAGAAGGTAGCGATACCTGCGGCGGGCTACGCCTACGCCTAAACTCTTCACTGAATTATCGTTCTGGAGCTATGCGATCGCAGCAGCTAATTTTAATTCTTGAGTTCCCCAAATTTAATATTCTTAAGGTACTCATATCTGTTCTGCAACTCCCGAAAGTTATTTTCAATCAATGGAAACAGTTTTTCTGGAAATGGTTCATTCAAATCAACTGGATTAAATCTTTGTAGTTCTGTTACAGAGCGGATTGTTTTGTAAACCGCAACATGCTTAATATATTGTAATAACTCATTTATCAAGTATTTGCTATTAGTTGTATTTTCTGCTAAATGAATTTTGGATTCTATAATTTCAACTATTTCCTGATGATTTCTCAGAATAAATTCTTTTTCGATAACATTACTTGCAGCTTCAGGCAAAATATTTTTCTCAGGACTCAAACACTTGATTCGTTTCCACATGACATTATCTTTTTCTAGCCTCAAGTAGATAGGCCAATAGAATTCAGATATTTGTCTTTCTATAAACTCAAGCTCTGCATTATACCTAGCTATAGCAATCTGATTTTCTAGTTCAGATATTTGTTGATTTTGTTGATTCTCTAGTTCAGCAATTAGTTGTCTTTGGTGATACTTTTCGTTAGTCTCATTCTTAAATATCTCAAATCTTTTGTTCAGCCAGTAGCCTGCTACCAAAACAATGCCACCAAGCAAAATTTTATCAAGAACTAATTCAATAATCTTTTCAGAAAGACTCATTTAAACATTCTCTCCCTTGTTCATTCTTAAATTACAAACGTTCTCACGATTGTAACCAATAGAATGAGCAAAAGCTAAAAATTACGTAATATCACGATGCTAAAAGCGTCTCATACCTGTAGAATACCGATTGATTACATAAACACGCCCAAACGCAGACTATCTGCCACTAAAAGAAAGCGATGCCTGCGGCTGCGCTATGCCTACGCCCAAACTCTTCACAGACTGCCAGCGAGGAAAGTGCGTTGCGTTTTGTGACAACGCACCCTACATTGGGGATGCGATCGCGCTTCATAAGATAAATGATTGGATTTTGTACATATCAGTGTTCTATTCATGCTTTAACTTACTTGTACGGTATCGATAATTAGCATAGTGCATTACTTTTTTGTATGCTAAGGAGCCATTAAAGTCTGACATTACCGCACCAATAGAACAAGGAACGACTGAGCTATTTCTCAGTATTTTTATATCTGTTTTTTCTAAGCTACAAAACTTAACAAATTTTGCGATCGCCACAAAATAAATTGTACCTTCTCCTGGTTTTGCAATCACCTGCAATGTATCTCAAGGAATACTAAGTTTTTTATTCCAGAACAATGGAATATTAACAAAGAGCCTTCAATACACAGATGTGCTTCCTTATCTTTATAAGAGGTTTTTCCTTTAATGAAATCTGCAAAATAGTCTAAAGCTTCAGCCATATTAACTGAGCTTACTGAACACAACCTATATTTTGGAATCTTTTCTTCCATAGTAACTAAAAGTAGCCGTAGGGTGTGTTGTCGCGCAGCGCAACGCACCACATTATAATTCAACTCCGCTTATAAACTAATTCCATTTTCAATTTATCGACCTCTAACTTCAACTTCTCGTTTTCCATCCTCAACTTCGCATTCTCCTCCCTAATCGCCTCAATCTCATCCCTCTTACTCAATGCCTGATTAATAGCTAATTTACGCATATCAAGCGAGAACCAACGCTGATAAGTTTGGGTGTGAACTTGCACACTATGTCCTAAATTATCCGCTGCCGCTTTTATTGGTATTCCTAAAATATGCGCTCGAATAGCCCAAGCGTGACGTAAATCATAAGGCTTAAAATCCAATCCGATTTTACGGAACCACCAACTAACTCGTTGGGTTAATGCTGTTATCTCCGCATGATTAGTATTATCTTTTTTACTAATTGCCTTTGCCAACATCTCTAAATATTTAGGATTTCTTAAATCAAAATCTTCAATCCACTGTTTATGCAACGGTAGTGCTTGCCTTTCCCCAGTCTTGCAATCTTTATGGACTTTCCATGTCAAATCTGCGTTTTCTTTACTTAACCACCAATCAATATCAGGATTAATAAACAGTTCCCGTGGCCGTAAACCAAAAACTGCTAACATTCCATACGCCCATCGCCAAAGCTGCCAGCTATCTTGAACATTTTGATTAACTTGATTACCTCTATTATTCAGGTAATCTTCAAACTTGGTAATTCCCTCAGATATTTCACCATCAGTCGGGATATTCCGGGAATTATTCTCAGGCATTTTGGAATAATTAGATAAATCAATTTCGATTTTGAATGTTAGGCAAAATGCAGCTATAGATTTAGCTGCATTATATCTAGCCCATTCTTTATCAATTTTTTCAATTGAATTTATCAGATTTTCAGAAATTGCTAAATCCTTAGGATTAGTAAATCGCTTTGTCCGAGAAAAGTAATAAAAAAAAGTATGTTCGCTTTTTGTCGTCCGTTTATGATTTTTAAAATACTCAGTTTCAAATTGTTCGAGTAATTCTCCTATTGTTTTAAAATCTTTTTTAATGGCTTCATTTCCTAAATATTTATCATTCCATTCAAAAGTATGCCGTGCAATTAACCTCCCTAATTCATAAGCTTCTTCCTCAGCCGTCTTTAAGCCATCCAAGTTAGCAGGAATATTCAAACTGAGATTGTATTGCTTTCTGCCAGTTCCATTTTTGTCCTGGTCTCCCGGTTTAATTGGTAACGTCGCACGTAACTGCAAACTTCCATTCGATTCTCTAATGGTCACTTTTGCTTTTGCAGACTTCAAACGCAGATTTACTTTCTCTAATTCCAGTAGTACTTTAGTTCTCATGTGTTCTCTTTGCTGCTGTGCTTGCAGACTTGAGCCAATAAAACTGCCATCGGTAGATGAAACTGGCTCCAAGTCTGCAAAGGCTTGCTGATACTTGTCTTTACCCTGGTTGTGCATCGCTGTGTTTTTAGCCTAGATTTAGCCTAAAAATAAATGTGTTATCAATGAACAATGTTCGTTACAGACATTGCTTACTGCAAACATTAGGCCGTTTAGAGCAATTAAACCATAAAAAGGATTACTCCGGCCCTTATCACGGTTACGACGGATTCGCCATCTTCGCTCGTGACATGGATTTAGCACTCAACAGCCCAACTTGGGGATTAATCGGCGCTCCTTGGAGCAAGAAAGCTGAAGCTAAAGCTAAAGCTGCCGTATAGAGAAATGGAAGAGACAAAAACCTGGGGCTAAAACCCCAGGAAGGAGTAGGGGAATCCAAAATTCAAAATTAAGAATTATTAATTAGTAATTTTTAATTTTACATTTTGAATTTTGAATCATATTCCCACCTCCCTAATACAGACGCGATTAATCGCGTCTCTTCCGCCAAAAATCCTCATTCCTCGATTAGTAAAGACTTCAGTAAGCTTGGAGATCCAGAAATGCCTCAGAATCCAGACAAGATTCAAGACCACGTAGAGCTATTCCACCAACCGGAGTACCAACAATTATTCGAGAACAAAAAGCAGTTTGAAAACGGTCACGACCCTGAAGAAGTAAAGCGGGTTGCAGAATGGACAAAGGGTTGGGATTATCGTGAAAAGAACTTCGCTCGTGAAGCTTTAACTGTTAACCCTGCTAAAGGTTGCCAACCTTTAGGAGCAATCTTCGCTGCTGTAGGTTTTGAAGGCACTCTTCCCTTCGTACAAGGTTCTCAAGGTTGCGTAGCTTACTTCCGCACCCACTTAACCCGTCACTACAAAGAACCATTCTCTGGTGTGTCTTCTTCAATGACTGAAGACGCAGCCGTGTTCGGTGGTTTGCAAAACATGATTGACGGCTTGGCGAACTCCTACAAACTCTACAAGCCCAAGATGATTGCCGTCTGCACCACATGTATGGCAGAGGTAATTGGTGATGACTTGCAGGCTTTTATCGGTAATGCCAAGACAGCAGGTTCAGTTCCCCAAGATTTCCCAGTACCCTTTGCTCACACCCCCAGCTTTGTCGGTTCCCACATCACTGGCTACGACAACATGATGAAGGGAATTCTTTCTAACCTGACCGCAGGTAAGAAGAAAGAAACCAGCAACGGCAAGATCAACTTCATCCCAGGTTTTGACACCTATGTAGGCAACAACCGGGAAATCAAGCGGATTGCTTCTCTGTTCGGTTTTGACTACACCATTTTGGCAGATAACAGCGACTATCTGGATTCACCCAACACAGGTGAGTTCGATATGTATCCAGGTGGTACAAAGTTAGAAGATGCAGCAGATGCAATTAATGGTAAAGCTACAGTTGTTCTGCAAGCTCATTCTACTCCCAAGACTCGTGAGTACATTGAAAAAGAGTGGAAGCAACCAACCGTAGTTTCCCGTCCTTGGGGTATTAAGGCTACTGATGAGTTCTTGATGAAACTCAGCGAACTGTCTGGTAAGCCAATTCCTGAAGAATTGGAAATCGAACGCGGTCGTGCAGTTGATGCGATGACTGACTCCCATGCATGGGTTCATGGTAAGCGTTTCGCTATCTACGGTGAGCCAGATTTAGTGTACAGTGTAGTCGGCTTCATGCTGGAATTGGGTGCTGAACCTGTGCATATCTTGGTTCACAACACCAACGAAGTGTTTGAGAAAGAACTCCAAGAGTTGCTAGATTCTAGTCCTTTTGGTAAGAACGCAACCATCTGGGGTGGTAAAGACCTGTGGCACATGCGTTCTTTGCTGTTCACCGAACCCGTAGACTTGTTAATTGGTAACTCCTACGGTAAGTACCTGTGGCGCGATACCAAGATTCCCCTCGTGAGAATCGGTTATCCCATCATGGATCGTCACCACTACCACCGCTACAGCACAATCGGCTACCAAGGTGTAATCAACCTCCTCAACTGGATTGTCAATACAATCTTCGAGGAAATCGATCGCAACACCAATATTCCTTCCAAGACCGATATTTCCTACGACTTGATTCGTTAGAAATTGCATTCACCCGCAGCGTGCTAATCAAGGGTAAGGAAAGGGATTAGGGACTGGGGAACTCGGGATCCCCTCTGGGGATTAGGGGCAATGGGGACTAGGGACTGGGAAATAGGGAAGAGTTTTCCCGATCTCCAATACCCAATCCCCAGTACCCAATCCCCAGTACCCAATACCCAATACCCTCCTTACCTTTTTCTTCCTTGCATTTACCTAGAGGTATCTATTTATGGAAACTATCAATCACACTCACGCTCATACCCATACACATAGTCATGTTAATTACCATCCACCTAATTATAAAAAATCGGGATGGTTTAACAATATCCTCAATCCATTGCGTAAGGTGGTAGATGGATTTGAGGTTAAAAATTATCGACTCGCTCATCTCATTTGCCAAGTAATTCCTTGTTGCTGTCCTTTTGAGCGAACTATTAATTTATTTGGGCGGACTGTAGATATCCCACCTTTATGCAAACTTAATCCCTTATATGACGAGTTTGTAGGAATGCGTTTTCGTGCCTTATCTTATCTTACTGATGAGTGTGGAGAAGATGTCACGAAATATATTTGTTAGTAGATGAAGGCAGAAGGCAGGAGGCAGATGGCAGAAGGTAAGTAAGCTTTTACTATTAGCTTTTTCACCTTTTTATACTGGATAGTTATTTCTGCCAAGCTGCACTAGTTATTTGGTCAGTAGAAAGTGATAACTAACCCTTACAGGTTAGGCAGTTGCTACCCTGCGGAAACCCGCGCAACGCAGTGTCTCTCCAACGAACTGCCTCACAACTGACAAAGGACAATTTACAACTTCCATCCAGCAAGAGAAGAGAGATGAAAATCACCCAAGGCAAAATCAACGAGTTGCTCAGTGAGCCAGGATGCGAACATAATCAGCACAAACAGGGAGAAAAGAAAAACAAATCTTGTACGCAACAGGCACAACCAGGAGCGGCTCAAGGAGGCTGTGCTTTTGATGGTGCGATGATTGCTCTAGTACCAATTACCGATGCGGCGCATTTAGTCCACGGGCCGATCGCTTGTGCTGGCAATTCTTGGGGTAGTCGTGGTAGTCTCTCGTCTGGGCCTCAGCTGTACAAGATGGGTTTTACCACTGATATGACGGAAAATGATGTCATTTTCGGTGGTGAGAAAAAGCTTTACAAGGCAATTCTAGAAGTTCAAGAGCGCTACAAACCCGCAGCAGTGTTTGTCTACGCCACCTGTGTGACTGCTCTGATTGGCGATGATATTGATGCAGTCTGCAAAGCTGCGGCTGAAAAAATAGGCACTCCTGTTATTCCTGTGATTGCTCCAGGATTCATTGGAAGTAAAAATCTGGGCAACCGTTTCGGTGGTGAATCTTTGTTAGAATATGTTGTCGGCACAGCAGAACCGGAACATACAACACCCTATGATATTAACTTAATCGGTGAGTACAACATCGCCGGGGAGATGTGGGGAGTAACACCACTGTTAGAAAAATTAGGCATTCGGGTATTATCCAAAATTACCGGCGATGCTCGCTACAACGAAATCCGCTATGCCCATCGTGCCAAACTCAATGTGATGATCTGCTCGCGGGCGCTGCTCAATATGGCGAGAAAGATGGAGGAACGCTACGGTATTCCTTACATTGAAGAGTCTTTCTATGGCATTGATGATATGAACCGCTGTTTGCGGAACATTGCCGCTAAGTTGGGCGATCCTGATTTGCAGGAGCGTACAGAAAAGCTGATTGCCCAAGAAACTGTTGCCCTAGATTTAGCGCTGGCTCCCTATCGCGCTCGACTCAAAGGTAAGCGGGTTGTTCTATATACTGGCGGTGTCAAGAGTTGGTCGATTATCTCCGCAGCTAAGGACTTGGGGATAGAAGTTGTTGCTACCAGCACCAGAAAAAGTACTGAAGAAGATAAAGCCAAGATTAAGAAATTAATCGGCAACGATGGCATCATGCTGGAGAAAGGCAACGCCAAAGAATTACTACAACTGGTTAAAGACACCAAAGCAGATATGTTGATTGCTGGTGGTCGTAACCAATACACAGCTCTGAAAGCCCGGATTCCTTTCTTAGATATTAACCAAGAACGCCACCATCCTTATGCAGGCTACGTAGGGATGATTGAGATGGCAAGAGAACTGTACGAAGCTCTTTATAGCCCCATTTGGGAACAAATACGTAAGCCTGCTCCTTGGGATGAAGACGAAGGAACATTAGCAGGGAGAGATACTGATAGTTCTCTGTTTGCGTCGATGGAGGAGATAATTTAATGGCGATCGTTACCGTTCCCAATAAATCAGTTGCTGTTAATCCTCTCAAGCAAAGCCAAGCCTTGGGTGCATCTTTAGCCTTCTTGGGATTGAAAGGGATGATACCTTTATTCCACGGTTCCCAAGGTTGTACTGCCTTCGCCAAAGTTGTGCTTGTACGGCATTTTCGGGAAGCAATTCCCCTTGCTACTACAGCCATGACAGAAGTCACTACTATTTTGGGTGGGGAAGAGAATTTAGAGCAAGCAATTCTTACCTTGGTAGAAAAGGTAAATCCCGAAATTATTGGTTTATGCAGCACAGGGCTAACAGAAACTAGAGGCGATGATATAGATCGGTTTCTGAAAGACATCCGCAAACGTCACCGCGAACTAGATCATCTGCCGATTGTCTTTGCTCCTACCCCTGATTTTAAAGGTGCGCTTCAAGATGGTTTTGCTGCTGCTGTTGAAAGCATAGTTAGGGAAATTCCGAAAGCAGGTGGAATCAGAACCGAGCAAGTGACGATTTTGGCGGGTTCTGCTTTCACTCCAGGGGATGTGCAAGAAATCAAAGAGATGGTTACAGCTTTTGGATTAGTGCCCATCTTTGTACCTAACCTTGGCGCTTCACTAGATGGACATCTAGAAGATGGCTACAGCGCTATTACAGCCAGTGGCGTAACCGTGAAACAGCTACGAGAAGTAGGTAGTTCTGCCTTCACCATCGCTTTAGGCGAGAGTATGCGGGGTGCAGCCAAAATCCTGGAAGAACGGTTTGGCATCCCTTACGAGGTATTTGGCGAACTGACTGGCTTGGAACCAGTGGATGAATTCCTGCAAGCATTGGCAATTTTAAGCAGCAACAGCGTTCCAGAAAAATACCGCCGCCAACGCCGTCAGTTGCAGGATGCCATGCTGGACACTCACTTTTACTTCGGTGCGAAGCGAGTCTCCCTAGCGTTGGAACCAGACTTGTTGTGGTCAACAGTGAATTTCCTGCAATCGATGGGGACTCAAATTCATGCGGCGGTGACAACGACAAAATCGCCACTGTTAGAACAATTACCGATTAAAAGCGTGACCATTGGTGATTTGGAAGACTTTGAGCAACTAGCTGTTGGCTCCGATCTACTGATTGGTAATTCTAACGTAGGTGCGATCGCTAAACGTCTTTCAATGCCTTTATACCGTCTCGGCATTCCCATTTATGACCGCTTGGGTAATGGTCAATTCACCAAAGTCGGCTATCGCGGCACAATGGAAGTTTTGTTCGGCATCGGCAACCTCTTTTTAGAGGCAGAAGAAGAAAGAGCTAAACATTTCCACGGTGTTTTGTAATAGTCAAAAGTAGAGACGCGATTAATCGCGTCTGTACAAAAGTTAATAGTTTAAGAGTTTTTAGCTATTGACCATTGACTCTTAACCACTGACAACTAACAACTAACAACTAACAATGAAAATTGCCTTTACGACTAGTGACCACATTCATATTAATGCTCACTTCGGATGGGCAAGAGAAATTGATGTTTATGAAGTCTCAAATGAAGGCTATCAATTTCTGGAAACTCTGACATTTTCTGGTGACCTTAAAGAAGATGGAAATGAGGATAAAATCACACCAAAACTTGAAGCGATAAATGATTGCACAATTATTTACGTAACAGCAATTGGTGGTAGTGCCGCAGCTCGCTTAATCAAGAAAGGTGTGACCCCGGTTAAGGCGAAATCAGAAGAAGAAGAAATTAATGAAATACTAACTAAGTTAGTACAAACTCTCAAGGGTAATCCTCCACCTTGGTTGCGTAAAGCTTTACAACCGAAAACTTCAAATTTTACAGATGACGTTGAAAATGAAGCAACCGTATGAGCGAAAATAATAGTGTTAACGGAACAATTATTACTGAAGTCTTTAACTCTCCTTTTCTCAAGACATTGGTACAACAAATCCGGGGTCAAGATACTTACGGATTTTATCGAAATTGGTCAGATGAGTTAATTCTTAAACCCTTTGTTGTTACCAAACAAAAGAAACGCGAAATTTCTCTTGAGGGTGAAGTCGATCCGGCTACCCAAGCACGGATTATGGCATTTTTTCGCGCTGTCGCCGCAGGTATTGAACAGGAAACAGGTTTGATATCTCAAGTTGTGATTGACTTGAACCATGAGGGATTTGGCTGGGCGCTAGTCTTTTCTGGTCGTCTTTTACTAGCTGTGAAAACCTTGCGAGATGCTCATCGCTTTGGCTTCGATTCACTAGAAAAATTAGCTGAAGAGGGAGAAAAGTTTGTCCAAAAAGGGATTGATTTAGCGAAGCGCTTCCCCGAAGTTGGCAAACTGTAACAATCCTGAGTTGTGAAAAATTTATTTTTTGGTCTTAGTGTCTTTGTGGTTGAAGAAATTTTTTTACTACAAAGGCACAAAGACGAGGGCAGTTGCGTGGTGAGGCAGTTCTTCATAGGGTAAACCCCTATGAATCCCATGCCACTTGCTACAACGCGGAGGCAGCCGCGTGGGCGGGTTTCCCGACTTGAGCGGACTGCCGTGGGAACCCCCGCAAGCCAGTGGCTCGACTTCAGCAAACTGCCCTTTATCAAGGTAAGCCATTCATAACTCAGCACTCTTTTAACAAGGAGAAGTTGATGGTGCAGGTAGGAGAAACAAGTATTGAGGAACTTAAAGGGCAGATTAGAAAGCTTAATAGTAAAGCAGGTCAAATGAAGATGGATCTGCATGATTTAGCAGAGGGTCTGCCAACAGATTACAAACAACTTATGGATGTAGCAGCTGCAACTTATGAAATTTATCGAGAGTTAGATGAACTTAAGCAACAGCTGAAGAAATTGGAGAATGCTAAATGACTGGGACTATTGAAGAATTCAAACAGCTCGTAGATACAGAAGAATTTTTGCAGTTTTTTAATCTACCCTATGACGAAAAATTTGTGAATGTAAATCGTCTTCATATTTTGAAGAAATTTTCCCAATATATTCGAGAAATTGATGATAATTCTCCTGACTTGAGTGCAGAAGAAAAGCTAAATCAATATTCTTTAGCTTTGCAAAAAGCCTATGAGGTTTTTCTGGAGTCAACACCCCACGAACAAAAGCTGTTCAAAGTGTTTAACGACAAGCCGAAGAATGTAGTCACGCTGACAGAAATCACTTCTGATTAGGAGTTACAAAGTGATAAACCTAACGCCTACAGAGTTAGAACGCTACAGTCGCCAAATGATGCTCCCAAATTTTGGCGAAGTAGCTCAGAAGCGCCTCAAGTCAGCGACGGTTCTGGTTACGGGTGTGGGGGGATTAGGCGGTACGGCGGCGCTTTACTTAGCAGTAGCGGGTGTTGGGCGACTAATCTTAGTCCGGGGTGGTGACTTGCGACTGGATGATATGAATCGTCAGATTCTGATGACGGATGATTGGGTAGGCAAACCAAGGGTATTCAAAGCTAAAGAAACTCTGGAGGCTATTAATCCCGACATCCAGATAGAAGCAGTTCATGATTACATTACCCCAGAAAACGTAGACTCTTTGGTGCAATCCGCTGATATGGCGTTGGACTGCGCTCACAATTTCACCGAACGCGATTTGTTAAATTCGGCTTGCGTGCGTTGGCGCAAACCAATGGTGGAAGCCGCAATGGACGGAATGGAGGCTTATCTGACAACGATTATTCCTGGTGTGACTCCTTGTTTATCTTGTCTGTTTCCAGAAAAGCCTGATTGGGATCGGCGCGGCTTTTCAGTTCTCGGCGCTGTTTCTGGAACATTGGCTTGTCTGACAGCACTGGAGGCGGTGAAGTTGATCACTGGGTTTAGCCAACCTCTATTGTCGCAATTGCTGACAATTGATTTTAATCGGATGGAATTTGCCAAGCGCCGTTCAGGGCGCGATCGCTCTTGTCCGGTATGCGGTAACAACGCACCTTGGAGATACGCGCAAGCCAATTCTATGGAACCCACCAGCAGCAATTGCACGCATTAGTAGAGACGCGATTAATCGCGTCTCTACTGACAAACCCACACTCGAAATCAGAACAATTAATCGCTACAAACCAGGAGACTTAATGACCGTTACTTTGACAGAAAAAGCAGAATTTCGTCTGCGGGCATTCCTGCGAGGTTCAGCTCCCGATGATAATAGCACAACTAAAGGTGTCCGCATCTCTGTAAAAGATGGTGGTTGCAGTGGTTATGAATACGCGATCGACATCACTAGCAAACCACAACCAGATGATTTAGTTATTCCGCAAGGCAACGTACTGGTTTATGTGGATGCCAAAAGTGCGCCTTTGTTAGAAGGGATTGTAATCGATTTTGTCGAAGGGGTGATAGAAAGCGGTTTTAAGTTTACTAACCCCAATGCAAGTGATACCTGTGGTTGCGGCAAGTCTTTCAAAGCAGGTGATTGCACGCCTACTGGTGTACCTTGCAGCTAAATAATTCGTAATTGATAATGCGTAATTCGTAATTATTGCTGTTCTATCAAAATTACGAATTACTAATTATTTGAGGCACTCCGCACCTTTTCTCGAAGAGGGGGAAGAAAGACTAAAAAACTTCGAGAAACTAACTAAATCGTATAACTTTAGAGGAGAATCGGAAAATGGCTACCTACCAAGTCAGATTAATCAACAAAAAGGAAGACCTCGATACCACAATTGAAGTGGATGAAGATACTAACATTGTGGATGCAGCGGAAGAAGCTGGTATTGACTTACCTTTCTCTTGTCATGCAGGTTCTTGCTCAAGTTGTGTAGGCAAAGTCGTTGAAGGTGAAGTTAATCAAGAAGATCAAAACTTTTTGGATGACGAGCAGATTGAGAAGGGCTTTGCTCTACTTTGCGTTAGCTATCCCCGTTCTAATTGCACAATCAAGACACATCAAGAAGCATATCTTGTGTAAGCGATCGCTTTGGTTGCCATCTTTAGCAACCAAATAAAAAACGAAGGATGAAGTATGAGGGAGAAACATATACTTCATACTTCATACTTCACACTTCAAATGTTTACCCCTTTTAACGTGATTGGCTGCTCATTAGAATTGCTGAGGATAGGAGAGAGAGGCATTGTAACTTTCTGCAAAGTTCACGATGAAAGAATCTACAAAAAAATAATATCAATCGGTGTGAAAACAGGCACTATTATTACATTAGAACAGCAGTTTCCTACTTTGCTAATCCGAATTGGAAATCTACCCTTTGATATAGAAAGAGAAGTTGCCCGCACCATTTATGTTCGCATTATTGATAATTAGTATTATGGCACTTTGTATTTAAATGAAAATAGGGCAGGCTATTTACCCACCCTAAAATACTCAAAGGCTCTACAGGTGATTTGCAAGAAAAAGCAAGTCGCCTATTTTTCAATCAACAGCAACTATCACGTCTGATGATTTAATTACGGCGTAAGCTTGCTTACCCTCTACCAGTCCAAGCTTTTCTGCCGATGATTTGGTGATAATTGACACTAGTTCTATGCCAGGTGCTAGCTCTAAAGTAACTTCAGTATTAACTGAACCAGTGACAACTTTTTTAACTGTGGTTTTGAGAGAATTACGAGCGCTAATTTCCATGTTTGAATTTCCTGTTGTTGACTGATATTTGCCAAATTAGCAAGTTTTTATAATACAAAGAAAATTATTCAAGATTTCTTAATAAATTTGAAAAGGATAATTATTATACAGCATTTCATTTAACATTGATACTTTATATAGAAATACTACTTTGTTTGACTTGGCAGCATTTGAAACACCATTGCTTAATAAGGCTAGTTTGATACCAACACAAAACTAAAAATCAAGAGCAGTCAGATTTAAATTACTAGTTAATAAACTTCACTTTTATAAGTGAGCTAATAACTTGTATTTGAAAATATAACTGTAAAAATAGCTGCTTTTTCAGTTTATTTTAAGCAATTTGGCTTTATCGGTCTGGGGATCTTCATAAACGATTCATAATTTAAACTTATCAGAGCGATAATATATTAAGTAAGCTAAATTATTGCTAGTGAACCTAAACATCAGCAAAAAGTGATTATGGGATTATCTCAGAAATTCTTACCTTAATAGTGGTTAGACGTGAAAATTGGGTAGATAAAAAGAAAGGTACAATGCAGTAAGTAGATCGGTGCAAATAAATATAATATGTTCTGTCATTGCGAGGAACGAAGCAATCCCAGTCTTTGCGATTGCTTCGTTCCTCCTCTCTACGAGACGCTACGCGAACGCAATGACATTTTGCATTTAATTATGTCTACCCACTTAACAATGGGACAATGCATCAATCTTATCTCCAAAATAACTATATATAAAGGTATGAAATAGGGTTAATACTTCTTAAAAATGGTGTCTAATTTCCGTAACCCCTATCTAAGCAGAAGCCGATTTTTATGGTGCACCAAAACTAGAAAAACACGCAATATGGCTATTCTCTGAGCAACTTAAACCATTAACTGTTGGTTAGCTTGCATTAAACAATAAAATTCCGGACTTATTTTAAGAAGTCGGGAATCTGAGCCTTTTAATCTTTATTTTTGTACAACTTAAACAAAAAGTATTTTCATCCTATTTTATTTAAGAATAGTGGGCATCGTCCACCATTTACTTTGACAAGCAAATTTAAATGAAGCACTAGTTATGAATAATTTGACTGAAGCAACAAAGCAATGGCTACTTACAAAAGGTTACACTTGTGAAGATTTAAATCAGCATGGTAAAAATGGTGACACAGCTTTGATGAAAGCTACAAGAGAAGCAGTCTACGCAGTCGTTAAAGAACTGATTGATTTAGGCGCAAATATTAATGCTAGAAACAATGATGGTAATAATGCTTTGTGGTTTGCTTGTTTTGGTAACCACTACGATTTAATTAATTTGCTCTTAGCAGCAAAAATTAATATCGATAACCAAAATGATAATGGGGCAACTGTTTTAATGTATGCAGCTTCGGCCGGAAATACGGAAGTAGTTAAGTTACTTTTACAACATCATCCAAATCTATATTTACAAAACTTAGACGATTATAAAGCAATAGATTTTGCAAGCAATGTAGAAGTTTTAAGGTTACTCAAAAATGCCACAAAATCATAACCTAGGGAGAGCTTATCATGATGCAACCAAGCATTCTTACTTATCGGTGCAGGTGAATCCGAATTATGTAGATGCATCAACTCAACCGTCTGCATTTAAAGTTTATCCTAAATTTTATAGACGCGTGCAATTAAATGTCAATAATCCTATTCATTCTTTTATCTGGTTAACTAGTACTGTCACCCTGGAGAAGGTATATAAGGATGTGCCTTATATACTACGGGTAAATCCTTCAGCAGGCGCTCTCTATCCCACAGAAGTCTATGTACAGATTCGTGGTATGCAAGGAATGATAGATGGTGTCTATCATCTAGAAGTTGAGAATAATTGTCTAACACTAATATATTAATTAATTGATGATGGTTTAGAGAGTTACATTATACCGACCAAAAGTATCAGCGGATTCATTTTTTTAATTAGTAGTGTTTATTATAGGTCTAGTTGGAAATATCAAGACAGAAGCATGAGATATTGCTTTTTGGATAGCGGGCATCATTTAGGTGCCATCGCGGCTTCAGCATATCTTCATGACAAGGATATCCAGTTAATTTTTGACTTTGATAAACTTGCTCTCAATACAGATTTAGGCTTTGAGAATAAAGAGTTTATTACAGCTTGCGTTATCTCAGGAGAAATGCAAGAGAAGAAAGTCAAACGCTTAAGGCTGAAAGTTCCTTTTGTTTGTGGAACTGATTATTTTGAAGCCAATCAATTTATTGAAGCTAGCTATCAAGTAACAGCTTTACAGCAAAGTTGCCAACAGAAACTAGAGCAACCTCAGTTTAAATTTGATAAAGATAAATTTTATCAAACTATCTACAACAGACGTTCAACTAGACGTTTCCGGAAACAATTTATTTCCCAGGAAGATTATTTATATATATGGCAGCAACTTCAGCAGCCAATACCGACTGAAAACTATGAGGAAATAGAAATTTACTCGGTTGTACATCGAGTAGAGGGGATGTCACCAGGGTTATACAAAGGTAAGCATCTGCTGAAGGCAGGTGATTTCAGCGAACAAACAGGTTACTTATGCATAAATCAAGCCATCGCGAGAGATTGCGCTGTAACCTTATTTTTTGTTTCTGACTATACAAGTTATCAAACTGCTATACAAATAGCTGGTTTTCTCGGTCAAAGAGTTTATCTGGGTAGCAACTATATGGCAATTCAATGTAGTGGAATTGGTGCTTACTATGACGACGAAACTCAAAGATTCTTAGAAACAACCAAAGATGTTCTCTATGCAATGACAATTGGAAATTAAGCAGGAAAGTAAAAATAATGGCTAGAAGACAGTATTCCTTTAATAGTGACGAATTTCATCCAATGCAGCCGACATCGGCAGATATTATCTTGCGGCAGCAGCTAGAGTATTCTATTAGTAAATATTTTTACGAAGCCTGCGATCGCACAATTCAAAATCTCCTATCTAACTGTCGCTGGTATGTCACAACTCACGCTAGCGCAATGACATTAGTAATTGAATGTCCCGACCAAGTTACTAACTGGCGTATCTTACAACAAATTGTGCCAATGGGGACGTTACTTAACAAAATTATCACCAGTGCAAAAATTCGCGTTTGTCCCCCAGAAAGTCAAGGTATACCGTTTGAAATGAGGGTAGATGAACTCGCTGTTTACCGCGATATGGCATAAATATGATGGGTAAAAAACCCAGCCAAACATTATCACTTTTTAACATTCTGTCTGATGATTGCAGCTACCTCTTCAAAAACCAGGTCAGCAGAATGTTTCACAACAGGACTTAATTCTAGTCCGAAATTAAGATTTGCCGCCTCAATTAAATAAACTGTCACGTCTTCGGGAAAATCATTCTGAAATATTTTTCGTCCGGCGGCTAAAGCGTTATCCCAACGAAAATCATGCAAGTTATAACTAGGTTCCGGTAAAGCTTCCAATTCTTTGCCTGGAACCTTAAATATTGCACCTGGTTCTGAATTAGTTGAACTGGCATCAATAATTATTAATTGTTTGCTACCTCTAGCTTGAAACATCACTTCCATACCTGCGGTTCCACAGTCATATACCCGCACATTGGAGTGAGGATTTTGCGCTAGATATTGTTGCAAGCGTTGGGCAATAATTACGCCTACTGCGTCATCACTGCGATTAAGATTACCGCAACCGATAATAGTTAGCATGAGAAAAATTGTCTAAACTATGGAATGTAATCATATTTATAGAAGACAAATTGTATACTAAATATATATTCTTCAGGTAATTAGGAAGTTGGATGCCTACCAACGCGCAATTGAGGGGTTTATACCGAATCTGTTACCAGTTAACCAGGGCAAACGCATCTAAAGTATAAGAATCCTTTAATAGCAAGGGTTTGGGCGTTTTATAATTTAGTCTCTTTTTTCATCAATATCCTTGTCCCGCAAGGGTTTCAGGTTTTACGTGCGTTTGCCCTGACCAGTTAACATATCTAATATTTCAGCCTATTCACCTCATTTGCATTGACAATCGCACTCAGAATTTATACATATTGGCAGGGCAAACTGAGGAGATAGAGTTTGAAATTACTCCAAACGGGGAGGTGCTTTAATGAGTCAAATTGATTACACTGCTATGTCTGACCGAGAGTTAAAAGAGTATTTCATCAAGCATCGGGAAGATGCAGCTGCACTTCAAGCTTATTTAGAACGTCGCCGGGGGCGAACGCTCGAAGTTATTACTACAGTAGACGATCCTGACTTTGATGCGAAGATTCAAGCAGCTATTCGCCAGCAGCTAAGTGAACATCAGAGTTGAATGACAGCATAATACTGGCAAGTCTTCAAGTAAGATACAACTGTAAGGTTTTGGTAGATGAGCGTATAGATATATGCTAATTATTCTCATTCCTAACAAAAATCATCGTGTTAAATTGGTCAGGTAAGCACTAAAACTTTAATTACCGATTTTGATATATTATTCTCAATCATGGGACACAAAAAAACTCTCAATAATAAACGTTTGACGAGAAAACAGGTTCAAGAATTGATTGAATTGGAAGGAAAACTACACGAAGAGTTTACTAAGTTTTTTGAAGAGACTTATTCCACTGGATATAAGAATCAGCCACTAGTTTATGAGCTACCAAACGACAGATTCTTATTTGTTTTTGATCCTAATGGAATTATTATTCCTGGTAAAGGCGATATTTATAGAAAAGAAGATTTTTTGAAACGCATTCAATGGACACAACGAGTCAGAGAAGATTATGCCAATCATCGAGGTAGTTCTGTTTCTCATTGGAATTATTACTCAAAATATAAAATAGAACTCATAAATAAGATTGACGAATTAATTTATGAGCTTGCAGAACAGCTACAGATTAACCACGAGCAGCTTGATTTTTCCTATATAAGCTTGGATATTGTATCCACAAAAGTTGAAGCTTATGGAATCAATCAAGTACAAAATAATCTATATGACAACTTAGTGGCTTATGTAGGTGAGGTAATGAGACAGAGAAAAAACGGAAAGTGGGCTGTTAATAGTGACTCTATGGATGAAAAGTATCCATACATCAGCGCAGGTGTTAATGGAGATGGAGTTATGATGCCAATTAATGTAGTTTGGCAAGAAATAACCGATATTGAACCGATAAATTTACGCAAAGAAACTGCTAATGAGGTACGACGCTTTTCATTGGGCTATTAATAGTGACTCTATGGATGAAAAGTATCCATACATCAGTGCAGGTGTTAATAGAGTTATGATGCCAATTAATGTAGTTTGGCAAGAAATAACCGATATTGAACCAATGAATTTACGCAAAGAAACTGCTAATGAGGTACGACGCTTTTCATTGTGTTAAATTAGTCAAGTAAGCACTACAATTTATGACAAATTATGAGCTTTAGTGATGTAGTCGAAGTAATTAAAAGCCTTTCAATTGTAGAAAAGCAAGAACTTCAGCTTTTACTAAAACAGTATCTCCGAGAAGAACGTCGAGAAGAAATATATAAGAACTTAAACACAGCACAGATAGAAGAAAAAAAGGGCGAACTAAAGTTTTCCTCTAATATTAACGAACTGAGACAAATGATAAAAGAGTAATGCTAGAAGTCAGTTTCAGTTCGTCATTCCGACGTGCATTCAAAAAACTAATTAAGGCGATCGCTAGTTATTTGAAAAAGTTTTTTGGCGTTCAGAAGGCTTTGGCTGATGATACAGACAAAACCTCTGAAGAATCAGTTCTCAGTAGAAAACTAGAACTCTACACCGTGTTTTTTACCAATTTCAACAAGTTTTTCACACTGATGTTGTGCTGCTTTAGTTAAAACTGCTTCCGCCTGTTCTGGAGTGTCACCATCTTTAGGAATTAAATACTTGACATAAAGCGATACAAAATCAGCGACGATCGCTAAACCTGATAAAGCATGTTTGTCAGCTTCCTTGCCAGCGATCGCTGCTACTAAACCTGCTTTAATGGGATCGGGTTTAACTTTCATAAACTGATCGACAAGTTTCGGAATATATTCTCCTGGCGGTAAGTTATTTAACTTACTTCTATCTGGAGTAAAGTTACATCCTGCTGCTTTGGCCTGCTCTAAAACACACCATTCTGTAAACTCTTGCAGTGCTGCTTCGGGAAGGCGAGGAAAATATTTATGTAGCGCTATATCAGACACAAGCTTACCGTTTAAATTTCAGTTTGGTTGAAGTTAATTAAGGCAAGCCTAACGCACTGTTTATAAAAGTTTTAGTACATTACGCTACAACTTTCAGCTACAAAATTAATACTAGTGATTCAAACTTATAAAATAGTGAAATTAGCGACAGCTATCTTTAAGTAAAAAATCACAGCTTTGATTTCTCTTCAACTAATAAAGATGATAGTCAATGCAGATTTCGAGATTGCGGTTGAGTCGGAATAGGAAACTGAGAAGGCAATTTATTACGCCATCTCAGTAAAGGTATACAGAACACCCCTAAAATAATTACTGCTCCAGTCATCAGCCAAACAAGAAACCGATTAGGTTTGTAATTACCTCGTTCAATTTGCCAAAAAACTTGGTTGTATCGCCATCCAGCTAAAGCAATAGTCAAAATTCCAAAAATTACTAAAGCTACACCCAAATTTTCAGAGTTTAAGAATGATTGTACAAAAGATTCTTGTTGAGTAATAGCAACATGAAGTTGCCGCAGAAATATACTAAATCGCGCAATCACAAAACCAAAGCTAATTAATGCAACAGAAGTGCGTAGCCAGGCAAGAAAGGTGCGTTCGTTCGCTTGATGCTCCCTTTGACGGTCAATTTGTGGCAATTTACTCATGAGTTCTTCTCAATCAATCTGACTCCTGACAGGGGAAGGCAGGGGGGCTGGGGGGCAGAGGGGCAGAGGGGCAGAGGAAGCAGGGGGAGCAGGGGAAGCAGAGGGGCAGAGGAGATAAACCACTGACAACTGACCAATTACCAATTACCAATTACCAATTACCAATTACCAATTACTACTGACAACTGACAACTGACCACTGACAACTGACCACTGACCCCTGAATTCTCACATTACTAACTGCGACTGGCATTTTGCTAACTCACTAGGAGCAAATGCTCCATGTTCAGTAATTATGGCTGTAATTAATTCAGCCGGAGTAACATCAAAAGCTGGATTATAAAAATCAACACCTAACGGTGTGAGGTTAGTATCGCCAACTCGATAGATTTCTTCTGGGTTACGTTCTTCAATTGGAATTTGACTGCCATCGGATAATTCAAAATCAACTGTTGAAAGAGGCGCTGCAACGAAGAAAGGAATATTATGGGCTTTAGCTGCGATCGCTACACTATATGTACCAATTTTATTAGCAGTATCTCCATTGGCAGCAATTCGATCTGCACCCACAACAACAGCATGAATCAAACCTTGCTTCATGCAATGGGCTGCCATATTATCAGTAATCAACGTCACTGGAATAGCTTCTTGCACGCATTCCCAAGTTGTAAGTTTTGCGCCTTGCAACCGAGGACGGGTTTCATCAGCGAATAGACGCGCTAAACGTCCTTCCCTCCAAGCAGAACGCACAACACCCAAGGCTGTGCCATAACCAGCAGTAGCTAAGGCTCCAGCGTTGCAGTGAGTTAGCAGCGTCAGCTTTTGTGGAGTTCTGGGCAATACTGCCAAGCCATTGTCACCGATCGCCTGACAAGTTTGCAAATCTTCAAGATTGATAGTTTGCGCTGTCTCAAACAAGGTTTGTTTGATTTCTTCTACTGTTCCTAGGGTTTCGTAGGCAGTTTTCAGCATCCGCCCTATTGCCCAAAATAAATTCACCGCCGTCGGACGGGTAGAACGCAACAACTGAGCAACTTTTTCTAAGCTTTCTAAAAACTCGTGGCGATCGCTTGTCTCTATTTCCCTCGCCCCCAGATACATGCCATATGCCGCCGCAACACCAATTGCTGGCGCACCGCGCACGATCATGGTTTTAATTGCCTGCGCCATGTCTTCACTGCGGTGAATTTCCACAATTGCATACTCGTTTGGTAAGCGAGTTTGATCGATTAATGACACTGAGTCGTTGTGCCAAATCACTGGATATACCTGGGTTGTATAATCTGTCATAAAAAGAGGCAATAACTTTTTTTAACTTTATTGAGATAATAATAAACTTTTACAGATTGAAATCAAAGCGGTTGTTGTGTTGAACAACTACACCTTGATTTCAATTTATGAACGTCCTCTAATCAAGCTGCAAAATTGCAAATGCTTATATTATAAGCATTTGCAACTTGGAATTAGAGCGACATAGTACTAGACAATCAGACTGAAATCGCTACTACTCAAAGTAATATTAGGATTCCCTAGACTGGCAAACTGAAACACTTTTCCTGCACCCAGAAGATTTCCATCTTGGTTATAGAATAAACTGCCAGTGCTTCTGCTAAAGACAATATGTGCGTTACTAGCGTTGACAAATTGATCTTCACTCACAACTGCAAAATCTGTTAAAGCCTGCCCGACATTATTAGTAACAGCATTAAAGGTGGTTTTACTCAGCACAATTTGGTCTTGTCCCACTTCAAACTGAGTAATGAAATCAACACCTAAGCTTGTGCTAAAAACCCCACTACCTTGAAACTGATATTTATCCTTCCCAGCGTTCCCTGTGAGAATATCATTGCCTAATCCTCCCCAGAGAAGATCGTCACCAGTTCCACCTGTAAGAGTATCATTGCCATTACCTCCCTGAAGATTGTCATTTCCCTCTAACCCTTGGAGTTGATCGTTTCCGTCACCGCCAATTAGAGTGTTATTGAGTGTATTACCAGTGAGACTGTCATTACCTGTGCTACCCGTTGCATTTTCGATAACGTTGTTGGCAGAGAGAATCAGTTTGAGATTGCTATTAATCGTTTGTGAGGTGGTTAGACCTAGATTTACGTTTACGGCAACTGTAGTACCGCTAAAGTTAATGGTATCAGTACCACCTGTTGTGGTTTCTGTAATTGTGTCGGTTCCCAAGGCAGTATTAGCTAGGAAAGAATAGGTATCATTCCCCGTACCACCAGACAAGGTATCATTTCCAGCACCGCCAATCAGAGTGTTATTGAGTGTATTACCAGTGAGACTGTCATTACCTGTGCTACCCGTTGCATTTTCGATAACGTTGTTGGCAGAGAGAATCAGTTTGAGATTGCTATTAATCGTTTGTGAGGTGGTTAGACCTAGATTTACGTTTACGGCAACTGTAGTACCGCTAAAGTTAATGGTATCAGTACCACCTGTTGTGGTTTCTGTAATTGTGTCGGTTCCCAAGGCAGTATTAGCTAGGAAAGAATAGGTATCATTCCCCGTACCACCAGACAAAGTATCATTGTCTGCACCACCTTCTAAACGGTCATCTCCCTGTTCACCAAACAGGACATCATTACCTCTAAATCCTCTGAGGGTATCATTACCTAAACCGCCAAACAACTGATCTGCGTAAGCGTAAGAGGTATTACCATCAATAGTCTGAGACTGATTAACAGTATTTAAAATGAAATCTGTGGCTTGTAGTTGGCTAGGATTGATGCCATTGAGTTTTAGTTGAGATAAAGCACCACCAAAAAAAGTCGTAATTAAAGCATTGTCTTGACCGTCATTACTGATGAGCAATTTCAGGGTATTCCAATCACCAATGTTGAGGCTTCTAACATCAACTTTGTCTTGTCCTCGAACAAAATCAATGACTACATCATTGTTTTGAGAGTATGCCAAGTTGAATACATCATTCCCCGTACCACCATACAAAGTATCATTGTCTGCACCACCTTCTAAACGGTCATCTCCCTGTTCACCAAACAGGACATCATTACCTCTAAATCCTCTGAGGGTATCATTACCTAAACCGCCGAACAACTGATCTGCGTAAGCGTAAGAGGTATTACCATCAATAGTCTGAGACTGATTAACAGTATTTAAAATGAAATCTGTGGCTTGTAGTTGGCTAGGATTRATGCCATTGAGTTTTAGTTGAGATAAAGCACCACCAAAAAAAGTCGTAATTAAAGCATTGTCTTGACCGTCATTACTGATGAGCAATTTCAGGGTATTCCAATCACCAATGTTGAGGCTTCTAACATCAACTTTGTCTTGTCCTCGAACAAAATCAATGACTACATCATTGTTTTGAGAGTATGCCAAGTTGAATACATCATTACCAGTACCACCATACAGAGTATCATTGTCTGCACCACCTTCTAAACGGTCATCTCCCTGTTCACCAAACAGGACATCATTACCTCTAAATCCTCTGAGGGTATCATTACCTAAACCGCCRAACAACTGATCTGCGTAAGCGTAAGAGGTATTACCATCAATAGTCTGAGACTGATTAACAGTATTTAAAATGAAATCTGTGGCTTGTAGTTGGCTAGGATTGATGCCATTGAGTTTTAGTTGAGATAAATCACCACCAAAAAAAGTCGTAATTAAAGCATTGTCTTGACCGTCATTACTGATGAGCAATTTCAGGGTATTCCAATCACCAATGTTGAGGCTTCTAACATCAACTTTGTCTTGTCCTCGAACAAAATCAATGACTACATCATTGTTTTGAGAGTATGCCAAGTTGAATACATCATTACCAGTACCACCATACAAAGTATCATTGCCTGTACCACCTTCTAAACGGTCATTTCCACCTAGCCCAGAAAGGGTATCATTACCGTTCAAGCCTTGAATAGTATCATCTCCAGAAGTGCCGACTAAATTATCGTTCTTGTTTGTTCCTTGAATAACCATAGTTTTACTGTCCTTGGAATATCGGAATTCGGTTTGATTTTTGAAAAAGACCACGACAAAATACGGGGTTCAACTTCACTCGTTGAACCCATGAAAACTAGAAAGCGATCGCTTGCTACTAAATTGATGCTGCTACTGAATTGATGGTATAAGAATCCTAGTAATTAACTGGATTAAGCATACAGATTATGCAGCTATCAAAGTTAATTTAAGTAATTATTTAATACCTGATGGCTTTCGGTAATTGACTAAGGTTTAACCTAACATCATATTACGCATATTAAACTTGCCGTTTTCATAAGCGATTTATTACTCAAAAGAATTAACTAAACAACAGCAGATACTTGCTGCCCAAAGAAAGCTTGCAGCACTCTCTCTGCTATTTGATAACTAGTTAAACCTAGTTCTGTTTTAAGATTTATTCGGTTCAGCACGATCTACTAATACATCTGGCACACCAAAGCGCTTGACAGAAACGAGAATATCTGCATTTAATGATGCTTTGGCGATCGCACTACCAAAGCCACCCATGACACAGCCTTCTTCTGAGGTGACAACGCGCCCAATTTTCTTAGCTAAAGGCAAAATCAATTCTGTATCCAAAGGCTTGACAAAATGGGGATTAATTATAGTAGCTTCAATGCCGTGTTCGCTGAGAATTACCGTGACTTGCATCATTGGGTAAACTATTTTACTATAACCTACCAGTAATATATCATCGCCGTTGCGGAGAATTTTTCCTTTGCCGATTTCTAGGCTCCCAACCTTCTTCCATCAGCACGACGCTGTAGCCATTGCCATGAGGATAGCGCATTGCGATCGGTTCACTGGTATGGTTAATCCCAGTTACTATCATGCATTAGTATATTCATTTGGTAAGCGGGTTTGATCGATTAATGATACTGAATTGTTATGCCAAATAACTGGATAAACCTGGTTTGTAGAAGCTGTCATACAAAGAGGTAGTTAGTAGTTTGATATTAAATACATAATTGCTGTTTACTAGCAGTTTACTATTTCTCTTATGTTACACGGGCAAAGCCCTTGTCAACGAATCGAGATAATAAGTTGCTTACATGTACTTCTTTAGATATATGCTTATCATAATCAACACTACTCATATCAATTTTGGATTTCAGATTTTGGATTTTGGATTACAAGTCTTTACAAAAGGCTGTTTTCCAAATTGCCAATAATATCACCTATGCCAATTTTGAATTACTAATTAAGTAACATTCATTTTAAAAAATACTTTTTTGTTAATTAGTGAAAACTATTTTTGCTGTCAAATCACAAGGATTGTAGACTGATCGACAATGAGAAAAATAAACAGCAGAATTATGAAGCACAGGATAGTAACAATGTCATTGCTGTCCCTCGCTACTTTATTGACAACTAAAGTAGTGTATGCAGCACAGCCTAACTCTGGGAGTTATATGTATACCCAGATGAATCAGCTACCCATTGGCTGGCAACTTGGACAAATTCTGCTTTTAATTTTTATAGCAGGTGCTTTTGGTGGCTTTATTTCCTTCTTAATGAACTTCAAGGTGACAGAAGAAGAAATATCTAGACCAATTGAGCAAAAATTAGTTCGACTAGAACAAGAACTAGCCAAGCAGAATAAGAACTTAAATAAAGAGGATAGAGCAAGATTAGAAAAGCAAAAGCGCTCTGCTATTTTTAGAAGTTGCATATCGCAATCTATAATTGGTGGAGCGGTATCACCACCTGTATTAATGCTTCTCAAACCAGACAATGCTTTTACACTAATTACAATGTCATTGGTTGTAGGCTATATTGGTTCTGCCTTTTTTCGCGCCCTACAAGAGCGGATGTTGGAATATGTCAGAAGAGAAGATAGGCTGAAAGAGCAAGTCCAAATTCAACTTAAACAACAGTCAGATAAGATAGGACAGTTGATAGAAGCTTTAGCAAAAGATGATGTGAAAAAAGCAAAATCACTTGCTGATGAGCTGAAAGGATTGTGTGCAGCCGGTTCAGCTATTTTTGGCAAACAATCTGATAGTACCTTCGTTATGTCAGAAATCCATGATACAGTCAAACAACAGAAAAATGGTTATGAAGCACCCGAAGGTAAACCAGTAACCATCAATTAGAGCTTTGATTTTGCATTGTACTTGGTAAGATGCGATCGCGAGCATCCCACTTTTTTGTAACGTCATTGCGAGCGAAACGAAGTGCAGTGAAGCAATCGCAAAATCTCGCACTAAGAACAGGTCTATGCAATTGCTACTCTGCGAGAAGGCTCTGCCTACGTCGTACCTCCTCTCTACTCTACGAGACGCTACGCGAACGCAATGACAGTTATACTCTCGTTACAAAATCAAAAATGCGATGCACCCGATACGATCGCTAATATTCTGATGAAATTAACCATGATTTGAGAGTTAATTTCATCAGCGTATCCTTCAGAAAAGTTATTTCTGTGAATATACTTTTATTTCATAAAGAATTCTAAAATCACTGAATAGTTAGACTTGTCAGTGTAATTTTTTTAAAATCTTTGAAGAGCATACAGATAAATTAAAAATTGACATCAGTAAATTTAGTTAAATTTACGAGAGATATATTAAGCTTTGGTAAATTTTGCCAATAAGCACACTCTTGCCATAGACTTAATTAACTCTGTCCAAGTACGATAATTTACCTGACAAGCTATGTGTCGTTAGATGCAGCGCACTCATCTTTTAATATTATCCTCACAGCATACACAATTAAGACATGAATAAAAGTCAGCGGCTTATTCACCTCACCGAGGTATCAGCTACCGATTTCCCAACTTCAAAAGATTATAAATATAAATGCCGCGTACAAGTGATATCCGATGAAGGGCAACCTGTGTTGAACAAGGATCTCTTTGCGAGGATGCAGCCCAGTTGGTTGGTAGATTTGAAAAATAAGGGAGACTGTGCGATCGCTATTACCCTATGCTACCGGGAAGGTGATATCACTCATCCCTGGCAGGATATTGAAACAGTGACATTTGCAACTCAAGATTATCTCAATGGTGAGCGTAATGCAGATCTTGAGTTTCCGATCGCAACTTGGAGTTTAGCGCCCCAGTTGAAGCTAAAAACTCGGCTGACACAGAGTACCAGTGAAGGCAGTAGCAGCACTGTGACGATTTTGGGAAGTCAAAACGGTACGCACCGAGTCCACACTCGTGGAACTCAGACTAATAGCATTGAAGTCGAAATTCCAGAAGCCGTAACACTCACACCGCAAGAAGAAGTGATTGTCAAAGATGTGTGGAACAAGCTACGGGCGTGGAAAGAATTGCAAATGGAAAAGTTCTTCAAGCGCCTGTTGCTGGAAGAGCCAGAATTGGAGTACGTCTTTGGGGAAGCGATCGACAGCATAGCAGATTACTTTTATGAATTATTTGATTGCTGTATACACCAGCTTCAACCCTACACCCAGAACATAATTGGAGAACCCCTGATGGGTGTACCTCCTGACAAAGGGAATGAATTCGATACTGTTAAAGATTATGGGGCGCTGTTTGCTGATATCGGAATGCGTCCGCAGCACTGGCTGAAGGCACGGCAGGTATGGATGTGGATGCTACCGTCGATTCCTTACTTAGAAGAATACGATCGCCAAGATTTAGCCCAAGGGTCAAACTCTGCTCTCTACCGCTTTTTTAATACTCATATAATTGTGCCCATGGTCGAATCCATCAGGCGCTATGAATCTGCATTGTCCCCAGAAATGTTGCACAAAATGGCAGATTCTTGGGAAGTGTTTAACCAGAACAAGCAAGAGATGGGTATGGAGTTTTATCAAATCCTGTTTGAGAAATATCCTTTCGTGCTGCCTATTTTTGGACGGGCTGATATGGATTATCTGTCCTTGCATTTGTTTCAGGCGTTAGAATTTCTCATGCGTTGCTTGCGAACTAACAGCAGTGAGGAAATGCAGCAAGAACTGCGTATGTTAGGTCAGTTGCACGGCAATGTCGGAGTGCCATCCTGTGCCTATCCGGCAATTTCAGATACGATGTTTGTGCTGTTTGAGAAGTACCTGCCCGACTTCACGCTAGAGTTACGCCAAGCCTGGCAGACTTTGTTCGATCGCGTTACCAATGTGATGAAACTGCCCAAACTGAATGAGGAACGATTGCTCAAAAAAGCCAAACAGTTCCTAGAAATCATTGCCCACGAGCAAGCTTGGGAACCAGAGGATAAAACGCGGCGTTGGGCAGAAATTCAAGAAGAAGTAAAAGCAATAGGCACTTATACTCATACCTATGAGGAAATAGCTTACGGCGCTCAGTTAGCTTGGCGCAATGCCTCCAAGTGTGTTGGTCGAATTCAGTGGAATAACATGGTAGTGCGCGATCGCCGCCATATTACTGACCCCGATGAGATGTTCCGCGAGTTAGAAGAACATTTGAAGTTGGCTACTAACGGCGGTAATATCCAAATCACCATGACTGTTTTCCGTCCTAGGCAACCCAAAGAACGTTGGGGGCTGCGTATTTGGAATCCGCAGCTGATACGTTACGCAGCATACGAACAGCCCGACGGCAGTGTAATGGGCGATCGCGCCAATTACGAGTTAACCAAAGCCATTATGAAACTGGGCTGGCAACCACCAGAACCGCGCACGCCCTACGATATTTTACCTCTAGCGATCGAAGTGCCAGGGATGGAACCAAAGCTCTATGAGTGGAATAAAGACGACGTGTTAGAAGTGGAAATTGAGCATCCTGCAATTCCCGAATTCAAATCACTGGGATTCCGATGGTATGCAGTTCCTGCCATTAGCAACTTCAGCGTCCACATTGGCGGCATCAACTACGGCTGCATTCCCTTCAACGGTTGGTATATGGGTACAGAGGTGGCGCGAGATTTCTTAGAAGACTGGCGCTATGACAAGATGGAAGCAATAGCCAAAGTCCTCCAGCTAGATACCAGTTCCGAGCAAACCCTGTGGCGCGATCGCGTCGCTTTAGAACTTAACGTTGCCGTCTTGTACTCCTTCCAAAAAGCCAAGGTGACAATGGTAGATCATCAATCTGCCTCTCGTCAGTTTCTTGCCCATGACTTACGCGAAAAGAAAGCAGGGCGCGAGTGTCCGGGAGATTGGGGGTGGGTTGTACCACCTGCTGGTGGCAGTGCCTGTCCGGTTTGGCATCACCAAATGCGTGACTTTTACCTAGAGCCTGCCTATCACCATGCGGCGGATCGCTGGGCAGTTGAAGAGAGCATAGACTTAGAGAAATTTGTGAGCGTTGCCGACGAAGACGATCGCAAACAAGACCGCATCTTAATTCTCTATGCATCTGAGACGGGTACAGCTGAAAGCTATGCACGCAAAGCTGCTCGGCAACTGCAACGCTATCGTCCGAAAGTGATGGCGCTGGATGAGTACAATACCAATACCTTGGCATCAGAAAAGTTATTGCTGATCGTCACATCCACCTTTGGTAACGGCGAAATGCCCGGAAACGGCAAGCGGTTTCTCCAATGGCTAAAGCAACAGTCTGCTGGTTCCCTCAGTGGCTTAAATTATTCTGTGTTAGGCATTGGCAGCACTGTTTACGAACACTTCTGTGCTGCTGGAATTGCTGTGGATAAAGTTTTGGCAAAAGCGGGAGCAAACAGAATTGTCCCGCTGCACAAAGGCGATGAAATCAAGGGACAAGCAGACACATTCAAACAGTGGCTGGGACTAGTTTCTCGTGTATTGGGAGAAGATGTCACCTCCGCCGATGCTACAACCGCAGCCGCTTTGAAGTTAAATGTGACATTCTTGAGTGCCGAAGAAGCAGCCAATTTCACACCTGTGGCAGTAAGTAGCGAACGCGGCATAAAAGTCCCTGTAGTTGCCAATCAAGAATTACTTAAAGAAGTAATTCCTGGCAGTCGTTCTACGCGATACATTGTCTTTGATATCTCCAATACAGAATTGCATTATGAAACAGGCGACCACGTTGCCGTGTATCCTTGCAATCCGCCGGAATTAGTGCAGCGATTATGCGATCGCCTAACAATCAACCCCGACACGTACTTCACGGCTGCTTATGTCACAGTGAATGGTGATGCAACGGAAGACCAACCCCCTGTTGCCGTTCCCACAACAGTAGGTCAAGTCCTTTCGGAAGAACTCGATCTTGCCTTACGCGAACCATTTAACGACTTACTTACTTTCCTGTACTCTGCAACACAAAACCCGCAAGAAAAACATCGTCTGGAAATCTGGCTGGAAATTCTTCGGCAAGGAGAAGACCATCCCGACAGCATTGCGCTTAAGAAAACGATCGCAGACAATTTCATGAGCGTCGCCGATTTATTTGATGAGTTTCCCTCAGCACTAATTACATTAGAAGCCCTACTGGAATCACTACCGAAGCAAAAGCCACGCCTCTACTCTATTTCCTCATGTCCCCTGCTTTATCCCCAACAAATTCAAATCACAGTTGGAGCGCTGCAAGTCAAAACTGATGCAGGCAAAGTCCGTCAGGGACTCTGCTCTAACTATCTGGCTGGGTTGGATTTGGGGGCAAAGGTTCGCATCTCTGTCCGTACCTCCGACTTCCGCCCTGCCAGCGATCCAGATGCTGTTATGCTCATGGTGGGGCCTGGTACTGGTGTTTCTCCTCTAATTGCTTTTCTTCAGTACCGAGAAGCTATGTTACAACAAGCACAATCCTTGAGCGATGCTTGCCTGTATTTTGGCTGCCGCAACCACAATGACTTCCTTTATCAGCAGCAGATGCAGACTTGGCTGAATCAAGGTGTCCTCTCTGGGTTAGAGGTAGCATTCTCGCGTCAGGGCGAGCAAAAGATGTATGTGCAAAACTTAATGCAGCAAAAGCCCCAAGATATTTGGAAATTGCTCAACCATCCCAAGTGTCACTACTACGTGTGTGGCGATGCCAAAATGGCGGATGATGTGTTTGAAGTGATGCTGGCGATCGCCAAAACTGAAGGCGGTCTATCACACCCTGAAGCTGTCCAGTTCTTTGAGACAATGAAGCAACAAAAGCGCTTCTTCAGCGATGTTTGGGGCGTGCAGTTGCACTTTAAGCAAGCCATCAAACAGGTACAGAAAGATAATTACTCGAAAGCTGAACGTTGGCTACATCGAGTCCAACAGTCTCCTGAGGCTCCAGCATCGATTTCAGAGGTGCAATCCTTAGCAGTACCGACCACTTAAGAAGGAGCAAAGGTAAAAGGAGAAAAAACCGATATTTTCTCCTTTTGCCTATATCAATCGCTAACAAAATTTTGTCGTTAGTGAAGTAACAAGGCTGGGCATATATTCACTAGCCGAACCTTGAAAGACGGTAAAATCATTTAGTGCTTGATAATTGGGATTTGGGTCAACAAAGTATTTCTCAGGCACGTTTTGAAAAAATTTTAATAAATTAGCAGCAGGATATACTGTAGCGGATGTGCCAATAACAATAAATACATCTACCAAAGATACCATTTGATATAAATCATCTACTCTCATATCCACGGCTTCGCCAAACCAGACAACATCAGGACGTAATTGTTTACCACACTTTGGACATAAATCGCTGAACTGAACAGGTTTCTCCATAGCACCACGATAATCACATTGCCATTCAGCATCCATTGGCGGAATGCCAAAGTGCCATTCACATTTGTGGCAATCTATGCGACCGTGAAGATGCCAAACATTTTTAACGCCTGCTTTTTCCAACAGAGTATCAATATTTTGGGTAATGCAGACAACATCAAATTTAGCAGCAAGTTGAGCGATCGCCAAGTGAGCAGGATTCGGCTGACATTGTTGCATTTGGACAAATCTTTGAGCGTAAAAGTCTAGCACTAGCTGTTGATTTCGCATCCAACCCACAGGTGTAGCAACATCTTCTATACGATGTCCTTCCCACAAGCCGCCCGAACCTCTAAAAGTGGGAATACCACTTTCTGCGGAAAGTCCTGCTCCACTAAAAACAACAATTTTTGGCATAATATATTCACAAACTTAGACTTGTGTAATTCAGGTTACCCACATCAACCTAAATTAGTCATAGCCAGATAGAGTTAAGTGAATATGAATAGTGTGGCTGATGGGTGCGATCGCTACGTTTGTACAGTGCATAAGTTCTAATATAAATACTGAATAGATAGTATGAGTTGCAAACATATTATCCCGAATCCCTTTTATGCACTTATTTAAAATATCCTCGAAACGAATTAGCAAGAGGCATTATTACCCTTTGCTATCCCTTAGTCTGGCGTGTCTTTTGCTGTTTTCTTCAGTAGGATTAGGTAAAGCACAGGAAACTGCTAGCCCTAGCCCTATCCAGCCAAGCAACACCAACTTCGAGCGGACAAGTACTACACCATTTAGTCAGCAAACTGGCAATGAAACGCCGACTATACGTAAGATTCCTTCTGTCAAAAGCATCAATCCTAAGAATTTTTACATCAGCATTCCTCAATCGTGGCTTATTCAGGAAGATGTCAGTCGCTATAAAGACGAAAAAGTCGATGTAATAGTGGTGGGAGAAAATTTTCCTCAGCAAGACAATTCACTAACAAATAAAATCGATATAAAAATTGGTAAGACCCCTAACATCGTCACCACGACTGCAACAGAAGTCACAGAAGATGGAAAAGCGATTTTTGCGAGCTTTAGTAATAAGCAGCTAAAGCAATTGAGCAGAGGAACGCACCCTGTAAATATTGAAGTAGGAGGCAAGGCAACTAACATTGACCGTCAAGTAATTGATGACGAACTTCAAGTCAAGGTAATACGTCCTGTGAGCGGGTTGACAACCTTAATTGTGTTGGGTTTAGCAACAATTTGTGTAGTAGTACTTGTGCTAATCATCTATTTGCTAGCGATGCAGGCAAAAAAAGCAAACTTGCCCAACACTTTTTTACAGAAAAATAGAAATAACTTAAATACGTTTCAGTGGCTAATCTTAGATCGCAAGACAAACACCTTGAGTCTAGCCCATGCTCAGTTTGTGTGGTGGCTCACTATTATTGTTTTTGGCTATTTGTTTCTTTTCATAGGACGTGGGGCGATTCAAGGCGTATGGGAATTCGTTCCGCTATCAGGATTCGGTTATACTTTCCTCATTAGTTTGGCAACACTGGTGACGGCGCAAGCAACCTCTGAAATTCGTGGCAGCAAGGGAGCCGGAGAAGTTCATCCTGCATGGTCAGACCTAGTGGTACATGGTGGAGTATTAGCACTAGAGCGCGTTCAGCAGGTGGTTTGGAACATAATTATTGGTATTGCTTTTATAGTCATCCTCTTAGTTACTTATACGACTGCGTCTTCTTTACCAACCATCCCCACTGAACTTTTGGCACTAATGGGAATCAGTGCCGGTGGCTATATCGGTGGCAAAGCTGTCCGTAAGGCTGGAGCGAATATCAATCAAGTAGTGCTGTACGCCCCTTCTAACGAGTCTCCCGATTACATCACCATCGCTGGCGCTAATTTTTCCCTAGGAGGGAAGATATTAAATTCTGAGGGACAAGAGGTAATTAATACGCAGATTAGGGATGCTGGGGTAATCATTCAATTAGTCTACTTAGATAGTAAAACTCGGGAGGAAATTCCAAATACGCTGGTTGAAGTCAAAAAAGACGATATCATCACCATGAAGACCGATCCCGATGCTCCTATGGAATTTTGTAGAAGGTTAAAAATTCCTTTGAAAAATCTTAGAGGGCTTCCTACAGAGGATTGGTTAGCAAAATTTACCGCTCATTTTGATAGTAGAGAAGTCAAAATCACCATTATTAATGCGGATGGGCAGCGGGCTGTCTGGGATGGTTCTATTATTGCACCCGAACGAGAAACACCTCCGCCAGCTGTAGAATCAAACTCAGCAACAGAACTCCAAACATCAGAAAGCTTCAATTGAGAGGATTCTACTCAAGATTTTTTTTGTGCGTAGTGCTTATACCATTTCACAAAATTTCTGATAAAGTTCGCTCCCCCAGCTTGCCTAAATGTATCAACCTTAAAGTACAACGGTATTAGTGGGGGCGATCGCTAATATTTACAAAAATAACCCCTGTTGTAGGGGTTATTTTTGTAAGACTATTTTTCTTACTGCACTTTTCAAGTCATTGAACCATACCACTCCCAACTCCCTTCTGAGTCGTAGTCTAAATACCTGAAAACTGCTGTAAGTGTAAGCTATTCACTCACAACTAACTAAACAACAGCAGATACTTGCTGCCCAAAGAAAGCTTGCATCACTCTTTCTGCTATTTGCGGACTAGTTAAACCTAACTCTGCCTTAGATTGATTCGGTTCAGCATGATCTACTAATACATCTGGCACACCAATGCGCTTGACGGGAACCACAACATCGGCATCCAGGAGGGCTTCTGCCACCGCAGAACCAAAGCCACCCATGACACAGCCTTCTTCCAAGGTGACGACGCGCCCAATTTTCTTAGCCAAAGGCAAAATCAATTCTGTATCCAAAGGCTTGACGAAACGGGCATTAATTACAGTTGCTTCAATGCCGTGTTCGCTAAGAATTTCAGCGACTTGCATACTTGGATAGACCATTGTGCCATAGCCAACGATCAACACATCATCGCCTGTACGCAGGATTTCTCCTTTGCCGATTTCCAAAGGTTCCCAACCTTCTTCCATCAGGGGAACGCCATGACCATTACCACGGGGGAAGCGCATAGCTATTGGGCCACTAGTATGGTTAATCCCAGTTACTATCATCCGTTGCAGTTCTGCTTCGTCTTTGGGTGCCATCATTACCATGTTGGGGATGCAACGCAGATAGGCGATGTCATACATACCTTGGTGAGTAGGCCCATCAGCACCGACAATTCCCGCCCTGTCTAAGCAGAAGAACACTGGCAGGTTTTGGATACAAACATCGTGAATTATTTGGTCGTAGGCTCGTTGCAGGAAGGTAGAGTAAATAGCAGCAACGGGGCGCATACCTTCAGATGCCAATCCCGCAGCTAAGGTGACAGCATGTTGTTCGGCGATGCCTACATCAATATATTGATTAGGCAGTTTTGCCTGAAGTTTGTCTAAGCCTGTTCCCGTTGCCATTGCCGCAGTGATTCCGATGATTTTCGGGTTTTGTTCGGCAAGTTTTACGAGGGTATGGGAAAAGACTTTAGCATAAGCGGGTGGTTTTGGCTTGCTGGAAGGAATAGCTTTACCTGTAGTCAGGTTAAATGGGCTTTGGGCGTGGTAGCCGACTTGGTCTTGTTCGGCAATTTCATAACCTTTGCCCTTCACCGTTGCCACATGTACCAAAACTGGCCCTGATATCTGATGCGCTTGCTGAAAGGTCGCAATCAATTCTTCTAAATTATGTCCATCTACTGGCCCCATGTAGGTAAAGCCCAGTTCTTCAAAAACTGCACCTACCTTGGGAACCGCTAGACGCTTCATCCCTTCTTTGATGCGTCCGAGTTCGGGAGACAGGGATTCGCCAACGAAAGGAATTTGCTTGAATTGTTCCTGAAAATTATCTTTGATGAACTGCACCGGTGGACTAAGGCGCATTTTGTTGAGGTAACGAGGAATCGCACCCACATTTGGAGATATGGACATCTCGTTGTCGTTGAGAACAACCAGCAGGTTAGTTTTGGGCATGTGTCCAGCATGATTGATGGCTTCTAATGCCATACCTCCAGTCAGGGCACCATCGCCAATGACGGCGACTGCTTTAAATTTTTCCCCTTTCATGTCTCTTGCTAAAGCCATGCCCAGCGCTGCTGAGATACTGGTAGACGCATGTCCCGCGCCAAAGTGATCGAACTTGCTTTCACACCGCTTGAGATAACCAGCAACTCCGTCTTTTTGCCTTAAGGTGTGGAAGTTACTGTAGCGTCCGGTGAGTAATTTATGGGGATAAGCTTGGTGTCCGACATCCCAAATAACTTTATCCCGATCTAAGTCTAGTGTCTGGTAAAGCCCTAGCGTTAATTCTACAACACCCAAACCAGGCCCCAGATGCCCTCCACTTGCGGCTACCGTTTGTAAGTGCTTATCTCGAATCTGACGGGCAATCTGTTGTAGCTGCCGGATCGATAAACCGTGCAACTGATTGGGATGGGTGATTTCACTCAGATGCATATTATAGGGTGTTCCTCTCTAATCTCTACTTCTGGTATTCTGATTCTCCCACGGTCGGGTTATCCCCAGAATCATGCCAAAACCAAGTTGCAATCCGCAGCGTAATTAGGGTAACAGTTATCACACAGAGGCAGAACTGTTACTTATTAAACAGTTATGATAATTACCTTGGAGACTGCAATTAAGTACATTCAGTCTAATTAAAGCAACACGGAAACCTAGGGTGATTCTGGGCTATCGGGAACACGGGGAACTTCCGGGGTTTCCGGTAGTTGCTGCTGTCTCTGTAAATATTTACTTAACAGATATACCATATCCCCCCGGGTCATTGGTCGTAATGGGGAAATATTATTTTGGGCATCTGTGTTGATAAATCCTTCAGAAACTACTGTGGCGATCGCTTTTCTGGCCCAAGTGGGAATGGAAGCTGCATCTGGATATGAGGCAAGAGTTTCATTGACGCTATCATCAGAAAACTGAAATACACCATAAGCTTGGGCAAAAATCGCCAAACCTTCTGCCCTTGTCACCTTTTGATTGGGAAAAAATAAATTACCCCGATAGCCTTTCATGATGTCAGTTTTTAAAACTATCTGGATATCATTAAATGCCCAATAGGAGGGTGGTACATCTGGCACAGATATAGATTTTTCTTGTTGAGCTGCTTCTCGTTTATCTAGGCGAAATGCTTTCACCAAAATAGCAGCTAATTCTGCACGACTGATCTCTCTTTGAGGGTAAAAATTTCCATCAGGTGAGTTGGTCATCAACTTGGCTGCAACTACCTGTTTAATTGCTTCTGATGACACTCCTGCATTTTGTTCTGGCACTTGAGCTTGAACAATTGCTGGAAAGTTCTGAAGTAGTAATACTAAGGATAGAGTACCTAGCAACTTTCGCATGTTTCTCACAATTTTCAATCTGCTATTCTGCATCTATAACAACTGTGCTAACAACCTGAATTGGCAATGCCCAGTATATTGACTGTTGACTATAGTGACGTTTTTAGCTTAGTAAAGTTGCCAGCCATTCTTAAAAAAAGACATTGGCAAATTATAACGAGTAAATTACACATAACTTAGGCATATTAAAATAATGTTTTAGTTAACATTTTTAGTAAATTCAGATTGAATTTGGTAAAATATTCTTAGATTTACTCTTTTTAGTCTATATTAACTACTTTTACTTAAATATTTAGTAAAATATTTTAGCAATTGGATATGCCAAGTTATATCTTTGAGGTATTGCATTCTCAACCAAGATAGCGAAACAGATAAAAGTTAAGCATAAAAAGGTAATATTTTTGACTTTATACGTATAACTTTACGTAGTTTACAATACCAGCCGAGCAACATTATAAATAAAATATTAATAAGTTTTTGTGTATTTAAAAATTCATACCTATTGGCTGAAACGATCGAGAATTTTGCTTGAGTGAATTTTGAAATGCTGAGGATGTAGTATATTCGACCGTGATAGTGCCATCTATTTCAGGAGTTTGGGAATGACCGCAACAGCAGATCCCGTGACGTTGATGAAGCAAGAAGTTGGTAAAGCTGCCGCTGCCCTGGTAAAATCAGGTTCGATTGTTGGATTAGGTACGGGGTCAACCACAGCCTATACAATTCAGTTTTTGGGCGATCGCCTCAAGTCTGGCGAAATTAAAGATATTGTTGGCATCCCTACCTCATTTCAATCAGAAGTGCTAGCCAAGCAATACGGCGTTCCTCTGACCACCTTAGACGCTGCTGACCGCATTGATATCGCCATTGATGGGGCAGATGAAGTCGATCCCCAGAAAAATCTCATTAAAGGCGGCGGTGCAGCCCATACCCGTGAAAAAGTAGTTGATTACCTAGCAGAGCAATTCATCGTTGTGGTAGATAGTGGTAAGTTAGTAGACCGTTTGGGTTCTAGTTTCGCCGTACCAGTGGAAGTCATACCAATGGCGATCGCACCCGTCACTAATGCCATAAAAAAACTTGGCGGTAAACCCGAACTCCGTATGGGTGTAAAAAAAGCCGGTCCAGTGATTACCGACCAAGGAAATTTCGTCTTAGATGTCAGATTTGACTCTATTGACGACCCAGTTAATCTAGAAAAAACCCTGAATAATATTCCCGGTGTTCTAGAAAATGGTATCTTCGTGAATTGTGTAGATTTAGTGTTAATCGGTGAAGTTAAAGACGGTCAGCCATTGGTGCGGCAACTTTGAAGAAGGCAGAAGGTGAGGCAGCCCCCGTCTTGGCGGTTCCCGTCGTTAGCGTTGCGCTAACGAGGCAAAGCAAAGCCACTCCAGTGAAGCACTTGCTGTCTTCTCCCAAAGGGGAGACGCTGGCGCGAAGGCGGTTTCCGTCGATAGCAAAGTGCTGTTAGCGCAGCGTTAGCGACGTTAGGAGCGTCACCCGTTCGCTCTTAGCGTTCCCGCAGGGTAGGGTCTTGGGGTTTCACGCCAGTCCGCTTAACTGGGGGAACCCCCGCAACGGAGTGGCTCCCCAAGTAGAGGAAGTGGGATCCAAGACTGCGACTGCTTCACCTTCTGCCCTCTGCCCTCTGCCTTCTGCCTTTCTTGCTAAACCACTAACTGAACTAGACCCCACTGTCCATTTGTCAACCAAGAAGGGTCAGATTTTGCTACTTCCTCAATAACTTGAGATTTTAAACCGACTACTACCTCTGACTTGAGGGTGCGTAAGGCTACCATTGGCGCAGGTAAGTAGCAGACTATATCTGCAATGTTGGTGGTAAAATTCCAGTGGCGATCGCCTAATAATCGCCGATAATTCGCATCTCCTTTGACTACAATCAAACTCGCATTGGCTAACTCATTTTTGAGCGAGTTGGGTATTTCCCAAAATGCTAAAGGTGAAGTCCAAAAATAATCTTCACACAAAACTAAATGCCCCGACTCAATATTTTCTTGCAACCTTTGAGCAAAGGATGTCACTTGTTGATGACCAGTAGCGGCTAAAAAGTTTATTGTATGGTATACATCCTTAATCGTGGCATCAGAAACGAAAGTCGGATGCGGCTTCAAGTGCAGGTAAACCCGATCGGCCAAGCCACTACCTAATAAGAAATCCACTAAACATAAATCACAGACAAGTTCAAAACCAGCATTATCTACGACAAAATCAATGCGTTCCCTCTGAGAACTAGTTAACAATTTGCTAACTAGGTCAGCATCATTTACTAAGATGTGAGCTAGTTGGTTTTGAATATCAAAACGACTCCGATCTGACTCAAATGCTGACCACAGACTCAAGTCAACTCGATTTCCCCACAAAGCAAAATATAATAATGTAATTAAAGCTATTTGGTTTGATGTCCCCTTAACTTGTGAATCATTTAACCATTTATCCACTTGAGCGCATAGAAGAATAGTTGAGTCAAGTGATGCTTCTAAACCTTGAGATTTTTGCAACTCAAATGGATCGATAGCTTGCCATAGTCCAGGGCGAAAATAATTAGTAATTTCTAGAATTAGCCGATAAAAGTAAGTTTCTGCAAAGAACCAGGGAACGTCTACCCAACGCTGACCCTTGTAAGATTCTAGATATGTTTGCCAAGCATGAAAATCTACGCCAGTATCATTTCCAAGAGGTCGCAAATATCCTTTTGGCAATTCTTTAGCGAGGGTTTCTAAGCTTGTATTAATATCAGGTGAAAAATTATTTTCAACAACGACTCGGCGGACAATTGCGGGCATCCGTTGAGTGACTGTAAACTCAGTAAAAGAACCGATTTCTGACCCTAAAAGCGACGATGGTAGTGGTAATTTAGGAATTTGGGATGTATTTACCACAAACTTTTCTTGCCCTAGTAATTTGTAGTCATTATAGCTTGAGTGTAATCTAAAAATTCAGCGTTTAAAATCTGCTGATGTAGGCTACCGGAGTAATCTAGCCGCATACTGAACTTTACACTAACCCATTACCAACTAGCTGTTAGAGAAGCTGTTGCTACGGGAAAACTTAAAACAAGCCCCTATGTTGAATAACTTGAGATGATTCATATTACAAATTATCGAGGTTTGATTCTCTGTCAGCAATCTCAATCAACATGAAAATACTACCCTATAATACCTTTACGATTTTGACAACTGACCCATTGCCCGTAGTTCTGCAACGACTGGGTGCAAAAGTTGAGCCTACGAAAATGTTCAGATTCTCAACAAAACATGCACCCTATCAAGGAACCATTTCTGAACAAGGCTTTCAAATCAGTCGCATAATTCACTATCGCAACTCATTTTTACCAGTAATTCGGGGAGACTTTGAAGTACAACCTCATCAAACAGCAGTTCATATCCAAATGAGCCTACACCCTTTTGTTATGGCATTTTTAGGATTCTGGTTTTTATGCTGGTATGGTGCAGTTGTTCCTGTAACATTGGCAAATGCGATGCCTAGTAATATGGCTGCGGTATTTTTAGGGATGCCTATAGTGATGTTGATTGTCTTCTGGATAGCTTTTTGGACAGAAGCAAATCGCAGCCACAGTGAATTGGCTCAAATTATTCAGGGACAAGTATAGTTGTCAAGGAATGATGCGATCGCAATTACAGATGATACTCTTCAAGGGACGCTATTAGGGTTGATACCGATTCATTCTTGCCCAATCTTGAGTTGAGCCAACGTTCGGATTTTCAGTTGGATCGTTCGTACCATAGATTTGTCCTTGACGGTTAATCCAAAAGTAGTTGTAGCTTGTCGGCAGTTCGACGTTCGCATATCCATATGGGTTCGTCCAAGTTGTCACATTGCCAAGGTTCTCCCGGAATTGAAAGTTTTGACGATCTATAGATTCACCTCGTTGGCGGTTCACCTCTTCCCAAGTGCGCGCAGACCATTCACGATATTCTCTGAGCCGCTGCCCTTCGGCAAGCGAGATTTCTATGTTCTGGGCCATAATCCCTTGTATTCCAAACGCAGCTCCATTTGTTGCCGTAACCTGACCCGCTACCTGCGGTAACCATGAAGCATAATTAACCCACTGTGATTCATGCGACGCTGCACACGTCATTACCATCGTACAAATGTTGTAGCTATATGCCACGCTGCACTTGGCCATCCCTCGGCAAGGGATACCATTGAACATGTATGTGTAGTCAAATTCATAAGCGACCGTGCATCCAGCAATCGGTTGAGCTTGGCGGGGCTGACTAATCCGAAGTTCATAAGGTTGCATTGCCAAGAGCTTTTCGTAGACAAACTGCCAAGGATTGTAGTTTGCTGGCAGTCCGGAATTTCCTACCATGATGGTAAGAGCAGTATTGTCTGGGGAAAAAAGGACAACGGCAAATTGCCCATCTTCGACCACGCGCCAACCACTTGGTACTACATAATTGAAGTACTGTCCGCGCTGGATTGATAGCGAGCCAGAGCCAGAAGCCTGAGGAGAAAAAGAAGACTGGTTGTAGTTGTACATGAGCTTTGCAGATTTCGGGTTTTGAGGCGATTAAACAGAAATTCTTAATTAGTAACTTTACTAGATACATCTTGAATATGCGTTTTTACGGACTGTAGCGCAATATTGCTCCAGTGGGATGTAACAATCCTAAAAAGTAGCAAAATCATCACTGCGTTCTTTCTTAGGGTTGCTGTAGGTATCGCATGACGTTGATACGTTCTACAATTCGATGAAGATAGGCGAGGCAAATAAGTGAGTAATAGCAAGGAAAAAACTGTTAAAGCAATAGAAATAGCAAATTTACTACGTAAAGCATTGTTACAAGATGGCAAGATGGAACTTACTCTTTACAAGTACGAATTAGAAGAACATATTAACTACTGGTATGAGGGTTTAAAGTCAGACTGTGATGATTTTGTATTTGCAGTCACAGAAAACTCAGGCGACGTGGCAATGGTATTAATCGCTCAACAGAAAAATATTTATATCAATGAAGATGCAAGAGATAAACTAACGAAATTATGGTCAAAAAATTATAACAAAAATATAAAACGCCTGATTCCAATGATGGCAGAAGAGTTAGCAAATAATATTATCTCAGTCAATGGAGTTAAGACTGTATCCTCACACCTGACAGGAGATAGGCGTATACCATCAGCTAATTCATTGAAATGGTGGTTTGAAAAACCTAACATCTAGCAGCCTCAAAAATTTCACTTTTTTGCTGCATGAACTCATTGAATTGTTCTCAGGTTACTCTTGAGTTCTGTAAGAAAGGGAAATAATAAAAAGATGAGTCTTTTTAGCTAAGACATCAAATGTTTAATGGCCCTAGCTCACTTGTTTAGAAGCTAAAAATAGCAGGCATGACACGGAGATAAAACAGTGCAAGTCACCAAGCGCAATGTCGAGTTGAGAGTAGATGACAGTTTAATGCGCGTTTATGTAGCATCTCCTAAAACCGCAGGACTTTACCCAGGTATTGTGTTCTACAGTGATATTTATCAGTTAGGCGATCCCATAATTCGTTTAGCTAACTACCTAGCAGGACATGGCTATGTAGTAGCAGCACCAGAAATTTTTCATCGCCTTGAGCCAATTGGTCTAGCTATTGAACCAGACGATCTCGGTCGGATGCGAGGTAATGATGATGCTCGTCGAACAGCGATCGCAGATTATGATGCTGATTGCCGTGCTGTAATTGAATTTCTCAAAGCAGAAAGTGGGGTCTGTCCGGGTAAAATAGGCACTCTAGGCTTTTGTATTGGTGGACATCTAGCTTTTCGTGCAGCATTCAACAGCGAAATTAAGGCTTCCGTTTGCTGCTACCCGACTGGCATTCCCAGTGGCAAACTTGGGCAAGGGATAGCCAATACAATCCATCGGGTTAGTGAAATCAAAGGCGAGATGTTAATGGTGTTTGGTACACTCGACCCTCACATTCCAGAGTATGACCGACAAACCATAATTCAAGCTCTGGAGGATGCTAGCGTACCTCACAAAGTTCTGTTGTATGAAGCAGAGCATACCTTCATGCGCGATGACGGTTATCGCTACGATTCTGCTGCCACTACCTCTGCCTGGGTTGAAATAGTAGCTTTCTTGGAACACATGTTTGCAAATTGAAGAAGTTTGACTTCCAACAATCGATTTCTTCAAGACTATCGATCCTCCTGAATATGGTAGTTTTTAGTACAAGAGGCTAACAGTAAAATGCCAATTGATGAGGATTGTCAAATATACTTGTGTCAAAAATGGAGGAAAAAGTGACATTGCACTGGATTGGTGTTGCTTCAAGTTTAGTGTATTTGCAGAAGTTAAACCTACCCAAAGCAAAGTACCCTAATTCAGTAATGCAGAAACTCCCGCAAACAAATTGGAAATAGTCAAAAAACGCGCTGATTTAATTCGCCTCAACGATCAACGGGTCAAACTCATTGGACGTTACACATCAACAACCTGGAAATCCGACCCACAATTTACTGGAATTCCAGGTTTTCAAGGACTTTATACAAAGTCGCAAATTGTGCTTGAGGATGACACCAAGGTAAACATTTTCCCATCTTGGAACAAACAATCGTTGCGATCGCCAGATGAGGCAGAAAAATACAATCATCAAATCGTTGAAGCAATCGGAGTAGTGCAGTTTGAAGCCACACCCTTTCCAAATTCTCAAACACGAGAATCATTTATTGATTTAGGTCAATTAAGGCTGTACCTATATTAAAGATGGATAAGCGAGGGACTTTGAAGAGCAGCAAGTAAGTAGGTAGACATAATTAAATGTAAGATGTGATTGTGTTCGCGTAGCGTCTCGTAGAGAGGAGGAACGACTTAGGCAGAGCCTTCTCGCAGAGTAGCAATCGCAAAGACTGGGATTGCTTCGTTCCCCGTAATGACAGAACATATTATATTTATTTGCGCCGATCTACTTATTTGCTTGTAAGCAACGTTGACTTGATTATTTATCAAATTATTAACACTAAAGTACCGATAATTATTAAGCAAGTTCCTAAAATAATTTTCCAGTTTAAGGATTCTCCGAGAAAAATGACCGAAAACAATAGAACTAATACCAAACTGGATTTATCAATAGGTGCAACAAGTAAAGCTTTGCCTGCTTGCAAAGCTTTGAAATAAAAAATCCACGATAAGCCAGTAGCTACACCAGACAATAATAGGAAAATCATAGTTTTACGAGGAATTGTTAAAATATTGACTGTATTACCTTGAACAAATACAATTCCCCAAGCAATTACTAAAATTACAATAGTCCGTATAGCTGTTGCTAAATTGGAGTTAACATTTTCGACACCAATTTTAGCAAAGATAGTTGTCAAAGCTGCAAAAATCGATGAAAGTAATGCATATATCCACCAAACTTCTATGTTAGTTTGCATTTTTTCATTGAACATATCACATCAATACTTCATTATATTTCTATGTTGATTTTACAAAAAATATAAGTATTAAATATTTACTGGCTCAAATACTAACTTTTATTAATAGTTAAAAATACTTGAGGTGTTTTATTTTATTAATATCTTCAAAACTTCTTAATGATAGACTTAAGGCTAACAGTTTTATTCTTAAACATAGCTTCTTTTATTTAGAGAAATGGGAAGCTACTCGGTAATTTTAGACTTTTGAGTGTGTCGGTATGGGTCAGTTTACCATTTACCGAAGAGAGTGTTGTCCGCTTTCCTAAACAATAATGTGATATTTGTCTACGTTTTCAATTTACCCAGAGCAAGAAACGCACCCACTGTCGCAATAGGGTACAAGAGTATATCGTCTGGCAGGTTTTGAAAAACAAACTCGACTATATTTAGGGGCAAAACAGGAAATATTTACCACTAATGGCAGATGCAAATGGTGTGATTAAGAGTGAAGTATATCTTGGTTTATGGTTAGCTATAACCTAACTAATTACAGGGGAGATGACGAAAGTTTTAGCAGTCTTGCAACAAAGGTTGAATTCAAAATAACGCGCTGAGTTTATTCAACATTTAACTTAGCAAAACTTAAAATAAATATATTGAAAAATACAAATAGTTAATGTAGAACGTGATATTAAGAGCCGGAAAAAGTTTCCCCCTTTTTTCACACATTCTCTCTGGGGAATTTGGTTAATAGCGTTTTCGGTGTGAGGCAATTCAGCAGATTTCCGGCAATTAGGGAGAAGGTATTTTCCAAAATTATTTGCAAGTAGCAAAATCTCAAGTCCTAAGATTTGAGAAACTTTGTTGTCCACACTTTATAACCAACAAAGCCATGACCACAACTTTAGGAAGAAGCGAAAGCGGCAACCTGTGGGATCGGTTCTGTCAATGGATTACCAGCACTGAAAATCGACTTTATGTCGGCTGGTTCGGTGTAATCATGATTCCTACCCTGTTGACCGCTACCATCTGTTTCATTATTGCCTTTATTGCTGCGCCTCCCGTCGATATTGACGGCATTCGGGAGCCAGTCTCTGGTTCTTTATTATACGGCAACAACATCATTACTGGTGCTGTTGTACCGACATCCAACGCTATTGGTTTGCACTTTTACCCGCTTTGGGAAGCTGCATCAATGGATGAATGGCTCTACAACGGCGGCCCTTATCAGCTCATTATCTTGCACTTTCTCATTGGTATCTTTTGCTGGCTGGGTCGGCAATGGGAGTTAAGCTATCGTCTGGGGATGCGTCCCTGGATTTGTGTTGCTTACTCTGCTCCTGTAGCTGCTGCAACCTCGGTTTTCTTAATTTACCCAATTGGTCAAGGTAGCTTTTCTGACGGAATGCCTTTAGGCATTAGTGGCACTTTTAACTTCATGTTCGTATTCCAAGCTGAGCATAATATCCTCATGCACCCGTTCCATCAATTCGGTGTGGCTGCGGTGTTCGGTGGTGCGTTGTTCTGTGCTATGCATGGTTCTTTGGTGACTTCGTCTCTAGTGAGGGAGACGACTGAAAGCGAATCTCAAAACTATGGATACAAGTTTGGTCAAGAACAAGAAACCTATAGCATCGTCGCGGCTCACGGTTACTTTGGGCGGTTGATCTGGCAATATGCCAGTTTTAACAACTCGCGTTCTTTACACTTTTTCTTAGCAGCTTGGCCTGTGGTGGGTATCTGGTTGACAGCATTGGGCATCAGTACAATGGCGTTCAACCTCAACGGGTTCAACTTCAACCAATCAATACTTGACTCTGAAGGTCGTGTAATTAATACCTGGGCAGATGTACTGAACCGCGCCAACTTGGGTATAGAAGTGATGCACGAGCGCAATGCTCACAACTTCCCCCTAGATTTGGCTGCTGGTGAGGCAATCCCTGTGGCAATGAGCGCACCTGCAATTCACGGTTAATACTTAAGTCTTAGCGAAATCAAAACCGCTCTCTGGAAACAGGGGGCGTTTTTTAGTATGTCTAAATACTAAATTGCCTTTGTTTGTCATGATGAGCAGGGTTTTAGTTAACAGGTACTCAAGAATTACTGATGTTATATTTACTTAAATTTATGCTCTTTTGGCATGAGATATCCTCTATACTCAAGAATATTTTTAATTACGCCATATATCTTAAAAACTTCAGGAAGCGTAAAGATTACTATGAAACTCGGTTCCTTTACTCGCATACTGAGTACTATTGCGATCGCACTTGGCTCGACTGCCACTCTAGTTCAACCTGGCTATACGCAGAGTAGTAAGTTTTACTGTGGGATGAGTGCAGGTGTTCCAGCAACATTAGTTCGGACTTCTAGAGGAAACATCCCAGTAATTCGCTGGGTTGATAATGCTTTTCCTCCACCTTGGACTCCCCAACAGCGCTGTGAAGAAATATCTGCCAGATTTCAACGTTTCTACGACAATGGGACGCTAAATTTCCTCAGGGCTGGAAAACTCAGCAATCAACCTGTATTGTGTGTTGCCAGTCACCAGCGTGGTCCTTGTCTGCCCAACGGAGTGCTAGTCACCCTGAAAGTCGGTACTAATGCCCCACTGACACTACAAAGGTTATTGGATCGCCAAGGTTCGGGTGGTGGCAGACCAATTAACCTGAGCGGTGGCGATAGTAAAGAATTGTTCTCTTACTACAAAGACTCAGCTTACCTGGATGTAGCCAAGTTCATCTCTCAGGTAGAAAATCCAGGGACAGGCCAATCCTGTCCAGCAGGAAAACCAGCTTGGGAATGTTGAGTAAATCGCAATCTGAACGAACATGGATTGGCGTTTAATAATGCTGATTGCCTGTATTGGCAGTTTATCTATTTCACCCCTAGGCTCAAAACCAAATGTTAGGGTTTTAGATGCACAAAGTTTAACCCAACACTCCGCCAAGCAAGTGCAACAGCTAGCTGAGTCGATCGCAGTCAAAGTACTATCAAAAGACTTTTTGGGATCGGGGATTCTGATTCACAAGAAAGGGTCAGTTTATCAGGTGCTAACCAATGCCCACGTACTCAGGTCGGGTAACCCACCTTATCAGATTCAAACTCCTGATGGCCTAATCTATGCGGCTGATTTGTCCAAAAAGAGCGATCGCTCTATTTCTTCCTATTTCAAGGGTAACGATCTAGCTGTATTACAGTTTCGCAGTCCCAAGATTAACTATACAGTCGCATCTGTTGGTCATGCATCAACTTTGAGTGTGGGGAATGAAGTTTTTGCTGCTGGGTTTCCCTTCGACAGCCAAGGCATCCAAGATACGGGGTTTGTTTTCCGCAAAGGTCAAGTTTCTCTCGTGCTAAACAAAGCCTTAGAGGGAGGCTATCGGATTGGCTATACCAATGATATTGTCAAAGGCATGAGTGGAGGGCCATTGCTGAACCGTGCTGGTCAGGTCGTGGCTATCAACGGCAGGCACGCTGAACCTCTTTGGGGTGAACCATATGTATATCAAGATGGAACACAGCCCGAACCACGCTTGCGGAAACAGATGAGCCAGTATAGCTGGGGTATTCCCATTGAAGAATTTATGCAGATGGCATCGCCATCATTTACCAATAATTATTCTGATACAAATATTCAGGCAGAGGTGAGGCAATGAATTTTGCTCGTAGTCTTCCGGTAATACTTGTTGGTGCAGCTATAGTGTTGCTGAAACCTCAAGTTGCTTTATCCTTAACTCCGGTAGAGGTCAACAACATTGCTCAAACAGTTACCGTTCGTATTGATGGAGACGGTATTGGCTCTGGAGTAATTTTTGAACGCAAAGGTGAAACTTACTTCGTCCTCACCAATCGACATGTAGTGTCTAAAGACGGAAGATATGAGATTCACACCCAGGATGGGGGTAAGTATCCGGTTTACTACAGCAAAGAATTGCCGGGATTAGATTTGGCGGTGTTGCAATTCAACAGTAATAAAAGCTACCCCATCGCTAATTTAGGCAACTCCGATCAAATTAGAGAAGGAATGACGGTTTATGTGGTGGGTTGGGCTGACCGTTTACCAGGCATTGATGAACGTAGCTATCAATTTACTGATGGCAGCATTCGCAGTCGCTTGAAAAATCCAGATGAAGGCTATGCCTTGGTCTATAATAACGAGGCGATTCCTGGGATGAGTGGCGGCCCGGTGTTAGACGAGAATGGACGTTTGGTAGGGATCAATGGGCGAGCTACACAACCAGAAGAGAAGACAGGCACTGTTTTAAGGTTGGGAATTCCAATTAACACCTTTTTGGCAGCCAGAAATAATTTACAACCAGTAACCGCAAATTCCCCAACTACCCCACCAAAACCAGGTGTTAGACCCAATATAGCTACAGCCGGACAATCCAATCCTAGAGAAAAACCAACGGCTACCCGACAACGAGGTGCTGAGGACTTCATCAGCTTGGGGGGGGCTAAAGCCGATAAAGGAGACTACAAAGGAGCGATCGCTGATTACAACCAAGCCCTACAAATTAATCCCAACAATCCTGATGCTTACTATCGGAGGGGTTCAGCTTACAATGAACTCAAAGATTACCCATCAGCTTTTAAAGACTTTGAACAAGTAATTCGCCTCAGCCCTAAAAATGCAATTGCATACGCCTACCGAGGTCTGGCTCGTTTGCAAATGAAAGACTACCAGGGTGGGCTTGCCGATGGCAACAAAGCCATTAGCCTCAACAACGATCCCAAATCTCCTACTTCTGCCCTTGGCTACATTGTCCGGGGTGGTGCCTACTTTGCTTTAGAAGACTATAAACAAGCGATCGCCGATTTCGACCAAACAATACAGCGATTTCCTAACCAACCTGAACTCTACAGTTTACGGGGTGATGTCCACAGGGCGCAGAAAGACTATAAACAAGCGTTCGCTGATTATAATCAGGCACTGAGTTTTTTAGAGTTCTCCGGCATTGGAATTCGGCTCAATGACGAACAAAATCAAGGGCTAACAATTACACAGGTTAACGACAACTCTCCGGCCTCGCAAGGCGGGGTGAAAGTTGGCGATCGCCTTTTAGCAATTGATGGTAAACCCACTCTCAAGATGAAAGTGGCAGATGCCTCTAAGCTGATTCGCGGTGAGGAGGGTACTACAATTACCTTGCGAATTAAACGCCAAGGTAGAAGTGACTTTGACCTGAAGCTAAACCGGATATTGATTAGCGATCCCAAAGCTGCTGAAATCTATAAAAACCGTGCGATTGCCCGCGCTGGATTGCAAGACAAGCAAGGAGCGATCGCAGATTTGCAAAAAGCCGCAGATTTGTACCAGAAGCAAGGACAAACAGCAGAGTCTCAAACTATCCTGAAAGCTCTCAGACAACTCCAAGATATTCCATCGACTTCACAACCAGCTACCACATCAAACCAAGCAGATCCTCAGACAATTATCGTTGCTGCCAACGAGGCAATTGCACGAAATCCTCAAGATGCTAGTGCCTACACTAGGAGGGCGGCTGGGCGCTATCAGCAAGGAGACAAACAAAGAGCATTGGACGATTTAAACCAAGCCACTCGCTTTAATTCCAAACATTCCCTAGCTTTGGCTTTTCGAGGTGACGTTTTACGCGAGTTAGGACGGAATGAAGAGGCGATTACTTCCTATAGTCAAGCAATTGAAGCTAATAGTGAATGGGGTAGCGCCAGCGTTGCTGATGTCTATTTAAACCGAGCAAATATTTACTCAGATCGCGGAGACTATCGGCGAGCGATCGCGGATTACGATCGAGTACTGCGCCTGAATCCCAAAAGTGCTGTAGCCTATGCCTTACGGGGTCTAGTCTACCAGCGTCAGGGAAAAAATAAGGCCGCGCTCTCGGACTTCAACCAAGCAGCACGGATCGATCAGAATAATGCTGTTGCTTATTTTGCACGGGGTTTGAGCTACCAACTCCAGGGAGACTATCAGGGGGCACTTGCTGCCTATGAAAAAGCAACTGTCCAGGATGCTAAATTATTAGCAGCTGTTAACAACCTTGGGTTAATTAAATACGAACTCCAAGATATTGAAGGAGCCATCCGTCAGTTTCAGGCTGCTATTGAAATTGACAGCAAATCCGCAGAACCTCAATTAGCTTTGGCAACAGCATTATATGCTAAAGGCGATCGGAAACAAGCTTTAGAATTGGCACAAGCAGCTCTGCGCTTGGACAACAGATTTGCGAATATAGAGTTTCTCAAGAAAAATCTTTGGGGCGATCGTATAATAGCAGACGCGCAAAAGCTCCTACAGAATCCCCAAATTCGAGCCTTACCATCTCGTCGGTAAATAGTAGAGACGCGATTAATCGCGTCTCTACAAGAGTTAGGAATTCTCCCCCTACTTTCTGTGCCCTTTGGACAAATTAGTGAATTTCTAATGAATCAATCATTTGTTCAGCAGTTTTTAATAAATCATTAAATTGAGTTTCTTCCGCTGCATAAGTAATTATGTAGGCTTTATTGTTGCTTAAAGTCCAAACTGCTTTCCGTTTTATAGTATATTTGTCTTCTTTTCCCGAATAAACTACTTCATGTGCTGGGCGATTTGCTAGTTGAGTCAAACGCGATCTATCAATTTTCGCGTCCGCCAGAAATTGCGTTATTTCATTAACTCTTGAACTAGTATATTCATCCAATGAAATAGGTTGTTTCAAATCTTCAATTTCTACAGTCAGGTCGCTTTGATAAGGCTTATCTGCATTTTTTTGAGGGGATAAAAATTTAGCTACATCTGTTGTAGTTGTGTTATATTGTCCTATTTCTTTGATTGACCAAGTTTGAGGATATTTGATTTTAATCCCATAAGTAAGATTTTCGTAAATCAAGAAATTTGTGACACCTGATGGCTCTTGTGAAGTAAAACTAAATATTTGTTGTAATTTTGGAATTACCAGCATTGTTAAAGAAAAGATGATAGCTAACACCGTCAAAGTTAAAGCGGTTTTTTTAGTTATTGACCGCTGGCTATTATTTATAGTTAAATTTGTCAGTGTTTGTAAAACTGCAAGTGCTGACTGGTAACGTTGAGCGAAATGGTATCTTACCATCCGATCTAAAATGTCTGCCAGTTGAGGACTGACTTGGACTTGGTTACGCCAAATAAATTCTAATGTTTTCGGATCTTTTGGTAGTTTGAGAGGGGAAATACCAGTCAATGCTTGAATTCCAATGACTCCCACAGCGTAAATATCGCTGCACAGTTGTGGCTGTCCGTTATATTGTTCGCTAGGCATATAACCAGGAGTGCCAACGGCCACTGTTATTCCCTGATTATTAGCCATTAAGGTGCTGATTTCTTTTACTGCCCCAAAGTCAATTAAAAAAAGTTTGCCATCAGCAGCACGTCTAATTAAATTGGCAGGTTTGATATCGCGGTGAATAACATTTTGCTGATGGACAAACTCTAATATTTTTAATACGTCCTGCAAAAAAGCAATTACTTTTTCTTGACTCCATTGTTGATTAAGTTTGAGTTCTGTGCTTAGGTCGTCACCCTGTACGTATTCTTGAACTAAATAAAATTCTTGATTTTCTTCAAAGTGAGCTAAGAGTCGTGGTATTTGCTCGTGGGTACCTAATCTGTAAAGAACATCCGCTTCTGTGTCGAATAACCGCATTGCTTGTTGCAAAGCTTGCGGTTCGGTCAATAGTGGCTTGAACCGCTTCACAACGCAATGAGGATTGCGAGGTAGATCCATATCTTCAGCTAGATAAGTCTCTCCAAAGCCTCCTTGTCCCAATTTTCTGACGATTTTGTAGCGCCCTCGCAGCGTTGTTCCTAGCATTCAATTCACCTAGGCTCCGATCGCGTATCACTCATTGCATGATTGATACTGATTTTCTCACAGAATTTAACATAGAAACTAAAACCAGAAGCTTCAGTCATTTTAGGGGTGCAGTTTGGGGAGGTAGAGATGCGGGGACACGGAGACGGGGGGATATGGAGAAGAGCCAAAATCCAAAATGGTATCAGAAATATGTTGTCTTGTGCTTCTCAGTACAGTTACTAAATTGTTACTTCTTTATATTAGTAAAATGTAGATTTTAGCTTTCGTCTAGATTTTTACCAAGCAATTCAATATAAAATCTAAAACTTAAAATCCTCAATCAACATGGCAGACCTAACTCCTAATTCTAGTTTTAGTTTGACACTACGCTTGCAGATTCCCAATCGTGTAGGTATGTTGGCTTCAGTTACGCAGGCGATCGCAACTACTGGTGGTAATCTCGGTCAAATTGATTTAATCGAGCAAACCCGCAAAGAGTCTACCCGCGATATTACTGTTGATGCTGCTAGCACTGAACACGCTGAAACCATTGTGCAAGCCATCAAAGCATTACCACACATTAAGTTACTGAGTGTCTACGATCGCACTTTTAATTTACATCGCGGCGGTAAAATCAGTATTGCCAGTAGAATTCCTTTAAGAAGTGTTGCCGATTTAGCAATGGCTTACACGCCAGGGGTCGGACGGATTTGTACGGCGATCGCTCAAGACCCAGACGAAGTTTACAATTTAACTATTAAACAAAACACTGTTGCGATTGTTACAGATGGCAGCGCTGTTTTAGGGCTGGGAAATCTCGGCCCGGCTGCTGCTTTACCTGTAATGGAAGGCAAAGCAATGCTATTCAAAGAATTTGCTGGGCTGGATGCTTTTCCCATTTGTCTAGCCACCCAAGATACAGACGAGATTGTTCGCACAGTCAAGAATTTAGCTCCAGTGTTTGGAGGTGTAAATTTAGAAGATATTGCTGCTCCCCGCTGCTTTGAAATTGAACGGAGATTACGGCAGGAATTAGATATCCCCGTTTTTCACGACGATCAGCATGGTACCGCCATTGTCACCTTAGCAGCGTTATTTAATGCCCTGAAACTGGTGCATAAGCCAATCGCGGAAATCCACATCGTGATTAATGGTGCTGGGGCGGCTGGGGTGGCGATCGCGCGCTTACTCCGCAAAGCTGGAGCAGAAAAAATTTGGATGTGCGACTCTAAAGGCATTCTCTCTACCAGTCGCACCGACCTGACAGAAGAAAAGCGGGAGTTTGCGGTGAAAGCTCAAGGGACTCTGGCGGGTGCGATGCAAGGAGCAGATGTGTTTATCGGTGTCAGCGCACCTGGGGTTTTAACACCAGAAATGGTGCAAGCAATGGCCAAAGACCCAATAGTGTTTGCCATGGCAAATCCCATTCCAGAAATTCAGCCAGAATTAGTTGATAAAAATGTAGCCGTAATCGCTACTGGTCGCAGCGATTACCCAAATCAAATTAATAACGTCTTAGCTTTTCCTGGGGTATTCCGTGGTGCTTTAGATTGTCGGGCACAGACGATTACCACCACAATGTATTTGGAAGCTGCTAGTGCGATCGCATCTTTAGTTAAGCCCTCAGACTTAGATCGCGAACATATTATTCCCTCAGTCTTTGATGAGCGGGTTGTCACTGCCGTTGCTGCCGCTGTGCAACGCGCAGCCCGTGAAGAAGGTATCGCTCAGAGTTAATCAACTTGTGGGATGGGCATCTTGCCCGTCCTAATTATCTTGGCTGTGATAGTCGATGAATAAAATCAGTATGTTCTGACGTGTTGAGTCCTTCTTGTAATACAGCTAAAACTTTTGCTAAATTTCCTTCTAATAAGACGTTTGTTGCTAACCATAAACCGGGAAAAACTTCGCTTTTAATTACACCATCTGCATCCGGTTCTAAGCAGAGATACTCTTGTCCCCTCAATCGAAACCAAGTAAATTGGTTTTCGTAAGTTGTCCAAATAAGATATTCCTGCACACCATTGCGACGATATACTTTGAGTTTGTTGTGCAAATCGTATGCAGCGCTACTAGCTGCTATTTCTACGACTAATTCTGGGGCACCTTCTATATAATCATCATCGCTGATTCTTGATTGACCGAAGTCTATTCGCAAAAGAGCGTCTGGCTGAGGTTCGTTATCCAAATCCAAGCGAACAGTGGCATTATCACCTAACCTAACTCCTGATGTTGCGGCACAGTAGACACCCAACCAAGTAATAACAAAGCTATGTGGTTCAGCATGACTTTCAAAGCGTAACGGTGATGCCACGTAGACGACTCCCTCAATTAATTCAGCTTTTTTGACATTTAACATTGCATGATAACGCTTCTCAAATTCATCGCGGGTTAAGCGATCGCCATTTTCTAAAGGTGGTAATTTAACTGATTCTTCGTTGTGGATAACCATATATAACCGCTTTGATTTATATTTTTATATCTCACGCCAAGACACTAAATACTTTTGCATCTTGGCGCGATCGTTATTCTGCGTTTAAAAATTCTAAATAGCCATTACTGAGTTCTTTCACTGCCAAATCATAAAACTGCTTACCGTGTTCTGGAGTTGCTAAAGCGGGATTCGATCCCATACGTCCATCTGGGTAACGTACTCGAAAGTCAGCAGCACTATAAATCTTGTGTCCAGATGCAACTTCTGGTGAGAGGGGTGCTTGCTTAATTGCTTCGGGATAAACGTACTGGGTGACAGCTACTTCACTTGGGGTTGCGTGAGAGCCTTCTCGATCCCCATATAATTCTTTAGCAAGCTGATATACAGAACTGCACATAAACCAGTTAGCAACTTGACATTGCACTCGTTGGGCATTGGCAATCTGCAAATCTTCTAAATGGGCGTAAGTTTCAGAGAAAGCAGCTTTGAGGGTGGCGATGTTACCGCCGTGTCCGTTAATAAAGTAGAACTTGCTAAAACCAGCTTTGGCTAAACAAATTACATAATCTCGCACCAGTTGAATCATAGTGCTGGGACGCAAACTAATTGTGCCAGGAAAGGCGGTATGGTGCAGTGCCATGCCCACATTGATTGTAGGGCCGACGATCGCCCCAGTTGCTTCGCCTACACCACGAGCGATCGCTTCTGCACAAATAGCATCAGTGCCAATTAATCCCGTTGGCCCGTGTTGCTCTGTGGAACCAATCGGGAGAATAATACCTCTAGACTGCTGTAGATAAGCTTCGACTTCCTGCCAAGTACTCAAATGCAGTAACATTTTTGATCGATTTCCTCAACATAATTGCGGTGGGAAGCAACTTTTTTTGCTGGGCAGCATCTTTTGTAATTAATCCCCACTAACACGATTATGAACTGCCTTTCTTTCAAGAGGAGGTAATCTCTATGAAATCCCGTCATCTCTGCCAAAGTTTTAGCGGGTTAACTATAGGATTTTTGCTCGTTAGTACTATGTTCGTTCCTGCTGCTTGGGCGGGACGCTATGTTTTGAATCAAACCCCACAAACAATCGCACGCTATTTTGGTCGTTATGTTACGAAACAAACCAAGAGCGATCGCTTTATCTATACGTATAATCCCAAAAGCTTCAGGCGACTATTTCCCCAGTTTCCTAAAAGCAATTTTTCTATTACCTTTGTAAACAATCAAGCCAAACACATTAGCCTAAATTTCAACGCAGATTTCGAGCGATATTCTGGGGATCAAAATTACGGTCAAGTTGAAGCTACAAAATTCTATAACTATATTTTTGGATACCAGCCCCCAATCTGGCAAGAACTTTCTGCCAAATTTGGAGGCAATGAGACTGTCTATTTTTATGAATATTGTCTTGGAGATGGTGTCGCAACAAGTTTTGACAGATATGGATATAAGCAATTTACCGATTCTGCCACTTTATCCTATGATGCTCGCTGCGACCCCTCCTATAATCGAGATTCCAATTAAGGTCTAATAAGTTTATGTTTTAGAGAACCAAGAATATAAGGGTTTACAGCTGATTTCAATTTAGTAAAGTATGCAAACTAGGTCTGCTAGCCAGGTAGAAAGTCTGTTTTAATTCTGACTTCTGACTTTTGAACCGCAGTTATTCCGCTTGGGGAAACCCCAAAACCCTACCGTGCGGGTTCTGCTTTAGCAGTACGGGTGACGCTCCTGCGCCGCTAACGCTGCGCTAACGGCAGTTACTCCACTTGGGGAAACCCCTGCGTACCCGTTACTGCCTCACGGCACTACTTCCTCTGAATTCTGCTGTAAGAAGAGTAATTCTTGATTCTTAGCTCTTGACTAATCAAAATGATAATACTTTTTCACGTCACTTGTAATTTCCCATATACAAGACATGCCAGCAGGAAAAGTTACTAAATCTCCTTTACCCATTTGCACTGGTTGTCCGCTATTGGGCGTAACGATTACATCACCTGCCAAAAAGTAACTAATTTCTTGAGTAACATTATTTCAGGAAAATTTGGAGACTTATTTTTGCCAAATTGCCCATTTGAACACACCCAGTTAGTTGAGACGTTGTTGACTGGCTTTATGCTCAATTTTAATTTCCATGCTGTGCTTTCTCTATTTGCGCTTAACAGTAAGACTGAATATCTTCTCCGCATTGATCTACCAAATAACACAATGCACGAAAACGCAAGCCCACTAATTGATCGTAAAGTGGATTGAGCTTACACATGGGAGGAATATGAGCAATTTTGCGACCAAACAACATCAAATCACGCTCAAAGGGACATTGAGCAGGAATCAGTTTGGCAAGAAAGTAAGCTAATTTACGATTCTGAACTTCTAGTTCGTCAAGCCATTTACGCAATGGTTGTAGTAAATCCAATTTAGGTTGAGTTAATTGGTGTTGACTACCTGCTTGATGGGTTACGTCCATCAACTTAATAAAAGCAGGCATAATAATCTTCTGATTATTTGTCTTGAGCTTAGTCATAAGTGAAGTTTTCCTTGTCTTGATAAACTACTCGTCAATTTGGAAGATTACCGAGCAATCTAGCCCAATAATTTGTATGCTTGCAGTGAATAGAATTAGGGCAGGCACACCGTGAATAACTGGCATAGAATTTGCGGGTAATGTAGTTGAACTAATTGTTATTTAAACTCGGCAGATGCTGAAGAACTGTCCCGTTAAATACAAAATAACAAAGAAAATATAAAAGTGGTATTTCTTTAACTTATTAATTACTAATATTCGCGATAGCGATCCCCTATATTGCATATAAATATCTGGTTCCAAAACTACCCAGTACTTCAAATTGTGTATTTACTGGCGAAAGCACCGTGTTGCTCTTATCGCAATTTGTAAGTTTAGATTTGGATTTTGGATTAAAAGCCTTTACTAACGGGCAATTAGAGTATTTATCAAAAATAATACTTGTTCCAATTTGGTATTATTCCATATAGCCCTCCCAGAAATTAGCTCCTAGAAGCAATCAATCTTATGGCATTAATTATAAAATGTTTGTTATATATGTTACATTTGCTATAGTAAATATTATCTAATAACTAGTACATAAATGTTTGATAAGTACAAACTAATATAGTGCTACTGATAACCCTTAAAAACTAGGGAATGGCATTTTACTCTAAGATGGAGCAAATAGTCTTATAAATGCGACGAATATCGAAGATTGACGAGAAAAGCTCAAACTAAAATTAGAAGTTAATCACAAGTATTAGTAATGGAATATCACAACAGGAATAGCTCACACAGCAGTTGTTTAGACAGCTAAGTAATTAGACATAAATAATATATGGCTAGAGCCTTTCTATATGGTTCAAAATGAACTAAAGTCAACTGTTGACATAAGTAGAAAAACTTTCAAAATCATCCTGTAGATATATCTTCTCCGCAAAGTACAGAAGTCTATGCATAAAAATTTCTGAGGATGCTATGCTCTGCTCAACATTAATCTTTCATGAAGATTAATCGAGAAATATTAGCAATCAGATAGATATATCAAATAACTGATAATTATTGCTTATGCATTTTTCTGAAGGCTTTGCACATAGCCTACTGTTTTTGAAATTAACATTGATTGTAGGAAATTTCGCTCTTCTGGATGGTGTATTACTAACTATGAAAATAGTATAATCGATGCCTAATGTTGCAATATTAATTTGACCAGATTATAAATTCGCTACAAATTAAAGCGATTAATTCAATTAAGACTTCAAAAATTTTAGTGCTTTAGGTATTGAGTCTACTTGATATTTTGTTGTTATTGAAACAACGTGAATTTTACTATAGTATAAACTAGTAAAAGCTACAGGTGTTATTGAAATCATCAATATCTCTATTGTCTGTTTAACAATACGTATTTTGCAAACCTATTAATGATAATTTCAATACTGCTCTACTAATGTTATCTGTATTGATTTGTTTTATTTGGTACAAAATACCTTGATAACAAGCTCAAAATTATGCAATTTTTAATGCCATTTTTCTAAGAGGATTTGTTATACAATCGCACGACCTATCAAGGAGAGTAAGGCAGGATCATGGTTAATTTCAATACCCGCCCTGAGATTTTATGGCGACAAGTTTGGGGATTAGCCGCTTTACTGGCAGCAATCGTTTTCAGTTGGATGGCATACGGGTTTTATCAACCCAAAATTTTACGAGAACTAGAATTTGTTCAACTGGCAAGTTGGCTGGGAATAGTGCAGGGCTTACTTGCAGCAGTTATAGAACCTTTAATTGGTGGACTTAGCGATCGCATTCAGCAGCGCTTAGGCAGTCGCTTGCCAATGATTAGTGTTGGGGTGGTGCTAGCGGGTTTAATTTTTGTCACTGTTTCGCTGTTAATAGAACACAGTCCGCCATTAGGTATACGTTGGATTTTACCAGTGCTGATGACTGCTTGGACGATCGCAATAATTATGTTTCGCAGCCCGGCGATCGCACTTTTAGCACAGTTCGCACCTATAACTGAATTGCCTCAAGCCAATGCCATCCTTGTATTGGTATTTGGATTAGTAGGGGCTATTGGGTTAATGTGGAATGCCCGACTCTACAGTATGGGTGCATCGATTACTTTTCTTGTGGGAGCGATCGTCTTAGTTCTCGGAGTATATATTTTGCGCTTATTTACTCCCAAACACTTCATCTATCCCGCTACTCTAAATCAAAGTGCTATCACCATTCCTAGAGTGTTACTAATTCTGATTTTTGTAATTGGTTTAGCTACAGGCTTGGAAATTAATTTATTACTATCAATATTTCCGCAAGAATTACAAACTCAACTACCCGGACTCAAAGTAGAATTTATTGCTTCTGAGATACTTATAGTGTCAGCGATCGCTTCAGTTCCTTTGGGAGAATGGACGACAGAATTAGGCGCTAATAAATCTATGTTGCTTGGTTTGGGCGCAATGACAGGCTTAATGGGGCTAACATTGTTGAATGACAACAACGCGATCGCAATAGGATTAATACTTGCTTTCGGTGTCAGTTTTAGCTTAGTTTTTATCAGTATGATTTCTTTAGTATTGGGTAAAATTCCTGCCAATCGAGCAGGCTTAGGTACTGGATTATATTTTGGTGGTAGCGCTGGCGGAACTGCGATCGTTTCTCTACTAATGAAATTAATCGGGATCGCACCAGTATGGGCATTTTTGTTAGCTGAAGTCGCTTTTTTAGTAGTGGCTGTGTGTATTTTTATGACTAAGAAAATTACAGTTGCTTAATCTGTCAAACTTCTGGATTAATACCCAGTGTACGTAATTGTTCAGCCAAGCGATCGGCTCTTTGCTTTTCTTGTTCAGCCCTTTGCCTTTCTTGTTCAGCCTGCTGGCGCTCTTCCTCAGCTTTAGCTTGGGCTGCTTCCTCTGGTAACAAAATCAAATTTCCTGAATCATCGTAAAATCGCAACCACACTGCTGTTTCTCGGTCTATCGTTCCTTCCCAAGTTCCCAACCAAAAGCCCAAAGTCTTACACCAAAGCCAACCACGCTCATCTGGTGCTATGGGTTGGTAACGCAGGTTATCATTTAATCGCCATCCTTGCAGAGAAGCGGGATCAAAGGGATCGAACACAAAATAATTCCGTGTTTTAAAAACACGCTCGTAAATATCTTTCTTAGTTGTCGTGTCCACTTCAGCAGTCGAAGGCGACATCAGTTCTACAATGACATCTGGATAACGACCACCTTCATCCCACACCACCCAACCTTGTCTAGGAATAGTACCGTCAACATCTAGTACCACAAAGAAATCTGGGCCGCGAAAATCCCGATTACGAGCTTGGGCGCTATTGTAGTAAACGAACATGTTACCACCTGTAAAAAAATCGTTGCGTGAAGCAAAGCTATCGCTGTTAGGTGAATCGCCCCAAGCTTGTTGCAACGACCGAATCAAAACATTCATGGCAATGCGATGGCGATTACTCTCCAAAGGTTCTCCATCATCAAAAATCAAGTCAGTGGGAGGCATGGGGGGATTTTCCCAATCCCACTGTTCTACATTCTGGGAGATTGTCTCTTTTATTGCATCAGATGACATGGCATGGTTCTCCCTCATTTGAGCTTCTATGCTTTTAGATTAGCCGATGTAGTTCTGATAATCGCAAGACTTTAACTCCTCGTAATTGTAAAAAACCTACACCTGGCAGGCTCCCCTAACTCCCCATCCTCCTTATCCCACACTAGTACATCACTGTGGAAATAAAGCTACCATTTGAAATAAGTAAAAAGCTTGCAGTATTAAGAGTTCTTTCTTTTTACTTTTACCTTGTTGTACTAGTGGGACTTGCCACCTTTTGAGGTCTTTGGGAAGGGGGACGCATTTCTAAGCCAAGCAAATTCAGCATTTCTCGGTCAGCATCGTAATCTGGACAAGGAGTGGTGACTGTTAACATCTTCTTGTCGTCGCTAGAAAAGATGGAATTTGCCCCTGCCATAAAGCACAAAGCTTGTTCAACTTGCGAAAGTCTAGCTCTGCCGGCACTGAGACGCACGTCGGAAGTGGGCATTAAAATACGTGCTGTGGCAATCATCCTCACCACATCCCAAATGGGGACATCGGGCTGATTTTCCAAAGGTGTACCTGGTACTTGCGAGAGAATATTGATGGGGACAGATTCTGGATGCGGATGTAGGTTGGCTAGAGTGTGTAACATTCCTACGCGGTCATCAACAGTTTCACCTAAACCAAGGATACCGCCGGAACATACAGTGACATTTGTCTGCCGCACATTATCAATTGTGTGCAGGCGATCGCTGTAAGTCCTAGTGGTAATAATTGTGCTGTAATATTCTTGGGAAGTATCCAAGTTATGGTTATAAGCGTACAGTCCAGCGTCTTCTAATCGCTTTGCCTGGTCTGTTGTGAGCATCCCCAAAGTGCAGCATACTTCTAAACCCATGTCGGTCACTTCTCTGACCATTTCCAAGACTGTCTCGAATTGGGAATTATCGCGCACTTCACGCCAAGCAGCACCCATACAGACGCGACTCACACCCTGCTGTTTAGCTGTTTGGGCGATACTGACTACTGTTTCCTTTTCTAGAAGTGCTTGGGGTTTCACCTCTGTTTTATAGCGGGAAGATTGGGCACAGTAGCTACAATCTTCTGGACATCCTCCTGTTTTAATAGAGATGAGTTTACAAACTTGTATTTTTGTTGAGTCATGATACTGGCGATGAATACTAGCAGCTTGATAAATAAGCTCTAGTAATGGCGTATCGTATATCGCCTGGATCTCTGCTTTTTGCCAATCGTAGCGTATTCCCACCATCACTATCCTTCTTGTAGACTAGATTTATCAAGAGCTGTTTTCTTGTTGTACCTGCTGAAATACAGCGTTTGGATAAAGCATCTCGTAGAAGTTGTACCGCACATAGCGTTTTACTACTGATTGACTCTAAATCCCAGCACTGTAGTTAGAAATCAGCTTATCAAGATTTTGGTTGTGTGGCAGATTGACTGTAAAAATACTCATCTAATTCTGGCACGATAACCATATTAATAAAGCTGAAGCTTTTAATTGCAGTATGCCGATCCAACAAGAATAACTGCTGTAAAATTTATAAAATGTGGGCGATACTCATCAAATTTCTGTAAACTGCGTCACATTTTAACCGAAATTTTGCTAAATCTCAGTCGTGTAGATTTGCGAAGTTCAGACTTACTTGGTGCAAATCTCACAAATGCTATTTTTAATAATTCCTGCTATAACAACTTTACTATTTTTGACAAAAATTTTCAGACCCAGGCAGCAGGTATGCGAAAAGTTAAAAGCTCGAAAAAATGTTAATACAACTTATTAATTGAACCAACGGTTTTATGAAATCAGAATTACCATTAATTACAAGCGATCGCCTGTTATTAAGAATCGGGATTCAAGAGGATATACCCCAAATACTCAAATATTTTAATGATAACAAAGCATATCTTACACCATTCTACCCGCGTTGGGTTGAGAATTTCTTTACAGAAGAGTACTGGCAATATAATCTCGAAAATAGTTTTTTAGAATTTATTCACGACCAATCTTTAAAGCTGTTTATTTTTTTTAAAAGAAATCCTAAAGAAATTATTGGGACGATCAACTTTAATAATTTTATCAGAGGATCTGCTCACTTTTGCTATGTGGGATATAGCCTTGCGGAAGCCAAGCAAGGTAAAGGGTATATGACAGAAGCGCTGAAAGCGGCTACTGAATATGCATTTCAAGAATTAAACTTTCATCGCATCATGGCAAATTATATGCCACACAATCAGCGCAGTGGTAATGTACTTAAAAGACTCGGTTTTGTTGTTGAAGGATATGCTAGAGACTACTTAATGATTGATGGACAATGGCAAGATCATATTCTTACGAGTCTCATCAATCCACATTGGCACCAAATGACTGATTGCTGATGATAGTTACCAGTCAATACTCAAAAGTCAACAATTACAATGGAATATTTTTTATTTGGAAGTACTTTATGCTGATTTATCTATTTATTTGTAAACCAAAGTAAATCAGAACAAGTTCAGTTGAGCCACTATTAATTACTTCATGAACTTCTCCCGGTTCTATGGCCACACAATTCCCTGGAAGCAGAGGATATTCTTGGCTGTCAATGCGAATTAATCCTTCACCAGCTTGCACGAAGAATACTTCACACATATCGTGATGTGCATGGGCTGACGCGGTTTGTCCAGGCGCAAAACGTGCTTGGGAAAAGTTAGTCAGGTGAGGTAAATCGCCGAAGCGTAACATTACCTTTTTCTTAATTTCAGGATTGTGGGAAACTGAATCTTCTGGCAAGTCGTTCAAAGAAGTGGTAATCATATGACTGGGAACCGGGCAAATTACGAATTACGAATTAGTATAATTCTGGTCTCAAGTCATAAGATAGTTCCACAATACCCCTAGATCCATCAATCCGTACTCGTTGACCATCTTGCAGTATCCATGTAGCACCTTTTACATCCATGACTGCGGGAATTCCATATTCACGAGCAACGATCGCACCATGAGAAAGCCTTCCTCCAGCCTCAGCAATAAATCCTCCAGCCCTTACTAGTAAAGGTGCCCAGCCAGAATCGGTGTAAGGTACTACCAAAATTGTTTCTTTGTCTATTTCTGGCAAGTCTTGTAAATTTCGTACCACCTTTACCCGTCCTTCAGCTTGTCCGTGACTAGCAGGAATACCCTGTAATATCTGGTCAGAGTAGATAATAGAGGGGGCTAGGGGGTGAGGTGGTGTATTGCCGTAGACTAAAACAGGAATTTGAGTAAATTGACTATCTTGGACGAATTGCGATCGCCTCGATTGTACTATCTGATTCAATTGCTGGCTGAACTCGGACTCAGGATCTGCAACTAAACGCCGTACTTCATCCAACTCTAGAAAAAAGATATCTCCTGCTTCCTTGAGTAAACCAGCTTTTAACCAAATCTTTTCTAAAGCGACAAATCTCCAACGTAATTCAGCTAATAGCCGAGAATAAACTTCGGTGACTCGTCCTTTAATGTCTACACGTCTTTGCACAAAGCCCCGTTTCCGCCTTCCTGATAAGGCACGATTTACTGGGTCTATACCCTCTGTCTGTTGTTGTCCCTGAATCAACTCTACAAACAACTGTTTAATCGGTTGGGGGTCTTCCTTCCAGGTGGGAACAGCAATATTAGTGCCAATATCACTTAAATAACCGTAATCCTCAAGCAGTTCGTGAAACTCGTATAAAATCTTCTCTCCTTCTTTTGTTTGCGCCAACTGCTCAAACACTTTATCGGGTTGATAATCAGGTAATACCTGCTTGGCATCTGCGGCTAAAGCATTTAGCGATCGCAATGCTGCTACCTCTGGGGTAACACTGTTATCAATTTTACTATCTTTTGTGCGAAAAATTGCTTGCCTTAATGCTGCACTCAAGGGAGCTAAAATACTGTAGTAAGTCCCACGATGCAGCAATTCTAGAGTAAAGTCTATTTTTTCTAATAGTTGGGCTGGTTCTTGTTCGTTTATCGCTTCATGAGCTAATTGCGACAACCCAGGAATAAATAGTTTGCTGTAATCCTGCTTAAAGTCCTTTTCTAGATTTAATTCCTGCTTTAGCAGCTTTATTAGTCCCGGTAGATTCTCTAAAGTCGTCCGCAGAGGTGGTTTGCTCATTTTAGCGCCTCTGGTTAAAAACTCCAGACTTTCCGGCGGTAATCCCATACGGAGGAAAATTTCTCCTAGCAGAGATGCACTAAAATATGCTCTGGAATAATGCAGTGTGGCAGTTTCTGTAAAATCTAATCCAAAAGCGCGATCGCCCAAAACTACACTAAAAATATCTCCCCAAACTCCACAAGTTAAGGGACGATTAATCGACCAAGTTAATGGGTGAACCACGCCAGGAATCACTTCCGCAGCAATTTTACGCGTCCAGATGGGTAACAGGGTCGTAATCGGTCTAGATTGCAATACCCAAAGAGTTTGACCGTCGTAACTCCATTCAATATCTTGGGGAATGCCATGGTAACGTTTTTCTAGGCGGCGGGTTAAGTATGCTACCTGTTTGATTAATGCTTGTGGTACTTGCCCTGTGCCTTCTAAGTGGACGGACGAGATATTTTCTGATTCGACGACAAAAGCGCGATATTGTTCGGGTGTAACTTTTCCAGAAACAACTTGCGTTGGGCTACCTGGAAGGGCTTCAATGACGATGGCATCGCCTTGTTGAGTGATGGGATCGCGGCTGAAAACTACTCCCGAATAAACACTCTGGACTTGTTGTTGTACCAACACTGCCATTGCGGCATCTGGTAAACTGCGATCGCGTCGATATTGCACAGCAGTGGGACGATTGTAAGAAGCGCGAACAGAAGCGATCGCTTCTTGCAATTGCTGTTTGCTAATGACGTTAATAACTGTTTCATACTGCCCAGCAGCGGAAGCCTGTTCTGAATCTTCCCCAATGGCGGAGGAACGCACCACTAGAGGCGATAAATCTGAGGGCTGGAGAATGTCGATCAAGTCTTGGGGATCGTCAATTGGGCTAAGTACCCACCCCTTGGGTACTGAATAACCCCATCGCTTAATTTGAGATAAGGTAGCTGCTTTTTGTCCGACGACAGCAGCATCCAACTCTTCATCGAGAGTCAGAATCTCGCCATTGCCGCGCAAATATTCAAACGCTGTTTGGGACTCTGGTTCTACTTCTTGGGTTGATTGATTTAGGTCGTCAGGAATGCGCGTATAAATCCACCCCAGCAAACCAGCGAGGATAACAGCAGCAATGATTCTAGGAAAATCGTCAGCGTGCAGGATAATCACACATAAAGGAAATAAGAATAATACTCCATACTTTACCAGTCGTCTGGATTGCAGAACTGTAAAGCCGATTAGTGCAAAAAAACTGACAAATCCTGCCACTAGTGGATCGTGTACGAGAAATCCCCAAGCGACGTTTGTCGTGCCTGCCCCTCTGCCTATCCAGTATCTACCTAATACCAGGGCAATAAGGGCAACTATTTCCCAAGGCGATCCCTCTTTGAAAAAGATACGGGTCAGTAAGACTACCGCAATTCCTTTCAAAGCTTCGGACAAAACTGCCAATATCCCTACCAGTATTCCACCGTGGTAAAAAGCGGCTGAGACACTGATATTTTTAGTCCCAACTTTTGCCAACTGCTTCCCTTTTAGGGCGTAGGTAATCCAAGCGATCGCTGGTAACGCACCCAAGAGGGGGCAGGCAATTAAAATAACTAAGGCACCCCAAAGTTCAATCATTGTAGATTTAAGATCCACTGCGTTGCTCTGCTTAAGAGAGTTATAGCAAGTGGCGTGATTTTAGATTCATCTTCCACCTAAAATCTCAAATCTCTAATTGTAAAAGTTTTCTGAAATTTTTTGATGGTTGTTTGGGCGCTTTCTTTTATTAGTTGCTAGAAGGACAATTGCAAAAGACGGAAACCGTTTTTGCCAGTGTCCTTCTGGGACTACTAATGGTTTTAGTTTAGCGCATAGGCAGCTTGCAGCGCCCAAATAATCAGGGCAGCAATCGACCCCAACAGTAATACAGTAGAGATTGTGACTGCTTTTGGGGAATCTGCACCCTTGAATTTCATAATGCCTCGATTTAAGTCGGACATAATTTTGTAATCCTCCTTTGCTTCAGGGCTAATTTGTCCGTTTTGATTGTAGTCCTTCTATTTGCATATCGAGCAAAGTTGCTCATAATATTTTGTTTAAGCTTTGCAACCAGTCCAAGCCTAAATTTACTTATTACCCCAGATATAGTAGCTATCTTTATACAAGTGTGCAACCTATCCTCAGTTATGTTCATTAATAGTTAATCGGCTAGCTAAGGCTTAATATATTACCGTATATTCACGGAATTGCGAATATCTATTTGCTAGTAAGATTGCTGCGGGCTGGGGATTGGGGATGAGTCCGTTGTCATTTAAAACTTTTCTCCCCTTGCCTCCCCTGCTCTCTTATCCCCAGTCAGTTGAAGTTAAAGAATATAGTATAGTTCACAATTTTATTTTTGGTTGATTTTTTTGGAGGGTGTTTCTAAGTGAAAGTGCTGACGATAGTGATTCTAGCGGTAGTTGCAGGATTGTTATTGGCGATAGAGGTAGGACTGCGATCGCTGTTTGGCTTTGGAAACCCCCTCATTTATATTGGCGATGAGCAGATTGGTTATTTATTAGCCCCTAATCAGCGCACCCGTCGCTTTGGTAATCGCATTGAAATTAATGAGTATTCTATGCGGGGTGCATCGATTTCAAAGACGCTTGCGCCCTCAACACTGCGAGTTCTACTGATTGGGGATTCTATCGCTAATGGTGGTTGGTGGACAGATCAAGCGAATACAATCTCTAGTCTGATGATGGGTTCTCTGACATCAGCTACCACTAGTAATTATCAGGAATTAGAAGTGCTAAATGCTTCAGCTAACTCTTGGGGGCCAAGAAACGAACTAGCCTATTTACAAAGGTTTGGTAATTTTAACGCTCAGGCAATAGTTTTATTAATTAATACCGATGATTTATTTGCTACTGCTCCCACTGCTTTACCAGTGGGACGCGATCGCAACTACCCAAATAGTAAACCTCCCTTAGCCTTAGTGGAAGTGTGGCAGCGTTATATCACCAAGCAAAAGCCAATCCCCGAAATGAAAGCAGTACAACAAGAAGCAGGCGATCGCGTGGGGATTAATCTTGAGGCAATAGGTAAAATTCAGGTGCTGACTCGTGACAGCAACAGTAAATTCTTACTAGTGATGACTCCTTTACTACGAGAAATTGGCGAACCAGGCCCCCGGGATTACGAAATCAAAGCACGGCAGCGTCTGTGTGACTTTACCCAAGCCCAGCAAATTACTTATATAGATTTTCTGCCGATATTTAATGCAACCGCTAACGTTAAAGACTTGTACCAAGACCATATCCATCTCAACTTGCAAGGCAATCAGCTGGTAAGTCGAGTTATGAAGCGATCGCTTTTGGAAATATTGGATGTTTCACCGCAAAATAGCACTGTGGTCAATAGTTGATAAACGGAATACTTGATAAAGTTAGTGTAAGTCAGCAACCGAATCCGCAACCACTATCGCGGCAAAGAAGAATTTTTTGTCTATTTTTTAAGTTTCTCGAATCCAGAGTGCCAGCCCTCCCCCACGCCCGCGAGCTGCAATGAAATCTTCTGTCACTACAAAGAAGGCAAAGAAGGGTAGTTTAGCTATGGGCTGGTTGTAAAAATCCTCGGACTGAACTTTACCAGAACGAATCGGTCTGTTGTAGATAATGCGATTAAACAGACCGATCAGCATGTGGTTAAAGTCAAACGCCAATAGATTTTTCTTACCTAAATATTGTGCTGGCCCCGTCAGCTTCAACGACACCGTGCCCAATTGAACTTGATTACCAACTTCACCTCTGCTTGAATCTTGTTCTAAAGCAGCACTAAAAGAAATATAAATTGCTACGAATTTAGGCACATACAAACCTTTGCCCAAGACAATTCCGCCTCGTTCTCTGGCTTTTTTAGTGCCAGTGGCAAAGCACAGTCGCCATTTGCCCAAAAGAGAATCAAAGCTATAAGTCAGCCGCTGCTGCTTGCTAGCTTTTTCTGCTTGTAGCAAGGCATTTACCACTATCTCAGCAGTCGGGCGTTTAATCTCCTGTCCTTGAAATGCAGCCGCAGCTTGGGATAGCACACTTACAAAATCAGGTGTAGCCGTAGTCAAATCCGCTGTCATGAATGCACTCTTTGCTTTTGTGATAAATTGTAGCGTTAATCTCTTTTTACTTTGAATTTACCAGTAACCTTATGTGTAGCGATTTTAAAGAGCGATCGCTCATATCCTAGAGTAAAGACTCCTGCTGGAAAATCTACCACTAGCCGCCGAGACTTAACCAAATCCAAATAGTTAATCAACCTTTAACCGAAGTAATATCCTTTCCTTCATGCTTCATGCTTCAAATAGTAAGTCTGCCTGAGAGCTTCTTCTATAGAGCCTACTCGCTGAAATCCTTCTATTAGCTCGTGAGATTTTGTTTTTCGTGTTGCTAGTAATACCTTCAATGGTGTCAATAAATTAACGTCTGGATCGTCACCTAGGGCAACCTCAGATGCTTCCAAAACTTTAGTAGTATTTGTAAGAATAACTTCATTGTCGAACCCTTCTTTTGCTGATAGTTGGTGCAAAGCTGCGTCAGGTGTAGTTGATCTTCCAAGCAAGGTTTCATCTAAAATCAGACCTTTTAATAATGCCAGCAACGCTGCATAAATCGAAAAATCATCACAACTATCGCAAGCCTTAAATTCTATACGACCCACTTCAGTCGGAATGCGAGCAATTTTTGTCAATGAAGGTATGCTCTTAATCAGTTGTTCTTGTTTCTCAACAAAAATTAGGGCTGCTGGTCTTTTTCCTGTTCTGACAAACGTTCGTACTGACAGACCATCCCATAAACCTCCGTTATAAAAAGGAGAACTATAACTAAAAGGAACAATATAAGGACTGTAATAAGTTAACTTTCTGCCAATATCAATTAAACGTTCAATAGATAAATCTGATACAGAAATATTCAAATCTGGTCCATAGGTAAGCATGGGAATATGGGCAGTTTGTTTTTCAGGAGAAGCTTGTCTGCGTCTTATTTCATAATCGTTTAATGGAAGTTGTGGCTCAAAAAGAGTTTTATAGGGATTAAAACTAGTTAAAACTGGTGAGAAGCCGAAATCAGCAGCAATCTCGCATAGCAAGCGAAAACTTGCTGATAATTCGGTAATAGTGTCTTCAATATTAGAATGTATGGTTGTTCTGATTTCAATGCCTTTAGGTAGACAGTCAATCGGTTTTTCAGAATTAGCAAACCGTTCAAATCCCTCAATGTACCACCTCTTCTTCTTGATACCAGCATCACCAACTCGCAGTTGAGGATAATCATTGGGATATGTAGGTAGCCTTTCAATAATTTGCTCGAAATCTGCAAATTTTGTATGAGTAAAATCTGCAAATTTTCCTTCCTTGTTAAGAAAAGCTACTTCATGCTCAATGCCAAAAAAGAATTTCATATATACCTTAATTGCCAATATCAATCATGCAAAGATAATCTTTTGAGGATACTAGATAAGCTAAGTGCATACCCAATAGTAAAGGATCGTTTCTCCTAAACAACATCCTATATGAGATAAGTTTGCAATAATAAATTTATCAAATTTATCATCAATTGCATCAATAATCTCTCACGATTTCAGATTTCCTAGAATGAGGTCTGCTACCTGAAGCTTGCAAACTCCATTCCAGAGTTAGATTAGTGGCGTTTATTGAATGGTACTGAGGTTAACTTTGGTTTTATTCATGAATGCCTCTACTACACAGATTAACTTATAGTTGTCAGTTTAAGCAGAAAAATTCTCAAGATTAATTTCAGACTTACCAAGCCTGTAACGGGAACTGGGGTTTGAAAACTAATCAATGGAGCTTGATATGCCTTCCTACTACGAGATGTGAGTTAAAATCAGATATTAATTTGCGTAAATGGCATTTTGAGTGTGGATTATGGAATCTAGTGATGTCTGACGACAAGCCCTTTAGGTGACACTATTTGGGAAAAACTTTGTAATCTACTACTGCATTTGGATTCAGCCAATATGCCCAATAAGCCTCAATTTCTTATAATCTTAAATATAGTAGTTTTAGGAGTATTATTACTCATATCCCAGCAAGTTTGGGCACAAGATTGGCATCCTGTGCGCGGTGGGATCGCTTCCGGTATCAGTGGTATGGCTTTGCTAGAGCAGCAAAGCAATTCTCTAGATTTGCTGATTGCCCATGACAACAAAAAAAATGAAGCTCGTCTAGCAATCATTAGCATCAAGGGTAAAAACCAACTTGAATATTTACCTTTGAACTGGTCAATTAACATAAAATTGCCAATTGACTTAGAAGCTATATCATCTGTTCCAGGGCAAACAAACTCCACTTTTATCGCTTTAAGTAGTTCTGGAAAAGCTTATTACTTTAGATTAGACCGAGCCAATAAGACTATCTCGGTTCTCAAGGAATTTAATCTACCAGGAATTCCTCAAGGAAGTAATTTTGAAGCATTTGGTTTACAAGATATAGATGGTAAATTAGTTGCTATTTGGGCACAACGCGGTGAAGGAGAACAGCCAGCAATCATTTACTGGGGAGTGCTTGACTTAACCAGATATCAAATTACTCCCACAGGTTTTGCCAATCTCAAAGTACCATTTCCATCTGGCAATGTTCGTCATATTTCGGATCTGAAGGTAGACCCAGTTGGCATTGTGTACATTACCGCAGCAAACGATCCTGGTGATGATGGCCCGTTTCAGTCGGCTGTATACATTGCTGGTTACTTGGGATTTCGTGGTAACAAAATAGCATGGCGACAGAATCCTCACCTTGTTCCCATCTACCGTACTGATTACCACAAGATTGAAGGTATAGAACTCATTCCAGGTGCAGAAGGTGGTGTGATTGTTGGTACGGATGACGAGAATTTGGGTTCCTACGTGTACATTATGGGTGGAAGTAAGTAAGGGATTGGAGAATTTTCTAAATTAAGGGCGATGTTTTCCGAAATTGGCAAGCTAGGTGTGGTAGTCATTAACAGAACACGATTTATATTTAACTTCTATAACTAACCTGTGGGGAATATAGCCTCATCAAAACCCGGTCTTCGCGATCGGGTTTTTGGTAATGGGTAGATGTCGATGCGGGATGATGATTTTTCGGCTTTTTAATTGCAATTGAAGATTTTTCAGATCCTCAAACAAGAATATCGTAATTGCAGAAAAGGCTACTGAGTCAGAGTCTTTTCAATGCGGCGGTCAGGGATGAGCCACACGATCGCAACTAGAATGTACAATGCACAAGCCAACCACGAGCTGACAAAAGCAAGTGGAATTGCTAAAGCATATAACACTACTGATACTTTTCCCTTAAAATCTTTACCTAGTGCGATCGCTATAGCGGAATCTTTACCGTGGTGAGAAATCAGGGCGCGGGTCAGGATGAAGTAAGCGAACGCAGCTAACAACAATACTGTGCCATAAAGTGCAACTGGCAAGGCAGCAAAGTGGTTTTCGCCCATCCAAGCGGTGACGAAGGGGATTAGCGACAACCAGAACAGCAGATGCAGGTTAGCCCAAAGGATACGACCATTAACGTGGCGGATCGCCTGTAGCAAGTGATGGTGATTATTCCAATAGATGCCGAGAAAAATAAAACTCAGCACATAGCTCAGAAATACCGGAATCAGGGGACGCAGCACAGCCAAATCGGCTCCGTGTGGCACTTTTAGTTCAAGCACCATGATGGTAATAATAATGGCCAGCACGCCATCGCTGAATGCTTCTAACCTCCCTTTCCCCATCTATGTATGCGCTCCTTTTTAGCTTTCTTCAGAGTAAATTATGTACCTATCAGTTACTAAGAATTTTACGATGGGAGCGATCGCTTGGCTGAATTGGCAACGAGATTAAGTTTAATTTTCAAATAAGTATTGTCAATATTCCTAGCTGTGCCTTGATTATGGTGTCGGGATAGGTTTCAAATTTCTAGCTTTGTAAAACATTTCCAAGCTATCGCGATCGCCTACATAACGCCAGTGCCAAGGCTCATAACTCACACCTTGAACGTTGTTTTTGGGAAAGGAGATTTCAAAGCCAAAACGAGCTGCATTCGCTTGTAGCCACTTATAAGCTTTGGTGTTGTCAAAGTTGGCTTGAAGATTAGTTGCTGGTACTGCTCCGTCTCCAATATCTAGAGCGTAACCTGTGTGATGTTCGCTATGACCGGGAGGAGCGCTGAGGGCGGCTCTTTGTGCTGGGGTTTGATTTCGTTGAGCGCCAACACTAAAAAACAACTGTTCTTGCTCTTTTACTGACCGGAAACCAGAAATTGGGGCTAAAATTACACCTGCACTCCGCGCTGCTTGTGCCATCTCCCGAAACTTGGCCGCAGCAGTTTTTCGCATTTTAATCCGCCTATCTGCGCTAATCGTTACTAGTTCTGACTCAGGTGCTTGGGGATATGTCAGATGTCCTAATACAGTATCGCCACTATTACCTTGGGGATTGACAGAATTACCGTCTGTGCTGGTAGGTGCAGAAGCAGAACTAGTTGGTGAAGACTGGGTATCAGCGGTTTTTTCCGGTGCAGTGACGAAAAACAAAAAACCACTGATTACAGCTAGTAGAACAAATCCTGCTGCTCCCCCCATCAGCAAAACTGGAAGTCGTAAGCGGATCTTGGGTGCTACATCAGGAGTATCACGTACAGCCACTGGAATATCATCACCAGGTTCACCCGATAAATTTTGCGGTTGTCCAGAAAAGCTAGCTCTATTCAAAGGTCAACTCCTGATTTTGTTCAACATTCATTAGAGATTGTAAACTTGAGAAAAATCAACATGTTGGGTAACATTCTACATCTGTAATTATTAGGCGCAATATTGACAAATCTCTTAGAACTATACGTCAAGCTGGTGGGATTAGCCTTAGTAGGATTTTTTCTGGGACGCAAATTACCTACCACAGTTCCCAACCGTTTAGGTAAGTGGCTTTTCTCTGTGGGAGTACCTATAAGTATAGTAGCTTTTTTACGAGAAGCTGATTTGTCGGGTCAGATTTGGATTGCACCTGCGATCGCTTACTTAGCTATTTTCTTAGGAGCATTTTTGGCTTGGTTAGGAATTAAAGGGCAAGCCTATTTAACTAACACTATTCCCCAAGAATCAACTCAAGGTAGTTTAATTTTGGCAGCAATGGTGGGTAACACAGGTTATATGGGCTTTCCCATCATCCTAGCAATGGTAGGAAAGGAATACTTTGCCTGGGCTTTATTCTACGATTTACTCGGTTCGTTATTCGGAGCTTATGGCTTGGGTGTGGTGCTGGCATCTCATTTTGGTGGTAGTGTCGGGAATTATTGGCAAATTACTAAAGCAATATCGATCAATCCTGCCCTGTGGAGTTTCGGCTTTGGCTTGCTACTGCGACAGGTGAACATACCCAATGTGGTGGAATTCTGCCTAGAGAAATTTGCTTGGAGTGTCGTTGCTTTATCTTTAATGTTGATTGGAATGCGACTCTCACGGCTCAATTCTTGGCACAGGCTACCCCAAGCAGCCATGAGTTTGGCAATTAAAATGCTGCTAGTTCCCTTAGTTATCGGCGTTATGTTACCACTTTTTGGTGTGACTGGCGCTCCAGCACAGGTGATGGTATTACAAATGGCAATGCCGCCAGCATTTGCCACACTGGTAATTGCCGAAACTTTCAATCTCGATCGCGACCTCGCAGTTACAGCCTTGGCATTGGGGGCAATAATATTGTTGCTGACTCTTCCAGTTTGGCTATGGCTGTTTTGATGTTGGGTTGATGTACTGTGGAGAGGTTTAAAATCCCTTTTAAGCTCAATTTAGGGAAAACGAAAGTAATAAAAAAGTAAGATTTTTATCTTGTTATTTGGCGCAAAAGATCTACAAATAGAGCTTTCAGGCTGCCAATATTTCGCAACTTCCTTGCGCGATAATGGCTTCAAGATATTCCTGAATTTTAGTAAAAGGCTCTACAATTGAGCAATCGCTAAATTTTGGGAATTTGGTACTTATGTTTATTCGCTAGCAACGCCTTGTAACTCCCTTTTCATTGAAATGAATACTAGAGAAATTGTATCTGTCTGTTGCAAGGATTGGACGGATAATTTCTATATGGAGTTATAAGGCTTCTCTTATGTCAAGAAATTGCTGCGAATTGATAAAAGAGGAGTACCAAGTTATGAGCCAAGTAGCTGTTGTTCACTACCCGAATGTCCATTTTGACTATTACTGCATCATTCCCCATCCCACTGAGTTACAAGTGTTGCTGCTGGCTGGAGAAGATGGCTGGTCATTACCAAGTTTTGTGCCTTATGAGCATCATTTTGGTATGGTAAGTCACATCAATCAAACCATGAAGGATCAACTTGGATTGAATGTTACGACTCTGCGCTGTTTTTATGAGGACTACTGTTCAGATATAAATACTGGGTGCAGGGTGTATGCAATGGAAAATCATTCTTTGGATTGGATACTACCCACACATGCTCATTGGGTGAAGTCGAATGAGTTAGACCTCTTAATTGTAATTCCCAAGCTTTATCAGATTCTTAATTCCTGGTTTGCTGAAATTCAAAGTAATTCTATTCCAGAAATGCGCGTACCTTGGGCAAAATTGGGCTGGTTTGATAGAGCGTCAATTTGGATTAATCGGCAACTTGAGACTTTAAGTTTGAGTGCAACTGCTCCGATTGAGCAAGTTAAATCTCAAACTCGCTCTTGTTTGTTGCGTGTCAGAACAACAGATGGAACACTTTATTTGAAGGCTGCGTATGGGATTTTTGGCACAGAAGCCACCTTCACTGATTTTCTGTCTCAACTTTATCCCGATTACTTGCCTAAACTAATCGCTGTAAATACAGAACAACAATGGATGTTGATGAGAGAGTTTGAGGGTCAGCATTTGGGGAAAGCGGTTGATGTTTCTCGATGGGAGATAGCACTACGGCGATATGCTGAAATTCAAGTTCAGATGGCGAATCAGGTTGATCAGTTACTAGATGTTGGTTTTCCTGACCGACGAATCAATCAGCTTGCTCAAAGAATAGAACCGTTATTTGCAGATAATACTGCGTTACTGCTCCCCCAGAATGATCCATTTCTCGAACACTCAGACTTGGAGGAGTTACGCACTCTCATACCTCAACTGCTGTCATGGTGTGAAGTTTTGGAAACTTGTGGTGTACCTCAAACCTTAGTACATGGTGATTTTTATTGTCAAAATGTGATTGACGCGCAACAAAGCAATATTTATTTCGATTGGTCTGATAGTGCAGTTTCTCATCCGTTTTTCGATGCAGGATTCTTTCTGTTTGATATTGCACAAGAACTTTCTAATGTAGTGGATGTGCAAGCGCGTCTACGCGATGCTTATTTGGAGCCTTGGACAGTGTACTTGCCAATGAAACAACTAACTTCTATATTTCAAACAACACAGCCTTTGGCTGCTTTGTATCACGCTATCGTCAGTTACGAAATTATTCAGCATCTGGAATCGGCTCATCGCTGGGAGACTGAAAACACTGTTCCCTATTATCTAAAGATGATGCTTGGGCAAATTTCGTCATAGCAGATGCGGCATAACAATTTGCTTTGAGTGGACTGCCGAAAAATTTTCGTGAATTGCGAAGGTTTTTTGCAGCCACTCAAGCGGAACTTTATACGCCTTCTGGCTTAGGCATCCAGATAGATGTGACAGAACTGACTCATACAAATCTATTGAAAGAGCTGCGACCTCGCAATAGAGATACGCAGCATTGGCGGCTGAAAAGCTTATAAATAAGGCTTTTGAACAATTAAGAAAATTTTATTAATTACTTTTTGCTTACTTTTGCCAAAAAACTAAATTAAATATTTCCAGAGTAGAGATGAGCTAAATGGGTATGGTGTTATAAATATTAGCGATATTTTGTAAAATTAAGTATTTGTATAAATTATTCATCAAAATCGATCCAGCGCTGATTTAGCGATGAGTGAGTGTGAAATTAATTTTATGTAGGTAATTTATCAACATCGCTGACTTACCTTCGCTGCCAGTTCTGCGGGGTTCATATGTTCGTAATGTTCAAAGGGTTGATGAATCCAAGGATTATCGGGTAAGTAATCGACATAGTAATCAGGTGCTATAACCGAACAAGCTTTATACCAAAGTACAGCAGTGCGAATTTCCTCAATTGGGCGATCGCTATTTTGCTTTAGCCAAGGAATAGTCTGCTGGAGTGTCACCCCAGAGTCTACCAAATCATCCACTAGGAGAATACGCGAACCTAACTTTTCGGCGGTCATAGTCAAGTGGCGGGAGAATGTTAAACTACCTCTTTCTTGCTTGCCAGGGCCACTGTAAGAAGATGTTGCTAAAATTGCCAGCGGCTGCTGGTATATACGCGAGATAATGTCTCCTACTCGCAGTCCCCCTCTGGCAAGGCAGATAATCTGATTGAATTCCCAACCGGATTGATAAATCTGAGCAGCCAGTTGTTCAATTTTTTGGTGATAATCTGACCAAGAAACGTAAAGGTCTGGCATATGGTTAAGGGAAGTAATTTTTAGCAAGTACTGAAGGCAAACACAAACTCTATATTTTAGTATGAGTGCAAGAAATTTATGAACGATTCTGCTGATGGTGAAGCCAAAAGGACTCCTGTAAGTCAAAAATTGGACTTGAAAACAAAACTGGCTTACGGTGCAGGAGATTTAGGCCCGGCGATTACTGCCAATATTTCTATATTTTTTCTACTGGTTTTCTTTACGAATGTCGCTGGTATCCCGGCTGGTTTGGCTGGCAGCGTTTTGATGATTGGCAAAATCTGGGATGCAGTAAACGATCCGATTGTGGGAGTTATGACGGATAAAACTAAATCTCGTCGGTGGGGTCGTCGTCTTCCGTGGATACTTTATGGGGCAATTCCCTTTGGAATTTTCTTTTTCTTACAGTGGATTGTACCGCAATTTAGTACAGAACAAAGTGGTAATATCTGGCCGTTGTTTTGGTATTACGTAGCGATTGGGTTGATATCTCAGGTGTTTTACACCGTTGTGAATTTGCCTTACACGGCAATGACTCCGGAATTAACTCAAGATTATGACGAACGCACTAGCCTCAATAGTTTTCGCTTTACGTTTTCTATTGGTGGCAGCATACTTTCGTTAATTTTATCAAAAGTAGTTTTTTCTCTGATTAGCGATCGCCAACAACAATATTTAGTTTTAGCAGCAGTTTGTACCGTAATTTCAACTTTATCGCTGTATTGGTGCGTTTTTGGAGTCCGCGATCGCATCTTAGCTTTTGAGGCAAAACGCATCCAAGCCGAGGAACCACCATCTATCCCCTTCTTTGAGCAATTAAAAATCGTTTTTACCAATCGACCTTTTTTATTTGTTATTGGTATCTATCTTTTTTCTTGGTTAGGCGTGCAAGTGACAGCTAGCATTATTCCCTACTTTGTCATCAACTGCATGAAACTCCAAGAATCAGACGTACCCACAGTGATGATTGCAGTCCAAGGAACCGCCTTACTCATGTTATTTGTCTGGACTGCTTTGAGTAAAAGAATTGGGAAAAAACTGGTTTATTTTCTCGGAATGAGTTTATGGATAATAGCAGCGGGCGGACTGTTTTTCTTACAGCCCGATCAAATAGTTTTGATGTATATTATGGCTGTCATGGCCGGTGTTGGTGTATCCACAGCTTATCTAGTTCCTTGGTCAATGATTCCAGATGTGATTGAATTAGATGAACTTCAAACTGGACAACGCCGAGAAGGAATTTTTTACGGCTTCATGGTTTTACTGCAAAAGTTTGGTTTAGCTTTTGGGTTATTTCTAGTAGGTAATGCCTTACAAGCATCCGGTTTTAAAGAAGCTGTGGCGGGACAAAGTACATTACCAATACAACCAGATTCGGCACTACTAGCTATCCGCATTGCTGTTGGGCCTCTGCCAACAATTTGTTTGATTTGTGGCTTAGTTTTAACTTATTTTTATCCGATTACCCGTGAGATGCACGCAGAAATACTGTTGAAACTCCAAGAACGTCAAGAGAAAACCTAAAACTTAGCAAGAAATTGTTATCCTGCTGTTATCAATGCACAGATTACTCTTCATCTTCCTCTTTCTGTTCAAATCCCAACCAAAAGAGTAGTACTTCCTCAACTTCTGCCATTTGCTCAGGTGTCAGGTGCCCAATTTGCGTAGAAGCTTTGCGTGAGGGATTGTAATGACGTTTTGTACGTCAAATACTCCTTCTCGTAGAAAGATAGCTTTGACTTGCACCTCAAATCTTGAATTGCGTGAGCTTGTAGTATGTGAAATTAAAGTCGATAATGCACGGTCTTGATCTATAACAGGAAGACTAATTACTAAACATGGTCTAACTTTGGCGACATAGCCTAGATCGACGAGCTAAACTTCTCCACGAATAGTTAAACCAAAAGGGATAGCAGAACCAAAATAAAGTGCTTTGTATGAACGACCATAATAGATTCCACTGTAGCCACACTCGTATCCTTTCTCGCCATTTTACTTTTTAAAGTCTTCTAGTTGCAAACCGTACCAGCCATACCAATGACGCACTGCTAACCAGACAGCAGAAAGCAAGCCTGCACCGCTGAGAGTCAGACCGCTGAAAGGTACTAATAATCCCAAAACTGGCAATACGGCTCCAGCAATAGTACAAATAATGGCAGCAAGAGAAGCACTCCGAGTTGACCCCAACCCCCAAGTCAAGATTAATAAGACAAGGGAAATCATTGTCCAAGCTAACTCTGCATTCATGAAGCGAGCCAAATAGGTCAAAGTCAACAGACAAGCAAAGAAAATACTACCAGCGATCGCCACATTTTTTAAACTCATTGGTAGCGATAAATATAACAATAATATCCACCATAAAAATATAGCTGGTGCTAGCAATAAAAGACGAGGAATAATGCCAGTGTTCTGAATAGGATTGGTGTTAGTAAACACGCCAAATGGATTTTTCACTGAAACATTATCATTAAATATCCAAGTAAATTGGGTGCTGCGTCTATCAGTTTTTATCTCATTAGGTACAATGCCACTGGCAAAATCAACAGGGGCAAAGTTGGCAATTGCTGTGAGGCGGAAGTTAGAAAGCAACTGGTCTGCTGTATTGTAAATCCAGCGCGGCCCTCCTTGAGCCTGATAGGTGACTCTAAATGTAGTTTCTTCCCCTGGTTGCAGGCGGAAGGGAAAGCCATAATCTCCTGGATTGGTTGGTTCTAATCGAGTGCGATCGCGCTCTATTTTATAGTTAGAAAGTAGCGAGTAGCCGTTGGGTGGTGGCGCTTCAAAGAAAAAGTTATTAATATCTTTTAGTCGGTTGACAAATTTGTAGTCAGCACCATAGTCTACGCGATAAACTGCACTGCGACCTCGAACATCTGTATTTTGGTCAAGCTTTACTTGAATTTGCGAACCAGCCAGCGGCAGAAAGCGATTGACTTGTTGCGTATCATTTACTTTGACTATCTTGCCGTTAACTTGCGTAGTATACGTAGTCGGCTCTTGAGTCACATAGCGCACTTGGGGGGCAATTTGTTCTAGCTTGTCGCCTGCGACACTTTGCACTACTTGAGCCACCTTTGTCTGTTCCCAGTGGTGATAGCGATTGCTCAAAGTTGAACAAAGAAAAAATCCCACCACCAACAGAACTAATACCAGTGTTAAATGTTGTAATCCTCGCAACAGTTGGGAGTAACGAACAGCCCACTCGCCAATGAACATGACTGGTTCTGGCTGATGGCGACGGAAGGCAAAACTCATCAGAGCGATCGCCACTCCTAAAGCTACGATTAAAAATACCAATAGCAGAGAAGCTTTGAGTACCTCGGTTCCAAACTGAATTAGCTCTGTTGGATGTGTCAGATCGGGTAATCCTGGAACACCCTGAGTAGAAGAAGACATTGGTTGTTTTGTTTATTACAGAATTTGGAGAATCAGACAGGTAAAATCTCGCAAAAGTTTCTGTAAACATGTATAAAGGTAAGCCAGGAGTTAGAGAAAGAGACCACAGGGAGGCGAGAACCATTTCAGTACGAATACCCGTTTCACTATCTTTTCATCCTCTCAAAAGCTAGGAATCGCTAATCTGTCAATAAAAGTACTATGGCTCAAACCCATCTTACTTTTAAATAGTTAAAGGTTCAAATGCAATATAACCTTGCTGCACTAAATTTTTCTCAGCTAGAAAGTTAATGATATTAAATTATGTTATCAGGCGTTTCTAAATGTCAGTAAAACCATACTTAGTTCTAAGGACAAGCTAATAGATTGACATTAGCAAAAGTAAAGATATAAATGGATTTACCTTGGAGGTCGGCAAAAGTTTTACTTGCTGTGTTGGGATGGGCGATGAGACATTGCGGGTCTTTTTAAAAGATTGCCGCCACGGTAACTTTGATGCTCTTTCTAAATGCAAAGAGACGCAGAGAGAAGTTGCGTGCGCGGGTTCTCCGCGTTGAGCAAACTTCGGAAGAACATAGAAGGAGATGAATTTTAACATTTGGGATATTCCCTTGGGAACCACCAATGTTTGACTCGCATTTTTGAGGTAGAGTGACCCAATACTTCACACTTCAGCTAAGTCTGAGCGTACATTCTAAAATTAATTTTTGATTTACCAAGGAATAGGGTTGAATCTCTAAAGCGCGTTTAAAAGCTTTAATAGCTTGACTGTAATCTCCTAGTGCGGCATAACACAAGCCCATGCCGTGAAGTGCCCCGAAATGTACTGGATTAATCTGAATGACCATCTTACAGTCTGCCAGAGATTGTTTATAATCACCCATGCTGTAGTAGAGAAAAGCTCGCCGATTCCAGGCTTCAGCAAAATCTGGCTGTTCTTTGATCAGTTCTGTCAACATCTCTTCGGCTTCAGGCATTTCCCCAGCATCAAGTAACTTTTGACTCTGGTCGATTCTTTCCAGCCCATAAATTCCCTTTTGCTGAAACCAGATACGCCAGAGTTTTTTAGTTGCTTGGTCTCGGACAGTGGCATCGGGGTTTTTCAAGTCTTCAAGTAAGGAATTAATCGATAAAGAATCCATGAATTTGAGGTTAGTGATTGTCTCCTTGTATCAAGGTATCAATTTTCGTACAAAATCTACTAAGTCTTTTTTAAAGTCCTCTTTAAAATTCTCCCATAACATTTGCGAGTTAGGCAATTCGTGTGTTATTTGTTGTATTAACCAATACTATTAATCCAATACTCGAGATATCAAGTCATAAGTGATTGATTACTAAGATACCAAACTGTTGAAAACAAAGACTAACTATTGGTAGTTGACGAATACGTAGTAATTAATAGTTCATAAAAACATTACAAAAAGATCCATGATTATGCCAAAGCCAAATCGCGTTTCTAGGCATATAGTCCTCACGTCCCATCCCAGTAGCTTTGGCCCCAAGCCAATCCCCATTCACTGGGGAGCAGCCGATCCAATGCAACGCGGCCCGGTGATTGCGACGCTAATTAAGCAGGCACATCGCAATGTGATTGGTACCCATTCGGGCAGTTATGCTATTTACCGCGCTTTAGCGGTGGCTAGTGGCGCTTTGCAGTCCGATCATCGCGCGGATCTGACAAATACATCCCCAGTCGAACATATTGGACCGCACCCTAGTTGGGCCGATCCTGAAAAGATTGTTTCTCTCGATCCATTTGGAGCGATCGCATCTGAAGTATTTGCATCATATTACGAACAGGGCTACGATATCCGCCCGACGATTGCCATCACTAAGGCTCATATTAATATGCCAGAACTGCAATACGCTGTAGAAAAAGGGCGGTTGCAGGTGGATGGTCAAATTATGAAACCAAACGGGGATTTGGTGGTAACAAAAGCCGCAATTGAGCCTGTTTGGTATTTACCGGGAGTTGCCAAGCGCTTTGGCATTTCCGAAGGAGATTTGCGCCGCGCTTTATTTGAACAAACTGGGGGGATGTTCCCAGAACTAGTAACGCGTTCGGATTTGGAAGTGTTTTTGCCACCAATTGGCGGTTTGACGGTGTATATTGTTGGCGATATGGCAGCGATCGCCGACCCCAATAAACCAGTAGCCGTGCGCGTACATGATGAATGCAATGGTTCTGATGTGTTTGGCTCAGATATTTGTACCTGTCGCCCTTATCTCGTACACGGTATCGAGGTGTGCGTACAAACAGCACAAGAAGGCGGTGTTGGGGTAATTGTCTATTGTCGTAAAGAAGGCCGCGCCTTGGGAGAGGTAACAAAATTTTTAGTTTACAATGCGCGCAAACGCCAAGAAGGAGGCGATCGCGCTGATGCCTACTTTGCCCGCACAGAATGCGTAGCAGGAGTACAAGATATGCGCTTTCAAGAACTGATGCCGGATGTGTTGCATTGGTTGGGGATTACCCGCATTGACCGTATGGTGTCAATGAGTAATATGAAATACAACGCTATTACTGAGTCAGGTATTGAAATAGGAGAACGCATACCAATCCCAGAGGGTTTGATTCCCCAAGATGCAAGGGTAGAAATTGAGGCGAAGAAAGCTGCTGGTTATTACACTACAGGAGATGTGTTAGATGCAGATGGTTTGGCTGAGGTCAAAGGACGAGGCTTAGTAGATTGAGTATAAATTAGGGAGCAGAAGGGCAAAGAGGCGGAGGGGCAGGGGAGCAGAGGGGCACAGGAGAACACCTTACTCAGAACTCAGCACGGGCTAAACGCCTCGCTACCGCTAACAGCACTCAGAACTCAGCACTCAGATGATGGGAGAGTGGAAAAATGGAAATACGAACCGCCAAGACGCAGAGGACGCAGAGAGAAGAGGAAAGGGAGGCGATCGCATATTTTCGTTCTCCGGCTGCTATTAGGGAGCGTTGTGAGCAAATATTTGCATGGGTAAATGAGGGACATTCACGTTATTTTGCTTGTGATTTGACGCAGTTGGGACGGGTAGCAGATTATGTGATTGAGGTAATACGCTGTGAGTATCCAGATTTGCAAATTCCGTTTCATAGTCGTTGGCGGCATTTTGCAGCGGGGAATGTGCCGCGATTAACTCAGTTGGATACTCAGCTAACTGGACTAACACCTTTGGAAAAAGCTGCTGCTAAGTTTGATTTAGCAATTGTCAGTGTATTGTTGGATGCGGGTGCAGGAGATAGTTGGCGTTATCATGAACAGGAAACTAAGCTAACTTTGGGGCGTTCTGAAGGTTTGGCTATTGCTAGTTTCCAGATGTTTTGTCAAGGGACTTTTTCTAGCAATAACTTGTTGCAAGTCGATGCTTTGAAATTACAAGCATTAACAGAAATAGAACTCGCTACTGGGTTTCAGGTAAATGCAAATAATCCATTAGTGGGAATTTCTGGGCGATGGAAATTATTACAAAAATTAGGTCAAGCCCTAGCTTCTCTTCCCCATTTATTTGGCGAGCAAAACCCCCGTCCAGGAAATTTGGTAAATTATTTGTTGAGCAAATCTCAAAATGGGCAGTTAACAGCTTCTACCGTATTCAGCGCAGTTTTAGAAGGACTCAGCGAAATCTGGCCGGGAAGATTAGAAATTGCTGGAGTTAACCTTGGTGATGTTTGGCAACACCCATCCCTAGAAAAAGCAGAATTACTTTATCCTTCATTAGTACCATTTCACAAACTTTCCCAGTGGCTAACATATTCATTGTTAGAACCATTACAGGAACTCGGTTTAGAAATTACTGGTTTAGATGTCCTCACTGGATTACCAGAATATCGAAATGGGGGATTATGCCTCGATTTAGGACTTATTCGCGCCAAAAGTCCAGATATTTTACGCTCACCTCACTCTGTAGGATCAGAAGTTATAGTTGAGTGGCGTGCTTTGACTGTAATTCTTTTGGATCGAATTGCGATCGCAGTACGCGAAAAGTTGGGCATGACTGCTAAGGAACTACCATTAGTAAAAATCCTGCAAGGGGGAACCTGGACAGCAGGGCGCAAAATCGCTGCTGAACTCAGAACGGGTGGTAAACCTCCCATACAAATTGAAAGTGATGGCACAGTATTTTAATTGTCAATAGTCAGTTGTCATTTCTCAGTTGGCATTTGTCAGTTATTTTTTGCTGTTGACTACTGACTGCTAACCACTGACTAACAACTAATGATTAATATGCAAAATCAAGTAACAATTATCGAACATCCATTGATTCAGCATAAACTGACACTAATGCGTAAAGCTGAAACCAGTACAACAAAATTTCGCAACCTGCTTAAGGAAATTAGCTTGTTGTTAGCTTATGAAGTAACGCGAGATTTACCGCTGAAATCCGAACAGATTAAAACACCACTGGCCCCCATGAATGCACCAGTACTTGCCCCTGATAAAAAGTTAGTGTTAGTTTCGATAATGCGGGCAGGCCAGGGAATTTTAGATGGAATGCTGGAGTTAATACCATCAGCACGGGTTGGACATATAGGTTTATACCGCGATCCGAAAACCTTGATTCCTGTTGAGTATTATTTCAAGGTTCCTCATGACGTTGAGCAACGAGATATGATTGTAGTAGATCCGATGCTAGCGACTGGTAATTCTGCTATTGCAGCAGTCGAACGTTTAAAATCAACTAATCCCTTATCGATTAGATTCGTCTGTTTATTGGCAGCACCGGAAGGTATTAAGCATTTCTGTGAGACACACTCTGACGTGCCTATTTATGCTGCTGCTATTGACGATTATTTGGATGAGCATGGTTATATTATTCCTGGACTAGGAGATGCCGGCGATCGCTTGTTTGGAACAAAATAAGCTGATAGTTAAGATAGGGAAAAAAAGTCAAAGTAAGAGGTTGATTAGCAGGAAAAAGTAGATTTTTCTGAGTTATTTTCTTCCTAGCTATTGCTTAATTCTAATATATCCATAGGGGAAGATAGAAGCTGAGCTTCTATCACTAATATTTTTGTATTATCTGGTTTTTCCATATGTCATATCCAACTATTGGACAACTAGAAAGAGAAATTTCACAGCGTATCAGTTCTCTCTATCATGAAAAACTGGGACAGCGCCCTAGCCAAATTATTTGTCATTTTTTTAATAAAGAAATAGTTATTTCTCTAGAAAACTCCGTTACACAGACTGAGCGAATCTTGCTAGATGAAGGTAATGAAATATTGGCAGAACAAGTGCGATCGTCTTTAGAAAAAATAATTAAACCGCAACTCCAAAACTTAATTGAAGAACTTATTGGCAAACCTGTTATTGACCTGATAAGCAATACAAATTTAGTAACAGGTCGTACTGGGATAATTGTTGTTTTAAATCAATTGCCTGAAGTTCGCAATCCTGAATCTATTCCTAAAGGGAATTTGAAAAATTTAGCTGACTGAGATAGCATCCAATTACGACTTCTAATTTATTAAAATTGTAGGGTTTGGTAATGTAATCATCAGCACCTGTCAGGACAGAAAAATTATTGTTTTGTACCAATGTTAAAGGTATTACTGCAATGATAGGGATAGTTCCCGTTTGTGGGTCTTGCTTGAGATAAGCAATTACTTGGCTGCTACTTAAATCAGACAGCATCATATCTAATAAGATTAGGTCAGGTTTATGAGTTTGTGCCAATATCACTGCCCTCACCCCTTGTTTGGCACAAATACACGATAAATTTAATGTTTTTAGGTGAGAATCTAGTAATTCCAAATTACGTAAATTTTGCTCTACAACTAAAACTAACGGTCGTCCATCCATAAACAACTAATCACCTCTAATGAGAGGTTATACACCCAGACTTTACTGTATAGTTACGAATAACCTCGCTTTAACAAGGTTATGTTCTTTGATAAGCGTTTTTGCGTATGTACGAGGCTTCCTTCAGGCGGCAGAGTGTGGCTTGAAATGGACTAGCTCGTATATGAATTACTAGGTTGATTGTCTACGCTGATATTTAGGGTAGACAGTAACAAGCTAATGTAAAAATCAAGCAAATACTGACATCTTCCTCATAAATGTGCATTTAGTCAAGCAGTAATTGATGACGGATGACTGCTATCTGTCATTTTATTTGTTGGAGTTCCTTTACTTAATTAGACTCGCGATTTTCTGGAAAATAAGGAATACCTAATGCTTTTGGAGGCATGGATTTGCCAGCTAATCCTACTAATGCCAATATCGCGATCGCATATGGTAGCATCGTCAAAAATTGATAGGGAATATTTGCACCTAATGCTTGAATTCGTAATTGCAAAGCTTCGGTAGCACCAAATAGTAAACAAGCTAAAGCACTACCTATAGGATGCCACCTGCCAAAAATTAATGCTGCGATCGCAATAAATCCTTTACCAGCACTCATCCCTTCTGTAAAGAATTTTATTTGCACTAAGGTGAGATAAGCCCCTCCCAAACTAGCAACACAGCCACTTATGACTACAGCCCAATATCTCACTCTTTGCACAGATACCCCAGCCGTAACCGCAGCTTGAGGATATTCCCCCACGGCGCGCAAAGTCAGACCGAAGCTGGTACGAAACAAAATGTATGTAGTTAATGCGATTAAAAATAACAGCAAATATACGAGAATATCTTGCTGGAACAACAATGCTCCAATTAAAGGAATATTAGCTAAACCAGGAATGATAATAGCCTCAATTCCTGGTAATCGTTGGGCGTTACCACCACTAAATACCAACCGCGCCAAAAATGATGTTAAGCCAGCAGCTACAAGATTAATTGCTAATCCTGATACTAGTTGGTCTACACGCAAACTCACGCATAGAAATGCATGGAGGAGACCAACTAATCCGCCAGCAATCAAAGCAGCGAGGACACCAACCCAGACATTTCCGGTGTAAAAGGTGACAGCAGCGCTGGAAAAAGCACCAGTAAGCAACATGCCTTCGAGAGCAATATTTAGCACTCCTGACCGTTCAGAGTACAATCCTCCTAGGGCGGCAAATGCTAAAGGTACGGCTAGACGCAGACTAGCAACCAGGTAATCAGAGAAGAAACTGAGATGATTTTGACTGCCTATATTCACAATTCGTCATTTGTAATTTGTCATTAATACACACAGAACACGGAAGTCAAATTTCACCAAATAAATTTTAATTAACTTGTATTAGAGAATGTAGTTTAAAACTATACATAAAATAAAGCAGTGCGGAAAATCTCTTGAATAATTCACAACAATGACAACCGTAATATTTGTACATGGCACGGGCATAAGAAAACGCGAATACGAGGAAACCTTTAAGATAATTGAGCAAAAAATTCACGCCCAACGACCTGAAATCAAAGTTGCACCCTGCCTTTGGGGCGATTTATTAGGTTCAAAGTTCAATGCTCAACGTGCATCACTACCCCCTGAAGATGTAACACTCGCCCTAGAAGAGGGAGAAGAAGACGACGAATATATTGTATTGTGGAAACAATTATACCGCGACCCCCTGTATGAATTACGGCTGCTGTCATTGAAACCAATTGAAGAGGGTGGCTCAAATCCTTTTGGGGACGAACCAGGAGACATCTTAAAGTCTCGCGTCGAGAATCTCACCCTTGCATCTGAACTGCAAGCCAAATTACTAGAGGCGGGAATTGCAGATGTCTTTGAAGAAGCACGAGAGACTGTCATCCGCAGTGAATCGTTTTATGAAGCGTTGCCAACAATTTCAGAATCTGATTTGAGTGAGTATTATGCAGCTGTAGCTAGGGCGATCGCAGCTCAAGCCATGCTAATCTGCGAACAACAAGAGAAATTTCCGCCGATACTCACTGATGCACAATTGCGCGATGAGGTTGTGGAATTGCTCACTCTAGCTTTGGGAGAAGCGGAGTTAGGTTTGGGTGGCTGGGTATTAAAGCCACTTGTGGAACTAGCAATACCAATGGGAACATATTATGTCAAACGAAAACGGGATACACTCACTGAGAAATATTCCCCCTTCCCTTGTGATATCTTGCTGTACCAGGCGCGGGGTGAAAAAATTAGGGAGTTTATCAAGGAACAAGTTGAACAAGCAGAACCGCCAGTGGTTTTACTCGCCCATAGCTTAGGAGGTATCGCTTGTGTAGATTTGCTAGTCCAGCAGCCACTCTCTCAGGTGGAATTATTAGTCACAGTTGGTTCCCAAGCACCGTTTTTATATGAGATTAACGCCCTGTGCAGCTTAGAATATGGTCAACCACTGCCAGAGAATTTATCAGCAAAATGGTTAAATATCTACGATATACGCGATTTTCTTAGTTACTTTGGTAGTAAAATTTTTCCCAAAGTGCAAGATAAACGAGTGGATAGCAAACAACCCTTTCCCCGTTCCCACGGTGCTTACTGGACAAATCCCGAAACCTGGAAGGCGATATTTTCGAGGTTGCCATAATGGAGGTGACGGCTAAACCTGAGCGTACTTATGGGTTGGTAGTGGGTATTGAAAAGTACCATGAAACTGATTGGAATGTACCAGGTGGAGGGCCAGCCCATGACGCGTTGAAGTTTGCCGAGTGGCTGTGTCAGCATGGTGTACCAAAGCAAAATATCCGGCTTTGCTTATCAACACTAGAAGAAAATAAGCAGTTGGTTGGCGAATCTAAGTTAGCAGCAGAATTAGCAACAGAGCAAAATCTCTATGACATTGTTACTAACTTTTTATCGCTAAAGTCAGGGGATTTACTCTACATTTTTTGGGCGGGACATGGTTTGATTTCCTCAGAACGAGAGCGCAGGTTGATTTGTGCTGATGCGACTAAAAAGAATTGGCAGAATTTAGATTTGAATTCTTTACTGGTATTTTTAGCTTCAGATAAGTTTAGTATTCGCAATCATATTTGTATTATTGATGGCTGTGCCAATTATGTTTTAGAGTCGAAGGGAAGACCAACTAACTTAGGTGTCAAAACTTTTCCTAGCGGTAAGCCAAGGGAAGACAGTCAACAATTTGTGTTACTTGCTACGAGGGAAGGAGAAAAAGCCGAGGTCAATGCAGCAGATAAAACAGGTTATTTTTCCCAAGCGGTGAGAGAAGCTTTAGCACAAGCGAGTGCTGATACTTTTCCTCCAAATATGAAAGAGGTTGCAGAGCAAGTTAAGCAGCGATTTACTAGTTCAGATAAAAAACAACTGCCGACTTATTTTTATTACCGCAGTTGGGATGGAGATCATGAGAAATATCATTTCAATCCTTTTGATATACCTCACAGTATTCCTCAAAGCAATGCCAAAAAATTTGTTGATAGAGAAGAAGAACTTGAAGATTTACATCGGCTATTGCGAGGAAATGATGTTGTGGCAATTACTGATGTCACTGGTCAAGGTGGAGTGGGTAAAACAGAGTTAGCCATTCAATACTCATCACAACACTTAGAAGATTACCCAGGCGGGTGTTGTTGGTTAAATCCCCAAGGGGTTGATTTAGGAACACAGTTATTAGAGTTCGGTATTTCCAAAAAGTTTTTTGACTTTAATATTCTTAATTTTCTTCAAGGATTTAGTTCTGCTGGTAAAGTTTCCTATTGCTGGGATAACTGGCAAAAAGGCAAAGTTTTATTAGTGTTTGATCATGTTAAAGATTGGATGCAAATTAAACCCTATTTACCACCTAAAGGTTCTCGCTTTAAAGTATTAATCACCACTCGGCTAAATACAGGGTTAATATATCCATCACTTCCGTTAGGTGAATTGTCACCAGATGGAGCCTTAGAGTTGTTAGTAAAGCTATTGGGAGAAGATTTAGTTAAACAGGAATTAGATAAGGCGAGAATACTTTGTGAACATGTGGGTTACATACCTATTGGACTTTATCAAATAGCGGCTATCTGCCGTAAGCCAGGGAGAGTATTATGCTAGCAGACATCCTTGCACGGCTACAGGAAAAACAAGCTTCAGCAGGCGAGTCTGGTATAGCAGCTGCCTTTGATTTAAATTGGGAGTGCTTAGAATTAGAGGCGCAAAAATTAGCTTGTCTACTGAGTTTGTTTGCTTTGGCTCCTATTCCCTGGTCTTTGGTAGAATCAGCTGCGAGTGCTAGTAATTTGGAATTTGACCTCAAAGCTAACCGCGCTATTTTAGTGCAACGGTATTTGTTGCAAGAATTGACAGAGGACACTTACCAAATTCATGAACGCATTCGGGAATTATTGCAGCAGAAGCTAGAAGAGTTAGCAGAAGCTGACAAACTCAAGCGCGGGTTTTGTCAAGCAATGGTGGCAGTAGCCAGGATGATTCCTCAGACACCTACACTAAAAGAAATTGCTCAAGCAACCTTAAGCATCCCTCATCTTGCAGAAGTTACCACAGTTAATCAAGATTGGATCAGCAATGAAGATTTAATTTCGGCTGTTGTTGGTTTAGGTAGATTTTACCAAGGACAAGGAGCTGACGAGCATGTTTTAACTTGGTACGAGCAAGTTTTACCTTGGTATGAACAAAGTTTATTAGCTACAAGAAAACGCTTTGGAGAAGAACACCCTTCGGTGGCAACTAGCCTGAACAATTTGGCATTACTCTACGACTCCCAGGGACGCTACAGAGAAGCCGAACCTTTATACATCCAAGCTTTGGAGATAAGAAAACGCCTACTGGAGGAATCTCACCCTTCGGTGGCAACTAGCCTGAACAATTTAGCATTACTCTACCGTTCACAGGGACGCTACAGCGAAGCCGAACCTTTATACATCCAAGCTTTGGAGATAAGAAAACGCCTGCTGGGGGAATCACACCCTTCGGTGGCAACTAGCCTGAACAATTTAGCATTACTCTACGACTCCCAGGGACGCTACAGCGAAGCCGAACCTTTGTACATCCAAGCTTTGGAGATAAGAAAATGCCTACTAGGGAAATCTCATCCAGACGTGGCAACTAGCCTGAACAATTTAGCATTACTCTACGACTCCCAGGGACGCGACAACGAAGCCGAACCTTTGTTGATCCAAGCTTTGGAGATGAGAAAACGCCTGCTGGGGGAATCACACCCAGACGTGGCAACTAGCTTGAACAATTTGGCAAGACTCTACCGTTCACAGGAACGCTACAGCGAAGCCGAACCTTTGTTGATCCAAGCTTTGGAGATGAGAAAACGCCTACTGGGGGAATCACACCCAGACGTGGCAACTAGCCTGAACAATTTAGCAGCACTTTACTATTCACAGGGACGCGACAGCGAAGCCGAACCTTTGTTCATCCAAGCTTTGGCGATGAGAAAACGCCTGCTGGGGGAATCACACCCAGATATGGCAACTAGCCTAAACAATTTGGCAAAACTCTACTACTTACAGGGACGGTACAGCGAAGCCGAACCTTTGTACATTCAAGCTTTGGAAATTGCGGAACGACAGCTAGCGGTTAATCATCCCAATACGATAACCATTCGTGAGAATCTGGAAGCCTTGCGTCAGCGTGATAGCCTTGGTTCAGGAGAATAATTGCTTTTGTCTCCCGTTGGTTCCAGCAATCCAATTAAACCAATTTTCAATTGAAAATTACTGTAAGGATTTAAAATTAAATATTGAATGAGTCTTTGAACTCCATTAATGAGTGTTTGATACTCCATTAATGAGTCTTTGAGCTTCATTAATGAGTCTTATAACTCCGTTCATCCACCTCAGATACTCGTCGGCGAGTCTTTGAACTTCATTAATGAGTGTTTGATACTCGTGAATGAATCTTTGAGCTTCATTAATGAGTCTTTAATACTCGTAAATCAGTCTTTGAACTTTGTTAATGAGTCTTTAATACTCGTAACCCAGTCTCAAAGGATGTTAAAAAATCTTTGCTGATATACTAAGCCGCCGAAGATCCCCTTATATTTTGCACCAAGCGACTAGAAGTCGCGGCTACACAGGCAAAACCCCTTCGGATGACGCTCCTTCTCCCAAGGGGAGACGCTACGCGTAGCTTGCTTCCCCGTAGGGGTACGTCGCTAACGCTATGCTAACGCCAGTTGCCTGGGTCGGGAAACCCTCCCGCAGCACTGGACTCATACCATTTCACAAAAAATGTGATACAGATGTAGGTTGGGTTGAGGAACGAAACCCAACACCTCAAAGTCTTGTAACTGTTGGGTTTTACTGCGTTCAACCCAACCTACGCATCTGTCTCATTATTTTCGGAAATTGGTATCACCGCCTGCACGGGTTGAAAACCTTAATTTTCCGTTAGTCCGCGTAGGCGGACTTCGTTTGTATAGCCGCGATTTCTAATGGCCTGGTGCAAGTAACTAATTCTCGTTAACCTCCACAATAGCGCTTGTACCTTGAGTTCCATAGCGAGTTACTGCCGAGACAGCCGCACTTTCAACCTGAGTATCATTCAGCACGTAAGACGTTTGCTTCACAGGTAAAATATTTGTCGCCCACTTATCTCCCTTTTTAGTCTGCACAACCCATAACCAAACTTTTTGTTCGCCAGTGGGTTTCCAGTTGAGTTGAACTTTTTTCCCAGCAGCATCTTTTTGAATATCCAAACTGGGTTTACCAGGTAGTGTATTATCCAACCAGGGCGATGCTGGCACTAAAGCGGGAGTGGCATAAACATCTTTGGTTAATAAGTCAGAAATGCCACCACGATTTTGCATCAGTGGTTTCATACTGTAATGAACATTGCCACCTGCCCCAGAATAACCCCGTGTAATTTTAATTTGAGAGAGTATCTCTTTAGCAGGCCAAGCTGTAGGACTGTTATTACCCACGCGGCTGGTAAACATTCCCGGCCAAATATTTCTGCCTTTGGTATTTTGTTCTACCCACCAATTCAGTAATACCGGATAACTCTGTTGAATCTGTTCAATCTTCCAATATAGTTGCGGCGAAAGATAATCTAACCAACCATTCTCTAGCCATTTGCGCGAATCAGCATATAGCTGTTCGTAAGCGTTAAAGCCGCGTGCATCGTCCTTATTTCCAAGCTGTTTTGGATAACCTGGTTGCCAAACACCAAAGGGGCTAATGCCAACTTTTACCCAAGGTTTGGCAATTTTAATATTCTCATATAAATGCTGTACAAATGTATTGATATTTTCTCGTCGCCAGTCATTACGGCTATTTTTGCCTCCGGAACGCAGATATGCTTGCCAACTCGGTTCATCTGGGAAATCAATAGTACGATTTTGCTTGTTCCGTTCTGGGTAAGGATAAAAATAGTCGTCAATGTGAACGCCATCAATATCATATCGGTTGACAACATCCAGAATAACTTTGAGTGAGTATTCCTGAACGGCCTTTTCTCCTGGGTCTAACCAGAGATACTTACCGTACCGCTTGACTAATTCTGGATGGGTTTTGCTGATATGGTTAGGAGAAATTGCAGATTTAGCTTGGGGATGATGGACGCGAAAGGGGTTGAACCAAGCGTGTAACTCTAAGCCTCGTTTATGCGCCTCTTCCACTGCAAAAGCTAAAGGATCGTAATTAGGTTCTGGTGCTTTGCCCATCTTTCCAGTTAAAAACTCTGACCAAGGTTCGTAGGGAGATGGGTAAAGTGCATCACAACCAGTACGTACCTGTAAAATGACAGCATTGAGTTTTAATTGTACTGCTCGGTCAAGCATTGCAATTAATTCCGTCTTTTGCTGGGCGTTAGGTAAACCGGGTTTTGAAGGCCAATCAATGTTTGCTACTGTAGCAATCCAAGCACCTCGGAATTCTCTGGTGGGCGATGGAGGGATGATATCGTTTTTGTCTAAAGACTTAACGTTTTGGCTGACGCGGGGACGCGAGGACACGGGGACGCGGAGAGATTTTAATAATAAGTTATTACTCGGGCTTGATATGACATTTTCTGGGTTGCGTGGGACACCAGATTCAGCTTGGACAGAGGAAGTTACCAGAAGTAAGAATCCGCTGAGAAAAATGGCTTTGATGTTCACAAAAATTCTGATAGTTAGCGTTGTGGGAGCAAGTGCGATTTCTGAAGACGACAAGCTGGTTGTTAAGTTCCGAAATCTTTGGAAGGGGGAAGGGGAGCAGAGGGGCAGGGTTACAAGGGAGAAATAATAACTACTTCTGCCTAGGGACATCCAATAATTAAATTACTCAATTCCTGCATCCAATACCAGTATCCAATTTCTTCTCCCCCTGCTCCCCCTGCTCCCCCTGCTCACCCAAGCGATTGATTATTTTTTTATTTGGAAGTCCCCTATTGCCTGTCTTACGCAAATCAGTTCAGAAATCAAAGCCGATTGCTGTATATGTATCTCAACTACCAATAAGGTTGGTTCATTACTAGTGCAGTTTTAACAAGCAAATGAATATTTAGTAGCTTTATATCTTGACATAAGACAATGTTCTTGTTGCTCTGGAATTTAAATTAAAACTAAAAAATGAAAAATAATTTAAGTCTATATTGCTTGGCAATTTAGATATTTTAATACGCAATTTAACACGCTTATGCAATATTAAATAAAAAAGAATATTTCAAGAAATATTGAGTTTTTCCTTCCCACAAGCACATGTATCGTCTAGTATAGTTTTTTAGTGTCTTAGCTCTAACTTAGGTTATTAATGGAACCTAACTATAGAGGGATGAAATAGGGAATATGCTGTTAGTAGCAACGTCAATATTTGCTGTCTAAACTGCATTGAAGTCTCAACGGCTACAAGAAAGTGAAGAACACTTATTTAATCCCTAAAAAATTGAATTTTATCTTGCCCCCAAATATAGGTTTTTTTGCTCATGCTCGATGTATCTATTGAAAATTCTCCACTAAATCAGCAACTGCTTAATACTATCGACTGGAATATCGTTGAAACAGAGTTTAATCCCACAAAGCTACATCATCAAGAAACTGTCTTCACCCTGAGCAATGGTTATTTAGGAACGCGGGGGACTTTTGAGGAAGGATACCCCAATAATTCTGCGGCAACATTGATTCATGGTGTTTACGACGATGTAGAGATTGCCTATACCGAACTTGTAAACTGTCCCAACTGGTTGCCATTAGTGGTGATAGTGGCAGGCGATCGCTTTAGCATGAATAGTGGAGAAATTATCAATTACGAACGTCGGCTTGACCTACGCTTAGGTATAGTTAGCCGTGATGTCCGGTGGCGTTCACCCAAAGGTCATACCCTAGATTTCCACTTTGAGCGTTTCACCAGTTTGGCAGATCGGCATGTCTTAGCAATCCGCTGTCAAATTACATCTATAGATTTTGAGGGTGATATTGTAGTCGAAGCTGGATTTGATGCCAAACCAGACACCCAAGGCATGGGACATTGGCGAACCATAAACCAAGGTGGCATAGACCGGATTATCTGGCTGCAAAACCAAACTCTGCGCTCAGGCATTCAACTGGGAATGGCAGCTAAGTTGGTAGTAGAAGGCGATGATACTGCAACCATTTGCATAGAGAATGCAACTGTTTCTCCTACCTTGGCAACTAATTTTCAATCCTTTCCCGGAAAAACGATAACTGTAGAAAAAATTGTCACCCTGTTTACATCACGAGATGTAGAAATTCCCATTGCAGCAGCTATCCAGAGGTTAGCGGACGAACCGAGATACACTACCCTACTAGCAGCTCACATTGCAGCATGGGATCGAGTGTGGCAAGACAGTGACATTATTATAGAAGGCGATCGCCAAGCTCAGTTAAGCGTTCGCTACAATCTCTTCCAATTACTGGCTGTAGCACCGCGTCACGACAACCGAGTCAGCATTCCTCCCAAAACTCTCTCCGGTTTTGCCTATCGCGGACATATTTTTTGGGATACGGAAATTTTTATCCTTCCCTTGCTCACCTTCACGCAACCAGACGTGGCACGAAACTTACTCACCTACCGCTACCACTCTTTACCAGCAGCAAGACGCAAAGCCCAAGAAGCAGGATATCAAGGAGCTATGTTTGCTTGGGAAAGTGCCACCACTGGCGATGAAGTGACTCCCCGTTGGGTACCAGATGCCAACGGCGGGTTAGTGAGAATCTGGTGCGGTGATATTGAAGTGCATATTACCGCTGATGTAGCTTATGCAGTTTGGCACTACTGGCAGATCGCCGACGATGATGAGTGGATGCGAGATTATGGTGCAGAAATTATTCTCGATACGGCTGTGTTCTGGCAAAGTCGAGTCCAGTGGAACGAAGAACGCCACAGCTACGACATTCTAGATGTGATTGGCCCCGATGAAAATCACGATCGCGTCAATAATAACGCCTTCACCAATTTGATGGTGCAGTGGCATTTACAATCTGCTTTAGCACTGTGCGACTGGTTGCAGCAGGCTTATCCTGAAACATGGGTACAACTAGTGCAAAAACTCAACTTAACTCCAGAACGTTTGCATCGTTGGACAGAAATTCAAGAGCGATTATTTGTGAACCAAGATGCAGAAACTGGCTTAATTGAGCAATTTGAAGGCTTCTTTCAGCTAGAACATGTCAACTTGGCTGATTACGAACCCCGCACTAAATCCTTGCAAGGCTTGCTAGGAATTGAAGCCACAAGCCAAAAGCAGATTCTCAAACAGCCAGACGTGTTAATGCTCCTATATTTGCTGCGTCAGCGTTACGACCATCAAACCCTGGCTAGCAACTGGGACTATTACACCCAACGCACTGACCACACTTATGGTTCCTCACTAGGTCCAGCAATTCACGCTATCTTAGCTTGCGATCTCAATCAACCAAACCAAGCCTACAACCACTTTCTGCGGGCCGCGTTGGTAGACTTAGAAGATGTCAGAAGTAACGCAGCCGAAGGAATTCACGCCGCCAGTGCTGGCGGAGTTTGGCAAGCTGTGGTTTTTGGGTTTGGCGGTGTCCGCATGACTCAATTTGGCCCGATTGCTTGTCCCAATCTACCCCCTAGTTGGAAGCGCCTCCAATTTCGGTTGCAATGGCATAACGAATGGTATGAGTTTGACTTGCGACAAGAAACAGAAATGGTTATGGGGAAGGAAGTTTCAACTGTCCAGTTGACTGATGACCGCCAGTCACCTCAACGGAAAGAACCTCCGCACAGCGCTGGCTCCTGATGACTACCGAAAAATAATTTAATTAGTTTGTAGTCCAATACGGTTCAGTTAAGTCTCAGATCCCCCCTAGCCCCCCTTTTTAAGGGGGGAATTAGATTCAAAGTCCCCCTTGAAAAGGGGGATTTAGGGGGATCTTCAATAATTGAGTTTCACTAGCTGAACTGTATTAGTTTGTAGTCAGCAACTCTAGAGCATCAATTCAGTAGTCAGAAACCTAACCTCCAGCCCCCTTGTCTACTAGGGAATGGAGAGAATTCAAAGCCTCTTTCCTGCAAGGAGAGAGGTTTTTCATATACCGTGAAAAATCAGATTAACTTTCATCTCTTCGGATTAAAAGCTTTCAATTCTCCACAGTTGTAAGCTATGTATCCACCAAAAGGTATATTTTCTGAGAAACTAGTTAATAGTCAATAATCAGTGGTCAAGATAAAAAAGAACAGGTGAGACCAGCCCCCGTCTTGGCGGTCTCCGTCACGATGGGGGACTGGCGAACCCGAAGGGGAACAGGCAAAAATAGTTAGGGGACTTCCAACTAAAAAAATATCCCATCGCTTTGGTGAGCAGGGGAAGCAGGGGGAGCAGAGGGAGCAGGGGAAGAAGAATCTTACAATCGTCTTCGCTCTTACAATTGAATAATTTAATTTCTGGAAGTCCCTAGTTATATTTCTTCCTCACCTCCCTCTGCCCCTCTGCCTCTCTACTCTCCTTGCTCCTCTTATCCCCAATCAGGGGAAATTGCGCCTATCTTGTTCGGTTCTACGACTGTCATCAGTAAATAAATGACTATAACCTCATAGTAAGTAGGGAAATGCTTAATCTCAACGCTCTCCAGTGGCTCTAAAATCAAGGGGTGGAAACTTGTGTACGAATGGATATTGCCAAGTCTGAGTGAAGTTTTAGCCGACGGTCAATCAACTGTGGCTGAATGTTCACCAACCAAAGCAGAGCAGCAGTGGCGCATCAGTTTAGCAGCGACAGAAAATCTGCTAATTAACACTTTAGTAAATGCTGGATCTGACGCAAGTCAAGGATTAGTTTTAGCTGCTCCAGCACCCCTATTTAGCCAGCCAATATTGACTCAAAATTTACAGACAATAACTTTTACAGCAAGGCCGTTTAATCCTTTGGCACTGATGCCATTTCAGATGCCAGATGCCATCGCTATGCCAGATGAAGAAATTACTCCCCATGAGTCGGTACTACCTTTACTACCTGCCGATCCGCTGGCGGCGGAGCAGTTTTGCTTGGTTTTCACAGACAAATTTAGATTAGTGCTGGTTTTAGCAGAACAAAAAAGCGGTAACAAAGCATTTTTATTTTCCTTTGAGCCAGAGGTAGTCCAGCAGGCCTGGCGATCGCTAGGAGCGCGCGTTATGCTGACTAATCCAGATTTATTCGCCGAATTGGATGCATTAGTAGAACAATACTCCCCAATAGCACCAGATTACCGCACTGTAATTCAGTTTAGCCAGTTGTTGCTTCAGGAATTAACACCAGATGATGACATGGTGAAAGAGGACACGGGGATACGCGGACATGGGGATACGGAAAGTTCTTTATCCGCTTCACCCTTAGGGTACTCTGCGAGAATCCCTGCGGGGAACACCAGTCGCCCCAAGTCTTCTCCTGTGGTCGACGCTACGCGAACGCCGCAAAGCGGCTCAGCCCAAGGTGCTGGCTCACTGCGTCACCACGTCACCGCGTCTTCTTTCTCCTCGTCTTCCGAAACTCCTCCCCGTCCCGATGTAGAATTGCTCCAAGCCTTTGCCCATGAAGTTCGCACGCCTTTGACAACTATTCGCACCATGACTCGCTTGTTACTAAAGCGACAAGACTTGCCTGCCAACGTGATTCATCGTTTAGAGGTTATCGATCATGAGTGTACCGAGCAAATTGACCGCATGGAGTTGCTATTTAAGGCAGCAGAACTAGAAACTAGTGCATCGGTAAAATCTGCTAACACTCAACTGACACCAATGTCTTTGGATCAAGTGTTGCAGCAGAGTATTCCCCGCTGGCAACAAGCTGCCAATCGACGGAACTTAACTTTAGATGTTGTGTTACCCCAGCAATTGCCAACAGTAGTGAGCAATCCCAATATGCTGGATCGGGTACTGACTGGTTTGATGGAGAATTTTACCCGCAGCTTACCTGCTGGCAGTTGTATTCAAGTAAAAGTTATTCCAGCTGGCGATCAACTAAAGTTACAATTATTGCCTCAGTCGCAGTGTCAAGATACAAATCAAGCTGCCACACCTGCAACACCACCAATCCGCAAAGCCCTTGGTCAATTGCTGATGTTCCAACCAGAAACAGGCACAATTAGCTTGAATATTGCTGCAACCAAGCATTTGTTTCAAGCGATTGGTGGCAAACTGATTGTCCGCCAGCGTCCACACTACGGGGAAGTTATGACTATTTTCTTACCATTGGAAGTTAGCGGTAAGCAAAAATTAGGAGTTTAGGAGTTAGGAGGCAGGGTAGCAAGAGGACGTGGATATAAGGAGAATTTCTAACTTATAATTGCTCACTCAGCGAGAAGTTGCAAGCAGGAGCCAGTCGGTTGTGGGGGTTCCTCCCATTGAAGGAACTGACGTGGTCTCCCTTTGGGCAAACTTCTCCCAAGGGGAGTCACTGCGGTCTTGGGGTTTCCCCAAGTGGAGCAAGTGGCGTGAAACGCCAAGGGCGAACCGTGATTCAGACCTCTCAAGTCAGGTTTGGGTATTAACTACTGGTGTGTCGTGTCTACTCGCCAATTGCAATGTAAAGGTAGAACCTTCATCAGGCCTGCTCTTGACAGAAATAGAACCACCACAACGCCACAATAACCGCTTCACAATTGTTAACCCCAAGCCAGCGCCACCCAAATCTTCTGTTAATCCTGAACGCACACGATAAAAGCAGTCAAAGATTTTGGGAATCTCGCTTTCAGCAATACCGATGCCTGTGTCGCGGAATTCTAATTGGACATAATCACCGTGAACACGCGCTCTTACCCATACTCGACCACCATTGGCGGTAAACTTAATGCTGTTATGCAGTAGATTAATGACTATCTGTTTTAGCCCACCAGTCACACACCAAACAGCTGGAAGTTCAGTTGGTACAGTGTAGGCTAACATAATACCTTTTTCTTGCGCTACAGGCTGGTATGTACTGACTACCCCAGGCACAATATCTGACAGGCGTACCAATTCTAAAGTCGTCTTCTCTAAATTCTGCTCTAGATCCACCAGATCCAATAAACCCGTAATCAAAGTACTTTGGCGATCGCACTGCGTATTCAGCATCTGTAAGTAACGCTGTCGCTGTGGTGGTTTGAGAGTAGGGGAATTCAAGAGCGAGAGTGCTGTCTTCATATGCGTTAGGGGTGTACGTAATTCCTGACACATATTTCTTAAGTATTTATCTTTAAGTTGCTCCTTATTGTGCAGCTTTTGATTTTGCTGTTGTATCTTGGCAATGCGCTCACTCCGGTTTTGACGATTCATCTCATCCTGTCGCTGGAGTTGTTTGGTCAACAATTGACTTACGAGTGCTGGTTCGGATGCAATAGGATAAGTAATATCCGCAACTGCAATGGAAGAAGATGCTGGTGCGATCGCCACTTTCATCCCGTCTAATACTCGCTGAATGACTCTGCTCTCCATAGTAGTCATAGCCAGCAAAGGTGGAGCCTGCACAGCGTTTTCCTTGGCTAAGACACGCGTTTTACCTCTTTTGAGCGGTCGATATACCAAAATTAAACTGCAAAACTGCGGCGACAAAACTATCAGAAAGTATTCCCGTTGTAGATGCCTATATGGTAATAGCTGCACGCTTAGGTGATTGGCAGATGAGGGGATGGAGGGATGAGAAGAAAGATTTGTAACAAGTTCTCCTCTGCTCCCCGAAGTTTGCTTGGAGGGAAACCCTCCTAGCAACTTCTCTTTCTGCTCTCCTGTTCCTTTCTCTCTCTCCCCAATCTGGCAAGTATAGATGCTAGCATCACTCACCGAAGATTGATAACGCACTAATTCTGCGTGCCAAATTTTTCCAGGTGGTAGCTTAACCCAGACTGTTGCGGCGATCTGCTGCTCAATCAGTAAGTCTATTTGCGATCGCACCAGTGATAGCAGAGTAGCAGGATTGAGGGGCAATGGCTGGGGAGGCGCTTCCACTCCCAAAGCTAACCGATAAAAAGACAGATCCTTACGCGGAGAATCATTCATGAGTTAAGCACAACAACAAAAAGTTTGGAGAAAAAATCACCGTGTCACTGATTTTCAGGCTTACGTGTAATTTTTTTACAAAAAGCCATGAATTATTTAAGGGGAGGGGACTGGATAAGAGGGGAAAAAGTCAAAGGTTAAAGGGTAAAGGGATAGTTCTTTCTCCTTACCCCTTACCCTTTTCCCAATACCTAATTCTCAATCTTTAATCTTTCTTGTAAAGCATCACGTGCGTGTTCTCGGTCGTCAAAGTGGATTTTTTCTGTACCGAGAATTTGGTAGTCTTCATGACCTTTACCAGCAAGCAATACCCCATCGCCGGGTTGTGCTTGTAAGATAGCGGTACGGATGGCAGTAGCGCGATCGCTGATTACTGTCGGCTTTGCAGTTGGGGAAATTCCTGCTAAAACATCTTGTAAAATTCGTTCTGGGTCTTCGGTGCGGGGATTATCGGATGTCACTACCGCTACATCAGCTAAATCAGCAGCGATTTTTCCCATTTTAGGACGCTTGGTGCGATCGCGATCGCCTCCACAGCCAAATACGCAAATCATCTTACCGGGTATAAACGGACGTGCCGCTTTCAGCAAATTCTCCAAACTATCTGGGGTATGAGCATAATCAACAATCACGCTAATGTCTTGCTCATGACTAATCTGCACCCGTTCCATCCGTCCGGGAACTCCTGGAAATTCAGGGATTGCAGAGGCAACTAATTGCAAATCTAGCCCTAAGTGTAAAACTGCTCCCACTGCTGCTAAGAGATTTTCTAGGTTGTATTGACCAACTAAGGGCGAGCGAAAAGTTACATCACCTTTTGGTGTATGTAACTTGCCACTGACACCATTAGGCTGGTAACTCAGGTCACTCATCCACAAATCAGTACTGTTGTCGTTAACACTGTAACTCCAAACTTGTTCGGGATTCAATGCGGCGATTAATCGCTTACCGTAGGCATCATCAGCATTAATTATTGCTCGTCCTTTGAGATAATCAGGGCTAAATAACAATGCTTTGGCAGCAAAATAATCTTCCATATCGCTGTGGTAGTCCAAGTGGTCTTGGGTGAGATTGCTGAACACCCCCACCTCAAACTCACAACCTAAAACTCGACCTTGGGCTAAAGCGTGGGAACTCACTTCCATCACCCCGAATTCACAACCAGCATTCACCGCTTCTGCTAGCTGCTGTTGCAGTTCCACAGCAAATGGCGTAGTGTGGACAGCGGTTTGCTCAAAACCAGCCCACCGAGTGTAGAGAGTTCCCATCAAAGCGGTAGATAGCTGGGCTTTTCCCAACAGAAATTCAATTAGGTGAGTAGTTGTAGTTTTACCATTGGTACCCGTCACACCCACCATTTTGAGTTTTTGGCTGGGATAATTGTAAAAAGCTGCTGCTATTTGGGCACAGGCTTGAGTCATGTTGTTGGCACTAATGACAACAGCCTCGGAGTTGGGAGGATTTTTCTGGACAGCTTCAGCCGAGACAATCGCCGCCACAGCACCCGATGCGATCGCACTTGGCCAGAACTCTCCCCCATCTACCCGCGTTCCCGGCATCCCAATAAACAAATCTCCAGCACTGCAAGCATGGGAATTCGTCTTCAAACCCCTAACTTCTGCATCCTCAAAAGTCGGATGGTTAGGCAATTGCTCAACACTGTCTACTACTGCTAGTAATTCCCGCAATTTCATCTTGTGAACCTCGTCACACGCTTTCCTTGCGCCTATTCTGCATTATTTTTTTGATTATTGGATAAATACTTAGATAACATTTGCTCCAACTGCTGCACACTAGCACGGGGAGAAGGACGCGGCAAGGGTTGTTCGATGATATTTACCTCTTCGTTTGCGTTTTTACGGTTCGATAGATAAAGTACAGGCACTTCATACTGATAAGCACTGAACCAATCTTCACGAGTTGTAATATCCCGAATTTCCAACTCGAAACTGAGATTTTGAATTTTTTCTAGTTTTTCCTGTAAGCCTTCACACAAATGACATCCAGGTTTACTGTATAAAATTAATCGCATTTGCCTAAATCAATTGCCTATAGTCAAAAGATGCAATATATCGCGTCTCTACATGTCATGATAGGCGTAACTGGATAGCGATTGCTTGAATATATTTTCTCGTAGTAGGGGCGATCGCTTCTAAACATGTTAAAAAATTTATAACCATAAATAAAGCTAAAACTTGAGTTTTGGTGTAATTTTTTTCGGGAGCATCCCACTTTTTGCAACGTCATTGCGAGCGAAACGAAGTGCGGTGAAGCAATCACAAAATCTCGCACTAAGAACAGGTCTTTGCGATTGCTACTCTGCGAGAAGGCTCTGCCTACGTCGTACCTCCCCTCTACGAGATGCTACGCGAACGCAATGACAACCTACTTCAAAATTCTAATTTTAGAGAACTATTCAGAAAACTTGCATTATTACGATTATTTTTTTGTAATTCTTTATTTCCAAAACTAAATTTGAGAAATAATCCCATAGTAATTAGCAAAATTGTGATTATAGCAGCTATTAAGCCAACTGAAATAAACTGATTATATTGTGGTATTGAAGCTTTATTTCTTACCTGAAACGGCTCTAATTCTTCAAGTTTTAAAGGAATATCAGACTCATTGTTTGCCAAAGAGAACGCTATAGAAGAGATAGCAGAACTAGGTCGCGATTGCGACTTACAAGAAAGGGCCAAGCCTTGATACTCATATTCCTACTCCTTCAAAGCATGGTTTCCCGGCAGCCTTTGCAAGTCGTTTACTATTGGCATTTAGGAACTAACAATTTGCATCATGAATAAATAACAGTTTTTCATAACCACTGATGCTTGTCGATACATATAAGTTCTTAAAAGTTCGCATAAAGTTCTGTAAAAGTGCCGATAAATAGTTGTAAGTATAAATACGGCAGCTAAGAGTAGGCTATGAACTTTGAGGAAGGACTGGAAATAGCAGATGAAGTGGTCTTTACCACAGTCGGAAGACGGCTGAATACCGTGGAAATTTCTATTCTACGAGGTTCCTGAGAGAATAAGACATACCAGGAGATTGCTAAAGAAACAAGTTACTCGGTGAGTTATTTAAAGCGAAGTGTCGGGCCAAAGTTGTGGAGGATTTTGACAGAAGCGTTATGCGAAGAAGTCAACAAAACGAACTTCAAATCGTCTCTGGAACGCAAGTGGCGAAAGCATACAAGCAGATGGGTTAATCAGAAGGTGACAGAAGAATCTCTAATCCAAAACCCAAGTTGCACTTCCAGCGGACTAAAGCGATTCCCAATTAAAAATCAAGCTGATTGGGGAGAAGCAATAGATGTATCTGCGTTCTACGGACGCATAGATGAACTTGCGAAATTAGAACAATGGATTTTGAACGATCGCTGTCGCTTAATAACTATATTAGGTATGGGTGGCATAGGCAAAACAGCCAACGCAGCCAAATTAGCAATACAAATTCAGTCTCAATTTGAGTATGTCATTTGGCGATCGCTACGGAATGCACCATCTATAGATGAAATTTTAACCCAACTGCTGCAATTCCTTGGGCAACGCCAAAATGATTTACCAAAAACGGTAGACGAGAAAATTTTAAGGCTGATGGAAACTTTGCGATCGCATCGTTGCCTGATTATTCTGGATAATGGTGAATCGATATTACAAAGTGGCGATTCTAAAGGTAATTATCGAGAAGGTTATGAAGAATATGGTCATCTACTCCGTTGCATCGCAGAAATACCCCATCAAAGTTGCTTATTATTAACTTCTTCAGAAAAACCTAAAGGTTTAGCAAACAAGGAAGGTGAACACTTACCAGTTCGCTCAATACGACTAACAGGTTTGCAGTTGGCAGAAGGAAGAAAAATTTTTCAACTAAAAGGTACCTTTAGTGGGTCAAAATCGGAATGGGAATCCGTGATTAAGCATTATGCTGGTAATCCCTTAGCTTTAAAAATAGTAGCCACAGGTATTCTGGAAGTTTTTCAGGGGAATATTTCTAAATTTTTGAAATATCGGCAACTAGAAACATTAATCTTTGATGATATTCAGAGTATTTTACAAAGGCAATTTAATCGTTTGACAAATGAAGAGCAGACCTTGATGTATTGGCTAGCAATTAATCGAGAATCAGTTGTTGTTGAGAAATTACAAGAATATTTTGTAAACCAAAAATCACAAAGCGAATTACTAGAAATTTTAGTGTCACTGCTAGAGCGATCGCCGATCGAGATAAATGATAATTGCTTTACACAACAACCATTTATCATACAGTATGTGACAGAAAGATTTCTAAAACTTTATCATCAAGAAATTACACTAGAACAAGCAAAAATTTTGAGTAGCCATAAACTATTAGAGACGACAACAAAAGACCCATCACGAGAAAGTCAAATTCGCCAGATTTTAAAGCAGATTACAGATGGAATACATATAAAAGCTACGTATCAGCAAAATCTTGCCAAGAACCTGAATCGAAACATTAATAAATCTCAGACTATGAATAAGCATCTCACCAATAAGCAAAAACATGTTTTGGCATAATAGAAGCTCAAAAACATGCGATCGCTGTCTTTCTGTTCATATCCTGCGATTAGTTAAAAAAGAGCAATAGCCTCAACTAAAAGACTTTACTGGCGAATAAAATGCAACTCAAGTCATAATTGTTATTTCCAAATTTAATAATAAAATTCGATGCCACCGTAGCCAGTTTATTATTGGCTTTGGTTTGTAACGAAATTTATAGGTGTCAACTAGTAAATTCAGGCAAAAGGCAGAAGTCAGGAGGTGAGCCACTCTCCCCTTGTGAGAAGACTCGCGCTAACGCTGCGCTAACAGCACTCCCTCCTGCTTTCCTGGCCTTTGATAAGGAACACTATTCCTATAAATCCTCTATTCCCTCGGCTTCCAAATTATAGGCATCCATAGGATCTACGAACTCTGCTACATCTTCTTCCTCGTCTTCTTCCTCATCTTGGTAATAGTATTCAACAGATACATGTCGCACTAATCGACCAGTACTTTGCAACCAATCGAGCAAAGATTCCTCTTGCTTAAGAGGAATGATAGCTGTTAGCTGGTGACGAGGTTCTTCGTAGAGAGCAGGGTTAGACAGTTTAACCATTTTTGTTTACCCCCGAAGAATCTATATACTAAGTTGCGTTCAGCAATAGTATCTACATCTTCCCTGTGGCTAAGTTACTATGTTTGATGGCAACTTTATATGATTAATAAGTTTGCTCGTTGTATCTTTAAAAGCTTCTTCCTTATGGCAGATATTCTTTTGTAATCGAGTATTAATTATAGACTGTGCAAAATGTACTTGTTCGTGTTCAGGTGCTAAATAGTTAGTCAAGTCAACAGCACACTTTTTAGCACCTGATATATCTATTCGTCCGCTAATTTTTCTCGATCGGCATCGTGCGATAAATCAATAATTTCTCAATAATATTGCGAGTGCCTAGATTTATTATTTACTTCAGATACTGTTTTTTTCTGTTTTATTCTATGGGCTTTATTTCACAAACGAGTTCATATACAACAGTTTCTGGCGGCTCAGCAAACAAGGGCATCATCTTTTTCAAGATACTTTGGTAAGCCTCACTTTGATTAGCTGTCATATCTTCTACACTTTCCCAAAAAATTACGGAGATACCTTTATCTGTTCCTGGTTCTTGTAGCAGATATGCTCCTTTGAAGCCAGTAGTGTAAGTTAATACAGCTTCTTCATAAAGTTTTTTTGCCGCTTCAAATTTCCCTGGCTTGAATTCTCCAATAGCAACGTGAGCAAATTTATGTCTGAGAAAATCTTGAAAATCCATTATTTTTTTGACTCCGTATTCAAGTATGTTAACAGTTACAACACTAATTAGTATCAATGTCTTAATTGTTTCTAGTCGTAATTTTTACAAATAAAAACAAACAACCGCTAAAAAGAAAGCAAAATTTAATATTTAAGAATTATGAATACAACTTAGTTTTAAATATCTTAAGTAAAAACTTAAAACTTAATATTATTTACCAATTAATCGTATTTCCGCTCAGTTAATTCAGGAATCTTGCCTATTAATTGCCACTCCAGTAGAAAAATTACAAAAACTTATCAAATTTATGGAATTACCTGCTGGTATATTTTGAGCCTTGACGACTCTCTCGCTAATGCTATCGCCAGTTTCAAAATACGAAAAACTTGCCCCTCGTTAGGGAAAGTTAAATCGGCGGTTAAAAATCGTATCTATCGGATCTACACAAGCAAAACCCGCCTGCGCGTCTGGTGTAGCTGGGGAAAAAGATAAGGGGTAAATTTAAACCCTTCCCCTTTAACCTTTAACCGAGAAGTATTGGAACTTGTAGACAATGCTCCGCGCTCTCCCAGGCTAAGGTAGGCTTCTTATAGGGTAACAACTGGTGTGCAACTTCCAGCCTGGAGCATTAGTATTTATTGTCACTTAAGTATTTAAGCTGATTGGGCGATAAACATTGTTTCTGCAATGTTTGACTAGATTGGCAGTAGTTAGTCACAGAAATCAAATATTACATCAAAGAGTGGAGCGATCGCTATCCTGCAAACAACTTATTTTATTTATTTCACGACAACAGGACTATCAAGCCCATCAAATAAGGTAATCTTTTTAGATAGCAGTTCTTCTATCCCTCATTTGACAATAAAATGAGTTTGACCACTACAAAATTTTATCAATGTCCCAACTTGTATGCTCATTTGGCTGATAAACCGTGCATATTATAAATCGCGCTTTTGGCATTGCTAGATTCATCAATAAATTTGCTTAGTTCCTTATTAAATCTCAATAACTGCTAATTGCCAACGGTTTGCTCACTTTAACTTTCGCTATATCGTTCTAATTCGATAAGATAATGAGAATTGACGAATTAACTATGCGATTCAACGATCGGTTGATTGATTTACCAAATTTATATCATGTTATAGATTATTCTCCCTTAACGATTAGCCCTGATAGTTATGTAGTCGATGCTGTTATCTTGATGAGTCAGCAACGAAGTGATAATTTACCACTGAGCAGCTTTAGTTCGTCGTTAGACTCAAATAGATGCAATCAGCGACAAACTAGTTGTATTTTAGTTGTGGAAGCAGGACATCTCTTAGGAATATTTACAGATAGAGATGTAATTAGAGTAACAGCATCTGGGATAGATTTATCCAAGGTAAAAATGGCTGAGGTGATGACACAGCCAGTTATTACCTCGATCCAATCGCCATCACATTCTCAGGATATCTTTACAGCCTTGTCATTATTGCATCAATATCAGATTCGCCATCTACCGATTTTGGACGATCGAGGACAATTAGTAGGAATTGTCACTGAAACTAGCCTGCTGCAAGCCTTTGACCTAGTGAAAATGGTTGGTGTCGTCGCCGCATTACAGCAACATTTACAAGACCCAAAAAATGATTTAGCGCAGGTTAATCAGCAAATTGAGGCAGTGCGCTGCCAAACTTACAATTATTTAAAACAATGGATTGATGCACAATCTGCTGAAGTCATGCAAGTTAACCGGGAACTTCAGCTAACCCTTGAAGAACTCCAGGTGGTGGAAGAAGACTTGCGCCAACAAAATGAAGAACTAGCTTTTATCCAAGAAATAGCAGAATTGGAGCGCCAACGTTACCAAGATTTATTTGAGTTTGCTCCAGAGGGTTACTTGGTGACCAATGTCTATGGCACGATCCAAGAGGCTAATAATGCAGCAGCGACTTTACTCTCTGTACACCAAAACTATCTGGTAGGTAAACCATTAATTTTATTTATTGCTGAGCAAGACCGCCATCAGTTCATTGCTCAACTACAAAGTTTACAAGATGTCCAGGACTGGGAAATTTACCTCCAGCCACGGGATGGCAAACTCTTCCCAGCTAGCATCAGGATCGCTGCTGTGTACAACTCACAGCGGCAGCGAGTTGGCTGGCGTTGGTTGGTATCTAACATTAGCGAACACAAACAAGCAGAAGCAGGATTGCGCCAGGCTACTGATGAATTAGAACAACGAGTAGCAGAACGCACAGCAGAACTTGTGGTTGCTAACGAACTCCTACAACAGGAAATCATTGAGCGCCAACATGCCGAGGAGGCATTGCGGCAAAGCGAGCAACTCTATCGTCAACTGATTGAGAGCCAAACTGACCTTGTGATCCGCATAGATTTACAGCAGCGGATTACCTTTGCCAATACAGCAGCTTGCCAAACATTGGGCTGGCAATTGGATGAGTTACGCGGTCAATCATTGACTCAATTTTGCCATCCAGATGAACTGCGGCAAGCGAAGCAACATCTGAGGGCGATCGCCTCACCACCCCATCACTTAACCATTAGCGAGCAACGCATATTCACAGTTAACGGTTTTCGCTGGTATCAATGGAACGTCACTGCAATCGAAAATGAAACAGGAAAGGTAGTTGAAATTCAAGGAGTAGGCAGAGACATCACCGATCGCAAGCAGATGGAGATAGCACTGCGAACCAGCGAGGAGAAATTTCGCCATTTTGCAGCAAATATCAATGCAGTTATCTGGATTATTAGCCCAGATCCCTACCAAACCTTGTACGTTAGTCCTGCTTATGAGCAGATTTGGGGACGCTCTTGTCAAAGTTTATGCGAACAGCCGGAAACTTGGATAGACAATGTTCATCCAGAAGATCGCGATCGCGTCAGAACAACAGTAGCCCAACAACTTCTCAATGGCGAATCTGCTACCTTGGAATATCGGATTTTGCGTCCTGATGGTTCAATTCGCTGGATCTGGGATCGCAGCTTTCCTATTCGCGATGAACAAGGAAAAGTTTGCTGCTACGGTGGCATTGCCGAAGATTTCACCGAACGCAAGCAAGTAGAAGAGTCGCTGCGGCAGAGTGAAGAAAAATTTCGCCATTTTGCTGCCAATACCCACGCTCTGCTCTGGATTGCCAACCCAGATACAGGAGAAAATTTGTATGCTAATCCTGCTTATGAAAAAATTTGGGGTCGTTCTCTGCAAAGTCTGCGCGATCGGCCTAGCTCTTGGATAGATACAGTTCACCCAGAGGATCGCGATCGCGTTATAGCAAAACTAGCGCAACATCAGCGTGGAGAGTCCAGCGATATAGAATATCGCATCTTCAGACCAGATGGCTCAATTCGCTGGATCTGGGATCGGGGCTTTGTCATGCAGGATGAACAAGGAAAAGTTTACTCCTGTGGTGGCATTGCCGAAGATATTACCGAACGCAAGCAAGCAGAAGAATCACTGCGACAGAGCGAGGAGCGACTGAGTTTAGCTCTGGAAGCCGGCCGGGTAGGTGTATGGGATTGGAACCTTGTTAGCAACACTGCCGTCTGGTCTGCCAATTTAAGACCAATGTATGGTCTGCCAAGTGCCTCAGAACCTCCAACCTATGAAGAATATCTCGATTTAGTCCATCCAGAAGACCGCGAATCTGTGAGTCAAGTTGTGGCTGACACGATTAAACAGGGAACCAGACCTCCATTAAATTACCGAGTTATCTGGCCTGACGGCAGCATACACTGGTTATGCGGCACTGGTAAAGTTTACCATAACGAAATCGGCCAGCCCATACGGATGATTGGTACAACCAGAGACATTACCGATCGCAAGCAGGCAGAGGAAGCACTTAAAGAAAGCGAAGAACGCTATCGTTCAGTTGTCACAGCCATGCAAGAGGGTATTCTACTCATGGAGGTAGATGGCAGCATAGTAGCTTGTAATGCCAGTGCTGAAAACATTCTGGGACTTGCAGCCAACGAGATTATTGGCAGAACCGCTAATGACCCCCGTTGGCAGACTATCCATGAAGACGGCTCTCCCTTCCCCGGTGAAACTCATCCCACAACAATCACTTTAAATACAGGCAAACCTTGCTCGCATGTGGTCATGGGAGTCCACAAGCCCAACGGACAACTCACCTGGATTGAAATTAATTCCCAACCCTTATTTCGAGACAACGACCCCACTCCCTATGCTGTAGTCGCTTCGTTTTCTGATATTAGCGAACGGCAAGCCGCGAAGCGCGAACGCAAACAGGCACAACAGAAAATCAAAGAACAAGCAGCACTACTAGATATCGCCACTGACGCGATTCTCGTACGAGATTTCCAATCCCAAATCTTATTTTGGAATAAAGGTGCAGAACGTCTCTACGGTTGGCAGGCAGAAGAGGTTTTGGGTAAAGATGCTAAAGAGATTTTATACAAAGAAACTTTGCCGACAGTAGAAACGGCTGTGAGAACTGTAACTGAATCTGGCTCGTGGCAAGGTGAATTACGTAAAGTTAAGAAATCTGGCAGAGAAATTATCGTAGAGAGCCGCTGGACACTGATGCGTGACGCTGCGGGACAACCCAAGTCTATCCTGAGTGTTGATACTGACATTACACAAAAGAAACAACTCGAAGAGCAATTTTTCCGTGCCCAGCGATTAGAAAGCCTCGGCACTTTGGCAGGTGGCATTGCTCACGACTTGAATAACATTTTGACACCAATTTTGGCATCAGCTCAACTACTACAAGTAAGATACACGCAAGACCAAGAGCGCTATCAGCACCTACTGGCAATTGTAGAGAACAATGCCAGACGCGGCGCTGCTTTAGTTAAACAAGTTTTATCTTTCGCACGCGGATTTAAAGGAGAGCGTACCATAGTCCAAATCAAACATCTGATTTCGGAAATTGCCTTGATTGCCAAGCAGACATTTCCCAAATCTATTGAATTTGCGATCGCTGTTCCGGAAGATTTGTGGGCGATATTTGGAGATGTCACACAACTGCATCAGGTATTGATGAACCTAGTAGTCAATGCTCGTGATGCCATGCCAGACGGTGGCACTATTAAAATTTCTACAGAAAACATGTTTATTGATGAAGCCTATGCCAGGATGAATCTAGATGCCAAAGTCGGACATTACGTTGTGATGACTGTTGCCGATACTGGAATTGGAATGCCGCCAGAAATCTTGGATAGAATTTTTGAGCCATTTTTTACCACAAAAGAAGTTGGTACAGGTACAGGATTAGGTCTTTCTACCATGCTTGGGATTGTCAAAAGTCACGATGGTTTTGTGAATGTGTCTAGCCAGGTTGGAAAAGGAAGCCAATTTAAGCTTTTCTTGCCAGCAGTGCAGGCAACTCAAGCCATGAATATAGAAGAGATGGAATCGCCTACAGGTGATGGGGAGTTAATTTTAGTTGTCGATGATGAAGCTCAAATTCTCGAGATTACCACCATCATCTTAGAAAACTACAACTACAAAACTCTCACTGCCAGTAATGGTATCGAAGCGATCGCACTTTATGCCCAGCACAAGCATCATATCAGTGCAGTCTTGATGGATATGATGATGCCAGAGATGGATGGCACAACTGCCATCCGCACCTTACAAAAAATGAACCCAAAAGTGCAAATCATTGCTTGCAGCGGTCTTAATTCCAATGAAGCATTTGTAGAAGATGATTGTACTAATGTCGAACTCATGTTATTAAAGCCCTTCACCGCCCAGGAATTATTGCATGGCTTACATTATGTACTCAAAAATCCAGAGTACTGAGATACTGAAACTAATACCAGCAGAAGCGATGCCAGCAAAAACCAAAGTGATATTAAGAAAGCCAGATTTAATCTGACTTTCCAAACTTGCGTATGTAACGTTATTTTAGAGAATTGTGATTATATGTCATGAATTAACAAGACGTGGTATAATCCCCTCTATGAAATTAAGCAACAATCGTCACTTTCCCCGTATCTAGGTCGTAACGACCTCCAACGATTTTGAGTTTGCCGGACTTTAGCTGCTCGCTTAAAAGCTGCGATCGCTGTAACTGTTCAATTTGATATTGCACATTTGCAACTACAGCGTTTTCAACTGGGTCACCTGGCCGATCCTTGACCCTGGCGACAGCGGGCTTAATTGCTTTGACAAAAGTACCAATGTCACCAGGCAGCTTTTGTTTTTGCACGGCTGCGGTTACTGCCCCACATCGCTCATGACCCAGTACCATTAGCACCGGCGTGCCTAACAGGGTGACAGCATATTCAATACTACCTCTGGCTTCAGGTGTGGCAATATTTCCAGCAATTCGCACATCAAAGATATCCCCAACACCTTGATCGAAAACAATTTCTACAGGCACTCGGGAATCCGCACAAGTGAGGACAGTTGCAAATGGATGTTGAGCTTGAGCAACTTCCTGCAACCGCACCGCAGATTGATCGGGGTATTGGGGTTGATGCTGGACAAACCGCTCATTTCCCTCTATTAGCTTTTGCAGCGCTGCATCAGGACTAAGAGATTGAGGACTTTCAGCAGCTTTGGCAGATTGAACTCGCCAGAGTAAATCGCTAGCAGTTAGCATTACCCCAAATGCACCTGTGACTCCTAACTTTAAGAAGTCACGACGTTCTATGAAATGCTTATTTTGATTCATGATCTTACAACGACGCAACGCATTTTGTAGAGCGGATCTCCATCACATCTGAGATGTAACAAGTACCCCCAAATTTGTTCAGCAGTGGTCTAATGTTTTCCACCACAGGTTTGACGTACTCTGGCATACAAAAGGCAATGACGTAGACATTATCGAGCATCGTCATATCTAAATCTTCTGCTGTTCCTCGTAATCCTTTGCCAGCAACATTGCGGATTACAGCATGACCATGTACGCCCGACTTGTCTAAACCATCTAAAATCCTGCTGAGTTCAAACGAGTTGGCAATAATCTCTATCTTTTTAACTACGTGCATATTATTACCTCCAAAACAGATTAATTCCGTACAGATATAACGGAATTCCTACGATAATATTGAACGGGAATGTCACTGCCAAAGCGGTAGAAACGTACAGACTGGGGTTTGCTTCCGGAACAGTCAAGCGCATAGCTGCTGGTACAGCGATATAAGAAGCGCTGGCACATAACACAGCAAACAAGAGTGAATTTCCTTGAGGCAGACTGATGAATTTGGCAATCACTAACCCAATGCCTGCATTGACTATTGGAATTAGTATGGCAAATAAAACAAGAAAAACTCCGGTTTTTTGCAAGTCTTTAATTCTTCTAGCAGCGACTAGTCCCATGTCTAGTAGAAAGAAGGTGAGAACGCCATAAAACAACCCTTGTGTAAAGGGTTCTAAGACTTTCCAACCGTGTTCTCCTGTCAAGAAGCCAATTAGGAGGCTACCAACCAACAGAAAGACTGAACTATTCAAAAATGCTTCTTGCAAAACTTCCGGCCAAGAAAAGTCTCGCTTCTCGTTAACTGTGAATAGATTCACCAATATCAGACCAACAATGATGGCGGGAGATTCCATCAAGGCAAGGGCTGCTACCATATAACCATCAAAGGCAATGCCCAGCTCAGTCAGAAAGGCGCTAGCGGTGATGAAGGTAACAGCACTGATAGAACCGTAGGTTGCAGCGATCGCACCAGCATCGTAAGTATCCAACTTCACTTTCAGGATAAAAAAGGTGTAAATTGGCACTAAACAAGCCATAAACATTGCTGCTGCGAGCGTCAGCACCACTTCCTGAGTGATCCCGCTTTTAATTAGTTCTACCCCCCCTTTAAAACCAATCGCAAACAGTAGATAAAGTGAGAAGAGTTTAGGTATGGGGGCAGGAATTTCCAGATCGGACTTGACAAAAACAGCAGTCATCCCCAGAAAGAAAAATAGAACTGGCGGATTCAGGATGTTGGATACAATCAAGCTGACATCCATTTCCACTCCTCCTCATACTGGTGAATTCTGCAATTCAAGAAATTTTTCATCTCAAAAAATTTAACTGATGGATCATGATGTATCGTGTATTGCTACCCCATGTCAATTGGGTTAGAAGGTAAGTAGTTAAGCAAAAGTAATTACAAATGAAGTCAGGCAAGAGTCTTACTCCCCATTGCCTATTGTCCATTGCTCTTGTGTAAATAATTCTGCTGGATTACTTGTCTCAACAACAAAGGCAGTCCCTATGAACTTCGCACACCTCAAAGGGATGATGCTCGTTCGCTCATGGTTGCACTCATGTAGCAATGGAGAGTACAAAAGAATACTGCCGCCCTTTTGAGCAAGCGGTCGAACTGCAATCGCGATGAGGCGCTAATTGCTTTGAGCGTCAGGAAAAACCACAACTCAAGAAAAAGTGCTTGGTTAAACAGTTAGACAAACTTGGTTATCAAGTGAATTTAAATGAGGTTGCTGCTGCTTGTTAATTGATGTCAATCATCCATCAGCCACTAGTTAGCAACTTAATTAGAGAATTTATACTGTAAAGAAAGATACTATAAAACCACACTTTTTGATTTGCGTCTTATATCTCAAGGTAGACTTATCTATTTACATCTTCTATCTAAAGGTACAAAATAATGTTTAACTCCAAGTTGGGAAACCATAAAAAGGTTTATTCCCAAGACGATGCCTATTTATCTCTAGTGCAACCGAGGTCAAATGACGCAACCTTCAAATCAGGTCAAAGAGTGGGAACAACGTCGTTATGAAGCCAACCGCTACTACCAGCAGGGAAAATTTCAAGAATCTTTAGAGCTAGCAGCAGAAAACTTACATTTAGCTAGAGCAATTCCAGATCGAGCCAGAGAAGGCCATACATTAAACGACATTGGTTTAGCTCACCTCGGTTGCTGGGAACTTCAAACAGCACTAGAGTGTTTTCATCAGGCGCTTTTGGTTGCTGTTGAACTTGACAATGCAACTGCAAAGGCAACAGCACTCAGCAATCTGGGTTCTACCTACAGCCGACTGGGACAATTTTCTCAAGCCTTAGAGTATTTTTACCAAGCCGCTGAAATCTTCAGGCAATTAGAGGACATTCAAGGTGAAGTTTCTACTCTCAACGATGTGGCACTAATTTATACCAAATTGGGAGAACCAAAACGAGCTTTGTTGCTACATCATCAAATTTTGGCAATGCGGCGATCGCTAGGAGACTTTTCTGGTGAGGCCACAACGCTAAATGGTATTGGGTTTGCATACAGCACCCTAGGCCAGTTTGAGAAAGCTCTACAATTTCTTCAAGATGCGCTGCCTATTCAACGAGCTGTCAAGAATTTGATTGGTGAGGCAACCACCTTGAATAATATCGCCTCTATCTATAGTGATATAGGACAACCTCAACAAGCGCTGTTGCTTTATCATCAAGTTTTGTTGACACGTCAGGCATTAGGCGATCGCTCTGGTGAAGCAACAACCCTTAATAACATCGGTTACACTTACAGTAACCTAGGACAGCACAGACAGGCACTCAAGTTCTACAAAAAAGCCATTACCATTCATCGCGAACTTGGCGATCGTCTCGGAAAAATTTCAACTTTGCTGAATATGGGAAGCCTTTACGCTACAACAAAACGTAAAAAGTTAGCGCGATCGTGCTATCAAAATGCCCAAGAATTAGCTGGACAAATCGAATATGAGCCACTCCTAGAAAAGGTACAGCTGTTCATGAATTCTCTGTAGGTTGAGCTAATTGGTTTGATTCCTACTCCTGTGATGCAGCGATCTGGAATCTTTTCATGAAGTTTATTGTGCCAAAAGATTGGTATAAGCATAACAATATTAATATCTGTGGGTAAGGATAAATACTGAAAAATTATCCTTACCCTTTTTTCTATACATGTATTTTGCTCGGTTTGGTAGGGTGTGATAAGTAGATAGACTTAAAAAAATATAATATGCTCTGTCATTGCGAGGAACGAAGCAATCCCAGTCTTTGCGATTGCTACTCTGCGAGAAGGCTCTGCCTACGTCGTTCCTCCTCTCTACGAGACGCTACGCGAACGCAATGACATCTTACATTTAATTATGTCTACCTACTTATCAAGTCGGTTGAACAGTTGTCATTGCTAACGGAGCTTCAGCGTAGTGAAGCAATCCCCAAAACTTGCGATTGCTTCGCTCGAATTCGTTGCACTCGCAATGACTTGCGATCGCTAATTAAAGGGACGCGATATGAAGCGCGATCGCATTACGGTATTCTGCCCAATACTTTAGGTGAATCCGAAAAATCTTCAAGATATAAATAAAGCGAAGGAATATAGGAATTACACTTGATATAGAGTGTAAAAATCCTGAAGAAAAAAATTTACTTTTGATAATGCTTATGGATTTGATGGTTAAAGATTTGGCGCAAATCGATCGCAAACTTTCTCAGCGCCATATTGACCTCGATCCGAGTGGATATTTCATTATCTACCTGGATCGAGAAGTAGGTTTAATTTATGCCAAGCATTTTACAAATGTGATTGATGAACGTGGTTTGGCTGTAGATCCAGAGACGGGAAAAGTGATCCCTGCCAAGGGAAAAGTGGAACGCACTCACACGACAGTTTTTAGTGGAAGAACAGCAAAGGAACTTTGCGTAAAAATCTTTGAAGAAACTCAGCCCTGTGTAGTGACTCAGTTAGATCATGCAGCTTATTTAGGTCGAGAATTTGTCCGCGCTGAGGTAGCTTTAGTAACAGGGCAAGAGTATGTTCAAGATTAAAGTTAGAAGCGAGAAGTGAGAAGTTAAAAACTCCTAATTCCTGTACGGGTGAATGGCCGTACCATGCGGGAACGCGCTTGAGCGAACGCCCCTACTGACTGCTAACTCTGTTTTTATCCATCAGAGGATGGTTGATTGATTTGGTAGATGTAGTAAGTCGCCATCGGAATAATGGTGGCGGCAATTAAAAGTCCTATTACCCAAGCAGTGGCGTTACCTTGGTCGGTTTCTTCTGCTTTCTTGAATGTGCCTTCTACTTGCACTTTGTCAACAATTTCGGGTGGCCCGGGATCGGGTTTTCCAGAGAGGACAGCAACTAAGCGATCGCTCGCATCTAGAAATGCTTGATTGTATTTGTTACCGTCCCGTAAAGGTACGCCCAATGTTTCAGAAGCTACACTCTCGGCTATAGAGTCTGTTAACAAAGACTTGACTTTATCTCCGGTGATGATGTCAGTACCGTTAGTCACTGTCACCAGTACTAATAAAGTTTGATTGGCTTGTGCATCTTTTGTCGGAAACCATTTTTCAAATAGTGCTTTAGTAAAACTTTCCGGCGTTTCTCCATAGTCGAGGCGGCGAACAGTCACAAATCTGACTTCGTTGCCAGTTTGCTTTGCCAAGTCTTCCAAGGCACCGCTAATTTTACCTTCATTCAGGCGGCTGATAACGTCACCTTTATCCAATACCCAAGTAGTATCGCCAGCTACGAGACTTGGCATTTGATACACACCTGTAGCGAATGCAGGTGAAGCAAACAGCGAAGAACCTACAATACTGATTAGCAGCGGTAGAATAAACCGGATAATGTGTTTTTTAATGCTAAATAATTTGTTGAGGAGCTGTTGCATCGGATGATCCCTTAAGACAGACTAGCACCAAAAATACTACACAACCAATGTCAAAATCACCTTATTCACGGATCAAAAATAAGGAATAGATGACAGATGACAGTCATCAGTTGTTAGGAGTCACAAGCAAAAGTTCCCTCATCGCCTCCGCCTCCCTGTTCTCTACCTCCCCTGACCTCTAAGAGACTGGTGACTCATTCTGATGTAGGATAACGGAGGCAAGAAGACAAATTTGCAAATAAATGTAAAGAATATATATATATTTCACAAGTAGATTTAGTTACTCACTTTATTCTGACTTAGGTAGCTTCATGTCCATGACTACGATCGCCCCCGAACAAGTTAACAGCATCGTTTGGAATCAGCATTCCGATCCCTTTGAAATACTTGGTTCTCATCCCATAGAGCAAAATGGCCAAAATGTCTGGGCTGTGCGAGCCTACCTACCAAATGCAAGTGAGGCATGGGTAGTTCTTCCTGAGGAACGGCAGGAATACCCAATGCACACCGTACATCATCCGCACTTTTTTGAATGCACCATTGAAACAGCAGAACTGGCAAACTACCAGTTACGGATTAAAGAAGGAGAGCATGAGCGTGTCACTTATGACCCCTATGCTTTCCGTTCTCCCCGCCTGACAGATTTTGACTTGCATTTGTTCACTGAAGGTAATCACCACCGGATTTACGAGAAATTGGGGTCGCACCTCGCAGAAGTAGACGGAGTTAAAGGCGTTTATTTTGCCGTTTGGGCACCCAACGCTCGTAATGTATCGCTCCTGGGAGATTTCAATCTTTGGGATGGGCGCAAACACCAAATGCGTAAAGGCTCCACTGGTGTTTGGGAATTGTTCATCCCCGAATTAGAAGTGGGAGCGCATTACAAATACGAAATCAAAAATTTTGAAGGACACATTTACGAAAAGTCCGATCCCTACGGTTTTCAGCAAGAACCCCGCCCAAAAACGGCATCCATTGTCACTGATTTAAGTGCTTATGCTTGGAGTGACGAAGAATGGCTAGAAAAGCGGCGACACACTGACCCTCTAACCCAACCTGTTTCAGTCTACGAAGTACATTTAGGCTCTTGGTTACATGCTGCTAGTGCGGAACCAGCTAAGCTACCTAATGGTGAAACTGAGCCTGTAGTGGTTGTTTCTGAACTGAAACCGGGGGCACGTTTCCTTACCTACCGGGAACTAGCAGACCGGCTCATCCCCTACGTTAAAGACTTAGGATACACCCATGTGGAACTGTTGCCAATTGCGGAGCATCCCTTTGATGGGTCTTGGGGTTATCAAGTAACTGGGTACTATGCTCCCACTTCGCGTTTTGGCAGTGCCGAAGATTTTATGTATTTCGTAGACCAATGTCACCAAAACGACATCGGTGTCATAGTGGACTGGGTTCCCGGTCATTTCCCGAAAGATGGTCATGGTTTAGCTTTCTTTGATGGTAGCCATCTATACGAACACGCAGACTCTCGCAAAGGCGAACACAAAGAATGGGGCACTTTGGTGTTCAACTACAGTCGCCACGAAGTGAGGAATTTTCTGGTAGCAAATGCTCTGTTTTGGTTTGACAAATACCACATTGATGGCATTCGCGTTGATGCTGTTGCTTCAATGCTCTACAATGACTATTGTCGCGAACCAGGAGAATGGCTGCCTAACCAGTACGGTGGTAGAGAAAACCTGGAAGCAGCAGATTTTTTGCGTCAGGTAAATCACATTATTTTCAGCTATTTCCCTGGCGTTCTCTCAATTGCTGAAGAATCTACTTCTTGGCCGATGGTCTCTTGGCCTACCTACACAGGTGGACTAGGCTTTAACTTAAAGTGGAATATGGGCTGGATGCACGATATGCTGGACTATTTCAGCATGGATCCTTGGTTCCGCCAGTTTCACCAGAACAATATCACTTTTAGTATGTGGTACAACCACAGTGAAAACTTCATGCTGGCTCTGTCCCATGATGAAGTAGTACATGGCAAGAGCAATATTATCGGCAAAATGCCGGGAGATACATGGCAGAAGTTGGCTAATGTGCGTTGTTTATTTACCTATATGTTCGCTCACCCTGGTAAAAAAACCATGTTTATGAGCATGGAGTTTGCACAGTGGAGTGAGTGGAATGTCTGGGCAGATTTGGAGTGGCATCTACTCCAGCATGAACCACACCAACAGTTAAAACAGTTTTTCCAGGAGTTGAACCATCTTTACCGTTCCGAACCAACTTTGTACACTCAGGATTTTGCTGAACCGGGGTTTGAGTGGATTGACTGTAGCGACAACCGCCATAGTGTAGTTTCCTTTATCCGTCGCGATAAAGATTCTAATGATTTTGTTGTTGTAGTTTGCAACTTTACACCCCAACCTCATTCTCACTATCGCATTGGTGTACCGGAACATGGATTTTACACCGAGTTGTTCAATAGTGATGCGCGTCAGTATGGCGGTAGCAACATGGGTAACTTAGGCGGTAAGTGGACAGATCATTGGTCATTGCATAGTCGTCCCTATTCACTCGATTTGTGTCTGCCACCTTTGGGTGTGTTGATTCTCAAGTTAGATAAGAAGAAGACTGCTGAGGCATTGGAAGGTTAATCGGACATTACATCTTTGCAGGATGATTTAATTGGTTTTGGGGATGGGCATTTCGCCCGTCCCTTGTTTTTTCACTGGTCTTCTTACCGACCCTACAATAAATCCTGTAAGAGTTGCAGATTTGCCATAAAAAGATAGCTCAGTTGAGAAGTCAAAAAAAGTAAACTATCGTTAACTCAGTTACTTAAAGGATAAGAAACTTAGGATTTTAAACCGCAGCTAATCCTAGTTTTACTTTTATTTACAACAGTTTGCCTCCAAAATTTATTAAGCAATTAGAATCCTGGGAGGGAGTTATTAAAATAGCTTTTGATAGAGTTAATAATGCTGGACTAGAGGTAACCCCATTAAAACAACTTTAAAATATTCTTAGTTAATATCTGGGTTTATTTATGTAAAAAAAATAGTCCAAAAATAAAAAATCAAAAACTTTTTATTTAAGCTCCCATACCAGAATAACGCTTCAATCCCGCACGCCACAGTAAGCGATTTGCACCCAAAAATATTAATATCCAGCCCACCATTGATAAAAATCCCCGCCCTACATCTACGGGTATCCCTACTAAAAGACTTGCGGGGAAATCAATCAAGTAAGGAAAAGGTGTAAATAAAACTATAGCCCGCACAGGTTCAGGAAACACATCTAAAGGGGCGATCATCCCAGAAAAAAACAAAAAAAATAAAAACCAGAAATTTTCTAAAGCGCTAGCCCGTTCTGTCCAGAAGGCAAATAAGGCAAAGGTGTACTGAATCACAAACCGTAAAATAAAAGCCAACACTACCGCTAATGTAAACAGCAACACTTGACCCAAATTCGGCAACCAAAAAGCTTGGGGATATAGTAGAAAAAATAATGCTATTAACATCAGCGCAAACGGTATGCGAGCAACTCTTTCAGAAAGATGAGAGGCAACATGATGCCATACTGGATCGAGCGGCTGTAGCAATCTAGGCGATAGCTTGCCTTCCACTACTTCCTTTTCAAATTCCCAAATTACCCAGACAACTGTAATTTGCCTAACAACAAAAACTGTCAGAAAGTAACGGGCAAAATCTACAGGTGTCAAACCGAACTTTCCACCTTGCGCTGCTTGTATCCAGACACCCATAAGGATAATTGGTAAAGACCCAGACAAAACCCATAAAATCAGTTCTGCGCGATACTCAACCATATAGGCGTAGTACACAGAAAGCAAAGTCACAGCTTTTCTAATAATCCGCTTCATTTATTTCTTTCACGCTTGGAGCTAATTAAATGTAGGGTAACAAAGAGTTGAAGATGCGATGTCTTTTGACTCCTCTACTCTTCAAGAACGGCTAGCCTTCTCCTAGAGGACTGTCAAATTAGAGGCAATATCGACAGGATGCTTCGGTGTGAGCTAAGTAGCATTACCCGCCAATGACCCATGCCACACCTATTTTTACCTTATTGAGCCATTTTTTAACACAACTGAAATTGCTGTATCCCATCACTGTTGACTGTTATCTCTCCAAACTAAGTAATTTATTTTACAAGACTACTTATTTGGGTTTAGTCTTTTTAACTTTTGTCAACATGAGTTCAGTATAAACCGAAACGTTATCACATTTAGCAATTCTAACTATTCGTAATTAATAAATTTAGATATACATATATTTTATTGACGAAAGGCTTGAATTTTATTGAGTGCCGTGTAATACTGCTAAATTAATCACCTCTAAATCGGTAGATGATTGGTATTTTGTCAGATTATGTTGCTAGTACCGTAGATATAAGTCATTTAGGTCTACTAATCGTTAGATGACTTCTGCTAGTCATTTCTGTGGTTTTAAAAGATATTGCTATTTTGAATTAAGGAGTGAGAGCTAGTGAGCGCCCATCAATTAGCGTCTGAGCAATCATCTGCCAGTGGATCCAATCTAGATTTAGAGGCAGATGTTTTAGTTATTGGAGGTGGCCCGGCTGGTGCTTGGGCGGCTTACAATGCAGCTGCTCAGGGAGTACGGGTTGTTTTGGTAGACAAAGGCTACTGTGGCTCTAGTGGAGCAACTGCGTCAGGTGGTACCAGTGTTTGGTATGTAGCAAACCCCGACCAACGGGAAACCGCTATGGCTAGTAGGGAAGCTCTAGGAGGATTTTTATCAGAGCGATCGTGGATGGAGCGAGTTTTGGATCGGACTCATGCAAATCTGCATCAGTTAGGTAACTGGGGTTATCCTTTTCCCTCTGACCAACAAGGACAACCTTACTATCGTTCGCTCCAGCAAGGGGCAGAATACATGCGCCTGATGCGTAAGCAAGTCAAGAAAGCCGGAGTGCAAATTCTTGACCATAGTCCTGCTTTGGAATTGCTGGTAGATAGAGAAGGAGCAGTAGCTGGGGCGAAAGGAATTCGTCGCCAAGTGGGTGGACGCTGGACAGTGCGAGCCGGAGCAGTAGTAATTGCCACTGGTGGTTGTGCTTTTTTAAGTAAAGCCCTCGGTTGCAACGTTCTAACTGGAGATGGTTATTTAATGGCAGCAGAAGCTGGAGCGCAAATGTCAGGGATGGAATTTTCTAATGCCTATGCCCTCACTCCTGCCTTTGCTTCTGTAACTAAGGGAGCTTTTTATCGCTGGGCAACATTCAGCTACGAAGATGGCACTGTAATTGAAGGTGCTGGCTCTCAACGGGGACGCTCTGTGATTGCCAAGACATTGCTTACCCAGCCAGTATACTGTAGCCTCCACGAAACCCCAGAGGAAGTAAGAACTTGGATGCGAACCATCCAGCATAATTTCTTCCTACCTTTTGACCGGAGTGGAATTGATCCTTTCACTCAACGCTTCCCAGTTACACTGCGTTTGGAAGGCACAGTAAGAGGTACTGGCGGCATTCGGATTGTAGATAATTCTTGTGTTACCTCAGTACCTGGACTCTATGCAGCTGGAGATGCAGCTACAAGGGAATTAATTTGTGGTGGCTTTACAGGGGGTGGTAGTTACAATGCTGCCTGGGCAATGTCTTCCGGCTATTGGTCAGGACAAGCGGCGGCTGAATATGCTCGTCAATTGGGAGCAAAAGCAAACCAAAGACAAGTGCATTCAATTGGACAGGCAGCAGTTAGTTCTGAGAGTAGCCACACTTTTAACCCCCAGGAAGTTATCCGCGCTGTTCAAGCAGAAGTATTACCCTACGATCGCAATCTCTTCCGGACTGAACGCGGCTTGAGCAATTCTCTGGAACACTTGCATGGTTTGTGGCAAGAAATACGCCATAGTGCTGCCCCAGCAGATAGCCAAGCATTACCAGCACGAGAAGCTGCAGCAATGGTTGCTACTGCACGTTGGATGTATACTTCAGCACAAGCACGAACAGAAACTCGTGGAATGCACAAGCACCAGGATTATCCCCAGCAAGATTCTAACCAGCAATATCGATTAATTAGTGGTGGATTAGATACAGTCTGGGCAAAGCCCGAACAGGAAGTTGTCAATAGGGAGTTAGTAGCACTGTGATTGAATTAGTCAGTGAATCTCGCTGTATTAAATGTAATCTTTGCGTCACCGCCTGTCCTACCAATGTTTTTGATGCAGTACCAGGACGTGCGCCCAAAATAGCCCGCCAGAGCGATTGTCAAACTTGTTATATGTGCGAACTATACTGTCCCGTAGATGCACTGTATGTCGATCCCAATGCCGAGGAATCAGTCGCAGTGGATGAAGATACTTTGGTAGCAGCTGGGTTGCTTGGCAGCTATCGGGAAGACATAGGCTGGGGAAAGGGACGCACACCTGCCGCTAAAAAGGAGAAGTCTGCCTACTACTATCCAGTTATGCAAAATAGCAGCAATCTTGCTACAGATGCTCAGGGCAGGATTCTTCCTTGGGGAGCGCAGCAGTCTACTAATTCGTAACTCGTAATTCGTAATTCGTAATTGAGAAATTCCCTACTCTCCATTTCAGTCTATGAGTTCCCACGCACTTGAGCGCAGTTTTCTGAATCGTCTTTTGGCTTCAGTAACAACTGTTGCGCTTTTATTAAGTCTTACCAGTTGTACTTCCCAACAAAGCCAGTCTAATAACTCAGCAGTAGCTTCCTCAAATACTGGAGCAAATCTGGCAGAGGCGAAAACACTGGTTTTACGAGTCGGTTTCATCAGTTCTGAAAGCAAGTTGCCAATCGGGCCGGAGGGTTGGGCTTTCAAAAAGGGCACATTGACTCCTGCGCTCAAAAGCCTGGGTGTGACGGAAGTGAAATTTATTCCCTTTGTGGGAGGCCCATCCCTAAACGAAGCCTTAGTTAGTGGTCAGTTAGACATGGGTTTGTATGGAGATATGCCAGCTTTAGTTGGTAGAGCAGCAGGTTTGCCAACTAAATTGATTAATCAAACGCGGGTGGGTCAGAATGCCTGGTTAGTTACTAAGAAAAATGGCCCGCGCTCAGTTGCACAACTTAAAGGTACAAAGATAGGAGTTGCTAAAGGCACTTATCTTCATCGATATCTGATGGGTCTGTTGGAACAAGAGGGACTGACCAAGAATGTGAAGGTGTTACAGATCCCTTCTGCTGATGCTAAGGCTGCTATAGAGAGAGGAGATATTGCCGCCTATCCATTTGCTATGGGAGCCGGACCAACATTAGTTTCTCAAGGATTTCCAGCAATTGATGAAGCCAAAGATCATCAGGGACTAGTTGGGACAGGGGTAAGTGTCGTGACAGAAAGTCTCGTATCTCGCCACCCAGAATTGCCGCAAAAGTGGAACCAAATTAGACAACAAGCATTGCAGGATCTCAAAGCAAATCCAGAGGCATTTTACCAGTTTGCAGCTCAGGCTAGTGGGAATGTGCCATTGGCGATCGCTAAAGAATCCTATCCACTAGACCTTTATCCCACTGAACCTTTTACACCGGAAGGATTAAAACTCTTAAATTCGACGAAGCAGTTTCTAGCCGACCAGAAATTGTTGAAGTCAGATTTTGATATCAAAGATTGGCAAATCCCAAATCCCTAAAAGTTTTTGCAAGAGTTACTCTCGCATTTTTGGGGAAGTTCCGCCCTTCCCCTTTTCTTAATTCTATTAAGGAGTAAATATCGTGAATAGTCCTATTCGTCAAAATTCCTCTAACCTAGATTTAGTCACAGATGTATTAATTATTGGAGGTGGCCCATCTGGAACTTGGGCTGCTTGGAATGCAGCAAGCGGTGGGGCAAAAGTCGTTTTAGTAGACAAGGGTTACTGCGGTACAAGTGGTGCAGCCGCAGCTTCTGGAAATGGCGTATGGTACATTCCACCAGACCCAGAACAACGGGAAGCAGCAATGGCAAGTCGAGAAGCTATGGGAGGGTTTCTTGCAGACCGCCATTGGATGACTAGAGTATTAGATCGCACCTACAACAACATTCATTCTCTCGCAGATTGGGGCTATCCTTTCAGCGTTGATGCCAATGGACAAGTCATCCGCCGCTCTTTGCAGGGGCCGGATTATATGCGGTTCATGCGGAAAAAGGTTAAGCAAGCAGGAGTCAAAATTTTAGACCACAGTCCGGCTTTAGAGTTGCTTGTGGATGCAGAAGGCGCTGTAGCTGGAGCTAAGGGGATCAATCGTCAATCTGGAGAGCGTTGGACAGTCCGAGCAAAGGCAGTTGTCATTGCTACAGGTGGCTGTGCTTTCTTGAGTAAGGCTCTTGGTTGCAATGTTCTCACAGGGGATGGTCTATTGATGGCAGCCGAGGCAGGCGCTGATTTTTCTGGCATGGAATTTTCCAACGCCTATGCCATTTCTCCTAGTTTTTCCTCCGTCACCAAGACTCGTTATTACGATTGGGCATCTTTTACTTATGAGGATGGCACGGTAATTGAGGGTGCAGGTTCTAAGCGCGGTCGTTCGGTAATTGCCAAAACATTGCTGACTCAGCCAGTTTATGCGCGTCTGGATCAAAATATGGATGAAGCGACAAAAGCCTGGATGCGGGCATCTCAGCCTAACTTCTTTGTCGTCTTCGATCGCGCTGGGATTGACCCCTTTACTCAAAGATTTCCTGTAACCTTACGCTTGGAAGGAACTGTACGCGGTACTGGTGGCATTCGGATAAAAGACCACACCTGCGCTACCTCAGTTAATGGACTCTATGCAGCAGGAGATGCAGCTACTAGAGAATTAATCTGTGGTGGATTCACCGGCGGTGGTAGCCATAATGCAGCCTGGGCAATGTCCTCTGGCTATTGGTCTGGACAATCTGCTGCTAGCTATGCGCTGAGTTTAGGAGAACAAGCAACCCAGCGCAGTGTACGCCCAGTTGGTGAAGCGGGATTGCATGGTGAAGGTAATAATAGATTCTCCCCAGATGAAGCGATCGCCGCAACTCAAGCTGAAGTTTTCCCTTACGATCGCAACCTCTTCCGCACTGCTACAGGTTTAAGTGCATCCCTAGATAGACTAGATGACCTCTGGCAAGAAATTCGCAATAGCAAAACACTAGACGATAGCCAAATTGTGCGATCGCGGGAAACTGCGGCAATGGTTGCTACTGCTCGTTGGATGTACAACAGTGGTTTGCAACGTCAGGAAACTAGAGGAATGCACAAGCGCGTGGATTACCCACAACAAGACCCTAATCAACAATATCGCCTGCTGAGTGGTGGGTTAGACAAAATTTGGGTCAAACCTGAGTCAGTAGTTGCAAATCGGGAATTAGTCACAGTGTGATTTTTGAGAACTAGGGAATTTCTCAACAAACGCTTTTGGGATAGGAGGAAATAGGGAAGTTATCTCATTTGTTCCTGTTCCCTTTTTATTTGCACTTAGTTCATGAAATTATTACCTAAATTTAGATTTAAATTGAATCTCGATCTACCTGCCTTTAGATCGCGTAATTATCGCCTTTACTTTGCTGGACAAGCTTTGTCTATGACAGGCAACTTCATGACACAAGTAGCGATTCTCTGGCTGATTTATCGATTGACCGATTCTGCTTTGCTACTGGGGTTGGCAGGGTTTTTTGGACAATTGCCAGTGTTTGCACTAGCCCCAATATCAGGAATTTTAGCCGATCGCTATAACCGCTATCACCTGTTGCTGCTATTTCAGGTCGTAGGCTTTTTAATATCTATAACTCTGACGATTATCACATTTCTAGGTTGGGCAAATTTTTGGACATTGCTGATTCTGAGTGCATTTTTGGGGTTTTTGAAGGGTTTAGATGTGCCTGTACGTAACGCATTTGTTAGTGATATGGTTAGCCGCGAACTGATGGGAAATGCGATCGCTTTGAATGCAGCCTTCCTTAATGGTGCGCGTTTATTTGGCCCGGCACTGGGTGGCATTTTGATTGCTCAGTTTGACGCGGGATTCTGCTTTCTTTACGATAGTCTCAGCTATCTTATTGCTATTTGGGCAATCTCAGCAATGCAGATTACACCCCGAAAAGTGGAAATACAGACGAGTAATACTTGGCAGAAATTGAGAGAAGGGTTTCAATATGCCTATTACTTCCTGCCTGTGCGTTCCATCCTACTGTTACTGGCAGTAGCTAGTTTAGTAGGTATGTCATACACGACACTTCTACCCATCTTTGCAGTAGAAGTTCTGCGCGGAGGATCGGAAACGTTAGGCTTTCTAACGGCCGCAGCAGCAATGGGATCGGTATTTGCTTGTGTTTACCTCAGCTTTCGTCATAGCGTTATGGGTTTAGAGAGACTAATAGCCTTCTGTCCAGCCATCATGGGGATTGGCTTCATCTTTTTCTCTCTATCTCAAGTCTTCTGGATTTCTCAGTTAGCTTTGGTTCTAGTTGGCTGGAGTTCTACACTTCAAGTAGCTGCCAGCAACACAGTACTGCAATTTATTGTGGAAGATAGCAAACGGGGTAGAGTGATGAGCTTTTATGCTATGTGCTTTATGGGTATGGCTCCTTTTGGTAACTTAGTAGCAGGAACTCTAGCACATTATTTCAAGGCTCCGAACACTCTCATTTTGGGTGGTGTAGTTTGCATCGTGGGTTCGGTGCTGTTCGCGCAACAATTGCCCCAAATGGCGAAGTTAATTCACTTAGGAACGAATCAAGTGGCAAGTAATTAACTGAGATTTTATATTTACCCAAGCGATCGCTATTTTGAAACTCAGAATATTAACTTAATTCCAGCGGAACATTCTGTTGACTCCAATCCTGATAGATATATCGCACCACACTATCGACTTGATTGGAATCAATTACATGTGTTGCGTAGCGTTTTAATTCCACAGTTGCGTTGGCAACGGCGATCGCGCAATCGGCTATGCGAAACATTTTGATTGGAATCAATTACATGTGTTGCGTAGCGTTTTAATTCCACAGTTGCGTTGGCAACGGCAATCGCGCAATCGGCTATGCGAAACATTTCAATATCATTATTACGATCGCCAAATACAATCAACTTATTGCCAACCCTTAAATAAGCTGTCGCGTCTTTACTTTTCCAAAGCATTTTCGATATATCAAGGGTTACGGTCTCCAAAAAGTGTAACTTGTAGGGGCGTTGCATAGTTGCGGGATGATTTAGCAACTTCTAAAATTCTCCCCCTGCTTCCCCTGCATCCCCTGCCTCCCCTGCTTACCCCAATTCATCCCACTGTTATGCAACGCCCTTGTAGGCGCGACAGCTTAGCAACCTAAGACGGAACTATCTACTAGGGTCAGCCATCGAACACATATGGCAGCTTTTTTCACAAACCTGATTATGTCTACAATATTTATTTAGAGAAACTAACAATTAGGTATACATATTGCAGAAAGACTGTATAATATTTAAACTACGACAAGTCGACCGATGAAGTGTAATATGTCATTTAGCTGACATAGATACCTGCCAGTCAAATTATTTAATCGCACGGATCGACACATTTCGCTTCTGTATTTATTGCTCTCGTTTGAGTTGTGCAATCTCATATAGTTTGCGTTCACGATCGTTACTAGGAAAGGATTTCATGAGCAACATACAACTTTACTTTGCTAAAGCCTCTACCTTCTCTCAACGTACCCGTGTAGTCTTACTGGAAAAAGGCATTGACTTCACCCCCATCGAAATTGACTTACAAAATAAACCAGATGGGTACACGCAGATTTCGCGTTATGGCAAAGTCCCGGCCATCAAACATGGGGATGTTGAAATTTACGAGTCTGCCATCATCAATGAATATTTAGATGAAGTTTTTCCAGAACCACCTCTATTGCCCCGCGATCCTGCAACCAAAGCGATCGCTCGCATCTGGATAGACTACGCCAATACTCGCTTTGTACCTGCTTTTAACAAATTTCTTCGCGGTAAAGATAGCCAAGAACAGGAACAAGGACGAAAAGAGTTCACAGAAGCACTCTTATATCTTGAGCAGGAAGGATTAGGTAAACTATCCAACGGTCATTACTGGTTAGGAGATCGATTTAGCCTTGTTGATATCAGCTTCTATCCTTGGTTTGAACGTTTACCACTCTTAGAACATTTCCGCAAATTCACACTACCAGCAGAAACATCTCGTTTGCAGACATGGTGGAATCTGGTACGCGATCGCGAGTCAATTCAAGCGGTGGCAAATCCTGTGGACTTTTATTTGCAAAGATTCGCCAAAGTTCTCGGTGAACCTGTTCCCATTGGTGCAGCTCAAAAATAAGACACAGGGTTATGGTGATAGGAGTAAGGGAATAATCACTAATTCTTGAGTATTGACCATTAACAATTAACCAAAATCTAAAATGGGATGACCTATGAGCTTAAATAACCAAGTTCTAGACAGACCGACTTCCCAAGAACTGCCATATGTAGAGGCTAATCTCACTTACCTAACCCCGATGGCAGAAAAACCTGTCAACTATACTTATGAACCCCCACCAGGGATTCCCCGCACCAATGGAACTTATCAGACGTACAAGTTGCCCATCTCCAATGCTCGTTCTATCTTAGAGAATATCTCGTTAGATCGAGAAGGTTTCGTCTTTACTGAACACAATACTAATGTCCGAAACTTTTACGATGAAGACGAAGTACGCCGCGTCTACTACCCAGAAGCCGAGCAATTATTAAAAGAGGTGACAGGTGCAACTCAGGTAGTGATATTCGACCACACCCTCCGTAATGCTGGTAAGTCTAAGCCTAGTGAGAACAACATTAAAGAACCTGCCAAGCGCGTACACAACGACTTTACTGCTAAATCCGGGTATACTCGCGCCCGTTTGGAATTAGCAGCACGAGGCATAGATGACATTGATGCGCTACTAAAACAACGATTTGCCATAATCAATGTTTGGCGGGCGATGTCTACGACGGGCTACGCCTACGCACAACCAATCCAAGAGTCGCCATTGGCAGTGTGTGACGCGCAAAGCATTGTAGCAACAGACCTTGTCGCTGGCGATCTCGTGTACCGCGATCGCGTCGGTGAGACATACGCAGTTACATATAATTCAAAACATAAATGGTTCTACTTCCCACAAATGCACAGAAACGAAGCACTATTTATCAAGTGCTTCGACTCCGTAGAAGACGGACGCGCTCGTTTTGCCGCTCACACAGCCTTTGAAGATCCCACCAGCCCAGCCGACGCTCCTCCACGAGAAAGTATCGAACTACGGACGTTCGCTTTTTACCCCACATAGGTGCAGAGGAGTGGGGAGTAGTGTAGTTCAATTACTTGAAAAACCCTGTAATAATACTTGGAGAAATAAATATCATGAGTTCGCAATACTTTGACATCAAACCGATTGCTGGCCGTATTGGTGCAAAAATCATCGGTGTTGACCTGAGTCATAACCTCAGCGACGAAATCATCAGCGATATCCGTAAAGCTTTAGTAAAATACAAAGTCATTTTCTTCCGAGAACAGAATCTTGATGCTCAGGGACAAGTAGCCTTCGCCCGTCGCTTCGGAGAAGTAACTACAGCTCATCCCACCGTCCCATCACTTCCAGAAAATCCGGAAGTTCTTGACCTCAATTACGGCCGGACTGTGAGCCGCGCCAATACCTGGCATACCGATGTCACATTTGTAGACCGTCCTCCCCTTGGTTCTATTTTACGGGCGCTCGTCATCCCGCCATCAGGAGGTGATACTATTTGGGGAAACTCCGTGACTGCATACGAAGATTTACCAATCCCTCTGCGTAACATCGCTGACCAACTCTGGGCAGTACATAGCAACGCCTACGATTATGCAGCTGCTGCAATTGACTTGCCAGAAGAAGTCCTAGCACATCGGGCTGTCTTCACCTCGACTTTATACGAAACCCTGCATCCAGTTGTTCGCATCCATCCTGAATCTGGCGAACGTGGGCTATTCATCGGTGGTTTCGTGCGCCGCATTCGGGGTTTGTCACAGAATGAATCCGATGAAATTATCAAATTGTTGCAGGCTTATGTAACACGCCCAGAAAACACAATCCGATGGCGTTGGAAAGTTGGCGACGTAGCTTTCTGGGACAATCGTGCTACTCAACACTATGCTATTGCTGACTACGGCAATCAACCTCGTCACGTTCAACGAGTCACAATTGTCGGTGATATTCCTGTTGGTATCGATGGAAAACAAAGTGAGGCCATTAAAGGAGACTCTTCTGCGTATAATCGACGCGAACCTGCTTTAGTTTAGGAGGGATTGGATACTGGGGATTGGGAAACTATTTCCTAATTCCTATTCTCCGATTGAACAATTTGATGTAGAAATAGACCCAGAGAATTACCTCAGGCATTGGACAGAACCTTCTTTGAGCGATCGCTTGAATCGGCTGTTGATTCATGATTAAGCAAGTATCCGGCAGCCAGGGAATGATAGTCTTCAATTTGCTGTTGCTGCCAAGTCGTATCTCGCCCTAGTTCTTCAGCCAAAATTGCTGCTACACGAGGAGCTGCTTGCATACTGGCGATCGCATCGAGTAAAAGTGATCGCGTCCGCCGCGCTAGTACATCCTCCACTGTGCGTGCCAGTTCGTAGCGGGCTGCCCAGCGCACCTCTGCCTCTAAATAGGGCAATTGAGGATGTAGCAGTATGTTAGCACCTGGCAAGTCTTGGATACTGGCTGCATCACTGCCATACACATCGAGGGGTGCTGCTGTGGACTGTTGAGTCCAGCCGTGTAAATGCAAGTTGGAAGTGATTGAGGGATGAGGAGAAAGATTTACAAGTTGGATAGCTCGTTCCACCACATCCTCACCCATCTTGCGATAAGTTGTCCACTTGCCACCAGTTATTGTCAGCAATCCAGAAGCAGAAACGCTAATTACATGTTCGCGGGATAGCGCTGCGGTTGACTCCGTTTCTTCTGCTTTTACCAATGGGCGCTGTCCTACAAACACACTCAACACATCCTCACGAGTGGGAGCAGGTGTGAGATATTGAGCGACAGTGTGCAAAATAAAGTTAATTTCCTCCTCAAGGGGATGGGGTTCATAGCTCGTATGTTCAACAGGGGTGTCAGTAGTACCAATCACCACTTTGTCATGCCAAGGGACTGCAAACAGTACCCGCCCATCCTCAGTTTTTGGAATCATCATGGCACTATCGTTCGGTAAAAACCGCTTGTCCACAACAATATGTGCCCCCTGGCTGGGAGACAGCATCGCCGATGCTTTGGGGTTATCCATACGCCGCACATCATCCACAAATACGCCTGTAGCATTGACTACAATCTTTCCCTTGAGTTCAAAAGTTTCTCCCGTTTCTGCATCACGAGCAAGAACACCCGTCAGTCGTTCCCCTTGCTTGAGCAAACCAATAACTGGCAGATAATTCAAAGCTACGCCGTTGTAATCCAGCAACGTTCGCAGCAGGGTAATTGCGAGGCGAGCATCATCAAATTGCCCATCATGGTAAACAACTCCTCCCCTAAGTCCGTCAGTCTTCAGAGTTGGTATGCGCGATCGCGTATCTTGCTCGCTGAGAAACTGACTGCGACCAAGGCTTAGATCGCCCGACAGCAAATCATAAACTTGTAAACCCGCACCGTAGAAAAATTGAGACCACCAAGTATATCCTGGCACTACAAACTTCAGATCGTGTACCAAGTGAGGGGCATTCCGGCGCAGCAGCCCTCGTTCGTGCAGTGCTTCCCTTACTAAAGCGATGTTTCCTTGCGCGAGATACCGCACTCCCCCATGCACCAGCTTAGTCGAGCGGCTAGAGGTTCCTTTGGCAAAGTCATATTTTTCTAAAAGCAGTGTTCGGTAGCCCCGCGTAGCTGCTTCCACTGCTGTACCCAAACCCGTTGCGCCACCGCCAATGACAATAAAATCCCACTCATCGGATTGGCGCAGCTGAGCAACGAGATTTTCACGAGCGATCGATGTATTCACAATTATTCTCTTAAAGTTATTTAGATATCAAAAGAAGGCACAAAGAAGATGATGAGAAAATAGGAGAATGGAGGATAGGGAACGGAAGAGATAGGGAGAACTAAGAGCAATTTGTGTATAGTTTTTCCCCTCTGCACGCCAGTTGCTTCAAGTCGGCAGAGCCGCCCAACGCACTGGCTCTCCTCTGCCCCTCCGCACCCCTGCTCCTCTACCTATGCCGTGTCTGAGCGATCGCCTGCCGCCACGAGTTTAGTAGTGTTCCTCGACAATCGGCGCTAATTGTTGGCTCAAACCGTTTCTCAACCTGCCACTGCTGGACAATTTCCGCTTCGTCCCAGTAACCAACAGCTAAACCTGCCAGATAAGCAGCCCCCAAGGCAGTAGTTTCGGTGATTTTGGGACGGACAACTGGCACACCTAAAATATCTGCCTGGAACTGCATTAATAGGTCATTGCGGGATGCACCACCATCTACCCGCAGTTCTGAGAGATAAAGCTGAGAATCCTGACGCATAGCATCAATCACGTCAGCCGTTTGATAGGCAATGCTTTCTAACGCTGCACGGGCGATATGGGCACTGGTTGAGCCGCGACTTAAACCGACAATTGTGCCACGAGCGTAGCTATCCCAATAAGGTGCGCCTAAACCGACAAATGCAGGCACAAAATATACACCACCATTATCAGGAACACTGCAAGCTAAGGGTTCAACATCTGCGCTGTGCTTAATAATGCCGAGTCCATCGCGTAGCCATTGCACAACTGCCCCAGCAATGAATACGCTGCCTTCTAAAGCATAATTTGTTCGTCCATTGATGCTCCAGGCGATCGTGGTCAGCAGCTTGTGGTTAGATTGCATGGGCTTATTACCTGTATTCAGCAGCATAAAGCAGCCTGTACCGTAAGTATTTTTTGCCATGCCACATTGCAAGGATGCTTGTCCAAAGGTTGCAGCCTGCTGGTCTCCGGCAATTCCAGCAATGGGAATGCGACTACCTAGAAGACCTTCAGATGTATACCCATATACTTCTGACGAACTCTGCACTTGGGGAAGAAGAGAAGGGGGAATATCGAGAATGGACAGTAATTCATCGTCCCACTGCTGATTGTGAATATTGAACAACAATGTCCTGCTAGCATTAGTCACATCTGTGATGTGGAGTTCCCCTTGAGTTAGTTTCCAAATCAACCAGCTATCGACGGTTCCAAATGCCAGTTCTCCTCGCTCGGCTTTTTCACGAGCGCAAGGTACATTATCAAGCAACCACTTGAGTTTAGTGCCGCTAAAGTAAGCATCGATTACCAGTCCTGTTTTGGTCTGGAATGTTGTCTCATATCCAGCAGCCTTAAGTTCATCGCAGTAAGCAGCAGTGCGGCGGTCTTGCCAGACGATCGCATTATGAATCGGCTTGCCTGTTTTTCGATCCCAGACGAGCGTAGTTTCTCGTTGATTGGTGATGCCAATAGCAACAATATCGCCAGCTTTGATACCAATGCGAGCTAGAGCTTCATTAGCAACACCAATTTGCGAAGACCAAATTTCATCAGCATCATGTTCCACCCAACCAGACTGCGGAAAGATTTGTGGAAACTCTTTCCGAGCAATGGTCAGGATATCGCCATTGCGGTCAAATATAATAGAGCGCGAACTGGTGGTGCCTTGGTCGAATGCCAGAATATATTTAGTCATGGGATATATCTCGAATTTATTTGTAATTAGAACGAGGTAAAATCTTAATTGAATATCAGAGAACTCCAACTTAATCGGCGTTGCTAAATATTAAGTATGAAATTCAAAAATTTAATATCTCAAACTCTGATTCTCTGTTCCTCTGGGTGAAGCTAATTCATACTTAACTTCTGCAATTTAATCAATTTGCGTTAACTGTTGTCGATAAGCTTGTTTAGTGTGTTCGCGCTCCAAAACCCGACCAATAAGCAAGTCATAGGTGAGCGCACCAATCAAGGCACCAATGATGGGTGCAAAAATCGGAACAATCCAGACAGTGCTGCACTGCTCGGACATTTGATGCATGAAATTATCGTATGAACCAACCACTCGGGCCCTACTTGACTCATAATTGTAAGTAGATCGGCGCAAATAAATATAATATGTTCTGTCATTGCGAGGAACGAAGCAATCCCAGTCTTTGCGATTGCTTCGTTCCTCCTCTCTACGAGACGCTACGCGAACGCAATGACATCTTACATTTAATTATGTCTACCTACTTAGAGGCACAAACACTATCAAATGTATTTGGGCCATTCGCCAAGAAGTCAGCCTCCTGAGCAGGCTACAAAACCGTGCATAAATGGGCAAAAAACGAGCTATTGCTAATATCAAGTCCGGACTTGATATTAGGGACTTCCAGAAATTAAATTATTCAATTGTAAGAGCGAAGACGATTGTGAGATTCTTCCTCCCCTGCTCCCTCTGCTCCCCCTGCTTCCCCTGCTCACCAAAGCGATGGGATATTTTTTTAGTTGGAAGTCCCTTAGAGCAACTTACTCAAGAATCAGGGAAGTGATGTTGAGGGTCTAGACGAAACACGAGTGTATGCGATTCGTCTGTGGAATATTAACAACTTTCTTCTGACTGTTCGCAAGCACCAATACTCACCCAAGTACTGGAACCATCCTGCCAATGTTCTTTTTTCCAAATGGGGGCATTATGTTTGAGGGTATCAATAGCATACTGGCAAGCTTCAAAAGCCTCACGCCGATGCGGACAACCTACTGCTACTAAAACGCTAATTTCTCCAACCTGCAAACGCCCAACGCGATGATGAATGACTACTCGTTTCACATCAGGCGAAAGAGAGCGAATATCAGCAGCTATTTGATAAAAGACTCGCAACGCCATCGGTTCGTAGGCTTGATATTCTAAAGCAACTACAGGTTGTCCATCGGTTTGATTGCGAACCATTCCACTCATCACTACCACTGCACCATTAGCTGGGTCGTCGGCTTTGACATAAATTTCCTCAAGGGATAATGGTGCAAAGGTAATGGCAAAGCTATCTTCAACTCTTGGTTTAATAGCAGAGGTAAGTGTAGTTGTCATAACCGAGTTCATAATTATTGGTAACACTATTTATAGCAACTAAGTAGAACGGTGCAAATGAACAGAACTATATTACGAAAAGTAAACTTAACTAAAACTCTCTTCCCTTCTGCCATCTGCCATCTGCCTTATCTTAATGATAAATATTCACGCCGACCTACTTAATACCAATAAAAAACGCAAAGACGCTCTTGCTTAACTTTGCGTCTTTGCGTCTTGCGTGAGATTATCTGGAATTAACTGCTAAATATCTCAACGGGTAAGCGACTAAAGGAAAGACGCTCATTTTGCACATCGACAAAGATGGTGTCACCATCGTTGAATTCACCTCGCAAGATAGCTTTCGCAATTTGCGTTTCTAACTCCCGCTGAATTGCCCGCTTTAGTGGACGCGCCCCAAATACGGGGTCATATCCTACTTCTGCTAAAAAGTCAAGAGCAGCATCTGAAAGTCTGAGGGACATCTTGCGATCGCTAAGTCTTTGCCGCAGTCTCTCGACTTGCAACAACACAATCTGCCGCAATTCTTTCTTATCCAAGCCGTGGAAGATGATGATTTCGTCAATCCGGTTGAGGAATTCTGGACGGAAGCTATTTCGCATTGCCTCCATCACCCGACGACGCATTTCGTCGTAATGTGCGTTATCCCCGGCGACATCAAGAATGTACTGCGAACCAATATTGCTGGTCATGATAATAATCGCATTCTTAAAGTCCACCTTATGACCTTGGGCATCGGTGACGCGACCATCATCGAGAATTTGCAGGAAGATATTAAATACATCCGGGTGTGCTTTCTCGATTTCATCAAAGAGAATCACTGCATAGGGACGACGGCGAATCGCTTCTGTAAGTTGTCCGCCTTCTTCGTAACCTACGTATCCTGGAGGCGCACCGATTAACCGAGAAACAGCGTGTTTCTCCATATACTCGGACATATCAATCCGCACTAATGCTTCTTCGGTGTCGAACATATATGCCGCCAGTGCCTTTGCCAACTCGGTTTTACCCACACCCGTCGGCCCGAGGAAAATAAAACTAGCAATAGGACGATTGGGATCGGCAAGTCCAGCACGCGATCGCTGAATTGCATCTGCTACTGCTGTGACTGCTTCAGCTTGTCCAACTACCCGACGGTGCAATTCGTCTTCTAAGTGCAGCAATTTCTCTTTCTCTGATTCCACCAACTTACTGATGGGAATTCCCGTCCACTTAGAAATTACTTCAGCAATGTCAGATTCGGTAACTTCCTCACGCAATAGGGATTTGCCACTTCTTTGGGCGTTTGCCAATTCGTTTTCTGCTGCTTCTAATTGGCGATGCAAATCGGTTAACGTACCATATTTCAACTTCGCAGCTTTTTCGAGTTCGTAATTACGTTCCGTTTGCTGAATTTCCAAGTTAACCCGTTCAATCTCTTTTTTAACAGACTGAATTTTGTCGATAATATCTTTTTCAGACTGCCATTGAGTATTTAACGTTCTTTGTTCTTCTTGAAGATCGGCAATTTCTTTTTCCAGTCTATCTAGGCGTTCGCGAGAAGCTGCATCACTTTCTTTTTGCAAAGACAACTTCTCCATTTGCAATTGCAAAATCTTGCGGTCGATTTCGTCGAGTTCTTCTGGTTTGGAGGTAATCTCCATTTTTAATCGAGCTGCGGCTTCATCTACCAAGTCAATGGCTTTATCAGGGAGGAAGCGATCGCTAATATAACGACCAGACAATGTAGCGGCTGCAACTAAAGCACTATCAGAAATCTTCACCCCGTGGTGGTTTTCATAGCGTTCTCTCAAGCCGCGCAAAATGGAAATAGTATCTTCGACACTAGGCTGGTCTACATAAACCTGCTGGAAGCGTCTTTCTAAGGCGGCATCTTTTTCTATATACTTGCGGTATTCATCTAAGGTTGTCGCCCCAATACAACGCAATTCGCCCCGTGCCAACATCGGTTTTAATAAGTTACCAGCATCCATTGCGCCTTGAGTCGCCCCAGCGCCGACAACAGTATGAATTTCATCAATAAATAAAACTATATTGCCGCCGGATTCAGTAACTTCTTTTAATACTGCCTTCAGACGTTCTTCAAATTCGCCCCGGAATTTTGCCCCGGCGATCAAAGCACCCATATCTAAAGCTATTAGCTTGCGGTCTTTAAGGGACTGAGGTACATCACCAGCAACGATGCGCTGTGCTAGTCCTTCTGCGATCGCAGTTTTACCAACACCCGGTTCACCAATTAGCACGGGGTTATTCTTGGTGCGGCGTGACAAAATTTGGACAGTGCGGCGAATTTCATCATCTCGCCCAATCACTGGATCTAGTTGACCTTTACGGGCAGCTTCTGTGAGGTCACGTCCATATTTTTCCAGTGATTGGTATTTCCCTTCTGGATTTTGGTCGGTCACTTTCTGGCTCCCACGAACTTCTTTAATGATATTTTTTAGTTTGCCTTCGTCTAAACCAAATTCTTGGAATAAACCTTTACCAAAGCGGTCATCTTTGGCGTAACCCAGCAATAAGTGTTCGATTGAAATATATTCGTCTTTAAAATCTTGGCGATATTTGTCTGCTCGGTCTAAAAGTGTATCCAAGCTCCGTCCTAAGTATACTGAAGTACTGTTACCTGATACTTTCGGCTGACGTTGCAAAAATTGTTCGGTGCGTTCGCGGATTTTTTGTAAGTTAACACTCGCCTTTGTCAAAATGCTGCTAGCTAGACCTTCTTGTTCCAGCAGCGCTTTCATTAAGTGTTCGCTTTCTATTTGCTGTTGTTGATATTGTTTGGCAATCTCCGGAGTATGGGCGATCGCTTCCCAGGCTTTCTCTGTAAATTGGTTAGGATTAGTAGGTTGCATAGGCTGATTGGGGAACTACTCTAGGGCGCAACAAGTGCAGAGAGAACAAGAGTCAGCCTTGTTCTTATATGGTCATTGTAAGGATTGGGGCACAACTAGCTAGATCGGTCTTCACGTCTTTGTAGAGTAGTATTATCGCCCGTTTAAAGTAACACAGTGTTTTCCCAATGCACTGCTTTACAACTGACCACTGAGACCCTTGTACAGACGCGATTAATCGCGTCTCTACGACAACTGACCATTGACAACTGACAACTGACCAATGACTAAAAAGCAAAAATTTCCTTACCTAGTTGGTTCCAAGTGGACAGCACAGCAAAAAGTAGACGGTTGGAGACACTTCCAAGTGGTCAACCGGAAAAATCAGGGTAAGTGGGTATATGCCGAAATGGTTGCCGCTTGCGACCCCAAAGTTCGCTTTTGGCTCAACGCCAAATTATTACAAGACGGCTCTCAGTGGCAAGCGGGCTGGCAAACATTACAGGAAATCGAGGCCCTCTAACCTGATTTATCCCGATCCCCTGCCGATATTTAAAACATTAATAATTTTTTACAGAGTTAGAAGCGATCGCACCACAATCACTATTAGATATTCTTGGCAAGTGTGCTTTAACTACCAAGAACAGACTGTTGTGCAAACTTGTAAGCGTATTTCTAGCGCAGGATTGCCAATATCTCGTCTCTACTAGAAACCTAGCCTATCTTTCCCGATTTGAGTTGGGATGACATCGGCTAAATATCTGAAAACCATATATAATAAGCCAATCTAGCTATTTGTTTTTTGTAACTCTTTTTTGTAAAAATATTATATAAAAATAAAAATATTGTTTATTAAAGAACCAAAGCTCTAAATTTAGGTAAATATTTGAAAATAAAACAAATTAAACCTCTAAAAGACTGATAGCTTTATTTTTGAGATTCCAGCCCCCTTTATTTTCAATCTAATCTCGACAATAATGACACTCACATACCTCACACATCGCCGTCTGCGGCTAGGTGAAGGCAAATGTTGAAGCCACGAGTTTGACAAAAAACTATAAGAGGCAAACAAAAGTGAAACTAGCAGTTTACGGAAAAGGTGGTATCGGTAAATCCACAACTAGCTGTAACATATCAGTCGCCCTAGCCAAACGCGGCAAGAAAGTCCTGCAAATTGGTTGCGACCCCAAACATGACAGCACCTTCACCCTGACTGGGTTTTTGATTCCCACAATTATCGATACCCTCCAAGAAAAGGACTATCATTACGAAGATGTCTGGCCAGAGGATGTGATTTACAAAGGGTATGGTGGTGTTGATTGCGTAGAAGCTGGTGGCCCGCCTGCGGGTGCTGGATGTGGCGGCTATGTAGTTGGCGAAACCGTAAAATTACTCAAAGAACTCAATGCCTTTGATGAGTATGATGTCATTTTATTTGACGTACTAGGTGACGTTGTTTGCGGTGGTTTTGCAGCGCCACTCAACTATGCAGATTATTGCTTGATTGTTACTGATAATGGTTTCGATGCTTTATTTGCTGCTAATCGGATTGCAGCTTCAGTCAGAGAAAAAGCCCGGACTCACCCCCTACGTCTAGCTGGTCTAATTGGCAACCGTACCTCCAAACGTGACTTGATCGAGAAATACGTAGAAGCCGTACCCATGCCAGTTTTAGAAGTTCTGCCTTTAATTGAAGACATCCGTGTTTCCCGCGTCAAGGGTAAAACTTTGTTTGAAATGGCAGAATCTGACCCATCTTTGAACTACGTTTGCGATTACTACCTTAATATCGCCGACCAGATTTTGGCGCGTCCCGAAGGAGTTGTGCCAAACGACTCCCCAGATCGTGAATTGTTCTCTTTGTTGTCCGATTTTTATCTAAATCCGGGTAAACCCCAGGTTCCTAATTCAGAAGAGGAACTAGACTTGATGATTGTATAACATCATCTAGTTCTCAGGATGAGGGGACATATGGCTTTCTTTAATAGCTTTACAGACTCAATAAGACAAAAGTGGTTGCAATTTTTCCAGGTAAATCGTGACTGGATTACCCTGCACATGAAGGCGGAATCGGTGTACACCCCTGATGGCGGGAAGCGACCATCTTCTTACCTCATCCTGGGCGTTGTCAACGCGCTGGAACCGAAGTTAGCGCAATTAATGTTGCCTTTTTCTCGACTGAATCCTGATGCCGATACCTTAATTGAGGTGCTGGATTTGCATTTTGACCCAGACATCGCTCTTGGCAACCGTTTTATTCCTCAAGCAGAACCGGAGATGGGGCAATATGAGTCAGCCATTGCTGGGGATGATATCTCCGAAGATGAAACTTTAGCAGTTTCCCATACAAATGGCTTTGGGGAAGGATCGATAGCTCAAGAGTTTGTAGCCAAGGAAAGCCAAAATGGGCTGAGTGATATTTCCTCATCCAACGGACACAAATTAGAAGATGAGTCTCAGCAAGCATCCAATATCTCAGCAGATGATTTTGGCGATATCTCCTTTGATGCAGCAGATGCACTACAAGAAAAGCAAGATGAGCAAATTCTCGGCGAGTTGAATACAACAGATGAGAATGCCTTTAGTGAAGTGTTGTCAGATGTCTGGGGTGATGAAACATCTTTGCAAAAAGGTGAAGAAAATAACGATTTTTTAGGGGAAGAACTACCAGCTGGCGTTTTTGATGAATCGGAGATTGCCCGTCTCTTCCCCAACGCTTAATTACTAAGTTAGGAGTCAGGAGTAGAGACGCGATGAATCGCGTCTGTGCAAGAGTTAGGAGTTGGTAATCAAAACTCATAACTTATGACTCATCACTCCTAACTTGAAAAATCAAGGGGAGAAAAAACCAAAATGACTGTCGCTCAACAACCAGAAGCTTTAAGCTTTGAATGTGAAACTGGGAATTACCACACCTTTTGCCCAATCAGCTGTGTGGCGTGGTTATACCAAAAAATTGAAGATAGCTTCTTTTTGGTGATTGGGACTAAGACTTGTGGCTACTTCCTACAAAACGCCATGGGGGTAATGATTTTTGCTGAACCCCGCTATGCAATGGCAGAGTTGGAAGAAGGGGATATTTCGGCACAACTGAATGATTACGAAGAGTTAAAGCGCTTGTGTTTACAAATTAAGCGCGATCGCAATCCTAGTGTTATTGTGTGGATTGGCACTTGCACTACCGAAATCATCAAAACTGACTTAGAAGGCTTAGCACCGAAACTCGAATCCGAAATTGGCATTCCCATCGTCGTCGCTCGTGCCAACGGTCTAGATTACGCCTTTACCCAAGGAGAAGACACCGTTTTAGCGGCAATGGCTAATCGTTGTCCTGATAAATCTCCTGTAACGGAAACAGACAAGAACGAACGCAACGCCATTCAAAAGCTGCTCAACTTCGGTAAAAAGAAAGAAGATGTTGTCCAAGAAGAATCTGAGTACGTAGATCATCCTCCCCTGGTTCTCTTCGGTTCCCTTCCCGATCCCGTTGTGACACAGTTAACCTTGGAATTGAAGAAACAAGGCATCAAAGTTTCTGGTTGGCTACCTGCCAAGCGCTTCACTGAACTGCCAGTTATTGAAGAAGGGTATTATGTCGCTGGTGTCAACCCTTTCCTCAGCCGCACTGCTACGACCTTGATGCGTCGTCGCAAATGCAAACTGATTGGCGCACCCTTCCCCATCGGGCCAGATGGCACCCGTGCTTGGATTGAGAAAATCTGCTCGGTATTCGGCATTACTCCCAAAGGTTTGGATGAGCGCGAAGCCCAAATCTGGGAAAGTTTGGAAGACTACGTAAAATTGATTCGCGGCAAGTCTGTATTCTTCATGGGCGATAACTTGCTAGAAATCTCCCAAGCCAGGTTCTTGATACGCTGTGGTATGACCGTTCATGAAATCGGCATTCCATACATGGATAAGCGTTATCAAGCTGCTGAGTTAGCACTGCTGGAGAAGACTTGTCAGGAAATGGGCGCACCTATACCCAGGATTGTCGAAAAACCTGATAATTACAACCAACTTCAGCGGATTTATGAGCTAAAACCAGACTTAGTAATCACTGGTATGGCTCATGCCAACCCTCTGGAAGCACGCGGTATTAATACTAAGTGGTCTGTAGAGTTCACTTTTGCTCAAATTCACGGCTTTACTAATGCGCGTGACATTCTAGAGTTGGTGACACGTCCGCTACGTCGGAATAATAATTTGAAAGATTTAGGTTGGGATAAGTTGGTGAAGGAAGAAGCGAAGATTTAGAATTTGAATTTAAGTCGAGCAACACCATAACATCATGTGAGTAGAGGCGAACCCAAAAGTTCGCCTTTTTTTACAAACCGCAGAGGCGCAATAAGCGTAATTATATACAAGTAACAAGCAGCGACTGAGAATTACTTAGATGGAAAATACTGAGATTTATGAATCAGTAGAAGCAATTTTACGTATTTTTACGATTAATTCATTTTAGTGGAAATTATATAGTTGGTGTTCTTTAGCTTATGGTCAATCATGATTACTCAGAAACTTTACGGTAAAGTACTTAAGAATCTTCAACTTTACCAGGAAGCACAAGAAATTGGCTTCGACTACATTATTAACCCAGTCAGTGGTGAATTACATGGCGTTAACCCTGAGCGGTTTTCAGGTTCTCATCTTCTCAAAGACTCCAACCTAGAGAATTTTATCGGAATTGTAAACTGGGGAGTTTTAGCAATTCATACTGTACCGCCTGGAACTCTGATTCCAATATTCGATCTAAATACAGGCGATTCTATTGGAAGCTTTATTCTCAATAAATGTCAGTATTGCTTCCCAAACTAAGGCATCCAATCCCTAGTTCAAGTACCCAGCCCTGGGCTTTATGAGTACTTATACTCATGTCACAAACCCGCTACATAACCTAACTTCTTCGTTAGCGAACACTTAGTCTTGCAACAAAAGAACCTCATTGTTTAAATGAGGTTTTATAGCTGTGTATAGATAAATCGGTAAAGTTGCTAATGCGATCGCTCGCACAGCAAAGATGATATAGCTTTCTCAGTTAAGCGTACAGCCAGATTGGCAGCAATGCGATCGCCCCGTGCCCGTTACCGCCGAGGATGAAAAGACAGTACCTTCATTCATGTCCAGCACGAGCAAACTTGAGATTTCCTGGCTGGAGATTATGTTATGTTATCTGCAATTGGATACTATTGATGCTAGATAATGGGAAAGCTTTGACATTTTCTTGCCCATCTAGCTCGGAAGAACACGATTAATACCTATGCGAACTCACTATTGCGGCGAACTCCGAAAAGAACATATTGGAGAAACTGTTACCTTATACGGATGGGTAGACCGTCGCCGCGATCATGGGGGCGTGATATTTTTAGATTTACGCGATCGCTCTGGCATTGTCCAAATTGTCAGCGATCCGCAACGCACCCCAGACTCCTACGAGCAGGCAAACGCCCTACGTAATGAATACGTTGTCGAAATCACTGGCAGAGTTACACAACGCCCTGATGAATCCCTAAATTCCCGCATCCCCACAGGGGAAGTTGAAATTTACGCCGATAAAATTGCATTGCTCAACGCTGTCCGCAAACAATTACCTTTCCAAGTTTCTACCGCTGATACTGAGACAGTGAGAGAAGATGTGCGGCTGAAATATCGTTATTTGGATTTGCGGCGAGAACGGATGGCACGTAACTTACAACTACGTCATCAAATCGTCAAAGCCATGCGTCGCTACTTGGAAGATATCGAAGGTTTTATCGAAGTCGAAACCCCAATTCTCACCCGTTCTACCCCAGAAGGTGCTAGGGATTATATCTTACCCAGTCGTGTCAATCCTGGTGAGTGGTTTGCCTTGCCGCAATCACCGCAACTCTTCAAACAGCTGCTGATGGTATCAGGTATGGACAGATATTATCAGATTGCTCGTTGCTTTCGGGATGAAGATTTACGCGCCGACAGACAACCGGAATTTACTCAGTTGGACATGGAAATGAGTTTCATGTCTGAAGAAGAAATCATCGAACTCAACGAGAAATTAGTATCTCATATCTTTAAAACTGTTAAAGGCATTGAGTTATACCATCCCTTCCCTCGTCTTACTTATGCCGAGGCAATGGAACGCTACGGTAGCGATAAACCCGATACTCGCTATGGTTTGGAACTAGTCAACGTCTCAGATATCTTAAAAGACTCTGGTTTCAAAGTCTTTCGAGATGCTGTTGCCAATGGTGGCATTGTCAAAATTTTGCCCATTCCTAACGGCAATGATGCCATTTCTAATGTGCGGATTAAACCAGGCGGTGACTTATTCAAAGAAGCTAGTGAAGCTGGTGCTAAAGGTTTAGCTTACATCCGTGTCAGGGATGATGGTGAAATCGACACCATTGGCGCGATTAAAGACAATCTCAGCGAAGAACAAAAACAAGAAATTTTACGGCGTACAGGTGCAAAAGCCGGTCATTTGTTACTATTTGGGGCTGGTGAGGCTGCGACTGTTAATAAAACTTTAGACAGACTCCGGCAAGTTATTGCTAGAGAGTTTGGGTTAATCGATCCAGAAAAAATCAACTTGCTTTGGATTACAGAATTCCCAATGTTTGAGTGGAATGCCGACGAAAAGCGGTTAGAAGCACTGCACCATCCTTTTACTGCACCGCACCCTGATGATTTGAGCGACTTCAAGACTGCACGTGCCCAAGCTTACGATTTGGTATTCAACGGCTTAGAAGTTGGCGGTGGTAGTCTGCGGATTTATCAGCGGGAAATTCAACAGCAGGTGTTTGAAGCCATAGGTTTGTCTTCTGAGGAAGCACAAAGTAAATTTGGCTTTCTTTTAGAAGCGTTTGAATATGGTACACCACCCCATGGTGGCATTGCCTACGGTTTAGATCGTTTGGTGATGTTGCTAGCTGGCGAAGAATCCATTCGGGATGTCATTGCTTTTCCGAAGACGCAACAAGCGCGTTGTCTGTTGACGGATGCACCTTCAGGAGTAGATGCCAAACAACTCAAAGAGTTGCACGTCACTTCAACTCAGAAGCCAAAGCCTTAGTAAGTATCAAGGAAAATACAGAAAGTCGTAGGGTGTGTTAACGCGATAGCGTAACGCACCTTTTATCTTCGAGCGATCGCCCGATAGAACGCCCCAAAGCACCAGAGAAATGAATTGATGACACAAAGAATACCAGCATTACTATCGGTAATCTGCCATTGAACTTTAAGCTTGATTTATGATGTTCGCTCAATCTCATAAGAGCAGAAACTATCCCTCAGCTACTTTTAGGATGGAGATACTTTCATAAATGAGTATGATTTTATCATTGGCTTGCTTGCGTGTGATGATAGGATTAATGAGATTTTGAGCTAATTCAGCGGCACAAATGGCACGCACAAAGTCTGGACAAAAGATTTCTATTCATAAACTCCAAGCTTCCGTAGCAGAACTAGAAAAGTTAGAAGAGAAACCTAAAGAAGAATTAACATTGCGAGAGAGTATTTATTTCCTCCGCACTCAGTTACAATCGGCTATGGAGAAGGGCTACAGCTATCAAGACCTTTCTGAAATACTTGCTGCTCAAGAAATTAAAATTTCGGCAGCCACACTCAAGCAATACTTAACTGAGATTGATAAGGAAGAAAGTTCAAGAAAGCGAGGGACTAAATCAAAACAAGTTAAGCAAGCTTCCTCTTCTGCTGAGAATTTACCAGCAGCATTAGCAACGTCACCAGAATCTGAATCAACTGAATCCTCTCAATTTAATGCAGATTTGGGTCAACTGACTCTAGAAATTCCACAGAAGCAGTCATCAGCGGATAGTATAGAGCCTGAACAGGAAATTACCAAAGTTGGTAGGCGAAGAAATCCAAAAACTTCTAAGCCGAAAGCGAATATTTTAAATGACTTCAATCAGTACTAGGGGTAGCTGTTATGCCGACGATTCATTTAGTAGATGGTGAAAAGGGTGGAGTAGGGAAATCTCTAGTAACCCGGACAATGGTTCAGTATTGTCTGGACAAGAGAATACCGTTTGTACCTGTTGAGACTGATAGGTCTAATCCTGATGTAGCCGGTGTTTATAAGGGAATATGTCAGTATGCTGTATTTACCGAAGATGAACGGCAGGCTGATAAAGCAGATCGAATTTTTGAAATGGCGATGTCTAAGCCAGTAGTTGTTAATCTAGCTGCTCAATCGCATAGATCTGTCAAAAACTGGATTGAGAAAAATCAGCTACTTGAACTGGGAACTGCTGAGGGAGTAAGTTTTTGCAAATGGTTTGTGTCTACAGGAGGGTATGACAGTCTCAATTTGTTTGTGCAGTCAGTAAATAGCTACGGTGACAAAATACTTCATATTCTGGTGAAGAATTTCGGTCTGTGTGACGATTGGGAACATGTTGAGTCAGACCCTGCTATGCAAAAGCTATTAAAAAAACATAGAATTCAGGTCGTAGATTTTCCGAAGCTGGCATATAAAGAGAGAAATATAATTGACCAAAACCGCCTGACCTTTGCTGAAGCAAGAGATTATAAAGAATTTGGGGTACTTGGAAGACAGCGAGTTGTGCATTTTCTCAAGCTTGCTTATGCTGCTTTTGAGACAGTAGGTATTTGGTATGAAGAAGTTAAGTAAAGAAGGCAGGAGGCAGTAGGTAGAGGGGCAGAGAGGCAGGGGGGCAGAGGGGCAGGAGAAATAAATTCTTCCTTGTCTTCCTTGTCTTCCTTGTCTCCCTTGTCTCCCTTGTCTCCCTTGTCCCCTTGTCCCGCCACTCCTACTCCTTAGTAAGATAAAGGTGCGAACCTTACTAAAGGGATGCTACATGGTGACACAGCAACCAAACACCAACCAGACTCCACCCTTAGAAAGTGGCGATCGCTTATCTCGCTATGAATTCGAGCGTCGTTACACAGCACAGCCCCATATCAAAAAAGCTGAACTAATTGAAGGAGTTGTCTACGTGGCATCCCCTCTGCGTTTTGAACATCACGCTGAACCACATGGAAAGATAGTTATTTGGTTGGGAACTTATCAAATTGTCACTCCAGGCGTAAAGTTAGGAATCGATCCCACAGTAAGCCTAGATCGAGATAATGAACCTCAACCAGATGGAGTCTTGTTAATCGATCGCCTGTTGGGGGACAGTCGCGGTTAGCAGAGGATGATTACATTGAAGGCGCACCAGAGTTAGCCGTAGAAATTGCTGCCAGCAGTGCAGCCTATGATTTGCACGACAAAAAAAGGCTTATTGCCGCAATGGAATTCAAGAGTACATTGTTTGGCAGATTTTAGAAAATCGGCTGGATTGGTTCCGGTTAAGCGAAAGTGAGTATGTGCCTCTCGAACCCGATATTGATGGAATTATTAAAAGTCAAGTAATGCCTGGTTTGTGGTTAGCAGTACCAGCTTTGTTAACAGCTGATATGGTTAGGGTTTTAGCAGTATTGCAAGCGGGATTGAATTCACCTCAACATCAGGAATTTGTGAAGCAGCTATTAGAAAGGAAGTAGAATTTTGCTGTTTTCACAGTATTAGGCACTTTTCAAGACGTTCAAGAAGTCCAAATAGAGTTTCTCTCACCTGATAAATCTGGTCAACCATAACCTTAAATTCATCAAAAAATGTGTCCGACTTAGGTTTATTAAAGTGACAGTAATGAAATGTGACCCAGTTCCATTTTGGATCGACAGTAATCTTAGGCAGCTTTCCACTATCACGCCAATCACCAGATAAGTTAATGTGTAGACACGATAGTGACATCGAAGGAAAGAAAATATCTACATACTTTGACTCGATGATTTGGTCAACTAACCACGGCATCTTTTCAAGAGAGGGTGTCTTCTTGATGTCCAAGAAAATCTCGTAGGATTTTTTAATGTTGTACCACTCTTGCCTCGACATGTTCTAAATGAGTTTTTAAGAAACACTAACTATCAATGCAAATTTTAACGAAATTACCGCTTCAACACACTCAAATGGGGATGTAGTCAAGATAGTTAGTATCGTAAACTACACAATCAAGACTTTATTACTACCCACTGCGTAACAGGTGCCATGGCTCGCCAGCCCAAAAATTTACCAATAGGTTCCGCCCTCTGGATGGCAATCCGAGTCAAATTACCGCCGACTTGTTCGTGCCATTGAAATAAGGTTTGCTCGCCTTCAATAGTGACAACATTTGCTACCAAACGTCCGCCTGGGCGTAATGCTTCCCAGCAAATATCGAAAAGTCCTGGCGCTGTTACTCCACCACCAATGAAGATGGCATCGGGTGTAGGTAAGTCTTTGAGGGTATGGGGTGCTTTCCCTGCGATGATTTGCAAGTTTGGTGTACCTAAGGAGGCGGCATTATCAGCAATATAGTGGAGTCTCGAAGAATTTTGCTCGATCGCAACTGCCCGACAGCGAACATGACTCCGCATCCATTCGATAGAAATTGAACCACAACCCGCACCGACATCCCATAGCAGTTCTCCCGGTGTGGGAGCCAATGCTGCTAGGGTTATCGCCCTAACTTCCCGCTTGGTTAGCTGCCCATCATGGTGATAAGCGTTATCTGGTAATCCAGGCAACCTTGGCAAAGGCACAACGCCAGCATCAGCAATACAATGAATTGCGATCGCATTCAAAGCTGCAATCTCGGTTTCACTCCAGGATGCGGCCGTACCTTCTACAATCCGTTCGTGAATGCCGCCCATGCGTTCTAATACCGTAATTTTACTACCACCATAGCCGCGCTTTGTCAATATTTCAGCAACAGTTGCGGGTGTATCCTTGCCCTCGCTCAAAATCAACAGCCGCGCTCCCGGATAGATGTAAGACTGAAGTAGGGAGGGTGGACGAGCATTTAAACTCAAGGTTTCCACGTCAGTCAAAGACCATCCCAGTCTGGCACAGGCAAGGCTAAAGGTTGAAGGTGCGGGGATTATTGTCATTTCTGAGACAGGAATATGCCGCGTCAAGGTGACACCAATGCCGTAACACATGGGATCGCCACTTGCCAGCACACAGATTGACTGACCCCGACGCTGGATAATTTCTTCTACTGAGGCGCTTATTGGGGATATCCAGGTGAGTTTCTCGCGTCGGTCATCTGCGGGCAACATTGCCAAATGGCGATCGCCGCCGACAATTACTTGAGCTTGTTCGATTAGGGAACGAGCGATCGCACTTAATCCCTCTAACCCGTCTTCACCAATGCCCACGATAGAAAGCCATTTCCGTGTCATATCAATAGGATACGTTGCCCTAGAACGCCTCAATAATTTTCCCAATTAAACAGCGGTGCGATCGCCACTTTCCAAGGGTGGAGTTTGGTTAGCGTTTGGTTGCTGTGTCACCACGTAGCATCCCTTTAGTAAGGTTCGCACCTTTACCTTACTAAAGAGTAGGGAGTGGCGGGACAAGGGGACAAGGGAGACAAGGAAGAATTTATTTCTCCTGCCCCTCTGCCCCCCTGCCCCTCTGCCTGCTTAGATGCGGCGACCTCAAAAATTTCTCTCCACCCGAATTTATTTTTCTTTGTGCAAATATTTTTTTAGTTGTATATTATTACTAAACAATCAAAAATACGTAAATCTACTTATTATTTAAGTTTTATTAACTGTGGAGCAACTTCTAGAAGCTGTAGAGCAAATTCTGCAAAACAGACCTTTTGGGCACATTCAGCGGTTTGTGCTTCATCAATCTTGGTTGGGCAGAACATATGGTGAGATGGCGAATGGTTCGGGCTACCGTAGTGAATATTTCAAGGAAGTTGGCTCTCAGTTGTGGCAGGACTTATCCGAAGCATTAGGAGAGAGAATAACCAAAAAGAACCTGCATTTAGTCCTTAGTAAATATCACCAAGACAGCGCAGAGCAACAGGAATATCAGCCTCAACAGGAATTATTAGAACAATCCAGACCAGAAAATATTTTTCTCTACCCAGTCTCAGCTAGTAAAATGGACTTTCCCAGCGGTCCTGTACCTCTAGATTCTCCTTTTTATATTAATCGCCCTCCCATAGAAGAGCTGATTTGTAGCGAAATTATGCAACCAGGTTGCCTGCTGCGGATCAAAGCACCCAGGAAGATGGGGAAAAGTTCGCTGCTCAACCGCATGATTGCTCATGCTAACGAGCAGGGTTGTAAAACCGTCTATATAGACTTTCAAGAAGCTGATGAAGACATTTTTGCTTCGTTAGATAAATTTTTGCGTTGGTTCTGCATCAATGTCAGCAGGCAGTTAAACCTTTTTCCCAGTCTGGATGATTTTTGGGATGCAGAGATGGGTAGCAAGGTGAGCTGCAAAATTTACTTCGAGGCGTATTTATTGCAATACGTTGATAATAGTCCCATAGTCTTGGCTTTGAATGAAGTCAATCGAATTTTTGAACATCCCAACATTGCCCAAGACTTCTTGCCAATGCTGCGATTTTGGCACGAACAGGCAAAGCAAGATCGGGCTTGGCGAAAACTGCGGATTGTAGTAGTTCACACAACAGAAATTTATATTCCGCTCAAGCTTAATCAATCTCCCTTCAACGTGGGGATAACTTTTTCCTTGCCTCCATTTACCTTAGAGCAAGTACAGAATTTGGCGCAGCATTACGGACTCGATTGGGCAGTAAACAAGGAAGGAGGGCAACGCCTAGCATTCTTACAAGGAATGATTGGAGGGCATCCCTATTTGGCAAACCTCGCACTTTATCATCTGTGTCAAGATAAAATGACGCTGGATGAGTTATTACAAACAGCATCTACACCAACAGGAATTTATAGTCAGCATCTACGGCATCTGTTGATGCTACTGCAAAAAGAACCGCAATTAATGTCAGCTATGCAACAGGTAGTTGCGATAGATGAAAGAGTAGAACTAGATGCAATTGCCGCTTACAAACTAGAAAGCATGGGTTTAGTGCAACTAGATGGCAATCAAGCCCGTATCAGTTGCAAGTTATATCAGCTTTATTTTCGCCAACAGTTGGTAAAACAAAATAGTACTAACTTTGCTGGTACTTTGTTGGTGCAAAAACAAAAACAGTTGCTCACAGATAAAAGTGATGCATTCCGTCATTTCATTAGCTTACAATACTTCAAGCAATATATCGAAATGGAGTGGCCACAATGGCAAACATCAGCTGTACCTCTATCTCTCATTGTGTGTGAAATTGAGTATTTGAAAGTGTACCATGATGGTGAATATTCAACTGCGAATAATAGCTTGCAACGTATTAGCAGTACTATCCGCAACTGCCTAAAACGTCAGGCTGCTCTCATAGCACATTATGAAGAGACAAAGTTTGCTGCTATCTTGCCACAAGTGAATGCCGATATTGCTATTGGGCTTGCAGAAAACATTCGCGAGAAGGTCAAGATATTAGCAATTGCCCATGCTCATTCTCAGTTTGATGAATTTCCTGAGCCTGTTTTCACTGTTAATTTAGGGATTGCAACTGCAAAACCTAACGATGAAAACTCCCCGAATATGTTGATTATTGCTGCTGAAGAAGCACTTTTACAATCGAAGCTTAAGGAGTGCTATCACTTGCCAAACTCAGTTTTAACCGATGAAAAGTAAAGCCATTGGAAGTGCTAAGTAGAGACGCGATTAATCGCGTCTAAGTGAAGAGTTAAAATTCTACCCTGCTCCTCTGCCTTGTCTCTCTTGTCCCCCACCCCTCTGCTCGCTGCCTTCTAATTAAAATTTCCAAACCAATGAAAAATTATCGATATCAAGTTGGTGGCACATTAAATAATGACGCTCCTAGCTATGTTGAACGTCAGGCAGATGTGGAACTCTACAACGCCTTGAAGCAAGGAGAGTTTTGCTATGTCCTTAGTTGCAGACAAATGGGTAAATCTTCACTGTTAGTAAAAACCAAGCATCACCTGCAACAAGAGGGTTTTAGATGTGCCACTATCGATATGACCAATATCGGTTGTGAGAATATCTCTGTAGAGCAGTGGTACAAAGGTGTTGTGGGTGACTTATGGTTGGGATTTAAGCTTTTAGGAAAGGTCAATTTAAAAGCTTGGTGGCAGGAACAGAGTGATATTTCTTTACTTCAAAAACTCAGTCGGTTCATTTCGGAAATACTATTAATTCACTATCCTAACGAAAGACTGTTTATTTTTATTGATGAAATAGATAGTATCAAGAGCCTTGGTTTCTCTGTCGATGACTTTTTTAGCCTAATTCGTTTCTGCTATAATCAACGAGCTATAGCGCCAGAATATAATCGAATTACATTTGCTATTTTCGGGGTTGCTACACCAAGAGACTTAATTCGATATCAAAATCATACTACGCCGTTTAATATTGGTAAAGCTATAGAAATAAGTGGGTTCAACTTTGAAGAGGCCCAACCACTCGCACACGGATTGGAGATCAACGGCATCAATCCCCAAAGAGTTCTTAAAGAAGTCTTAGCCTGGACAGAAGGTCAACCTTTTCTTACCCAAAAACTGTGTCGATTGCTTGTAAGTTTAGCTGAAGATGATGTGGGTAAAAAGTTAAAGGTTCTCCCTGGCACAGAAACATTTTGGATAGAAAATGTAGTACGATCGCAGATTATCAATAAATGGGAATCACAAGATGAACCAGAGCATTTGCGGACAATTCGCGATCGCATCTTGAGAAACGAACAATATACTGGAAGATTACTGGGAATTTATCAGCAAATTCTACAAGGATTGGAAATACCAGTCGATGACTCTCAAGAACAGGTAGAACTTGTGCTATCTGGATTAGTATGCAGAAAGCAGGGTTTTATAAAAGTTAAAAACTTAATTTATCAAGAAGTTTTCAACCTCGAATGGGTGGAAAATCAATTAGCTTACTTACGTCCCTACTCTCAAACCTTCAATGCATGGATAGCCTCAAAACAAGAGGATAAATCTCGTCTATTGCGCGGACAAGCCTTAATTGATGCCCAAACTTGGGCGCATGGCAAAAGCTTGAGCAACTTAGATTATCGATTTTTAGCTGCTAGCGAAGAATTAGATCGAAAAGAAGTACAACAGGCATTGGAGGCAGAACGAGCCAAAGAAGTTGAAGCACGACTACAAGAACAACAAAAAAGGCAAGCTCAACAGAGAAAAGCTTCTAGAGTAGTCAAACTTCTGCTGCTGGGTATGACTATCAAGTTTGTGATTTCTGTTGCATGGGGAGTGTCACTTTTAAGAAAGATTGAAGTTTTAGAATCACAGTTAAATTACACCCAGATAAAGCATCAGAACAAAGTAGGGAATAGGGATAAGAGAGCAGGGGAGCAAGGGAGCAGAGAGAGACTAATAACAACTGACAACTGACTCATCCTCAATTACGAATTACGAATTAGTATCACTTTGCCATTGTGAAAAAGGATGTTTCACTAAATTGCTGTTGAAATACTTGGGGTTTTCGGAAACTTCCTCGTCAATCCAGTCTGGCAGTTCAATCTGTTGTTTTTCATCAGTGAGTTCAACTTCTGCTAATATCAGTCCTTTATTGACCCCATCAAACTCGTCTATTTCCCAAATTAAACCACCCCACTTTAATTTGTATCTGATTTTTTCTATTAAAGGGCGATCGCACAATGTATTCAGCATCTCCTGAGCATCTTCAATAGGTATAGTGTACTCAAACTCGGCTCTCGAATATTTGATACTAGGCCCTTTAATCGTTAAGTAACCTCGATCGCCTACTATGCGGACACGTACAGTAGCTGCTTTTTGTGTACTAATGTATCCCTGACAATACACGCTACCCTCTGCTAGTTTTCTCCAACCATCTCCTTTGACTAAAAATTTACGCTCTATTTCTTTCGCCATTTTAGGGACATCCAATAATTAAATTACTCAATTCCTGCATCCAATACCAGTATCCAATTTCTTCTCCCCCTGCCTCCCCTGCTCCCTCTGCTTCACGGCAGTTGCTACAACGCGGGGAACCCGCGCAACGCACTGCCTCCCCTGCTCACCCAAGCGATTGATTATTTTTTTATTTGGAAGTCCCTTAGGCTCCGTTGTTGCTCTGATGAATGATAACTGTTAGCAAAGCGTCTCTGACACGATAAGCGATCGCTACTTACCACCAGATTGTCAATATTTTACATTTATACATAAATATTTAACTATTTATTAGATTCAGCAATATATTATATTTTTCCCACTTTTCCCACTTTTCTTACTTTTTTTAATCTACTTTCCCCACTTTACATTAAACTAATTAAGTAAATTTAAGAGTAAAGCTGTAAAAATGAAGTTTTGTTAGAGCAACTTGACTTTTCAAGAATCATTAAAAATACACAAACACTGGTAAAAGTATATTTTTACACAACGGTTATTTCTTTTTTAGTTAAGAGAATCTTCATGGCAAGTTTGTACAAATTTTTTCTTACGAATAATGAAAGCAAGTTTTCTTCTGAGACTATTCACACTCTGTTCAACCATAGAGTTTTTACTAAATTTGAGCTTAGCTACTCCAGCTAAGTCTGAAATCCAAATCAAAAGTGTTACTTTACCTGAATTGATGGTTATTAATAAGGATTTTAACCCTCCAGGGCAAGGGGAACCAAAAGATAGTTCAGGTGCAGGTTCCCGCAGTCGGCTTAAGTGTTCTTAATCATAAAAGTCGATTCAACTTAAATTAATGAGAGTCAGACACGATCTGCTCAATTAAAATCTGATTTTCTTGAGTTTCTGCTTGCTTAAGATATTCAATGGCGATTTGTCCGACAGCTGGTTGTTTTTTGCTAATAACAACTAATATCTCTACTGTCTGACAAAGCTGAATTTTTTCTGAATACTTATTGGTAATAATCGGTAGAGTCATCGCAGCAACCACAAGCCCAATGGCAGAGGGGACAATAGGAATCCACCAACTCTGTAAAAAGGCTAAGTAGGCAATTCCCATCAATCCTCCCCCAGCGATCGCAATCATAGTGATGATTGTTTTAGATGACTTAATCTGCCAACTTAAAGCTGCTCCCACTCCAGACCAGAGAAAAATCCACAACCATTCAACCCCTTCAGGCCAAACCTGTAGTGTAGGTCGTCCTTGTAAGGCTGCACTTAAAATCTGGCTGGTGATATTTGCATGGATTGTTACACCAGCCATTTGTTTGGCAGGACCAGCAATTTGGTTGCTATAGGGTGTTTGAAACATATCGTTGACGCTTTCAGCAATTGAACCAATCAAGACAATGCGATCGCGTAACTTTTCTGGTGCTATCTGATTAGCTAACAAATCTGCGATTGAGAAGGTCTGAAATTGCTCTTGAGTGCCATGATAGTTGAGCAAAATTTGATAACCCCCTGCATCAGTTCGGATATAGCCGCCATCATTAGCTTGAAAAGGAACAAATACTGCTTTCCCTAATTGGATGCGATTGGGATTGTTGGACAAGGATTTAGGAGTAATATTAGCAGCTTCTAGATAACGTAGCGCCAGTCGTAGGCTGAGATTGAGATTTACTTCACCGTTTGCCAGTCGAACTGAAAGCAAGGCGCGGCGCAGTTTGCCATCCCCATCTAAAACCTGATCGGCAAGACCTACTTGACCTAATTTAGCTAAAACTGGTGGTGGGGCAATTTGAGTCCCTGCTACCTTTTCAATGCCAATCAAATTAGGAGTTGTTTTAAACTGTTTCACTAATTCTTGATAACCAGGTTCTACAGGCACATCTCGATACAAATCCAGCCCAATTGCTCTGGGTTTGTAGCTTTTTAAAGTCTGGATAGTTCGAGCTAACACCCGATCGGAGAGAGGATACTGACCAATTTGCTGAATATCTGGCTCATCAATCGTGATAATCGTAATTCTAGGGTCAATTTTTGCTGGTGGACGTGCTTGAAAAAAGCTATCTAATATCGTCCACTCCATACCTTGTAGTAGTCCAGTAAAACGTAATAGAAGAGCTAAACCGGTAACTCCTGTGGCAATACTCCCAATCCAACGTTTGCCCAAACGCAGTTTTTGAGCGTTGCGTTTAGCAGTTTTACGCGCGTCTGCCAAAATTTGATTTGCTTGTTTGGCAGCTAAAATAGCAAATTCTGCTTTTTCGCGTTCAATTTGTCTTGCCTGTTTTTCTGCGGCTAAATCGCGTTCAATTTTGCGTTTTGCTAGTTCCTGACTCGCAGCTAAAAATCGATAATCTGAGTCACTGAGTCTTTGATTTTTCGACCAAGCCAGTGCTGTCTGCAATGCTGTTCCCGTCAAAAGTTGTGATTCATCTTGTTCTTGGGAAATTATCCAAGCACTAAAGTGTTGCGCGTAGGGGCGCAGTTTCTCCATTTGTCTGACAACCCATTCTAAATTAAAGACTGCTTGGTAGATCCGATTTTTTACCTTTAAATATCCCTGCTGTTTGATTACTAAACCTGACAGCAGTAGTTCCATTTGTTCTTGAGAGTCATCGGTTGGTACATCTTCCAAAGCTAGAATCTGCTGATATATTCCCAGTATGCGCCCTGCAAGTTGCCCGTTACTCAAGAGGCGATCGCGAATTGTCCGCAAATGCTCCGGCTCATCCTGAGATTCCCATTTTTGAATGATGCGGGAATTCACAATACTTTCTACCCAAAAAGCCTCGGTACCAGGAGGAATAGTCAGTTTTCCACTTACTGTATCTTGACTAGAACTCACTATCAACTGACAAAGTTTTTGCGTCAGAAAAGGTTGTCCTGCTGTCCATGCTAAAATTTCTTTGAGAATTACTTGAGTATTACTTTCTTTAAATATTAATCCCTTGGCTAATGGCTGAACTTCATTTAAGTTAAAGCCATGCAATTCTATTGCTTTCCCAATATTAAATGGAGTGCGATTGGGATCTCTAATTAATTCTGATGGTGTTGTCACACCCAAAATCACAAATGTAATGCGATTATATTCTGGATCGATTGCTCTGTGGTTATAGCAAAACCGCAACACTGCAAAAAAGTCATCAACAGCAAAATCTAAATTTTTAATACTATCAATTTCATCAATAAAAATAAAAATTCTTTTCCCAGGAAGTTGAACCAATAGCACCTCTGAAATGAACCTAATCAATCTCTGGGGTAAAGGGATATCTTCCTGCTCTTGCCACCAAGCTTTTAGGTTCAGCTTTCCTAATAATTTTAGACCTAACCATAACTCACCAACTACTCCCTTGTACCATTGTTGTGGAGTAATGTTTTCACAGCCAATATTAGTCATATCGACACTAGTACATATAAACCCTTCTTTTTGTAGACGATGCCGAGTTCTGACTAGCAGCGAAGACTTACCCATTTGTCGGGAGTTGAGGACATAACAAAACTCACCAGCTTTTAGCGCTTCATATAATTGTGCGTCTGCCTGTCGTTGTACATAGCTAGGAGCATCTATGGTTAGGCTACCGCCAACTTGATATCTATATTGGATCATTTGACAACCTAGGGATAAACTCAAACAGTTGTACTTAGTACTAATGGATATAAATACTTATTTATACAAGAACAGAATAATTATCATACCGCATATACCAGAGATTTGGACAATATTTTTGTGCCTAATACTACATTTTTATTTTAAGTAAATTGATTTTCCTTTATTTTTTCTAGCTTTTCCTGCCTTTTAAAAATTAAGATTTACCATACTGTAGCTTGAACTTTTGCTACTTTTCCTACGAGGGTAAACTTTTTTGACTCAAGAGATATCCTCCTAGAGAAGGGAGGTAAAATCTTATTCTTAATAGAAGCAATTTTTTTAGTTAAATTAATTTAACTAAAAAATTAGCTTGGTTGAATACAGAGCTTGAAGCAAAAAAGGTAAAAACAATTATGGCTTCAAAAAGAGACACATCAAAAGACGGATTGAGAAATAAACTTGAAACATTCGCTTTAACTAAATTTAAACCAATTTGGAACTTTATTCAAAGCAACCCAGGTTTAGCCAAAATAGTCAACAAGACTCTTATTAATAATGCTGTTTACAAAGTTCCTACACGTCCGTATCCGTTTAGTACAATGTCTCCCTATACCTCTTGGGAATCGTTAACCGATCGCACCTATTCTGGACTTCATTTACCACCTCTTGATTGGAAACCTTTAACTAATACTAACTATCTAGGAATTAATTTAACGCCAGCGGAAACTTTTGAGAAAAATCTTCCTGCTGTTGATGATTTAGCAGTTCTGTATAAGAAAAAAGGAGAGACTAAATACTCACCTAAATCTACTTTACTTTTTCCGTACTTTGTTCAATGGTTTACTGATAGTTTTTTACGAACAGATCGCCACGAACCACGCAAGAATAGTTCTAACCATCAAATCGATTTATGTAGTGTCTATGGTTTGAACCAAAAAATTACTCATTTACTGAGAGCATATCAAGGGGGCAAGCTCAAAAGCCAGTTCATCAATGGTGAAGAATATCCACCGTTTTACTATGACGAAAACGGGCAACCCAAGAAAGAATTTGAAGGGATGCCTCATGTTTATTCTGGCGAATTCATTCCCAAAGCAGACAGTTTTCCGCCAGAAAAGAAACAAAAATTATTTGCAATGGGGTTAGAAATAGAACGGGCTAATGTGCAAATTGGCTATGTGATGCTAAATGTTCTTGCCTTGCGAGAACATAATCGTTTATGCGACCTCTTGGCTAAGAATTATCCGACTTGGGATGATGAAAGGCTTTACCACACAGCTAGAAATATCGTGATGGTCGAACTGCTAAAAATTGTACTAGAAGAGTATATTAACCACATTACTCCCTATAACTTCAAATTTTTTACCGACCCACTCGCTTTTAGTAATGAGAAATGGTATCGCACCAATTGGATGTCGGTAGAGTTTACCTTGGTTTATCGTTGGCATAGCATGTTGCCCGATACTATAAATTATGATGGTCAGCAAGTTCCTGTACCAGATACGATGTGGAACAATGATATGATTATTAATAAAGGTTTGGGAGCATTATTTGAGGAGACTTGTTCGCAACCAGCAGCGGAACTAAGTTTATTTAATACATCTGATTTTCTCGTGCCAACAGAGTTAGCTAGTATTCGTCTAGGTCGTGCAGCAAAAGTGAGAAGTTATAACGACTATCGTGAAATGTGTAAGTATCCACGAGTTAATGATTTCAATCAAATTAGTAGCAATGATAACGTTCAAAAAGAACTGAAGCAGTTGTATGGTCATGTAGACAATATTGAGTTTTATGTAGGACTCTACGCAGAAGACCTGCGACCTAATTCTGCCTTACCACCTTTAGTAGGACGACTCATAGGAATTGATGCCTTTTCTCAAGCTTTAACCAATCCTCTATTAGCAGAACATATTTTCAATCCCGAAACATTTTCACCCGTAGGTTGGGAAGAGATTCATAAGACTAAGACCCTCTCAGATTTGCTGCATCGCAATATTTCACAAGACAAAAACTATCGAGTTTCATTCTATAACCAAAATTGGCAACCAGTTTAATAAGCGAATGACCAAATAATTCGTAATTCATGATTTAAATTGCTAAATTACGAATTACGAATTAAAGCAAAGCGACATGACTCAAGGTGGTTATGAGCAAGAAGTTATTTACAGAATATCCCGAACAGGATGAACGCCAATATTACGATCGCTTGGTTGCACTAGCCAAGGAGCGGATGGATAATCTGTTTAAAAATGCCGAGCGGGCATTGCGAGATACCCATGCTAAAACTCACGGTAGTGTGAAAGCAACGCTCGATATCTTTGACATTGATGAGGACGCAATCAAAAGTGAATTAGGCAAACGCGCCTCATTGACTGCTGCCCAACTCAGTGCCATTTCTATTAAGCAAGGCTTGCTCGCCAAACCCAAACAATATCCTGTTTGGCTGCGATTTGCTAACGGGCGCACCAAAGTAGAAAAAGATTATGTCTCAGACACGCGCTCAATGGCAGTGAAAATAATCGGCGTGGAAGGTGAACGACTGACACAAAGCCATGAGTCGAAAACCCAGGATATTATTGTCCAAAACGCAGAGATATTTTTTATCAAAACCATCCGCGATTACTACGGCTTTTTTAGTGCTGTGGTGGAGTCAGAACAAGCAGCGCTCAAGTGGTTACTCCTACATCCTTTGCAGTTCTTGGCGTTGAATACAATTACCGCACCTGCGCCCCAGAGTTTACTTACCGAACGATATTGGAGTGGTTCAGCATCTGCTTTGGGTCTCAACCCAGATTTTGATGCCTCGCAGACTGGTGTAGTTCCAGTTGAATATCCAGCAGTGGTTAAATATGCATTTACTCCGGTTTCTGCGGAACCGCCACACAATAGAATTCCCTTCCAGTCTAGACCAGGAATTCCAACATTTCCCTTGAGCGATCGCGCCAAAGCCCTCGGTTTAGACAAAAATCAGCCAGATAATTACTACCGCGAAGAATTAATTCAATCCCTGGCCAAACCTGATGCACAGTACTGTTGGGATTTTGGTATCCAGTTCCAAACCAGTCCAGACATGTCCATAGACGATCCCACAATTGTCTGGAAAGAAAGCGAATCACCCTTCTTTACTGTTGGTCGTCTCACTGTTAAGCATCAATTCATTGATTCTCAAAAACAAAACAATTTCTCTGAAAATCTGCAATTTTACCCCTGGAACGGTCTAGCTGTTCATCGTCCGGTGGGTGCCCTCAATCGCATACGCAGTCTTGTTTATCCCGTGGTCGCTGAATATCGCCATAATAAGCCAGGTCAAGCTTATCAAGAACCCACAGGCGACGAAACTTTTTAAAGTGGTCAGTTGTCAGAAGGCAATAGGCAGAAGTGAATAATTATCTCCCTTGTCCCCTTTGTCTACCTTGTCCCCCTTTTTCCCGCGTCTCCCCAACCCTCATACCCTTTTACACTCAATTGGGTCACTCCGGCTTTAAACTAATTATTAACCTCACCGCTTTCAAAATACTGTCCATGCAGCTACTTCAAACTACCGACAAAGATTTTTCTGTCAAATTTCAAACCCTTGTCAGCGATCGCCGGGAAGCTACAGTAGATGTTAGCGGGACAGTACGTGAGATTCTAGCTGATGTCAAGGTGCGTGGTGATGCCGCAGTCAAAGACTATACTAGCCGCTTTGACCGCTACAATCCTCAATCTTTGCATCTGAGCGAAACCTTTATCGCCGAACAGGCAGCACAATGTTCTGCTGATGTCAAGGCAGCACTAGAACTGGCTGCTGAAAGAATTACGGCTTTTCATCAAAAACAACTACCCCAAGATATTGGCTATACCGATACAGTAGGGGTGAAACTGGGATTAAATTGGGTAGCGCTGTCGCAAGTGGGAATTTATGTACCAGGAGGACGGGCTAGCTATCCGAGTTCTTTGTTGATGAATGCCTTACCAGCCAAAATTGCTGGTGTCGAAAGAATTGTCATGACAGTGCCAATGCCTCGCGGTGAGATTAATCCCGCCGTATTAGCAGCTGCCCAAGTTGCTGGAGTTACAGAAATATATGGCATTGGTGGGGCGCAAGCGATCGCAGCATTAGCCTATGGTACAGAAAGCATCGCCCCTGTGGATAAAATAGTCGGCCCTGGTAATGCTTATGTTGCTGAAGCCAAGCGTCAAGTATTTGGTATTGTTGGCATTGATAGCATCGCCGGGCCTTCAGAAATTTTAGTGGTAGCCGACAGCCAAAACAATCCAGATTGGATTGCCTGGGATTTACTATCGCAAGCAGAACACGATCCTAGTGCCCAGTCAATCTTAATTACTGATTCGGAAATCTTCGCGCAACAAGTGATAGCGGCAGTTGAGCAAATTCTCACCAACCTAGCCACCACAGAAGTCGCCCGTGCCAGTTGGCAAAACCATGCAGCTGTGATTCTGGTCAGCGATTTAGCGCAAAGTATACCACTGCTCAATCAATTAGCTCCAGAACATGTGGAATTGTGCGTAGATAACCCCCAACTGCTTGCCAATCAAATTAAGTGTGCTGGTAGTGTGTTTTTAGGACGCTATACCCCAGAAGCGATTGGCGATTATTTAGGAGGCCCCAACCATGTACTGCCAACTGCCCGTTCTGCCCGCTTTGCCTCTGGCTTGAGTGTTTATGATTTTCTCAAACGAATTACCTATTTGGAATGTAATAAACAAGCATTGCAGACACTAGGCAAAGCAGCCGTGACACTAGCAGAAGCAGAAGGTTTACCAGCTCATGCAGGTAGTGTATCTGTGCGCTTGCAATAAACAGTTGAAATAATTTCCGAATTTATTTACCCACGAAGAGTAATTTTGGCTTCTGAATTCCTCTTCAAATTTACTCTGCTTGGTTAATAGCTGAAAACTCAGGTTCTCATCATGTCCGGCAAATAACTTATGATATGTCATTGCGAGTGCAACGAAGTGGAACGAAGCAATCCCAAAACCCCTGTGATTGCTTCACTTCGTACCCTTCGGGTTCTCCAAAGGAGTACGCAATCACAATTATTCAATCGGACATTATATTATTTGTATCAGGATTTTAGTGAAATGGGATAATACAAAAGCGATCGGCATAAACTGTATCGGCTATAGTCGTGAGCATTGAAACATGTGGGCTGAATTTCAGCCAAACGCTATCGCTAAGTTAAATATTGAGTTGTTCAAGAGTCTGGCGGAGAATTTTGCTAGAGTGTTGTAACTGCTGTAATTCGGTTTGATTCAGCGAGAGATTCAAAACCTTAGTAACGCCCTGACGGTTAACTACCGCAGGTAAACTCAAACACACATCTTGAATACCATGAATATCATTGATGAGGATGCTGACAGTTAAAACTCGGTTTTAATTACATAAAATTGACTGTGCAATTTGGGCTACTGCCAAACCAATAGCATAGGAAGTTGCTCCTTTACGTTGAATAATCTCGTAGGCAGCATTCTTTACTTGTGCAAAAATTTCTTGTAATTGCGGCTGTATCTGTTTGCCTTCGTCCCACTTTTCATCTAGAAGGTGCATTCCAGATATATTCACTTTACTCCAAACAGGAACTTCACTATCAAATAATGTAAGCGTGCAAACTACACGGGTCAAGTTGTAATTGTTCAGATAACAAATAGGTTAAGTCAGCACTTGACATTTTCTAATAGTACATTTAACCTAGTAGATAATTAACCATACGGTTAAATAAAGATGTCTACCGATCGATTGAGCGTTACCTTTGCCGCCCTTGCCGATCCCACACGGCGCGCGATCCTGGCTCACCTCGCCAAGGGTGAGGCATCGGTGACTGAGTTAGCTAAGCCCTTCGAGATGAGTCTTCCTGCAATCTCCAAGCACCTCAAGGTGCTGGAACGTGCCGGACTGATCGCACGGGGTCGTGAGGCTCAATGGCGACCATGCCAGATCAAAGCGGAGCCACTCAAGGAGGCAGCGGATTGGATTGAGCAATATCGCCAATTCTGGGAAGACAACCTCGATCGGCTGGATGATTACCTGCATGAATTACAAATCCAGGAGAAACAAGATGGGCAACAAAAATGATTCCATTGATGCTCAATCCCAACGCGAGATCGTCATTACCCGCGTCTTCAACGCGCCACGCGAACTCGTGTATAAGGCATGGACCGATCCGAAACATGTGGCGCAGTGGTGGGGACCGAAAGGCTTCACGACGCGGGTGACTCAACTGGATCTGCGTCCGGGCGGTAAATGGCGCTACATCATGATTGGCCCAGACGGCACGGAGTACCCAGTAAAAGGTGTATTCCGTGAAATCGTACCCTTTGAGCGGATTGTTACCAGTGATGAATTTGATGAAGGCTTTGAAAAGGTCGTGAACGCCGATCTGCCAAGAGGAATAGTTATGACGGCGGTTTTCGAGGATTTAAACGGCAATACCAAACTCACACTTCAGATTATGCATGAGTCTGTTGAGGAGCGTCGCAAGCATGAACAGATGGGGGTTATCGCCGGGTGGAACTCCAGCTTTGACTGCCTCGACGAGTTCTTGGCGAAGACTTGAGTCTCGCCTGCCACGGATAGACGGTTAACTAGCGGTCTGCGTGACATGAATCAACCGAAACATTAGCATCCGCTTGTCGATATTTCATACACATAATGGGCGTTGCATAACAGTGGGATGAATTGGGGTAAGCCGGGGAGGCAGGGGATGCAGGGGAAGCAGGGGGAGAATCTATCAATATCACAGCGATTAATCCATTGTTTATGACGGCATTTCTTGGAACAGGCGCAGTTTGTATCCTTGTTTTAGTATTCTCGCTGTTAAAGTGGCATCAACCCGGTGTCGCCTACTTGCTCGTCGGCAGCCTGCTCTATCTCGTCGGTACATTAGGCGTGACAATCGCGTTCAACGTGCCGCTGAACGAAGCGCTGGCCAAGATCGAGCCGAGCAGCACTGAAGGCGCAAAGCTATGGGCTAGCTACCTTGCCAACTGGACTGTCTGGAACCACATTCGAGCGGCGGCGGCGTTTGCGGCAGCAGCATCGCTCACCATTGCACTCTGCCACCGAGCGGCGTAACCCTGCTCATCATATCTCAACAAGCGATCGCCGCTTAAAATTCACCGATAGTTTGGGCAAAGCATTGGAGAATCTGGGAGTCAAAGTAATTTTATTGGCAGCATTACGAGCGTACGCTTGCAGCAATGGGGCGCATATACGAACTGAGGCACGGCTTGGTTACGTAATATCCGAAATGAAAGATTGGGTTTGTTTTCAACCAGAAAAACTACAAAAACTAGATAATAGCTTCTTTCCTCCAGAAGGATTTGCTCTTTCACGACCTATCACTGTATGTATATTTTCAGGATTAATATTATTTGCAATTTTTTGAGGCAATTAGTTATGTCTATACATAAACTCAAATTTGCCCGCAGTAGATGTGAAACCCCAGCATTCATAAAATGGGATCATCTCTGGCAAACAGTAAAGAGCCAACTGCTCAACCATAATTAATTGGGGATGATTAATAACTACATCCATCAACTTAGCGCCAAGTCCCTTGTTTCTATGGGTAGGTTTGATAATTACATCATAAATAGTTGCTCTATAAACAAAGTCAGTGAGTACGCGAGTAAAACTACTCAGTTGTTCGTTATCATCTATCTACCAAACCAATAATAATGTCTGAAGCAGCAAGCATTTTTCTCACATCCTGATGTGTAAGTTTTTTGCTCCAAAATTCATTTTGGTACAAATCTACTAGTTCTAAAATCTGATTTTCTGTCAATTGGTCAACTACTCGGAAACTCATACCAATTCTCTGTAACCTTTTTTCTAAATACTATTTGTGACACAACTTACAGCAGTTGAGATGGGGAATAGGGAGTGGGTAGAGACGCGATTAATCACGTCTGTACGGAGTGGGGAACTGGTATTGATATCTTGATTGTGTAATGCCTGACTTTGGTAAAGTAATTCTAAACCGCCAGAATTTCTATACAGTCCGGAGGTATGGCAACTATGCAAATCCTTCATGGCACCTGGATACCAAATGCAGAAACTGACTTTATCCAGTCGGGGTCTTTTTACTTGTGGGTAGAAACCCCTGTACTCAAAAAAAGTCGCTCTAAGCGCCAACACACTCATCCCGGACATCTGGCAAAGGATGAATTAGTCACTTTTTTAGCGCAGGAGTTAGGAATCAAAGAGCCAGCTCCTCAATTAAGCCAACGCATTTCTCCTAAATACTTTGCCCTGCCAACTGCCAATAATCAACCTCTACCCTCACCTGAATTAATCAAATATCTAGAAATTGAAATTCCTGAAGACTATGAAGAGTTTCAATCTTGGCAGGTGGATTGCTATGAAATAGTATCTGCCAAGAATATCATTAAACTCCTGAATGACATCCATTTTTTAGCACTATACAATATCAGCGAACTGCAACTTGGTTCGGATTTATTATTTTGGTATCACTACACTCAAGCCTTTAAACCAGTAATTCTCAAAGATCAATATATTCCCGCACTGAAATATCGGCAGTTAGAAACTGCGAAAACTAAGAAAAAAACAAAGCAAGAGACTTTGCAGCCATTTGAAATCTACGGAACTTGGGAAATTCTTTCTGAACAATACGAAGCTAATATTCAAAAATATGTTGACTACATACCGCTGATTTGTGTCTCAGGTGCTGCAACATCTAGCGGCAGTATTGAGTTTTTTGACAAAGAAAGATTGTTGCGTCACTTTTCGGAGTCTGTAATCTACGATCTAGTCACGCACACACCCTCTACAGCTGCCTTTGACAAACAAATTGCAGATTCTCTCGTTTCCTACTGCTTTTATCCCCATCGCCATAACCCACTGACAACAAAAACTGCTTTGGCAGAATATCAGCAATGGCTAGACTGGAAAACCAAAATTACGCGTAGCCAAGCTAATTCTACTTTTTATCTCTGCTTTCAATTGTATTCCCCTGCTGCTGAAGAGATAGAAAATTGGCAAATGCAGTTTCTGATAGCCAGCAAACAAGACCCTTCGCTGAAGCAGTCTTTAGCTGATTACTGGATTATGAATCAAAAAACTAAAGCTGGCGTACACAAGCAGTTTGGCAAAGACTTTGAAACTAATTTGCTGCTGAATCTGGGTTACGCGGCACGGATGTATCCTAAATTGTGGCAGGGATTGGAAACAGATAAACCTACAGGAATGCAACTTACCTTAGAAGAGGCATTTGATTTTCTCAAAGAAAGTGCCTGGGTTTTGGAAGACGCAGGCTTTAAGGTGATTGTACCTGCTTGGTATACCCCTGCTGGTCGGCGACGTGCTAAAATTCGCCTCAAAGCATCAAGTCCCAAACAAGCTCCTACTAAGGGCGAATCAAAAAGCTATTTCGGTCTAGACTCGCTAGTACAGTATCAATATGAGTTAGCAATTGGCGAGCAAGTTGTCACCCGACAGGAATGGGAACAACTCATTAATGCTAAGGCTCCCTTAGTGCATTTTCGCGGTCAGTGGATGGAACTAGATCGGGATAAAATGCAGCAGTTACTCGAATTCTGGCAATCTCACGGCGATAAGCAACCAGAGATGAATCTGCTGGAGTTTCTGCAACGCAGTGCTGAAGTTGGAGAAGAATGGGAAATTGAACATGATGAAGTCTTGGCAGAGATGATGGCAAAGCTTCAAGACAAAAGTCGCCTTGAGCCAATTTCAGAGGAGCTAAATCTGCAAGGCAATTTGCGAGAGTACCAGAAACGTGGTGTTTCTTGGTTGCAATATTTAGAAGGGTTGGGATTAAATGGCTGTCTGGCAGATGATATGGGTTTGGGTAAATCTGTGCAGGTAATTGCCCGACTCGTGCAGGAGAAGGAGTTCTATGAAGCAGGGGGAGCAGGGGGAGCAGGGGAGGCAGGGGGAGATAAATTAACTACCTTATCCCTCTTACCAACGCTGTTGATTGCACCTACTTCTGTTGTGGGCAATTGGCAGAAGGAAATTGCTAAGTTTGCGCCTCATTTAAAAACTATGGTGCATCATGGTAGCGATCGCTTGCAAAATCCCGCAGATTTTAAAGCCACCTGTCTACAACACGATGTGGTGATTACCTCCTTTACGCTGGCTCGCAAGGATGAGAAGTTATTCAATGGTGTTGAGTGGCAACGCCTTGTTGTCGATGAAGCCCAAAATATTAAAAATCCCAAAGCTGCCCAAACTAAAGCTATTCTCAAACTCTCGGCAAAACACCGATTAGCATTAACAGGAACTCCTGTAGAAAACCGCTTGCTGGATTTATGGTCAATTTTTAATTTTCTCAATCCTGGTTACTTGGGTAAAGAAGCACAGTTTCGCAAGTCCTTTGAAGTTCCAATTCAAAAAGACAATGACCGAGTAAAATCAACCACCCTGAAGAAGTTAGTTGAACCTCTAATTTTGCGACGAGTCAAAACTGACCAATCCATTATCAACGATTTACCAGATAAAGTTGAACAAAAACTCTACACTAACTTGACAAAAGAACAGGCATCACTTTACGAAGTAGTGGTGAAAGATGTCGAAGAAAAATTGCAAGAGGCTGAAGGCATTCAACGCAAAGGAATGATTTTGTCAACCTTGATGAAATTGAAGCAGATTTGTAATCATCCAGCCCAATTTTTGCAAGATAATAGCGATTTTTCGACCGAGCGATCGCACAAACTCAGTCGTTTAGCCGAAATGGTAGAAGAAGCAGTTGCTGAAGGCGAAAGTCTCTTAATATTCAGCCAATTTACGGAAGTTTGCGAAAACATTGAAAAGCATATCAAGCATAGTTTACATTGCAATACTTACTATCTACATGGTGGTACAAATCGCCAACGCCGAGAACAGATGATTGCGGAATTTCAAGACCCCGATACAGAACCATCTGTGTTTATCCTTTCTCTAAAAGCTGGGGGCGTGGGTATCACCTTGACTAAAGCTAATCACGTCTTCCACTTTGACCGCTGGTGGAACCCAGCAGTTGAAGACCAAGCAACCGATCGCGCTTTTCGGATTGGTCAGAAAAAGAATGTATTTGTGCATAAATTTGTGGCTATTGGTACTCTAGAAGAAAGAATTGACCAAATGATTGAAGATAAGAAAAAACTCTCTGCTACTGTAGTTGGTAGTGATGAATCTTGGCTCACAGAATTGGATAATGAAGCTTTTAAACAATTGATTTCATTAAATAAGAGTGCAATTTTGGAGTAAACTATTATGGCTAAATTTAGTCGGACTTGGTGGGGCGATCGCTTTATTCAAGCCCTAGAAGCCTTCACCGATGACGGTCGACTCCAACGAGGACGCTCCTATGCGCGTGGTGGTAAAGTCAAAAGCTTTGAAATTGAAAAAAATAAAATCACCGCTAAAGTTAAAGGCTCAATTAATCCTTACTTTGGAGTCTATAAAGAACCAACTTACAATATAGCAATTGAAATTAAACCTATTGCTAAAACAAGTTGGAATGAAGCTATCCAAAAGCTTTCATCTAAAGCTAGCATCGTTTCCCGTCTGCTACTCAACGAAGTGCCAGAAAACATTGAAGATTCTTTTTCTGACTTAGGATTACACCTATTACCTCACAGTAACAAAGACTTTAAAACACAATGTTCTTGCCCAGATTATGCCAATCCTTGCAAACACATTGCTGGAGTTTATTATCTAGTTGCTTCCCAATTGGATAATAATCCGTTTTTGTTATTTGAACTCCGAGGATTATCAAAAGCAGAACTACAGAGCAAACTAGCTAATTCACCATTAGGTAAAGCACTTTCTGAGGAATTAAATGCTAAAGAAATTACTCTAGAAGTTTCTACATCATTTTATACGAAACTAGAGAAAAGCTCTGTTGACCAAAAGCCAACTGCTAGGGAATTTTGGTTAGGTACAAAGCGATTACCACAAACTATCGAAGTTTCAACTCAAAGCGGTGTATCGGCAATTCTGATTAAGAAGCAGGGAGATTTCCCCGCTTTTTGGCAAAAGGATAATTCCTTTATTGAAACAATGGAAGAGTTATATCAGCGAGTGAAAACAAAAAACCAGAACCTTCTGTGAAGAGGGGCAGGGGTGAGATAGGGAATAAAAACTGACAACAGACGCTTACGAGAATTTAAATTGCTAATGCTCGCTTTTCTAAGCGTAGTTCAAAGCGATCGCCTGGGTTTGGTTCAATTACTTTTGTAGAAAGATTATTCTTTTCTAACAAAGAACGAAACTCCTCAAAACTTCCCCCAGTCTTTAAGAACTTTGTCAGCAATCCTTCAAAAATCACATCTCCTCCAGCCGCTGTGGAGAGCATTACTTGTGGTTGTAACCACTTTGCTACTTCCAATGCACTGTTCGTTCCTTTCAGAATCGGCCCCAGCAACGGTAATCCCATATCCATAATTGGCGTAATTATTACGTCTATTGGTGCAAACTGTTTCAGTTGTGGAGAATGATAGCCGTGAGGCTCATAATAGAGTGTTAAACCAGTTTCTAACTCTTTGAACAAATAACCATTTTCTACGAGAGTAGGGCCAATTTGCGACCCAGGAAAAGCCTTAATTTCTACTCGATTATTTAAAGTGAAACTTTCACCATGAGCTAGGGATGTCACAGAGGTGTAACCCAATCCTTGCACTACTTTTGCTGCATTTGGAGAAGCTACAACCTTAATTTTATGGTCAAGCTGCTTGAGTGTTGGTGGGTGAGCATGGTCTTCCAAACCTTGAGACAGCAAAATTAAATCGATATTCTCCGGTATTGGACGTTCTTGAGGTCTGGAACCTTTGAAGAACCAATCCGCATTGCCAAAAATTAAAGAACCAACTAGCCAAGGGTCAAGTAGTATCCTTTGGTTGCCGATTTCAATCAGCCAACTATTGCTGTCTAACCAAGTTAAATACATAGCTAAAGCGAAGATAACACCTGTATTCATTATGAATCAAGTTAGTTTATGAGTTTTGCCCTCATCGTTGCGATGAAAATCGGGAGTGGGGAGGGAAGAGATGTTTTTATACTTTGTGGTCAACTATGGTTCATCAGTGTCTGACTAGAAAGTGAGCAAGTAAGCTTGCACGAGCAATATTGCAGGGTTTGCCAACTAGAGAAATGAACCACCAACCATACAACTATTTTTCCTTCACGCTCAAGAAAACGCTGCAAATTAAAGATGGGTAAAACTTTAGCTTAACTGACTGCGAAACTTATTAATACTAATGGTTAATAACACAACAGCAAAAGCAACTAACGCCAAAACATTAATCCACAGTACATCTAACCCAACACCTTTAAGCAAAATACCTCGAACGATCGCAATGTAATGACGCAGAGGATTGAGTAAGGATAGGGCTTGAAACAAGGGAGGCATGGCTTCAATAGGTGCGATCGCCCCAGAAGTTTGCACCATTGGTAAATTAATAAAGAAAGATGTGAGTACAACTTGCTGTTGGGAACTACTCACAGTCGCTAACATAATACCCAAGCTAATCCCCACAAATAAGTACATACTTGATAAGCTAAAAAATAGCAGAAAACTACCTCGAAATGGTACATGAAATACTATTGTTGCTAAAGTTATAGCTAGTAAAACATCTCCCATTAATAAAAATGCTAAGGGTACAATTTTTGACAACAATATTTCCCAGTTAGCAGCCGGAGTCATTAATAATTGTTCTAAAGTTCCTGTATCTTTTTCTCTAACAACAGTAATTGCTGATACTAATGTGCCAATTAATGTTAAAACTAAACCCATAACTCCTGGTACAAAAAACCAACTACTCGTTAGTCCAGGGTTGTAAAGAAACACAACTTCAGGTGAGATTGGGGGACTTGCTTGACCTTGGGTTAATTGCAGATTATATTGCTGAACAATTTGATTCATATAATTTCCCGCAATCCCGGCTGTATTGGCATTTACTGCATCGATAAATACTTGAATTTCTGCGGATTTTTGTGCCAGTTGACGCGGGAAATCGGGAGGAATAATGACTCCAACATCTAGCTTACCTTCTTCTACCTGACGACTCAATACTTTTTCACTATTTGGTACAGATTCTAAAGTGAAAATTCGATTTGATGTCATGGCTGAAACTAACTCCCGACTAGCGCTGACGTTGGCATAGTCGATGATACCTAATCGTAAGTTATGAACGTCGGGATTAAGAATGAATCCGTAAAGTAATAGTTGTACTGTTGGCGGGACAATTAGTAAAACAATTAACTGCTTATTACGTAATATTTGATTAATTTCTTTCCGCACTAATGCCCAAAATGGACTATCAAATAATCGCTGAATTAGTTTCATAAAGTTACTTTTTATCAAATCCTAGAGATGCAGAGAATCAGAATTAATTTGGTAATTGCATTCTGCTCAAAACTCGACGCGATACGTTGAAAAATAATAATCCCAAGACTGCAAGCATGACTAAATCAAACCAAACCCCGGCAAATCCCGTACCGCGCACGAAGGCATCACGGGTAATATCAATGTAATAGCGCGCTGGAATTACGTTAGGTGCTAGTGATAAGGGAAAAGGAATATTGTTGAGGGGATAAATAAAACCTGAGAGTAATAAGGATGTAATAAAACCTACGAGGGAAACGCCTTGTACGGCAGCATTTTGGTTACTGCTACGGACTCCTAATAGTAAACCAAAGAGAACGCTATCTGTCAGAAATAGTAAAGTGCCAATTAGTAATGTTATAGGGTTGCCAACTATGCCAACTTGGAAAATAATTGAGCCTAATCCCATAACTACTAATGTCTCAGCGATGGCAATTAATAGGTATGCTAATCCTTTACCAAGTAATAGTTCAGTGGCACTAATACTAGAAGTGTAGACTTGTAAAATTGTACCTTTTTCTTTTTCCCGTACCATTGCGATCGCCGACAGCAATGAAGGAAAAATCCATAGTACAACGCCGTATGTTCCTGGCACAATATACAGCGATTCCAATCTACCAGGATTAAACCATAAACGCATTCGTGCTGTAATACTATTAGTAGCGGGTAGCAGTTCATGCTCCTGCATGAAAAAGTTTGTAACTCTTTGAATACTATTTCTAATTATACGGGCATTGTTAACATCAGTCGCATCGATTAATACTTGCACATTTGTACTTCTACCTGCTTGAATATCCCGGCTAAATTCTGGCGGAATAATTACAGCGGCTTTAGCAATTCCCTTATCTATTGCATCGCGTGTCGGATTGCCACCAGACCATTGTTTAGGCACAAATTGATTAGTGGCATATAGCCTTTCAATATAGCTGCTACTTAGGTTTGTGCGGTTAAAATCTTGTACTATTAGAGGAATATCTTTACTCTCCAATCTAATAGCAAAACCAAAAATTACTAGGGTAATGAATGGTAACAAAAATGCTAGTGCTAGCGTCAGGCGATCGCGGCGAAACTGGGCTATTTCTTTCACACATTGAGCAATAATTCGTTTCATAGGTGCTAAGGATTGGGTACTGGTGATTGGGTATTGAGCAAAATTTTTCTTAACAGACGCGATTAATCGCGTCTCTACTACGATTAATCTATTGTACAGACGTGATTAATCGCGTCTCCTACCCTCCTAATTTTGCGATCGCTGTACTATGCCAATAAAAGCATCTTCTAAAGAAAAGGGAATGGGACGCAGAGAATTGATGGTAATTTGATTAGCTTTTAAAAGTTGAGTTAATTGATTTATTTGTTGTTCGGGATTGTCGAGGACAATGTGTAAACTATCAGCAAAAATCGAGACGCGCCACGATTCAAAGTGTTGTTTGAGTAACTTGGAAGCAACTTGATTTTGATTGACGATAATTTCTATTAATTGTCCTGGTTGTGAGGCTTTGATAGAACTAGGCGAACCTTCGGCGACGGTTTCCCCTGCAACCATAAAACTCATGCGGTTGCATTGTTCAGCTTCTTCTAGATAGTGCGTTGTCACTAAAATAGCTGTACCGTTGCGGGCAAAGTCATTAATCAGCTTCCAAAACTGGCGACGCGCTAAGGGATCTACCCCTGATGTTGGTTCATCCAAAAATAAAATATCTGGTTCGTGCATCACGGAAGCACCGAAAGCTACTCGTTGCTTCCAACCTCCTGGTAGCTGTCCGGTAATCATATTTGCTTGTCCTTCTAAACCACAAGTAGCAATTACCCAATCAATTTTCTCGCGTTGGAGTTTGCGGGGTACGCCGTAAACTCCGCTATAAAATTCTAGATTTTGCAGAATGGTTAAATCGTCGTAGAGCGTGAATTTTTGACTCATGTAACCTATGCGTCGCCGTAAGTCTGCACTACGCAGATTTCCGGTTTCACCACCCAAAGAAATTTCCCCGCCGCTGGCTTCTAGCAATCCGCACAGCATTTTAATTGTGGTGGTTTTTCCAGCACCGTTAGCACCTAGCAACCCAAAGATTTCGCCGTAGCGTACTTCGACGTTGACATCTTTCACGGCTTGAAATTTACCAAAGATGCGGCTGAGGCTGTGAGCATATATCGCTACTCCCCGCGTCTCCCCCTCCCCGTGTCCCCGTGTCCCCATGTCCCCATGTCCCCTCTTCCGAGAACGGGGAAATGGGAAAAATTGCGGTGCGGAACCTTGTTGTCGCAGGCGCGTGACAAAGACGTTTTCTAATGTGGGTTCGCCATACTCGATATTGGGAGATGCTAACTGATGTTGTTGCAGTAATTCCCGGACTGCGGTTTCGCCAGAATTTATATCTTGAACGAGGACATCCAAGCGATCGCCAAAAATTTGCACATCTACTATATTTGTCTGGTCAGTCTGGGAAAGTATTTCTTCTGTAGCTTCCAGGTTTGCTGTCCGCACTTCTAAACGATGCAAGCCCAAGTTAGCTCGTAAGTCGGCGGGTGTGCCAATTTCATGAATTTGCCCGCTGTACATTAAAGCTACGCGGTGACAGCGTTCGGCTTCGTCTAGATATGGTGTGGCGACTACAATTGTCATCCCCTCCGCTGACAATTCTGCTAGCACATCCCAAAATTCCCGCCGGGAAACTGGATCGACACCAGTGGTAGGTTCATCTAGTAACAAAACTTCTGGTTGCGAAACCAAAGCACAACACAGCGCCAGCTTTTGTTTCATTCCCCCAGAAAGTTGTCCTGCCAAGCGATCGCCAAATCGCTCCAAATTCATTAATTTTAAATATTTATTGCGGCGTTCCCTTAACAAATCATCTGCTACTTGCCGCAGCCCTGCTGCATAACGCAAGTTTTCATCAATACTCAAATCCAAATACAACGAAAACTGTTGAGTGAGATAACCGGTGATTAATCGTGCATCTCGTGCAGGTTGATTAAATATTTGCACCTCCCCCGCCGTTGCTTCCATCACACCGCCCAAAATGTGAAAGGTGCTAGTTTTCCCCGCACCATCGGGGCCGATTAATCCAAACATTTCACCTTTCTGAACGCCGAAATCAATTCCCCGCACAGCAGCTAAGTTTCCATAATGCTTGTGCAAGCCATGAACTTGAATTGCTGTGGTTGGCAGACTAGATGATTGCGGTAAGTTTGGAGGGAAAGTTGTGAATTGCTGTTTCATTTCCTTTAGCCTTCTGACTTGAAAGCGCTGAGTGGGAGAGACGCGATTATACTCTTACGAGAAGCCGCTCTTACGAGCGTCTACGCGTCTGTACAGGAGTCAGTTTTTATTCCCTATCTCCCTTGCCCCTCTGCCCCTCTGCTCCCCCTGCCTCCCCTGCTCTCTTACCTGCTCCCTGCCCTCTGCCTTCAAATTGATTTCGGCATCTGCTGGCATCCCCATCTTGGCGCAGGGTAAATCTGATGCAGTATAAGGATTTTCGGGGTTAAAGCAGCTATCAGGGTTTTGAACTTCGATCCTAATTCCTACTACTTGTCTGACTCTATCTTTTTGAAAGTAAATATTCTCTGGTGTAAATGAAGCTTGCGGGTCGATGGCAATTACTTTACCTTCTAGTGGTTTGTCTGGCGCAGAATCAATCAAGATTTTCGTTGTTTGTCCTAGGCGGACTTTGCCAATATCGCCTTCAGGAATAAAACCTCTAAAATAGACTGTTTTGGGGTCAACAATTGTCAAAATATTAGTCTGACTGCTAACTACTGCACCCGGTTCGACACTACGAGCAGTCACCACTCCATCTAAGGGACTAACTACATTTAAATCTTTTTTGGAGTCTGCAATCTGAGTAAGGATTTGCTGCTTTGATGCTTGGGCATCTTTGACTTTGGCACGGGCAGATTTGACTTTTGCCTGTGCAGATTTCAGTTGAGCATAACTTTGCTGCTGCTTTCTGATTAATGCTGTTAACTGGGCGTTACGAATGTCAGGATTGAAACCTGTGGTTTTGACTTGAGTTAACGCCCCTGACACAGCACTTAACTGTTGGCGTTCGGCATTAACTGCTGCTTGTCGTGCTTCTAGGGTGGCTACTGCTGTGTCAAGAGTAGTTTGTGCTTGGTCGAATTGTTGTTGATTAATCGCTCCTTCTTTGACCAATTGGGCATAGCGATCGCGGTTGATTTTTGCTAAATTAACCTCTGCTACTGCCTGCTTAACTTGCGCTTGTGCTTGCACTAATGTGGCTCTGGCTGCTGCGACATTTGACTGTGCCTGCTCAATTCTTCCTTCGGTATCACCTTGGGACTGCTGCAAATTCAGCTTGGCTTCGTTAATTTGGCTGGTGATTTCCTGAATTTCTCTTGTGACTCGCTCGACATCTGAAATTGCCTGCTGTTCATCTGATTGAGCCGATGCAACTCTGGCTTCAGCGCCATGCAATTGGTCTTGCAGGAGTTGGTCGTCTGTGTTGTCTAACTTAATTAACTCTTGCCCCTTTTTCACCGCTGCCCCTTCCCGCACGGCAATTGACTCAATTCTGCCAGAACGCTTTACCCCAATCTCGGTTTCGTAACCCTCAATCCGTCCACTGACTTGGAGTATATTCACTACCCCTCGCGGTTGACTGCGCCATACAGCGTAGCCAATGCCACAGACCACCAGCAACCCCCCTATCAGTAAAGGAATCGGTTTCTTGCGGCGCTGCTGCTTGGGTATTGGAGTATCTTTAAGATTTTCCGGGGATGGCGGGACAGTCTGAGTCATGGTAGCACCCTGGATTGGGAAAAATATTTTGTAGAAAAGAACTCTGAATTCGTAATTGGGAATTTGTCATCATACTAGACTGTCTAGTATGATAAAGCAAGATATACGTCAAAAAATTTACTTTTCATGCCTAAAACCCCTACTTCCCAAATAGAAAATCCTTTACCTGCGATCGCTCAAAAGCAGGAGCAAATCTTGCAAGGAGCTATACGGGTATTTTTGAAGGAGGGTTACGCTAGAACTAGTATGGATCGCGTCAGTGCGGAAGCTGGAGTGTCGAAGCAAACAATATACAGTCACTTTCAAGATAAAGAAGGGTTATTTAAAGCGTTGATAGAACGGTTGACGCTCGCTTGTTTTCAAAGCATTTTTTGTGTAGAAAAATTGCACGGTGAACCAGCGATTTTGTTGCGCCAAGTTGCCGAAGTTTATTTAACCAAAGTGGCTGATAATCCCGATTATTTGGCGTTGTTGCGTTTGATTATCAGTGAGTCACAAAATTTTCCTGAGCTAGCCAAACTTTATACCCAAACCGTTGTAAAGCGCGGTCGGCAAATACTGAGTCAGTATTTCGCATCTCATCCAGAATTAGGAATCAACGACCCAGAAGCCATGGCTCACATTTTTTTTGGTTCGCTAGTATCCTATGTGATTGTCCAGGAAATTTTGTATGGAAAAGAACTCATATCTTTATCACGCGATCGCCTGTTAGATAGCTTGATGAATATGGTCATGAGCCAGTCCAGAAATATTGAATAGCAACAGCGAGACACTTGGATTCCGGTCAAGAGCGATCGCTAATTTTTGGCTGATGGTAAATGCAAAACACATTATCCCTTATAGGGATTGAAATCTGAACTAATATAACTATATATGTTAAATAGTAAAAAGAGTTGCAAAACACCTTATCCCTCATAGGGAATGAAACGTTTGAAACTTATTAAATCCCTATTGGGGATTGAAATTAAGACTATGTTAGAAACCACAAACCTGAAAAATATCTCCAAAAAATTCGCTATAGCCAGAAATTCTGCTTCTTTCAAAGAAAATGAGGCAATGAGAGCTATTGCATATAGCATGGATTTACTACTACCTGGTTTATATATATGGCTACTTGGTTTTAGTTTTCGCATTGGTGGAAGCGTACCGGATGATATTCCCTATAAATATCCCGGTAAAATTCACAGTTACACTGGAATTGCTCTAGTATTACCAGGATATAGAATTTTTACGACTTATCAGGGTAGCTATGACCCTAAACAGACATCAAATATAGGGACTAACAGCTTTTAATTGTACGGTTCTCGACTCAAATACTTTTGAAACCTTAATGACTCAGGCAGGGTATTCAATCTCAGGTAGCACACCTGCACAGTCTAATAGAGTAAAAGTATGGTGGATTCCTAACGAATATTCAAGAGTCGAGTCCGTATATAGTCCAGACAAGAAAATAGTGCTAACGGCGTATCATGTTAACTAATATTTTTTATTTCTATTAACCGAAAAAACCTGCCAAGTCGCTAGAGTTTGGCAGGTTTTTAATATTCAATAAGTTACTTTTTTTCAATAATCATTCAGAACTATTCAACCTTTTCAATACTAGACACCCATGTGAAAAATCACACAATCAGGGAATTCAAAATTAAAAATGAATATGGCGTAAGCTTTTCATTGATTTTGATTGGTTGGTTTACTTCTGCCTTTACCCTGCTTGCCTCCCCAATGCCCCATTTTCAAGCGAGATATCCAATATTCCCCGATCTGCATCTAATGTTACTTGCACCCCCACTGGTAAGGCGGCATTAGGGATATTGTGACCAAAAGGTAGGTCAGAGACAATAGGGATACCCAAATCACCCAAGCGATCGCGCAGTACTTCTTCGACACTAAAGCTAGGAACGTTTGCTGGTGGTTCGCACCGAGTAAAGCTTCCCAAGGCAATACCACGAATTTTGGACAAACTTCCACTTAAACGCCACTGCGTCAGCATTCGGTCAATGCGGTAGGGTGCTTCTGTGACATCTTCCAAGGCCAGAATTACACCATCTAAATTTGGTTGTATGGGTGTAGCTAAAAGATGAGTTGCCACCGTCAGATTACCTGGTAGTAAAATGCCAGTAGCAATGCCACCACCCCAACCACAACCTTTGAGAGGAGCAAGAGGGCGACCTTCCACCAAATCGAATAATCGCTGCAATGACCAATCTGGTTCATCTGCTAAAGTTGTCAGCACGGGAGCGTGAACGCTAGAAATCCCTGCTGTGTAAAGACTCCATAACAAAGCAGTGATATCTGAAAAACCAATCAGCCATTTCGGAAGCGTTGATGTCTGCCAATGCCAATTTTCTAAAATGCGGGTACTGCCGAACCCACCTCTGGTACAGAGGATACCGCGACAATCGGGATCTTGCCAAGCTGCTGCTAGTTGTTGGCTGCGGTTTTCGTCTTTTCCAGCTAAATATCCCCAACCATCATCTATGTTTGACGTGATTTCTACTTGATAGCCACGCGATCGCCAAATTTCTACACTCTGCCCCAACATCTCAAATTCTCGCAAAGCCCCACTAGGGGCAATTACTCGTAGTAAGTCACCAGCTTGAAGGGGCGGAGGTAAGATTTTCGATTGCATGAATAATTGCTAGTAGTAAAATCCGACTTTCTTAATTACAAATTGGTATAAGACCAATTCTCCAAAATAAGGCTACAGATGCCAGTCTGGCAACCCAGATTCAATATTGCGTTCATTAGAAATGGGAGATGATGGAGACAAGGGAGAATTTATTTCCCCTGCTCCTGTGCCCTCCTGCCGTCTCCTTAATTCCCTTGCAGGGGGGCATTTAAGATTTTTGCGATGCGATCGCGTGTTTCTAGTAAATGCGCTTCGGTGTACTCATCTTTGGAGTTTACCTCCTTGAGCTTATCATCCAGTTGTCTAATTTTATACCAAGCTATAGTTCGAGCATCTTCTGGTACGTATTCTTTCCGTAAGACCATACTAGCCAAGATGTCTAGGTATTCCCGTTGTAGGTTGCGTCGCAGGCTTGTAATCTTCAGCGAGTCGCCTTTTGGTTGTAGCACTTCCGTCCAGATTCCTGACTGCAAAGTATCAAATAGTTCTGGTATGGACAGTGATTGTCCTGCTTGAGTTTTGAGTTCGATATCTGTGAGACGGGAGAGGCGATCGGCTGAGAGTAAATCTCGCAACACCGAACTCTGCATAAACAATATTAAGTCATGAATTGGATAATCCAAACGACCAACACGCGGATAACTACCCCAATGCCGCCAGCGGGAAGGTGCTAATTTATTCAGTAGTTCTGGTGAGAATGTCAAAGCATCTTCTGCAAACACATACTTTTGCAGAATCTTTAATGCTTGCCGTTGTTCTTCGATGGGCACTGGTTCAAAGGGTAATCGCTGTTGGCGTACACCAGAAGCATTCTCAGTGGTTGACTTGGCAGATGAGGTTTCCTCAGGCTGAACTCGGTAAAAAGACTGTCCGCCAATGTATTTAGTAGTGTAGTATATTTGCTGAAAATAGTTACCTAGAACTGTGTTGAAGCGTCCGCTCAAATCGCTGTAACTTTCATCCGCCATTGGGAAAGGTTTATTGAGACGTTCCCACATTACACGCGAATTATCTAACTGCCATTGTGAATAAAGTAATACATTGCTACTGTTGTCCCAAGCATCAGCAGTTGGGTCGAGGTCATACACATCCTCGTCAGTGGAATAACTATACTCAGGCTTGTAAGATTGGTTGGCAATCTCCTGCAATATTGGCTTTTCAGCTATAGGTGTTGCTGCCTGTGTTGGTGTGTAACCGTACTGAATAGCCCATTCATCGTATAGGCCAACCATTCTGGGAAAATAATCTCCTTGCTTTGTACCTTGAGGTGCAATGTTCGGCGGAATGTAGTCCATCACTGAAGCAGTTAGACCTTTGGCGTGGGTGAGATCTGTGTTGTTCATCTCCTCTGGTTGTAGTAATGTACTACCACGAAAGTTATGCCGTAAACCAAGGGTATGTCCGACTTCGTGAGCAATAATTAAACGTAAATATTGATGGATATACTCTTTTACCTGTTCTTGGCTGGTTGTGCCATCTTGTAAAAGGCCCATCGCTAAAGAACCAAAAGCAAACTGATTAGCAGCTTCTATCCCGTAGCACAAATCGTACTCACCTGCCATTTTAGATAAACGGGGAAATAACCGTTTTTGCCCTTGTTCTTGGGGCATACTGTTGCCTTTGGCTCCTAAACCATTAGCGCAAAGCAGACGATTTTGCATCAATGCCGATAAGGAAGTGCGGGTTGGTAATTGGTTGGGTTGTACAATGTTGCGATACTCACTCTTGAGCGCTCGTACAAAGCTGGCATCCACTAGAATATCTGCGTCCAGGATTTCTCCAGTTAACGGGTTAACACGAGATGGCCCCATGGCAAAATAACCATCTACCGTGTTAATCCAACGAATTGTGTTGTAGCGAATATCTGCTGGATCCCATGTGGCATCATCCGGCATTTGGCGCACTTCAATTGCATCCTTGAATCCAGCTTTGAGAAAGGCTTTGTTCCACATCAGTACCCCTTCTTTAATGGCATCGCGGTACTCGAATGGTACGGCATTATCAATCCAGAAGACAATTGGTTTTTTGGGTGGAGAAATTGCTGCTTTGGGGTCTTGTTTTTCTAAATTCCAGCGATTAATGTAGCGAACAAAGGCATCGCCCTTGTCATCTTTAGTTAAGTCTTGGTAGGCAGTGATGAAATAACCTACACGTTCGTCAGCAAAACGCGGACGGTAATTTTTTTCTGGAAGTTGGGAGAGGCTGTAGTGAACCCGCAAGGTGAAGCCGCGACTGTCAGGTAAAACCGCAAAACTTGGTATTTCACTCTCGCGGCCGCTACCACTACTGGAGAAGTTCAATACTGACTCAATTTCTATGTTTTGGGGAAAGGCTTTAGCATTACCAAAATAGGACTGGTCTGTGCCTGCGGAAACACCTAAACTCAAAGATAATCCAGCCAAATCTGTCAGCAGCAAGTCACCCAAGTCGATCAAAATTGTTTTACGTTGGGGATGAATGCTTTTGATGCCAATGTTGTAGAGGACAGAATCGCTAAATGACCGAGCGAGCGATCGCGCTTGCGGATCTCCTTCACGAGTGCGAAAGTTAACATTACGGACAACAAAGTGCAAATTGTTATCCACCCGTTCCAAATAAAACAAAAAGTCTTGCAAGGGCATACCGCTGTAAATACCCCGTTCGCCAATGCCCGATTCCAGCGTTGCTGTTGCTAAGTAATTTTTATTCAGTTGCTCTGGTTTGATTTCTAAATAAATTTTATTCTTTTCTTTATTACGATAAAGAGTGAATAATCCCCCCGTTTTTACTGTATCTTTAATTACTTCATCAAAGTCTTCTAAATTATCCTTTTTTGGTGGTTTATTACTTGGCTTCGGTTTTTCTTCTGGCTTATCTGGGGTTTTTTCAGCTTTTAAGAATGGTTGCTGCCCTGCTTTTTTTGAATCTTTAACTACCCAAGTGAAAGGTTGTTGCTGTACTTGTTTATTTTGATTAATTACCCACACTTTTTGAGGTATTTTTTCAAGAGACTGAGACTGTTCGAGATGCGACTGCGATCCTGACACAGTTTTGATGGCAGCATTCTCTACTACTTTTAATCCCTGCTGCGTGGGTGTCTCAATTCTGTCTTCTTTTGTCTTCTTAACCTGCAAAACTCTATCTGCTTTCTGATTGGCGTGCAAAGTTGTATTCGCCCCATTCCTAGGTAGCGATTCAGCACTAACATTTGCTATTCCTAAAAACAAACTGTGCAACAAAATTACATAAAAAGTTACTCTATTCATTTAACCTATCCCTGATAACTACTACTAGTTAATTTTTAACTTTTGCAAAGTAAAGTATATTTATCTCATCCAATGCGGCAAAACTGAAGATCCTCTTATTACAGCACGGCAGAGATAACTAGACAGTAATAACAGATAACAAAATCAAGTTTGTAAGTATTACAGTCTTCTAATTTGAGAGAGTGCTGAGTAGAGACACGATTAATCGCGTCTGTACAGGAGTTAGTAGTTAATCTCCCCCTGCTCTGTGCTTACCCTGCCTTCTTGAAGTAGCCACCTGATATCAAGCGACTAATTTTTCAATTTAGTTTTAATTGCCATTTTCCTGTTTGATTGTGCTGTTTTAATGTAGTATTTTTCCTAATAATTGCGTCTGTAGCAAACAGTACGTATTATTTTGACAATCAGATCGATTGAGATGCTGGAGGAGAAAAATACATAGTCTCGTTAAAATAATCTACAATAACTGATTTTCCTGGAAAAGGAATAAATCTTTAAGCTAAAACTCAATTTTATTTAGACAAAAAGCACTACAAGCCTGGAGCTTAGCTTTTGGCAACAGATTTTGAAATCACGATACATATATTAGTTTATACTTTGTAATTTCTTGTTTAGTATCTAAAATCTCACTGAGCAAACATAAATTCACACAACATCCATTAAGTAATAACGGATACAAAAATGTCACAATTATCTCAAGTTTGGCAGCTTTTGAAAAATTATCTGAGAGATGTATGGTCACAAGACAAAGCAGAGAAAACGCCTCTAGAAACAGAAACATTTTTTTCTTTAGACAAAATAGACTTTGTTAATGAAGGTTTATCGCCCAAAAAACTGCAAAAAAGCTTAGAAGAATGGACAAAACTAGATGATTGTTGCAGTTCTAACATAAGTCAGCCATCTGTCACACCCTACTCTACAAGAAATTCTTCAGGTACTCTACCTTACTCCACGAAAAGCCGCCCTTCGGGTCTCTACGGAAACGCTTATTCTACCCTAGCCTATGGCAAGCCGCGCATAGCGCGTCTACGAGTTCTGCTTCGCAGTAAAAGTTCTGCTTTGCAGTACAGCGAACAAGAACCCCCAGTATTTGAGAAAAGCTTTGTAGTAACACAGTCGCCACCTGAGTCGGGAACCCCTCCCACAGCACCGCAGTTGCTTTCAAAGGAAAGTGCTGTAACTTTTTCGTCTCAACACTCTGTAAGTAGCTGCGGATTTTCATTTCGAGTTGGCGATCGCCAACTGCATGAAGAGATTTACGATGTACTGGGTAACAGTGCGCTGACACCAGAACTCGTCGAACAAGTGATGAACTTGCTTCCACAAGAAAAAACATTTCGTCCAGTAGAACTTTTCCAGCGTCTAGAAGATTTTTATACTCGCTGGTGTCGGGGGGAATTTATTGATGCTGCACCAAGTGACAACTTGCCTCAAAAAAAGATGACGGTAATGTTAGCACAAAATATTGCGATCGGGCTGAGACAAGTAGATATATATACAGGACTTAACGTACTAATTTTACTTTTAGAGTTACACCGCTACGCCCAAGAGCAAGGCGAGCTTCAGCAACAAATTACCTTCTATCCATCTACTAAACCAGATACAGATAACTTTTTTACCTCCCAACTGCTGCGGATTATCAATTACAGTGATGCCATTGAAATCGGTAATTTTAGTAATATAGTCGGGGAATTCCTGAAAGGTTGCAACTTCAGCGGTGCTTACCTTGGTGATGCCAACCTAACTGGAGTCAATTTCAGCGGTGCTAATCTCAGTGGTGCATACCTTGGAGATGCTAATCTGACTGGTGCCAACTTTAGCAACGCTCATCTAACTGGGGTAAACTTCGGCGATGCCAACCTCAGCAGCGCTAACTTTAGTGGTGCCAACCTCAGTAGTGCCGACCTCAGCAGTGCTAACTTTAGTGGTGCTAACTTGAGTAGCGCTAACCTCCACCGTGCAGACTTCAGCAGTGCTGACCTCAGTAGCGCCAATTTTCAAGATGCCGATCTCAGCCATACCAACCTCAGTAGCGCCAACCTCAAAGACAGCGACCTCAGCCGCGCCAACCTTAGCCACGCTGTCCTCTTCGGTGCCAACCTGAGTGATGCCAATCTCAGTAGTATCAACCTGAGTTATGCCGATCTTTGCCGCGCTGACCTCAGCGGTGCTAACCTCTATCAAGCTATCCTCAACGGCACTAATCTCAGCGACACCATTCTCTTTAGTACTAACCTGAGTGACGCTATTCTGATGGCCGCAGACCTCAGCTATGCCAAACTCAACGGTGCCAAGTTAAGCTACGCCAAACTTAATGGTGCAATGTTCTTAGGTGCTGACTTGAGTGGCGTAGACCTGAGTGGGGTCATACTTAATGATGCTGACTTGAGTGGGGTAATTCTCAATGATGCCATTCTCATCGGTGCTGACCTCACCGATGCCATACTCTTCGGTACCGACCTTAGCTACTCCAACCTCAGCAGTGCCAACCTCAGTGGTAGCAACCTCACTGGCGCAATTCTCTATGGTGCGGATCTCAGCCACACCAACCTGAGTTATGCCATTCTCAGCGGTGCAGACCTTAGCGATGCCAACCTAGAACAGATGACCTGGGGTGAAAAGCAGCAGTGGGAAAATGTAAAGGGGTTAGAGACGGCAGTTAATGTGCCAGAAGTATTAAAGCAGCAGTTAGGGTTGAGTTGAGACGATCGCTGGGGATTGGTAAGTTCTTTCCCCTACGTCTTTGTGTCTCCACTTCTTTGCGTCACCCTTCGGGTGACGCTCCTGCGGCGCTAACAGACTCGACAGGAATGAGCCACTCAGGTTTTGGGGTTTCACGCCAGTCCGCTCAACGGGGGGAACCCCCGCACGCGGCTGGCTCCCCAAGTGGAGGAAGTGGCATCCAAGACTGCGATTTTCTCACCGCGTCTTGCTCATCTCCCTGAATCATAAATTTTACGCTAGGCTCTAAATAAACAGTAATTATACGAGTTTAGGCGAATGAAAAGGCGCTTATTGGAAGTCTGGCAGCAGTTGAGAACATCCTTCTCAGTAGAGGAGAGTCCGCCGAACACAGCAGTTGATGCAGGCAAAGCAGTTTTGGCAGCAGCTCAAACCGTTAAAAAACAAGGTGCTAGTGTCGAAGCCTTAAAGTATCTATTGCGAAATTCGTCTTCATTATTAGATGTATTGTGTTCGCCGTTGACGCAGGTATTAGGTGCGGGTTTGCCATTTTTGCCTATGGGAATTGCCTTGGTAAAATTTTCTCGCGCAATAACTAAGCAAGACCCGACTTTAGAAGACTGTGTATTTATAGTTAGTCAAGCTGCTTATTTGGAAAGTGCCAAAGAAATTTTATCTATATACCCATCTGTTAACTGGGATGATAATGCCAATATTCAGAAAGCAGTAACAAAACAACTACAAAAACTCAATGAGATTGAATTAGATTATCAAACTGCTAGTAATGCGATCGCCTGTTTCCATGAATCAGAATTAGCGAAAGCTTTCAACCAAGTATTGTTAGTTCGCTTGTTGTTAGCAAAAATTCCTAAAAATAATGCCAATCTTTTAACGAAACGAGTAGCTTGGAATACTCACCGTTACATGATTCAAGCCTGGCTAGAATTAGGTGATGCCATCAAAAATGTAATTAAACCTTCTTTGTTAGACTGGCAAAATGAACAGCAACAAATTAAAAGTATTGATGAATATTTGAAAAATCATATTGCTACCAAACCTTTAGAACATATTTTTAATGAACCCTTCTCGTTTAAAGATATTTACGTACCTCTTAAAGCCAAGTCTATAGATAAAACAACAGAACCCCTAGATTTAGAAACATGGGCTAAAACAATTCTCTTAAAACAAGAACAGTTAGAGCAGGTGATGTTTATCCAAGGGAAGTCTGGAAGTGGTAAAAGTGTCTTTTGTAGAATGTTTGCTGATTGGGTACGAAAGCATTTGTATCCCATATGGATACCAATACTGATTCGTTTAGGGGATATAGACTCAATTGAATCACGCTTAGAAAAAACTTTAGAAACAGAAATTAAACTTGGTTGTATTCAAATTGATAATAACTGGTTAACAAATAATAACATTCGTTTTTTGTTTATTTTAGATGGGCTTGATGAATTACATTTTGAGGCTAGAGATAACCTAACTCTAGAATCATTTATCAAACAAGTAACTAAATTTCAACAACAATGTAAATACGGCGAAATGGGACATCGAGTGTTAATTACTAGTAAGTCGATGTCTTTAAAAGGTATCCATCAATTGCCTAGCAATTTAGAGCGGATGGAAATTGTGGAAATGGATGGACAACTCCAACAAAAATGGTTCAGTAAGTGGGAAGCGGTGCAAATTAATCCGGGGAACGCAACTTTAGGGCAATTTTTGCAAAGCGAAGAATGTCCATCACAAGTGCAGAAATTAGCTCAAGAACCGCTCTTACTTTATTTGTTAGCGGCTATGTATCGAGATGGCAAATTAGTAATCGATCGGTTAGAGCAAGCAACCCAGCAAACAGCCAAAACTATAATTTACCAAGAAGCTTTAGAATGGGTATTGGCACAACCCTATGAACGCTATAGTAATAATTTCAAGTCTGAGTTAACGAAATACAAACCTGAAGATTTAAAGCGTCTCCTCTCAGAAGCTGCTGTTTGTATTGTGCAGTCAAGAAATAATGCTTCAATTTCAATGTTAGAGGCGCGTTTAGAAGAAGATGAAACTGCAAAAGCCCTAATTAAAAAAGCTAAAGGAAATTTGGGTAAGGAAGCACTTAAAACAGCTTGGGCTAATTTTTACATTACTTCTGTTGATAAAGAGGATAAAATTGAGTTTTTTCATCAAAGTTTTAGTGAATTTCTGTTTGCCGAACGCCTAAGATCGCGCTTAAAAGTCTGGACACAAGAGTATCTGGAAGAAGGCAGAAAACAACTGATTACTTCCGAAGCTCAGATGAATTGGCAAATTTATGATTTACTTGGTTTTGGCGAACTGACACCACAAATTGTGGAATATATTATGGAGTTGCTAATTGAAATTCCAGATTTTCCTTGGGAACAGTTATTTAAACGTTTAGAAAATTTTTACCATCATTGGTGTCAAGGGAAATTCATTGACTCTGCTGAAGAGACTTTGCCCCAGAAAAAGCTGCGACAGTTGCAAAAGTACGGAATTCGAGAACTCGGTCAGCGTCAGGTAGATATTTATGCTGGCTTGAATGTGATGATTTTGCTCTTGGAGTTGCACCGCTATGCCCAAAACCGAGACGATCTCAAAAAACAAATTACCTTTTATCCATCTGGTCAACCCAAGGGGCTTTTTTCCATAGCAGACCAACTCCTGCTAAGTGTTAATTATAGTGATGGCATTCAACTGAGAAATTTTACTAGTATAGTCGGGCAATTCCTCAGCCACGCTAACCTGAGTGACGCATACCTTAGAGGAGTAGTCCTCAGCCACGCTAACCTCAGTCAGGCAGACTTTAGCCGCGCTAACCTCAGCTATGCTAATCTCAGCGATGCTAACCTCAGCTATGCTAACTTGAGCCGTACTAACCTTAGCGATGCTAATCTCAGTCGCGCTAACCTCAGCGACGCTAACCTCAGCGACGCTAACCTTAGCCGTGCAGGTTTCGGTGGCGCTAACCTCAGCGATGCCAACCTCAGCCGTGCATACCTTAGTCATCTAGACCTTAGCGGCGCTAACCTCAGCGGCGCTAACCTCAGTATGGCAGACCTCAACGGTGCTAACCTCAGCCACGCTAACCTGGAAAATATTTTTTGGGATGAATATACAAATTGGGAAAATACACAAGGGTTATACATAACTATTAATATGCCAGCAGCCTTAAAGCAACAGCTGGGGCTAATCTAAAGCCGTTTTCTACTTCAAAAACAACTCTCGAATCCCCGCACTACCAATTTCTACCGCTAGCGCTGCCAACAAAAAGCCCAAAAGCTGAGTTATTATCACCCCACCTTCAGCACCAATCCAACTCTCTATCCGGTTAGCCAAACGCAAAATTAACCAAGTAACCAACATTGCCGCTACAATACCCAGCACCACTGCAAGATGGGGATTTTGCGATTTTGACATTAACAACATCACCGTCGTCAGCGTACCTGGTCCCGCTAATAATGGCAAAGCTAGTGGCGTAATTGCCACATCGCGTCCTTCCTCAAGAATTGGCGTATCTAATTCCCCTCGAAGCATTTGCAAAGAAATTAGCAGCAATAAAAGTCCCCCAGCTACTCGCAAAGATGCCATGCTGATTTCCAAGTAAGTTAAAATTACTTGTCCAGCAAAAGCAAATAGCAACAAAACTGCGATCGCTACGATAATGGCTTTATCTATAACTTTGTTTCTTTCCTCTGGTGTCATGCCTTTAGTCAAAATCAAAACTATTGGTATATTACCGACAGCATCCGCTAGAACAAATACAGCAATAAAAGTTTGAACCAGAATGGAGGTATCCACAAGACAAAGGGTTTACAGAATTTATTAAGGTTTGATAACAACTTATCCTGAATTTTGCTTAGTTTCCTAGAGTCCGTAGGAGGATGAGGAAAGAAGAGGGCAGGGGGAGCAGGGGAAGCAGGGGAGGCAGGGGTAGAACAGAGCAGAGGGGCAGAGGAGCAGAGGAGAATGACACTGACCAATTACCAATTACCAATTACCCTTCGGGTGACGCTCGTTCCTCGCTAACGCTGCGCTAACGCCAGTTGTTCATGGGGGGAACTCCCATCGCCTTTGGCGTCTCCCCTTGGGAGAAGACCACACTGGCTCACCAATTACCAATCCCCAATTACTACTGACAACTGACTCCTAACCCAGTCCTCTTTTCGGTATATTTGAGAATCTATCCCCCAAAAATCCACTGTTTTTTGTTGAATCTATGAAGTCTTATTTAGCAGCGGCTATTCAAATGACCAGTGTGCCCGACCTACATCAAAACTTGGCACAGGCAGAAGAATTAATAGATCTTGCTGTGCGTCGAGGTGCTGAATTGGTAGGTTTGCCAGAAAACTTTTCTTTTATGGGAGAAGAAAAAGATAAACTCGATCGAGCAGAAGCGATCGCAACTGAAACTGAACAATTTCTCAAAAAAATGGCTCAACGCTTCCAAGTTACGATCTTGGGCGGTAGCTTTCCAGTTCCAGTAGATAATACAGGCAAAGTCCATAACACTACAGTACTTATCAACCCCAGCGGTGAAGAACTCGCCCGCTACCATAAAGTACATCTTTTTGATGTGAATGTTCCCGACGGCAACACCTATCGCGAGTCCAGCACTGTTGTAGCTGGTAAACAACTACCCCCCGTCTATTTTTCAGAAAACCTCGGTAACATAGGGCTTTCTGTTTGCTATGATGTCCGCTTCCCCGAACTTTATCGGCATTTATCAGACAAAGGAGTTGATGTCATATTTGTACCTGCTGCCTTCACGGCCTTCACTGGCAAAGACCATTGGCAAGTATTATTACAAGCAAGAGCTATTGAAAATACTGCCTACGTCATTGCTCCTGCCCAAACAGGCAACAACTACAGTCGCCGTTTAACCCATGGACATGCTGTGATTATCGACCCTTGGGGAGTAATTTTAGCCGATGCCGGTGAACAGCCGGGAATTGCGATCGCAGAAATTAACCCTTCGCGTTTAGATCAAGTTCGTCGTCAAATGCCTTCTCTACAACACAGAGTATTTAGTTAAGTAGGGAGTAGGGGAAGCATGGGAGCGGAGGAGATGGGGAGAAAGAAGCTAATTTAGATACAGTCTTTTTCACCTCTGCTCCTCATCCTCCTTCCAAGGTTTCTAATAAACACTTCAACATCAAATAAGATGAAGTTGCACCTGGATCTTGATGTCCTACACTCCGTTCCCCTAAGTAAAAAGCTCGTCCTTTCTTCGCTAACATTGGTGTGGTGTTCTGCAAACCCTCCTCAGCTGCTGCTACAGCCTGCTGCATTGCTGCTGTGGTATCTTTTCCCTCTTCTAACGCTTGCCTAAAAGCCACCACAGCAGGAGACAGTACATCCACCATTGTCTTATCTCTCAGTTGCGCTTTACCACGTTGCAGCACTCCATCTAAGCCAGCTTGGAGTAGTTCCCCCAAATGCTGTGCAGTTAGTTCGTGCTTACCCATTGCTACTGTACTAGCTCGCAGAAAAAATGTGCCATACAAAGGCCCGCTAGCACCGCCAACACTAGAAATCAGGGTCATACTAACTGTTTTCAAAATACTACCAATATCGCGATCTGCAACATCAGTTAATTGACTGATAACCTTTTTAAAACCACGAACCATATTGATACCATGGTCAGCATCACCGATCGCTGCATCTAATTCAGTTAAGTAATCTTTATTTTGCTCTATCTGAGTTGCAAATGCCTGTAACCATTGTAGAACCTGCTTTCTGTTTACCATCTTTGTCTGCATCCAGCTAGCTTTTCGGTGATTACTGATATTGTCATCTTATAAAAGAATAGAGAAGTATACGTAATTTCTCTGCCAGAGGAAAATAGGAAAGTATATATTAGTTAAGTAGTCAATTTAGCTGTGAGCAGATAAGTTGGTGTTGCCTTCTCAAAAGTCAATTTTAAAACAACTCACTCCCGCACTCTTAGTTGCTACCTTAGCTACTACTAGCGTTAACAATAGCAATAATCAAGGCCGGGTTGCACTTGCGGAAACAACCTCAGGCTCGCAAGAAAATATTGTATTTCCCAAGAGTGCGGTAGTAGCTCAATCTAAATTTACTGATATTGGTGGCAACTGGTCGCGATCGTGTATTACAGAACTCGCTAGTCAAGGTATTATCAGTGGTTACCCCGATGGGACTTTCCGTCCCAACGCCTCTGTGACGCGAGCTGAGTTTGCAGCTATTATTAGCAAGGCCTTCCCTAATGCACAAAAGGAACGCAATTCAATTAAGTTTGTAGATGTCCCCAAGAGTTACTGGGCTTACACAGCAATCGAAACAGCCTCTCAAACAAAATTCTTGTCTGGATATCCCGGTCAAGTTTTCAATCCCCGTCAAAATATTCCTCGCGCTCAAGTTTTGGTAGCTTTGGCTCAGGGATTAAATTATTCTCCCACTCAGTCTGCCACCGCTATCTTGAATGGTAGTTTTACTGATGCTAGTAGCATTCCTGCCTATGCTGAGAGTGGAATCGCCGCAGCAACTGAAAAACGTCTTGTTGTCAATTATCCTGACGTTAAATATCTCAAACCCAATCAATCAGCCAGTCGCGCAGAGGTGTCAGCTTTTTTATGTCAAGCTTTAGCAGGTGGAAAAACTTCTAGTGTTCCCCAGCAGTATATTGCAGGTGTTAGCTCCTCAACACCTCTATCACCACCGTCTGGAACTTCTACTGAAAATATCGTTTTCCCAAAAGGTGCAGCAGTAATTGATGTCACAGCAACAGCATATGGGGCTAAACCCAACGATGGCAAGGATGATACGCAAGCTATCCAAAAAGCACTCACCCGATATCCCAGTGGAGGACGGATTATCTATTTGCCCAACGGTGTTTATAACATCTCTGATTCCTTGCATTGGCCACCAGGTAATGTTTCTGCCAGTGACTACAAACGGACTATACTGCAAGGGCAAAGTCGAAATGGCGTGATTATTCAACTCAAGGATAAATCTGCCAAGTTCCAAAATTCAAGTAAGCCTCGTCCAGTAATTTCTACAGGATTTGACCCCGACTTAGATCCAAATTCAAAAGAATTTAAAGCGAGTCTAGTAGCTCAACGCTTTGGCAACTCAATCAGAAACCTAACTATTAATACCGGAAAGAATAATCCGGGGGCGGAAGGTCTGAATTTTGTTGCTAACAATTATGGAGCAACCCGAAATGTCAAAATTATCTCTGCTGATGGGAAAGGAACAACAGGCTTGGCGTTGACACATGGTGAAGTCGGCCCGATGCTGATTGAGGATGTTGAGGTCGTAGGATTTGATTACGGAGTACGTACTAACAGTGCTATTAACAGCGTCACGATGCAGAACATTACAGTTCGCCAGCAAAACAAAGCTGGTATCTTCAATCGCGGACAAGTAATCAGTCTGGATAGTTTCTCTAGTGTCAATTCTGTACCAGCAATTATTAATGGCAATACTTGCCAAGGTATTGACGTGGGAAGTACGTTGACGTTACTAAATGCCAATATCAGCGGTAGCGGTGATGCCAAAAATGTCTCGGCTATTTCTTCTTGTGGCTTTATTTATGCCAGAAATGTCTTAGCTAAAGGCTATAAAAATATTCTTACAAGTAATGCAAGAGGTGCAGTCAATAAACTTTCTGGAAATAACATTATTGAATATACTTCTCACCGAACCATTTCTGAGTTTCCCTCTCCCTCGGAATCGCTACAACTTCCGATTAAACGAGTTCCTAAGCTAGCTTGGGATGACCCTAAAACATGGGCGAATGTCCGGCAGTTTGGAGCGAAATCAAATGATAACAAGGATGATACTGCTGCTTTTCAAGCGGCAATTGATTCTGGTGCCACGACTGTAGTAGTTCCCAGAAATGGAGAATTTACCATCAACGGTTCTCTTCGACTTCGAGGGAAGGTGCGGAGATTTATGGGAACTCAAGGATGGATTAATGGCACTGGGGAAATAGTTGCAGATAATGGCAGTCAACCAACTTTAATTATCCAAGACTTCTCCATCAGATATCCTAAATCTAGTTTGAAATGGAAGAGCATTGCTAATCGAACTGTGGTCTTTCGGGACATCGAACACCTGAATCTGGAAAGTAGTGGCACTGGGGATCTTTTCATTGAGGACGCTGTGATGGCGGGAGTAAAATTTCTCAACCCCAAACAAAGTATTTGGGCGCGACAGATTAATCCTGAAAATCCCTCAGTGACTGGCATAGTCAATAAGGGTGCTAAGCTTTGGATTCTCGGCTTGAAGACAGAAGAAGTAGGCAGCACAAAAATTGAAACCAGTAATGGCGGCTTCACCGAACTTCTTGGCGGACATGTTTATGCTAACGGAAAACAGAGACGAAATCCGCTCTTTCGTATCATTAATGCTTCTGCTTCTTTTGCTGGTGTCGCCGAGGCTAATTTCGCTGGGCAAGGTTTTCAAACCTGGGTTGAAGAAACACGCGGCAACCAGACAAAAGAGCTAATACGAGCCAATGTTCCTAACAGAGTTTCTGCCAACGGACGAGTTTTAGTACTTTATGCAGGATATAAATAACTCCCAAAAGAAGTTACCAAGTGTAAAGTAATGAAGGATGAAGTGAGGCATGTATCTACAATTCCTCACTAGTTATAAATTAAATCATTTAATCATTTAGACTTCAGACTTCACCCTTCAATTCACTCGCTATTTAAATTGAATAATACAGAGGGAAAGATTTCGCATCCTTTGGTCTGACAAACACGCGCTGTTGTGGTTCTAACTGTAACTCATTAAAGCGATCGCGTGTTAAATTCGCTGTCACTACTTGCCCATCATCTAAAGTTAATTCCAGCTGAATTTCCCAACCTAAATGTATTAGCCGACTCACTCTAGCTGGTGCTGTCGCGCCCTCAGCATACTTTTCCACGATCACATCTTGCGGACGCAAAAATACTTGCGGATGTGCAGCTTCAAACCCACTGCCTTGAAAAATTTTCGCCGTATTGGGCAAAACATTCACCGGGCCGATAAAACTCATGACAAATGCCGTGGCCGGATTGTCGTAAATTTCTGCCGGTGTCCCCACCTGTTCTACGCATCCTTTATTCATCACCACAACTTCATCAGAGACTTCCATTGCTTCTTCTTGGTCGTGGGTGACAAAAACTGTGGTAACATGAACTTCATCATGGAGGCGGCGTAACCATGCTCGTAAGTCTTTGCGGACTTTCGCATCAAGTGCCCCAAACGGTTCATCTAGTAATAAAACATCTGGTTCTACAGCTAATGACCTTGCTAAGGCTACCCGTTGTCTTTGTCCGCCAGAAAGTTGTGATGGATAGCGATCGCCTAATCCAGTTAATTGCACCAATTCCAACAACTGTTCAACCCGTCCCTTAATTTTCTTCGCTGGTGCTTTGCGAATTTCTAGACCAAAGGCAATATTCTGCCGCACAGTCAGATGCTTGAATAGGGCATAATGCTGAAACACAAACCCAATATTCCGCTCTTGTACGCTTTGATATGTAGCATCCTTACCTGTGAGCAAGATTCTGCCACTATCTGGCATCTCCAAACCTGCTATTAATCTTAGCAGAGTGGATTTACCAGAGCCTGATGGGCCAAGCAACGCAACCAATGAACCACTCTTAATTTCCAGGCTCACGCGATCGACTGCTTTAAAACTCCCGAACTGCTTGGATATATTATCAACTACAATACCCACTGCTGCTGTACCTCTGCAATTTTAAATACGGCTTATTGCTAGGTTTACCGTGTTTTATTTATACCATATACGAAATAGTTTTGAATTTAAAGATTTAATTACCACAACTGCCACAATCAAGGAAGTTACAATCAGCACTACCACAATCTAGAAAATTACAATCGGTAGATCCACAATCTAAAGAACCACAATCAGGAATTACATTGACTATCTCGATACAATTGCAGCTAAAATCGGCACAATCAGGACAATAGGTATTATCGCCACTGTTATTGCTGATAGATGAAGATTGAGTAGCTTTACCTGGTACTTTTTTGGGTCTTTGCTGGTTTGATGCCTCTTCCTCTGTTGATTCTGTGTCATCCTCCTCTGACATTAAGACTTGGTTAGCTTGTTTACAAGCTTGAAATCGTACGCGAGACTTAGACACGGCAGCAATTAACCCTTCCTGTGCGATCGCGCGCTTGATGTACTGTGAGCAAGATTCGCCACCATACAATACTCGGTGGGCGCAGGCAAAGCCTTTATGAGGAGAGATGTGTTTTTGATATCCCCTAATTGCAATGATGCTGACTTGTCTAGTAATAGAGTCGAGTAAAGAAATTTCCATGTAGGGGGTTAGGGAATGGGGACTGGGGACTAAGTAATACTCTTTATTCTTCCCAATAGCTACTATTTAATACCTAATACCCATTACCCAGTACTCAATACCTAATCCCTAATACCCAGCCCCCAATCGTATCGAAAGATTAAGGAATATTGCATTTCACTCAAAACCTGAAGGTAGAGCGCGAAATCAGTCAAAAGACCGTGATACGATGCTTTCGGTAAATGTCAAGATTGGGAGAAGACCTTTGACACTACGGGTTGCTGTTGTTGGGTCAGGCCCTGCTGGTTCATCTGCCGCTGAAACACTGGCAAAAGCTGGGATTGAAACCTACCTGTTTGAACGCAAGCTAGACAATGCTAAGCCCTGCGGGGGAGCGATTCCCCTGTGTATGGTGAGTGAGTTTGACTTGCCACCAGAGATTATTGACCGCCAGGTACGGAAGATGAAAATGATTTCGCCTTCCAATCGTGAGGTTGATATCAATCTGGTAAACAAAGAAGAATATATAGGAATGTGCCGCCGTGAAGTGCTAGATGGCTTCTTGCGCGATCGCGCGGCAAAATTAGGCGCAACTTTAATAAATGCCACCGTTCATAAACTCGATATACCGACAAACAACACCGACCCTTATACGATCCATTACGTTGACCACACAGAAGGTGGCGCACAGGGTATTACTAAGACCCTGAAAGTGGATTTAATTATTGGGGCGGATGGGGCTAATTCCCGCATTGCCAAAGAAATGGATGCTGGGGATTATAATTATGCGATCGCTTTCCAAGAGCGAATTCGTCTACCCGAAGACAAAATGGCGTATTACAACGACCTTGCCGAAATGTACGTCGGCAATGACGTTTCCACCGACTTCTACGCTTGGGTTTTCCCCAAATACGATCACGTAGCTGTAGGTACTGGCACAATGCACGTCCATAAAGCTAGTATCAAACAGTTGCAAGCTGGTATCCGCGCCCGTGCTTCCCAAAAGTTGGCAGGCGGTAAAATCATCAAAGTAGAAGCACACCCCATTCCCGAACATCCCCGTCCTCGCCGAGTTGTCGGTCGCATAGCTTTGATAGGAGATGCTGCTGGCTATGTTACCAAATCTTCTGGTGAAGGAATTTACTTTGCTGCTAAGTCTGGGCGAATGTGTGCCGAAACTATTGTGGAAATGTCTAACGGTGGTAGCCGCATTCCTACAGAAGACGACCTCAAGATTTACCTGAAGCGTTGGGATAAAAAATACGGACTCACCTACAAGGTATTAGACATTTTGCAGAGTGTGTTCTATCGTTCCGATGCTACCCGCGAGGCCTTTGTAGAGATGTGCGCCGATCTTGATGTCCAGAAGCTAACATTTGATAGCTATCTGTATAAGACAGTTGTCCCCGCCAACCCCATTACTCAATTGAAGATTACTGCCAAGACTCTTGGTAGTCTAATTCGTGGTAATGCTTTAGCTCCCTAACAGGAGTAAAATCGGACGAAGTGATTGTACCAGAGGAGACGGTGAGTAGATAATTCAAAATTCAAAATTATGAATTTGGGATTAATTTACTCCTCTTCTCCTCTGTAGTCTTTACCTATTAGAGAAATGTAGTATAGTTAGCGATTTCAAAAGTATAAATATTTATAGATTTGCACAAATTTGTCCTCAGTGTGGCGCAAAAAGCGATAAATTACATCAAAATCATCGATACATTGTAAAAAACTTACCTTTTGGTTCAAAACCAGTATTTTTAGAAATAAATATTGGTAGCACCCTTCAAGAGGAATTGTATTCGGTTTTAATGCAAGAGAAAAAAGTTAACAACCAGTTGGGGCGATCGTTTCATATACCGTTGGTACTGGAAAACAATTTCTTCAGTACTAGCCCCTATTGGCACTCTCTGAACGAGAGTGCCAATTCGTCTCTTAGTACAGTTTTGCATTCATTCGTAGCGGTATGCACGTCATTCTCTAGGCGTTCCTGTAGACACTCAAACAGCATCTTCTCGTAGAGTAGGGTATCCTTACAGGTTAAACAGCCAAGCGGAGTGTAGCTTCTCATAAATATCCAGAGGCGGCTTTTCGTAGAGTAGGGTAGAATCTACCCTGATGTTTTTGCTACACTACATTTCGCTCAGCATGACACATGACGATACGGACTTATGAACTCTAGCACCAAGTCAACGAATTTAGCGAGATTTCACTCAACTGTTGATGTTGAAACCCCCTCAGCTGATGGAGGAACGCTGGGTAATTCTAGGCAGTATCCTGCACCATACACTGTCTTGATATAGCGAGGGTGTCGGGGATCTGGTTCTAGCTTGGTTCTCAAGTGGCGGATATGCACTCGAATTGTTTCAATGTCATCATCTGGATCGTAACCCCAAACTTCTCTGAGGATTTCGCTGGGGGAAACGGTCTGGCCGTGGCGTTGCAGCAAACAGTGAAGTAGCTCAAATTCCAAGTGAGTCAGTTTCACAGTCTCACCGAACCATATTGCCTCAAACCTTTCGGGAACGAGGGTCAGCGGCCCATAGTTAAGAATTTCACTGTGCTTCGCTGCTTGGGGAATGCGGTCAGTACGCCGCAATAATGCCCGCACCCGCGCTAGCATTTCTTCGACTTCAAAGGGCTTGGTGAGGTAGTCGTCTGCACCAGCATTGAAGCCTTCTACCTTATCCTGAGTTTGGCTTAAAGCCGTCAACATTAGCACGGGAATCTCAGCTGTGCGTTCATCCCGACGTAGGCGTTGGCAAACTGTAAATCCATCAACTCTCGGTAACATCAGGTCAAGCATAATCAAGTCTGGTTGTAGCTGGAGTGCCAGAGCCTGACCTTTGATACCATCTTCAGCTTGGCTGACATCGTAGCCAGCCATTTCCAAGTTGACGGCAACTAGTTCTGAAATTGCTGGGTCATCGTCTATGACAAGAATCCTCGGCATTCTTAAAAAAATATTACCACTTATTAAGGATAAATAAGAACCTTTGGGAGATACAAAGATTGCTGTATTGATTATAAAAAAGATTTTAAATTTAACATAAAAATTAAAACAAAGGATGTGAAATCAAAACTAAAGTACACGAAATTCTCAATATGATGTGTTACGACCCCTACAATCCGTGCCGATTTTTGCAAAACTGTGTGGTAATGACTGTGTAAACTGCTTTTTGGCAAAGACGCTATTGGGAGACCACAACTTCACATCCAGAGCCGCCCCAATAAGGTTCACCATATTTAGAGCCGCCCTATCATAAAACAATTTTTATAGGTGGGCAAGGTGTACCTATTTACAGTTGGGTTGCTATACGTTAAGTGAAGATGGCAGAAGGTGAAGCGGTGGCTCTCGCCTTTGTAGCAACTGCTGTCAAGCGGCTTGGCAGAAGAGGAAATACTGACAACTGATAGCTGTCAGTAGGGGCACAAGGCCTTGTGCTTCTACAGTTATCAGTCATCAAAATCTAAACTGCTTGTTTCTGCTTAAATTTCTTCTTCAAGAACCCAAGTCCGCCGAGAGCTAAAATTGATGCTGCCATAGTAGTTGGTTCAGGTACTGAGTTGTTTGCTGGAATGCCTCCCAGAACATTATCACTTCCCCCGCCAGCATTCACTTGCTCGAAGCGACCTGCGATCGCTACAGTGTTGTTTTTAATTGCGGCCTCAAGTGCATCTGAAAGATCGTCAGCAGCGTAGTCAGTGTTAAACAGAAAGCGGACAGCTGTGGATTCGCCAGCTTCTAAACCTCCATCGGCACTGCCAACATCAAAGTTTTCGCGTTCAAGGCTAAACGCAATATCGAAGACACCAAGACCCTGTAAAACAGGAATAGCAAGATTAGGGGGTTCGCCATCAATGTTCCACAATTTGCTAAAGTTGCTGGATAACTTGTCGTAACTAGCCAGGCTTATATCATCAGGATCGATTTCAGGCCCCTCGTATGCCACTCCAATTAAAGTAGCTGCTGTTGCTCCTAGACCTTTAGTTCCGTTAGTTGTATTCTCGATACCTAGATCTAGCTGGACGCGATCGCCAGATTGAGAGAAATTAAAATCTAACAACGCTGAAGCGCCTGTATCCCCAGTACTGCCATAGTCTGGGCCGATAGATATTTGAAATGCTTGAGCAGGCATAGCAGTGGGTGTTGCCATCATCGCGACACCAGCAGTCAGCGTAGAGGAAGCAACTAATATTGCCAAGGTTGTTTTCATGATTTTTTATACCTTTGCGTATTTGTTAACTATTTTTTGCTACTAGGATCTAGGAGTTGATTGTCTTCAATCAAACTCTCTTTATTGCATCTTTGTAAAAAGATATCCTTACGCATACTTAAATTTTTGCTGACATACGCAGATTCACGGTATCTTTTTAGCAAGTTTACTAAAACTTAATGAAAAAATTTAATCTAATCAAATAAGAGGGAACGTAATACAAATACGTCCCCTACAAATTTTAGGGAGTTCTAGCCCTTCAAATTGCTTGGTCATTAGAGCTAAAATAGCGATCAATTACAGTACAAGTTAAGCTAGCTTCGACTCTTCAGGTTTACTGTTTAAGTAGATGCTGGCTTTTTCTTTAGGAATCTACTCAAAGAACCAGCTATTAAAAGTCCTAAAATTGCTCCAAGTTCAGAAACAACAGTGGCTGTCAACCGAAGTCTTGTGCAGGAGCTTGTACTTTATAGGCAAAGCAATAAAAAATTCCTACTAACTTTAATCCTTATCGTACAAGAATTTTAAATATTTTCATGATGTAGTGATGTCTGCGACAAGCTGCCTTTTAAGCGTCTACACAATGTGAGCCTCAAACACCGATCGCATAACAGTAGCGATTGCTATAAAAAGTAAGACAAAACTACTAAAACTAAGTTTATAGGCTTTTTTATATAGCTATAGGCAAAGCCTATGGGCTTATCTGAACCAAAGCACTATCACTATAAAATCTACATTTTTTTAAAAACTTTAAAAAATTTATCTTTAATTCACTAACTCTAAGTTAAATAAAGCATTACCAAAACTTAATCAAAACGAACTATTTTTTCCTCAGCATTCCAAGTAACTAAAACATTCTCATGAGTTTATCGCGACGTAAATTCTTTGCATTAGCAGGTGCAAGTGCTGCTGGTACTTTCATGGTGTCTCCTTTAGAAGCGCTTTATGCAAGGAAAGCCAATGGTAAATCTGTGTTTGGTAGAGGATACGGCCCGCTTTTACCAGATCCTAATGGCTTGTTAGACTTACCAGAGGGATTTCAGTATCGAGCTTTCTCTCGCACAGGCGAACTCATGGATGATGGCACCCTAGTACCGGGCGCTCATGATGGCATGGCGGCTTTTCCTGTTCCCAAAAATTATCCTGATCTTAAGGGTCGCGATCGCAAGAATTCAGTACTCCTAGTTCGCAATCACGAGCTTGGTACTGGTTCGACTGGTTCGCGAGTACAAGGGCCGAATCCTTACGATCCCATTGCTAAAGGTGGCACTACAACTCTGCTTGTCGATCTTGATGATGAGCCTCAGCTAATCAAACACTTCACTTCTCTAAGTGGAACCATTCGTAACTGTGCAGGTGGCCCAACTCCCTGGGATTCATGGATTAGTTGTGAAGAAGATACAACTAGACCGTCTGCAACTAATGGAGTCACGAAGTTACACGGTTATAACTTTGAGGTTCCATCTAGTGACACCTCTGCTGTAGATCCAGTGGCTCTAGTTGCTATGGGACGCTTTAATCATGAAGCTGTTGCTGTAGACCCCAAAACTGGAATTGTCTATCAAACTGAAGATAGAGGAGATAGCCTCTTCTACCGTTTTATCCCGAACGTGCCTGGCAAGTTAGCAGAAGGAGGTATTCTTCAAGCTCTGAGGATTATAGATAGACCTGGGGTCAACACTTCAAATGCCTTGAATAATCCTATTAAATTTAATGTGGGGCAGAAGTTTCGTGTAGATTGGGTGACAATTACTGAGCCAAACCCAACTACTGGAGATACTGTCAGAGTAGAAGGTTACAAATTAGGTGCAGCTCAATTTATCCGTGGGGAAGGCATTTACTACACTAAGGAGAATGGCAAAAGTGAATTTTACTTTTGCGCTACGAGTGGCGGCCCTGTGGGGGGCGGCCAAGTTTGGCGTTACACTCCGGGTCAAGAGACAATTGAACTGTTTGTAGAGTCTCAATCTAAAGATGAACTCGATATGCCCGATAACTTAGTTGTGGCACCTTTTGACGATCTCATTCTCTGCGAGGACGGAGATGGAGACAATTTCTTGATCGGTATTACCCCCAGTGGTGAAGTCTACAAATTTGCACGTAATGCCCTCCAAAGTGGTGAGTTTGCTGGCGCTACCTTCTCACCTGATGGTACAGTTTTGTTCGTCAACATCCAAAGTCCTGGTATTACTCTCGCAATCTGGGGTCCTTGGAAGAAATCAAGAAGAAATGATGACGATTGAGATCGACTCATAACATCAAATCTGTATACCTCTTAATTCAGACTTGTCAGATAAACCTATGCACAAGTGAATGTAGATACTGACAGGGATGAAAGGCGATCGCCTCTACAGGTTAGCTGAAGACAACGCGATCGCGCCCTTTTCTTTTTGCTTGGTAGAGTGCTTGCTCAGCGGCACTTATCAGAGTATTTAATTCATTTTCTGCATTGGGAATTATACTAGCAACACCTAAACTGACAGTTAAAACATTAGCCGGAAGTCCATCGATTCCAGGATACTCACACTTAATTAACAAGGCTTTGACTTGCTCTCGAATGTGTTCGGCAAGAGACACAGCAGCAGCGGCATCTATCTGGATGAGAACAGCAAATTCTTCACCACTGTAACGAGCTACCAACACCGAACTGAATTCATTTCGAGAATATTTACTATGAGCTTGGTAAGTAAAGTTGTTATTACCAGGATGCTTCACGCAGTTAATAATAGTGTTGGCAATTTGTCGCAAACAATCATCTCCTGCGTCATAACTATATATTTTGTTATAAATTTTAAAATAGTCAATGTTGCATAAAATCAATGATAAAGGAGTGCGATCGCATAAACTATCAAAGTGAAGCTTCTCGGAGATTTGTGTATGCATGGCATTCTCACGAACCAATCTTTGCCACTCTGCTTGTAGGTAGATGTGAAAGTAGCGACGATTAGCTAATTGAGTCAGTTCATCTAAGCTATAAAGGTCACGCAACAATTGATTTTCTTTTGCTAACTCTTCAATGCGAACATGTCTAAAATTCTCAGTGTTGTTGAGTCGATCCCGAAAATACAAACGATATAACTCACATGCCGGATAAGCGCGATCGCCTTCCAGGTTAACTAGTCCCATACTCTGTAATCTATATGCTATGGCTAGCTCTAATTTCACAGGGTCTTTAGCAGTAATCACCTCATAGAAAGCATCTCCCAATTCTGGCTGCTCTTGGAGTGCTAATACATACTGACTTAAATACTCTTGATAAATTCCTGCTGTTGTTAGTGCTTGTTGTAATAGCTGATGTAGATCCCCTTCTAACCCACCCTTACCCACAAGATGATACAAAGCTAGTCGTACTAAGTAAGGATGTCCCCCTACCATTGCCATCAAACTCAAAGCATTCTTACTATCTGTCCAATCGAGTCCGTGACGTTGTGCCAATTCCTGCACTTGCTCTGTTGTGAATGGCGGTAAGTTAATTGCTAAACCGATATGAAATGGGGATTGAGTTAATTTTAAGGGAACAAAAATTTCCTTCGAGAAAACAAGGACAAGGCGGAGTTTTTGCAAAATCTCCACGCGTTTAGCTTGCTCGTACCAAGAACGCACCAATAGCAGAAATTCCCCAGCTATTTCCGAATACTCAAACACCCAATCGACTTCGTTCAATACCAAAACAAGCGGACTTGCTAAGGCAGGCAGTAAATAATTCTGGAAATACATAGAACAGCTGACTTTGCTACCCATATCCTGATTCCAATAATCATCGAGTTTTGGTTCTAGCTGTAACTCCCGACTGACATTGGCACACAACCAACGCAAAAATTTATCCAAGCTAGCAAAGACTGCTTTGTCTGCTTGTCGAAAGTCTAAACTGACGGTGCGAAAACCTTGATTAGCAGCATGTGCGAGCATCCTGAGCATCAAGGAGCTTTTCCCCATCTTCTTACTAGCTCTGATACAGATGACACTTCCAGGTTTAGCTATTTCTGCGTAGGCAAGTTCCTCAACTGGTGGACGAGAAATGTAGAATCTGGAGCTAAAAGATACAGGTCCACAGGGAAGTTCTAGAGATATGGCAGTGGCTACCTGATTAAATTCCTTAATTAACTGTTGATGCATTTTGCTTAGACGGCGAGGTTCCAAAGAGGAGCGAAAATTGGATTTATGAATTGGTTCCCGCCAAAAATTGCTCAGCAATTGCCATAAATTAGCAGCAACTTTCCTGACACGTTCTTCACCGTAGTGTGCTTCAACCGCTATACTTGTATAAGTTTTTCCCTCCCACGCAGAGCGCAATACCATCTCTTGGAGTGTCGTCAAACCATTTACTTGGCTGGCTTTTAGTAGCAATACGACTTCGTCTATAGTCATTCTTTATTGGCTCAACTTCTGTGTGAGATTTCTCCAAATTATTTGTTTGTGTCAACCTTTAGGTTATTAGGATTAGCTGGATGTAGTCTTTCTAGTTTAGGTAGAAACGACATCGTTGACAAAAAGCTATAAATTCGCCTTGACAATTTCTTTTAGCCTTGAAACAATTGTCATACATTGCTTATAGAATTTTTATTTAATTAATTTAACCGTACATAGAAGAAAGCTTATGCGATTATTTATACTTTTATTCAGCTATGTTTAGACGGCAGATGAACACAATGTAGCTAATTTTTTGACAATATAGCGCTAGCGATCGCAATACAGATTAGCTAGGCATATTCATCTCTCGACTGTCCTCCAAACTATGTTTGCAAAAGGCTTAGAAATCTAGATTTTGGTATTTTACAAAAAATTCGCATATAGATTGCAAAATACAACAAAACATCAACTTTGGTAAACAAGTGGATATTCTTTATCATGTGAGTGTTAACTTAGTCAATAAGACACCAGACAAAGCAAAACCAAACTAAATGGGCAAATGACTAGGTGTCTCCCGTCAATAGCCCAAGCAAGTTTCAGCATATCAATGATGAAGTGGTAAAAGCCAAAATTACAAGGCAAAGCCAAATCCCAAAGCGGAAAAACAATGAATGCTGAGTTTGCTAGTTGTTATGTCCACCTTAGTTGTTGAATTCCTCAGTTAATTTAGCAAGTTTAACAATTTGAAACCTGTGAATTTTAAAAAACCTGGTCAATCTGCACCAGGTTTTTAAGTTATATAGTGGTTTTTCTCATTAGCAATGAGAAGTCAAAAGGCATAAATAAACAGAACGGGTACATCCCAGTTTTTATTTTTTAATGAGAGAATAGCTGTCATTGTGTTCGTGTAGCGTCTCGTAGACAGGAGGAATGACGTAGGCAGAGCCTTCTAGCAGAGTAGCAATCGCATGGACTCGCTCGTAGTTAAAGGATTTGGCGATTGCTTCGCTTCTCCTGTCGGAGACGCTGCGCGAACGCTCGCAATGACATGCAAAAAAGTGGGATGCTCCCAAGAGAATTATGTAACAAAAAGTAAACTCAACTCAAACCCTTTTCGCTTCTGCCCTCTGCATGAAAGTGTCCGTTACGCAGAGACGTAGAGAATAAAAGTTTTAAGATACTATTTTTTGAATTTCGTACTTCTATTCAGCAACGCCAATTTTTCAGCCCCTGGTTTTACTTATGGGGTCTTATATTTGTAATTTGTAATTCCCCAAAGAGTTTGACTCTGGCTACTTTTTCAGCAGCGAATAAAATAGGACAGCAACATACCCTATACTCTGCTGGAAAAATTTCATGAATAATTATAGATGTTTGAGCAAAATATCTACAGCTATGATAATAGCTACTCTTTGTTTTTCTTGTGAATCAATCGCTACCAGAAAAACAGAGCAGGTAAAAGCTGCCGACCAACAGAAGACACAACCAAATGTTATCTACGGTGAGTTAATCATTAAAGAACAATCAGATTACCTGATGATTCCAGTAAATATTATAGAGCAGAATCTAGATAAAGGAATTAATTTGGATTATTCGCGCTCTTATAAAAGAGAAAATCTTTTACATAATATCATATTTTATCATAAGCAAGATGGGGAAACGCATCTTTTATTAAATAAAAAAGCCATTATAAATTCCTTTGATTTATTAGAAACCAAAGCAGCAGTTAAACCGCTCCCAAGATTTTGGTTATATAGAATCCTCGATCGAGATACAAACGAAGATAAAAAACTCAACTCAGAAGATGCCGTTATTGCCTATCTTTCTGATTTGTCAGGCAAGAATCTCCAACAAATTACGCCAAACAATAGCCAAGTCATAAATTGGGTTGTGATTCCGAGTCAAAATGCGATTTTTCTCAAAATTCTCAAAGACTCAAATAATGATAAAAAGTTTACAGAAGCAGACAAGACAAATTTTATCAGGGTTAATCTCGATCGTCCGGGTATGGGAACTGAGATTATTAGCGAACAAATAGAGCAAGAAGTTAAATCATACATTCTTAAATAAAATAATGGTAAGGAAGCATGTTTCCTTACCATTACTTGAACAGATAGCAAATTTTATCTTACTGCGAAATAGATAAAATCCAGTCGCGTAAAAGTGGATTTATATGTTGTGGTACTTCATCATGAGGACAATGACCTGCCCTGAAAAAATGTTCTGTAAGTTCAGGATAATATTGCCGAAACTTTTGGGAACGTTCTCTAGCATTCATCCAAGGATCGGCTTCGCCCCACAACAATAATAGAGAGCAAGTTAATTGCTTTAATAGCACATCAACTTTTTCCCCTTGAGGAGTACTAAAGACTGAAACAAACACATCCAAAGCACCGGGATCGTAAGCAGGGCGATAAATTTCTTCTACTAATTGCTCAGTAATTGCACTCTTGTCAAGATAAACTTTCTCTAGAGTTTGGCGAATCACCCAACGTTGTCGCACGTATTGAAATAATAAAAACTGGGCTAAAGGTTGTTGAAGAATCCACTTGAGCGAATCACCCAGTAAATTTTCCAAAGGAGAGGGTTGTTTGGGGGGCTGAATTTGTGTTTGTAAAGCTTCAGGTTCAGCTGTGGGTTGGCTTTGGCTAAAAGGGCCAGCGCTATTGAGTAAGACTAAACCAGCTGCACTGTCAGGACGTTGTGCAGCAACACACAAGCAAGCATAACCACCAAGAGAGTTACCTGCTAATACTGCTTTTTGACCAATCACTTCACTGATAAAATCATGAAGTTGGTCGCGCCACAAGTCTCCACCATACTGCAATTTAGGTTTTGCCGATCGCCCAAATCCTAAAAGGTCGATCGCAAATACTTCAAAATCTTGATACAGTCCTGTGATATTCTTGCGCCAGTGGTCTGTGGAAGCACCAAACCCGTGTACTAAAAGCAAGGGTGGACGTTGCGGTTGTTTCTCTCCCGCACGCACATAGTAAACGTTGTGCCCTCGCCACTGCCAATATTTTCCAGGAATTGGAGTTGTAGAGGGGGCTGTAGTTGCCTGCATGATTCAAAGAAATGTTAAGGAGCCTTTAATAATTGTAGAGCAGAGAGGCAGGGGAGCCGAGGACGTGGGGATGAGGGGATGAGGGAGACATTTCTTCACTCCTGACAACTGACAACTGACAACTGACAACTGACAAATGACTAAAGTATTAATTACAGGTAAGACTAAACTATTAGGGGTTATTGGACATCCGGTGGAACATTCGCTGTCGCCGGTGATGCATAATGCAGCGATCGCTCAATTGGGATTAGATTATGTTTATCTGCCCTTTCCTATAGAATCAGAGAATTTAGAAGTTGCGATCGCAGGTTTTGCTGCTGTTGGGGTTGTCGGCTTTAGCGTGACGATTCCTCACAAGCAGGCAATTATGCCTTTACTGTCAGAAATTACTCCCATTGCCCAAGCTATAGGTGCAGTTAATACTGTTAGCCGCCAAAATCATAAATGGGTAGGGACAAATACAGATATAGAAGGATTTATCGCTCCTCTACAAACAACATATCAGCAAGATTGGAGTCAGAAGGTAGCGGTGATTTTAGGCAATGGTGGTGCAGCGAGGGCTGTTGTCGCAGGTTGTCACCAATTGGGTTTTGCCAAAATTTATGTGTTGGGGCGCAATGTGCAGAAATTACAAGCATTTTGCGATAGTTGGAGTAATTCACCTATAGAAGAGAATTTGCAAGTCGGTACATGGGATGAACTAGCAAAATTGATTCCCCAAGCAAACCTGCTGGTAAACACAACTCCCATTGGCATGTATCCCAAGGTGGATGAGTCACCTTTGAGTGCAGAGGATCTCAAGGATTTACCGCAAGATGCGATCGCCTATGATTTAATATATATTCCTAAACCGACACAATTTCTTCAACATGCCCAAAAACAAGGGGCAATTGCTATTGATGGCTTAGAAATGCTAGTGCAACAAGGAGTAGCAGCTTTAAAAATCTGGTTACAACGGGAAAATGTGCCTGTAGACGTAATGCGTCAAGCTTTGCAAAATCACTTGGGCTTAGAATAACTAAGCGATCGCTCTTTTTGCTTGCGAAATCTACTGAAATGAGTAAGCGATCGCTCTTTTTATTTACATAATCTAGTGAAATGAGTGCGCGTTCTACTGAAATGAGTAAGCGATCGGACATATTGCTTTCTCATTTTGCCCGATCGCTTTCTAATTTTGGTGTTTTCCGCAAGCAAAAAGGCATATTGCTTTTTCATTTTGCCCGATCGCTTTCTAATTTTGGTGTTTTCCGCAAGCAAAAAGGCATATTGCTTTCTCATTTCGGTAAATTCAGCAAGCAATATGCCCGATCGCTTATTAAATTAGACTTTATTGATTAGGCAACAGTTCTTAACTATTCCCCAGTCCCCAGTCTCCCTCGTATTGCTTAATTTATCCTTAAGTTATGACGAAAAACGTTTAACTGTGATTTGTATAAATTACATTGAAAATTAAATAATATCTTGTAATTATACTCATGGCTGTTGTGCGATCGCTTGTTTCCCTTGTCTGCCCTGCAATAGCAAAGATAATAATTTCTACTTACCTGAAAAATCGCTCATTAGAGAAGGTAGTTGAAGAAAATATACTAGACAAGCTTAAAAATTTTATTTCTAACCCTAGCAACCAAGAAAAGACACAAAGAAGTATTGAAAGAATTGCCAAGCAGATAGTAGAAAAGATGCAGCCCATTTTCGACCTGGAAGCTGCAAGCATCAGCCAAGACAGCCGCACGGCGGTTCAACTTGAAATTGCGGAAACATTGCGTAGGGCCGAGGTAACGAGTGAGTTGCTGATGAGTTTGAGTTTGGATGTAAAATCCTTAACGGTAAATCTTCGCAATGCTTATCCAGAGGCTTGCAAACACCTTAACCGCAATGAAACTGCCCTCTATGAGCGGATGTTAGAAGAAGTAAGCAGAGGCATCATCGAAGTAGCACCGCAATTGAAAGATTTTACACTTGCTGCAACTACAGAAAGTTTGCAGCGACTAGAAAAAATTATTGAGTATTCCCAAACATCGCAGGAGCAGTCTCAACGAGAAAAACTGAGTTTGATAAAGAATATCGAGATGTCATCATCCGCCAACTATAGGAGTCCGATTTGATTTATGAAAAAATCTAAGTAGCTGTAGCGTGTGTTATGGCTTAGCCTAACGCACCCAAATTGTTAACTAGTGCCGTACCCTCAGGCGTAACGCAACGCCAGTCCGCTCAAGTCGGGAAACCCGCCCACGCGGCTGGCTCCCCTACTGATATTTGTCAATACAGATTTTAGCTGCCTCGCCACCATCAGCAACGACTATAGTTTTGTTCCCCTGTGGCAACTACAGTGTACACACAAGTCGAAAAACCATTAGCACAACAAATTTGAGTTTGCTAGGGTGCGTTATCGGCGAAAGTACGGCACCCAATACGGTTCGGTTAAAGGGGAAAGGGAAAGGGGGAAAGGGAAAGAAAAAACCTTTAACCCTTACCCTTTAACCTTTTCCCCAAACCCAATTCTGAGTTCAAAATGCTTATCCGAACCGTATTGGTACGGCACCGTCAATGATGTTCGGTGCGTTAGGACTTGCGTCCATAACGCAGCCTACAAAACTGTCGTCCCTGGAAGAGTTTCCGCTTTCCCTGTAATACCGTTTCACCTTAAGATTGATACATTTAGGCAAACAGGGGAAGCAGGGGGAGCAAGAAAAATGATTTGTATCAATAATTTCGTGAAATGGTATCAGTCGTAGGGGCAAACATATTGTCCCCCCACCTGTAACTTGATTTACACAAAATATCCTGTATTCGCCTGTACACCGTAGGTTGCAGGGAGCAGGCGTCTGTCAAAATTCAAGTTAACCAACATCATCATGGGCGAAACGGTTAAAGAGGAAGTCTAGGGCATAGTTACGCAGTTGGTAATATTGTGGATCTTCCATGATCCGGGCGCGATCGCGGGGACGAGGAAAAGGAATTTCCATAACTTCGCCAATCTTTGCATGTGGGCCGTTGGTCATCATCACCAACTTGTCTGCTAAAAATAGGGCTTCATCGATGTCGTGGGTGATCATCAACACTGTGCAGCGGTTTTCATTCCAAATTTTCAGCAGTTCTTCTTGTAACTCTTCTTTGGTGATAGCATCCAGCGCCCCGAAAGGTTCGTCTAAAATTAGGACTTTGGGACGAATTGCCAAAGCGCGGGCAATGGAAACTCTTTGTCTCATACCGCCGGACATCTGCGTTGGTTTCTTTTCCATCGCGTCAGCCAGTCCCACCATTGCTAAATGGTCGCGCACAATCGCTCTTTTTTCAGCTTGTGGTTTATTAGGATAAACGGCGTTAACAGCTAAGTAAATATTGTCGAAAGCAGTCCGCCAAGGTAGCAAAGCGTAGTTTTGGAAGACAACCATTCTGTCCGGTCCTGGTTTGGTAATGGGCTGTCCTTCCAGTAATACTTCTCCCGAGGTGGGAAAGTTAAAACCGGATACCATATTTAACAGCGTGGATTTGCCACAGCCAGAGTGACCGATTACACAGATAAATTCGCCTTGTTCGACGTTGAGGTTAACGCCATCGAGTACGGTGAAAGGGCCTTTTTTTGTGGGATAGACTTTGGTAACATCTTTGATTTCTAGAAAGGGACGGCCGATGATGGCTGTATTTCCTAGTGGCTTTCTGATGTCGGTAACTGTTGAATTGCGGTTTTGCATGGTGATTTGGTTACTGGGTATTAAGGACTGGGGATTGGGGACTGGTGACTGGGGATTGGGGACTGGGGATTGGGAAATTAATTCTTTCTCCCCCTGCCTACCCTGCCCCCCTGCCTTCTATGAAGCAAGTTTTCTTCTTGGCGCATCAAGAATAACTTCCGCGACTGAGAAATCGCGTTTGATTTTCAAGCTGTTGAGATAGGCAATTGGATCGTCGGCGTTAAAGGGAGTACCATCAAACAGTTGGATGGGTTGGCGAATATAGCTAATATCTAAGCCTAATTCTCGTGCGGCGGTACTGAAAACGCGGACTCGACAGACGCGTTCGACAACTTCCACCCAATTTCTGGGGAAGGGAGTGTCGCCCCAACGGGCTAATTGACTCATAATCCAAATTTGTTCGGTGCGGCTGGGGCGGTTAATAGCAGACTCGGAATAAAATTGGTGGTGGGCGTAGTCTCGCAGGGGATGGTTTATATCGCAGGTGAGGCTATCTGGATCTTCAAGTTGGATGTATTCTAAATCGGTGCTGACATAATCTCGACTTGCTAAAATTTGCCGAATTTCTAAGGCATTGTCGGGATTTGCACAGTATTGACAAGCTTCTAGCAAGGCTTTGGTCAAGGCGATGTGGGTATTGGGATAAGTTTCTGCCCAGTCTTCACGCACTCCCAGAACTTTACCGGGGTGTCCTAGCCAAACTTCTAAGTCGGTGGCGATGGTAAAGCCAACACCTTCGGCGGCGGCGCGGTAGTTCCAAGGTTCGCCGACGCAGTAACCGTCAATGCTGCCGGCTTGCAAGTCGGCTACCATCTGGGCTGGGGGAATTGTCTTCATGTCCACATCGGCGTCGGGGTCTATTCCACCAGCGGCTAACCAGTAGCGCAGGAGTAAGTTATGCATCGATGCGGGATGCACTACTCCCATTGTGTGCCTTTGTTCGCGGGTACTCAGCAGGTATCTCTTGAAGTCTGATAAACTTTGCACGCCTTGGTCGTAAAAGCGTTTTGCTAAGGTAATGGCGTTACCGTTGCGAGTCATGGTAAGGGCGGTGACAACGGGCAATGGTTGGTTGTTGTGTCCCCCCAAAGTTAACCACATCGGCATCCCGGAAGGCATTTGCGCTGCATCTAAATAACCGCCAGTCATGCCGTCAACGATACCCCGCCAGCTACTTTCGCGCACGAGATGAACTTCATCTAAACCATGCTTGGTAAAGAAGCCTTTTTCTTTGGCAACTGCTAAGGGGGCGCAAGCGGTGAGGGGTAAAAAGCCAATTTCTAAGTTAACTTTTTCTAAGCCGTGGCGGGAAATGTCGGCAGTTTTTCTGGCGCGAATTTTCTTAATGCGTTTTTGCTGGTTGAGGAAGTAAATCATCTCACTCCGCAAGCTGTAGTAGCTGGGATGTTCTACAACTTCCATGCGCTTGCGGGGTCTGGGAATATCGACTTCTAGAATGTCACCAATTTTTGATTCGGGGCCGTTGGTGAGCATCACAATTCTGTCAGATAATAGCACTGCTTCGTCTACATCATGGGTGACCATGACAGCAGTAACTTCATTTTCTTCGCAGATTTGCATGAGTTGTTCTTGCAAATTCCCGCGAGTGAGTGCATCTAATGCGCCGAAGGGTTCATCTAATAGTAGCAGCTTGGGGCGAATTGCTAAAGCACGAGCGATCGCTACACGTTGCTTTTGTCCCCCAGATAACATTCCTGGCTGTTTGTCAGCATGGGGACGCAAGCCTACCATGTCTATGTGTTTTTCGACAATAGCGTTGCGTTCGGCTGCGGGTACGCCTTTCATTACTGAGTCTACAGCTAAGGCAATATTTTCTTTCACTGTCCGCCAAGGTAATAGCGAATAGTTTTGAAAAACCACCATTCTGTCGGGGCCTGGTCTGCTGATTCTTTGTCCTTCTAAGGTGACAACACCTTCGCTGGGCAAATCTAGACCTGCAATCATATTTAATAATGTAGATTTGCCGCAACCGGAGTGACCAATTAAAGAAACAAATTCTCCTTTTTTGATTTGCAGGTCAATTCCTTTGAGGGCAATATATTGACCGCCGCCGGTTAATTCAAAAACTTTATCAATGCGATCGACAGCAACAAATGTAGACATGGTAGTTTTAAAATTTGTAATTTGCTCAGAAAATTTAGAACAGATAAAAAAATAAACACCAAAAAAATGCAGCTTTCAATAATTACGAATTACGAATTACGAATTAATAATAGCTGCCGGATTTACGGTATTCTAGGGCGGTTAAGCCATCGGTTTCTAAGACTTGACCTTTATCGACTACGGCATAAATTAACCATCTGTCACCACATTTCATCTGATTTTGTACGGTGCATTCTAAATAGGACAATGCGTCGGTGAGAATTAGGCAACCATTGTCAGCAGTTTGTGTGGAAAGATTGAGAAAGGGATTATTTCCTAAAACGCTATTGCGGGAAAAATAGCGGCGAATATTTCTGCCTTCTTTGAGAATATTCAAGACAAATTTATCGCCGGGATGACACATTAAATCTGCGTTTTGTTCTTCAGCAATGGCAACCATAATTCCTGGTGGATTGAAGGTTGCTTGAGAAACCCAAGAGGTTAAAACTCCTTTGTGGCTTTCTTCGTCACGAGTTGTTAAAACACACAAGGAACCAATGATACGACCTACGGCTTGTTCGGTGCGGTCTACTTTGGCTTCTGTTACAACTTGACGCGCTGTCCGCAATTTTTTAGTTTTCTTCAAGTTTTGAGCAAAGGAAGCGCCTGCTTCTTTGCACTGTTGCAGAATTTCAGATGTGGGAGTAAAACGGACTCGAATTGTTTCAAATCCTAAAAGATAATTGGCATCTTTGAGCTTACTTTCAAGTAAATCAATTGCCTCTCCACTCCAGCCATAAGAACCGAATACTCCTGCTAATTTTGTTTTAGCTGCTGTGGCGAGAACTATTCCTAAAGCTGTTTGAATTTGGGTTGGTGCATGACCGCCCAATGTGGGCGAACCAATAATAAATCCGTCGCAAGCTTCAATAATGCGAGTAATTTCAGCTGGTTCAGCTAGTTCGCAATTAATGGACTCTACATTGACTCCATTTTCAATTAAACCTTGAGCGATCGCATTAGCGACAATTGCCGTATTTCCATAAGCAGAGGCATAAAGTAAAGCAATGCTCAATTCTTGTAATTTTTGTTTTTGGCACCATTGACGATAATCAAAAGTAAATCGGCTGAGGCTGTAACGAACAACAGGACCATGAGCAGGAGCATAACATTTTGCCGGGAAAATTGAAAGCTTTTCTAAAGCAACTTCAACCTGTTTGGCTTGGGGTGCGTGGAGACAATCAAAATAGTAGTGACGTTCTGCATCTAAACGTTTCCAGTCTTCATCGAAGAGGGTATCTTCGCAAATATGAGCGCCAAAAAATTTGTCTGTGTAGAGAATTTTGGTAGCAGCATCATAAGTACACAATCCATCTGCCCACCGAGGAGTTGGTACAGTAATAAATGTAAGATTATGCTCTTGTCCTAAATCCAAAGTATCCTCTGAACGCACAGCTTGAATGCGCGATTCCCATTCTGGAAAAGCTGTTTTCAAAGCATTAGCAGCAGGGCGAGAACAAATTAAAGTAGCTTGAGTAGCTTGAGAAAATAATACTTGTAAGGTGGCTCTGCGGTTGGGGTTGACATGACCGAGAACAATGTAATCTAGGGTAGCAAAATCTAGATGTTGTGCTAATTCTTGGAGATAAATTTCCGTAAAAGATTCGCCAGGAGGATCGATTAAAGCTTTTTTATCAGCTTGAATGAGATAAGAATTTGCTGTAGTTCCCCGTTGGCGGGAATACTCAACTTCAAATTTTAATCTCTCCCAAGTCCGCGATTGCAAAACCAGCGTATCTTTACCAATTTCAGCAACCTTTACATCTCTCGGACGGCTGGTAATTAAAGTATTAGCAGACATAGTAACCTCTTTGGGAATGGGGCAGAGGGGCAGGGGGGCAGAGGAGACAAGGGTCTAGCTCACAGGATACTTGCTACTCTCTATTCCCTACTCTCCATTAATTCGGATTTGATTCGATTTTTGTAGCGTTTAGATATTGCTTGTTCGGGGTCGATGCCTTCAAAGGTGGGGGGTAGCCAAACTCGAACAACTAGTATTACTCCTAAAACTAATAAAAAGGCACAAGTGGCTAAAATTTGACTCCAATTAGTTTCTAAAACTCCTTTAACAATTACTTCTCGCAAAGCGGAAACAATGGAGACTTCAACAGCTACGCCAATAGATATTCGTTGTTCTTGTAAGTAAATAATCAGCAGTCGAAATAACTCAACTAAGATGAGCAAAAAGAGAATATCGGCAGTAACAACATGAAAATCTAGTGGCGGCAGCAGGGAGAAAAACATATCTCTCACCTGAATTACCATGAAGGTAAACAAACCAAGGCACAGAGAAATTACAATCAAATCTTGAATTAATTCCAATGTTTTAACAACGTGTTTCCGATGGATTTCATAGCTGGAATTTTGGTTATCTTGGATAGGCTTATACATGGCTTTTTGTGAGTGAGGAGTGGGTGAGTGGAGGAGCAGGGGAGGCAGGGGGGCAAAGGGCAAGGGGCAAAGGGGAAAGGGAATAAACCCTACCTTTTCCCTTTTCCCTTTCACCTTTTCCCTACCCGAAGGGTTTTGCCCAATGCCCCGTGCCCCATGCCCAATTTAGTAATGATTGCCAATTTTGCGGTGATGGACGGCGGTTAGTCCGTTGACTTTGGCGACTCGGCCGGTTTGGACAGTGCTATAAATTACCCAATGGTCGCCGCAGTCCATACGGCTGGTGATTTCACATTCGAGATAAGCTAAAGCTTCAGCTAAAATGGGAGATTCGTTGGTCGCAGCAGGATAGGTTTTGATACCTGCAAAGCGGTCTGCACCGGGAGCAAAACGCTTGAGGAAATGTTTCATTAATCCTTGATATCTGCCTTCTTCTAAAATATTTAGAACAAAGCGATCGCCAACGTGCATTAATGATTCTATTGCCCGGTCTTTGGCTACGGCGATGGCTACACCTAAAGGATTCAAGCTTGCTTGTGTTACCCAAGAAGCGAGCATTGCACTTTGAACTTCGCCTTTTTTAGAGGTGATAATATACAATCCCGTGCTAATTCGCCCTAAGGATTTTTCTAATTCGTTATCAATGGATTTGATTTGTTTAATTGTGCGATCGCGGTTCAACCATTGACCCATATCTGTCCCCGCTTCATCACACAATTGTTCTGTAACTTGGGTAGGAACTTCTTTAACTAAAATCGGCGTAAAAGCTTCAATTAATCCCAATTCTTGAAACTTGTTTCGTAAAGGAAAAACAGGTTCATCTTCTCCGCCTCCCGACTCTAATAAACCAATGGCTTGTTTATTATGAGCAGCAGCTAAGATAGTCTTTAAAGCTGCTTGAGGAATATCTGATGATTGGGGAGGCATTGCAATAACTAAACCAGCAGCTTGGTCAACTAATTCTCTGACTTCTTGAGGTTCGGCATTATTTAATGCTACTAATTCTACTGCTACATCTGTCTTGGCAATACCATGTGCGATCGCTCTCACTAAATGTTCGTTATGCCCGTAATCTTCAACGTAAAATAAAGCTACTAATGTCTCTGTTTTAGCTTGTTCTGAACTCCAATTTTGATAGCGTCCCAGCCATTCGGAAATATACTCTTTTAGTAAAGGGCCGTGTCCTGTAGCAACTGTTTTAATTTCTAACTTTTCAATTCGTTTTAAAGCTGCCAATACAGACCGAGCATTAGGAGCCATCAGGCAATCATAGTAATATTTAAAATCGTCTTCGATGATGGCCAGATTTTCATCATAAGTATGGTCATCACAGTAGTGCATTCCAAACACATCGCAGGTGTAAAGAGTACCTGTTTTGTGGTCATAAGTCAAGATTGTATCGGGCCAGTGTAAGTTAGGAGCCGAAATAAATTCTAATTGATGACCGTCGCCTAAATCTAAGAACTCTCCACTTTTTACCAGCTTTGATTTAAAAGGCTGGTGAATCATATTTTCCAAAAATTGAATTGCTATCTTTGCAGCAACAACGGTAACATCAGGAGCAAGTTGTAAAATATTTCTTACTAAGCCACTATGGTCTGGTTCTGTGTGGCTAATAATCAAATAATCTATCTTTCTTGGGTCAATTAAACCTGTCAGTATATCCAGATATAACTCCTCAAATTTGCCGTGAGAAGTATCAACTAAAGCTACTTTTTCTCCTTGAATTAAGAAAGAATTATAGGTCGTGCCATTCCGTAAACCAAACTCGACATCAAAACGTTCTCTATCCCAATCAAGACAACGAATAGTAGTTGTTTCAGCAGCAATTTCAACAGTTTCAATTGTTAAACGTCCGGTGTTGGAAATAACTTGAGTAGGCTGTGTGAGTGCGACCATTGGGGTTCTCCTATCAAGAGATTATTTAGAGATAGTTTGCTTATTTCTTATATTTACTTGAAACGTTTGATTAGTAAAATGCTAATTTCTAAAGTTAGCTATCAAAAAGTTTTATTGTTTCTTTCTCTTGATTTACCATTAATTTATTCAATGGTTATCATTAATCCTTTAACAAAGATTGAGTATACGAAAGAAAAATACGCTGGGGTTAGTAATATTTAAGCCTGAAATAGTTTCCTAGCTTCCTTTAAAAGTGAGACTTAATTTCTTCCTTTTTAAGGAAGCATCGCAAAAATCAAGCTTGAACCCAAGCGTATTACAAGGAGCAGTGAAAAATTTACAGCAGATTGCAAGTTATTGAATTACTAACCTAAATTTGGTTACTTGGTGCAAAGACTGTTTGACTTCCCTATTCTGAATTCTGCTTATCATCACTTCTGTTCTGCTGGTAAAATTTTGTTTTGCAGCCAAGCCATCGCTTTATCTAGGAGTAAGCCAACGACACCGATATAAACTAGAGCCAAAATCACTTCGCTGACGTTGTTATTTTGATACGCATCCCAGATAAAGAAGCCAATTCCCACAATACCGGACATGACGATTTCAGCCGCGATAATCGCTAACCAAGCTAAACCGATCGCAATTCTCAAACCGGTGAAAATATAAGGTAATGCCGCAGGAATCAAGATATTAGTGAAGTATTCTTTGCGGCTAAGTTGTAGAACTTTGGCAACGTTATTGTAATCTTGGGGAATTTGAGTCACACCAACAGCAGTGTTAATTAAAATCGGCCAAATTGCAGTAATGAAAATTACGAATAATGCCGCCGGTTCGTTTTGTCGTAAAGCTGCTAGAGAAATTGGTACCCAAGCTAAAGGTGGTACTGTCCGCAGTAATTGGAAGATAGGATCTAAAGCCTTGGACATGGTTTTATTAACACCAATCAAAATGCCCAAGGCAATACCCACAACTGCCGCTAAACTATAACTAATAGCGACTCGTTGTAGACTAGCAAAAATCTGCCAAAACAGACCTTTATCGATACCACCCCGGTCATAAAATGGCCATAAAATGAGTATCCAAGTGTCTTGTATAACCTGTATTGGCCCTGGTAATGTTGCACCAGGAGTCCAAGCGAATAATTGCCAGAGAACGAGAAAAATAATGATGGCAATGATTGGTGGAACAAGGTCAGGAAATTGCTTTTGCAGACTAGTTACCAAGCCATTATTAAATCTAGGGCTTGCAGGACGTCTTTGCGCTATTGTCATAATTGATATCCTCCTCAAATTTTATTTGTTCTTCGTTGTTTGTCATTTGTCAGCTACTAATGACTAATAACTAATGACTAAATATTTACCTTCTTGATTTTCAAACTCTTGAGATATTCTTCTGGTTTATCGGGGTCGAATTTGATGCCATCAAAGAACTCTTCTACACCACGGGATGTATTAGTGGGAATATCAGTAGCAGCAATACCAGCTTCTTTCGCTGCTTCTTTCCAAATATCTTCACGATTAACTTTATTAATCAATTCTTTAGCCTTAGCGGCATTATTAGCAACGTAATCTTTTGGTAAAAATCCCCAACGAACGTTTTCAACTATGAACCATAGATCGTGGCTTTTGTAGGGATAAGAAACATTACCTTTTTCGTCTTTCCAGTAGTAAGCTGCCATTGATTTATCATCAATTTTGCGACCATCACCCATGTCATACTTGCCTTGGAAGGGGTCTGCAATAATTTCAGGTGACGGTAGATTAAAATAATTTCGTCCAGCAAGAATTTGAGCCGCTTCTTTACGGTTGTCAAAATTATCTAACCACTGCTGCGCCTCCATAATTCCTTTTAAAATCGCTTTCGTCGCTTTGGGATTTTTATCAACCCAGTCGGCTCTCATGGCAAGATATTCTTCTGGATGATTCTTCCAAATCTCTGCGGTTAAGGCTGCTACGTAGCCAATTTTGTCTTGAACAAGGCGATAAGGCCAGGGGTCACCTGTACTAAAGGCATCCATTGTTCCTGTTTTCATATTGGCAACAGTTTGTGCTGATGGTACTGTGAGCAATTTCACATCTGTATCTGGGTCTAAACCGCCTGCTGCCAACCAATAGCGAATCCACAAATCTTGGTTAACGTGGGGAAAGGTAAAGGCTGCGGTGAAGGGTGTTGAAGATTTGAGTTCGGTGAACAGAGATTTAGCACTAGCCAGTTGTAAGCTGATACCTTTGCCTTGATGCTTATTGGCGATCGCAATTCCGTTACCATGGGTAATTAATTGGCACAGCACATACATCGGGATTTTTTGATTCCCCTTAGTAATTAAACCTTCCGTAATTAAATGTGGCATTGGCATCTGCCATTGACCGCCATCAATACCACCACCCGCAGAACCAATTTCTACATTATCTCTAGCCGCACCCCAAGAAGCTTGCTTAGAAAGGTCAACATTGGTCATACCATATTTAGCAAAAAAGCCTTTCTCTTTAGCAATAATTAAAGGAGCCGCTTCCACAATTGGGATATATCCCAACTTTACTTTAGTAGTTTCTGGTTTTTGTTCGGGACTAAGATTAACAACTGACTGAGCAGTTGGCTGTGCTTGAGTACCTTCACCGGTCAGGTTTTCAGGTGGATTGCCCAAGCAACCTTTGAGGAATACAGCACTCGCAGACGCTCCAGCTGTCAAGAGAAATTTGCGGCGAGAAAATTGATTAAAGAATTTTGTCATAATATCTCCTAAAAAAGGTATTTAAGCTTTTGCAAGCATGATAATTAAGGCAAGAAAAATAATGTTTTTCTTGCATCGACAATGAACATTTCAAGTTATAACTGGTCAGCAAAACTAGCTTGATAAATGAAAAAAGCTAGTTCTGCAACTGGAGCTTAACTTTAGTGACTTGATGACCTTGACTTAGCTGTGGTGTCGATGTATCTCTCGACTGGATTGAAATTAGTTTACAGGTTTTAATACTAAAGTGGTTAACTTTTTACCAAAAATCTTAAATAAATATTAGATTAATCCTATAAGTAAATACTTATCATTCGACTTGAAGTTAACTAGGATTTTTGAATATATAAACTGAAGCTGATGATAACTATTGTTTGAATATAATGATTCATTCAAGAAACACTATATTTATATAGGACTAGTATTTGATTTTTGAAAAAACTCCGTACATCTGAAGAGATAGAAAATCAAACGTAGTGTTTCGGAGAAACCACTCAAACGTCCACTTTAAATGGCGGAATGTTGGAATTAAAGCACAAAAACGTCGAACCCAGGTTTGAATTAGTTTTAGGAGATACAGACGTAACCGACCTTAGCTCAGTAAAAGAATTACCCAACCTTAAAATTGAAATCGATAGAGATTAGTAGCACTCAGAAAAAACTACAAATTGGCAAAGGATGTACTTTTTAGTAATCATTCGTTCAGTTCATCCCCTCACTACTTCTGCGGCCAGCGCCAATTGTAGCGATTTTATTCGTGTATGCCTTAAATTTTATACTCAGCACCGTTGTAGAAGCAGACGAGGCAATTGGTAGAGGAAATATCGCGATCGCTAATTTCCTTAACCTGAAAAACCATACAAGCAAACCATTCCCGCGCACAGGGTATTGAAAACTTGAATGCGATCGCCTAATCTCAGCTTTAGTGCATCCTCAAAGCCAGTAATATGACTCGACGTAATTTAACTATTGCAACTCGCAGCATTGGCGGATAGATTGTACTTCTTTCGAGTCGTTGTTACTGCTGTTTCATTTATGTTCCCCGAACCCAAAATATTTTTATCATGGCTGGCATTATTACTGAGTTTTGTAAGTCTATTTCTCAGTTCTTGGATTATTCTTCCTGCTCCTAATATGTGGTTACTCAGACTAGGAGTGGGAGCGCCAGAAGTCAGTCCTGGATTATTCTTATTAAATTTGTTCTCTTTATTGCTGTCTTTTGTCTGCATTCATCACTATCAACTACAGCGCCTAGCCTGCATTGCCAGTTTAATAGGATTGCTAACTTGTGGATGGGTGCTAGTGAACATAGCACCAACTCAAATGCAGATGGCAAAAGCGATGAAACAAGGGTTGGGAGGAGACTATCTACAGGGAATTCCCGTTCAAGTCAGCGCTAAGATGCAAACCCATCCCTTTGACTTAGTTAATGCTTTTCGAGGTATTCCATTAGCCAAAACGCGTCATCAAAAAGATATCCTCTTTGCTACTCCTGCGGGAGTGCCTTTAAAAATGGAAGTTTACCAACCTCAAGAGGTGGGAAAATATCCAGCAGTAGTAGTAATCTACGGTGGAGCTTGGCAAAGAGGCAATCCTAGCGCCGATCCTGAGTTTAATCAATACATAGCTAATCAAGGATATACAGTCTTTGCGATTGACTATCGACACGCGCCTCAATATCGGTTTCCAGCTCAGTTAGATGACGTGCGTACAGCCCTTAATTTTATTCGCAAACATGCAGCGGAGTATGAAGCAGATCCAGAACGCATGGTACTTTTTGGACGTTCTGCCGGCGCACATTTGGCAATGTTAGCAGCTTATCAACCAGATGCACCACCTATTCGTGCTGTGGTGAGCTATTACGGCCCTGTTAATTTACCTGAAGGATACAAAGAACCACCACGTCCCGATCCCATAAACGTCCGTGCTGTTTTAAAAGCATTTATTGGTGGTTCCCTTGAAGAATTACCCAATCAGTATCAAATTGCTTCACCGATTGCTTACTTGACGCGCCCTTTACCACCAACTTTACTAGTTTACGGCAGTCGCGATCATTTGGTAGAAGCCCGATTTGGCAGACAGATGTACAAACGTTTACGTCAGTCTGGTAACACAGCAGTTTTTCTAGAAATTCCTTGGGCAGAACACGCCTTTGATGCCGTTTTCAGTGGTGTCAGCAATCAATTAGCCTTATATAATACTGAAAGATTCTTGGCTTGGGCAGTATTGGCAAGGGAGTAGATGCGATCGCCAATTACGAATTACTGGGGCCAGCGCCAATTGTAGCGATTCCATTCGTAGATACCTTGAATTTCATACTCACCGCCATTGTAGAAGCGGACAAGACAATTGGTTGAAGAGTCATCGCCATCGCTAATTTCATCAACCTGAAGAACCATGCAAGGAAACCATTCCCGCGTACAAGGGCCGTCTTCTTGTACCCATTCCCATAGTGCATTGGAAACTTCAATGCGATCGCCTACTCTCAGTTTCAGTGCATCCTCAAAGTAAGAATACTTATTAAAATGATATGATTCGACACGATTTAACCATTGCAGACCGTAGCTTTGGCGGATAAATTGTACTTTTCCGGAGTCAATATCATGCAACCAGTCGTTAAGTAACTGTACTTTCCATGTGCGGTTTTGTTGTTCCTCTGTCCTGACGAACTGTAAAAATATCTCCAACTCTTCTGCGGACAGTTCGTCTAAGGGATTGGTAATATCTACCAAGCTTGATTTAGAGTTTCCCTGAATTTGCTCAACCACTTGCAGTAATATCTGTTTCTGCGTATCAGTGAGAGGACAGCTGGCTGCATCACAATTATTAAAAGCTGCTTCCAATGCTGCTTCAATCTCATCTGGAGTCATAAGTTAATAGCAATTAAGGGTTATTTCATTAATTATTACAAAAGTTAAATTGAACTCTCCAATCTCTCAAGAAAAACGGGTGTAGGGGTGTAGAGGATGCAAAAGTGTTTATTTCGTTCGTGGCGGGTGGTGCGCCGCCAGTGCGTCTACCCTAAGGCAACTCTAAGAAATAAAAATAACCGCTTCAAGTTGTTGACTATTCCCAGTCATCCGTCATCAGTTATCAGCCATCAATGGGATATTTTTTGAGCTACAAGTCCTTTAGTAGTGAAATTCAGGTAAGCTGAGTTTACAAGTTGCATACTGTTGGATTAAGTTACGGGGTCTTTTATGCGGTTGCGCTCACTCACGGTTGTCTTTATTTCCTGCCTAATCGCGTTTCTATCGTGGGTATTTACTCCTCCTGCTGTAGCGCTGACACAGATTAAACTATTTGATGTTACCTATAAGGATTGTCCGCCAGAACTGGCGCAAGGGGCTGTCATCAGTAGTGGTAGTGCGGCTGCCAATTGCTTTATTGTCACTGGCAAGGCGGAAAATGGCACCTCTAAAACAGTCTATGACGCAGATATCTTTGGGCGTATTTATGATGCCAACAACGACTCGGTTATGCAAAATCGCACCCGTCTCGGTTCTATTGCCGAAGTCCCGCCAGGAATCAGTGATTTTGAATTGAGAATTTCTGTACCTGCGAATCAGCCGTTACCTTTGAAGCTGAAGCAGTTTAAAGCCGCAGGATTTAGCGGACAAGTCCGTAAGTAAGTGTCTATTTAGTTAACCAATATTTAGAGCAATTAAAGACTGTAGAGACGCTTTGAAATTAACGTCTCTACAAAAATCTCTATTGGAGTAGTAATTAAAATCCTTGTACAAATGGCAAGGCTGTTAAGCTTCTGAGAAAGTCACCAGCTAAAGTCAGCACCAAGAAGGCTAGGATAGGGGAAAAATCCATACCGCCCAAGGGGGGGATAATTGAGCGGAAAAGATTCAGATAAGGGTCTGTTATCTGGCTCAAAGCGGTAAATGGTTGGTTATACCAATTGATATTGGGGAACCAGGTCAACAAAACCCGAATAATTAGCAAGTAGCTATAGATGGTTAAGAACGTAGCAAGCGTAGTAATCAGTAAATTCATGGATAGTGGGGTTTCCTACTAAGTGTTAAAAGGGGTCTTATCATTGATTTTAATTTAGTCTACGCCACAGCGTTGGCAGATTATTGCCGTATTAACCACCATTGGCATCTTCGCTAAATATAAAATACCTCAGGCAGCGTGGCAAAAATAACCATAAAGTGCTGAGTAGAGACGTGATTAATTGCGTCTGTACAAGAGTTATCTCTCCTCTGCCCATCTGCTTTCCTGCCCTACCCCTGCCTTACCCTGCGGGAACGCTAAGAGCGAACGGGTGACGCTCCTAACGTCGCTAACGCTGCGTTAACGCCACTTGACGACAGTTGCCTCAAGTCGGGAAACTCGCCCACGGCACTGTCTCCTTTATGCCGGGGAACCCGTCTACCGCAGTGGCTCACCTTCTGCCTTCTAGCACTAAGAATCTTTAGTAAGGGAACGATCGCTAGTAGACTGGGATGAACCGCCATTGACGTTACCCAGATGCTTTCGCACTTCATCAATTGTGGCATTGAGCTGGGCAATTTTATCTTCTAGCGATCGCCGCGCCGTTTCCATTTCTACGCCATCACTATCTGGGGCTATCATCTGACGACGTTTTGCTGATACTTTCTTCGGGCTTGTTGTGTTGTTATTCAGTTCTGTCTCCTCTTCAGCAGTTAATTGCGGATCGCGTCGAGAAGCTAGCACAGTTCCTAGAATACCACCAACTACGCCACCGACAAACGCTCCTGCTAAAAAACCACTGGCAAAACCATCACGCTGACTCATAAGTTTACCGCCTTGAAGAAACTTTGCAATTTTTTACATCATGTAGTTCAGCTATTTTCCTTCCCTAGCTGCATACTAACTTAAGTCCCAAAGGTGCGATCGCCTGCATCTCCCAATCCCGGTACAATATATCCTTTACTGTTGACTGTTTCATCAATAGTAGCTGTGTAAACTATCAAACCAGGATACGTGGCATTCAATTTCTGTAATGCTGGGGGAGCCGCGACTACACAAACAATTCGCGTCAAGCTTGGATCGATACCCCGCTGTGTCAATTCTGCCATTGCAGCCATTATCGAGCCTCCCGTTGCTAACATCGGATCGGTAATTAATACCCGTGTTTGGGGGTCAAATTTCTCTGGCAATTTGTTCAAGTAACATGCAGGTTCTAGTGTCTCTTCATCTCGCACCAAGCCAAGATGGTAAATCGAAGCCAAAGGCAACAGAGTTTGCGCTCCCTCTAGCAATCCTAAGCCTGCTCGTAAAATCGGTACAACCGCCACAGGTATCTCTGGATTAATCAAAGTTGCCGGACAGGAATCCAGAGGACTCTGCACTGTTGTCTCTAAAGTCGGCAACCATTCTCGTGCAGCTTCGTAAGTTAGCCATCGCCCTAACTCAGTCATTGCACTACGAAATAATACTGAAGGTGTAGCAGCATCGCGGGCAACTGCCAACCAGTGCTTGATTAAGGGATGGGGTGGAACGTAAACACGCAGTTGTGGCATCATAGCCAGAAATAAGCACTATTTATTGTACTAGAACTGAAAGATAATAATACTCTTTCCTGCGTACTGCTGACAGCTAAAATCAACACCTCATTTTTATTGAAAATATTTTTCATTAATAGTTGACAGCTATTCTCAATCAAAGTTATATTATTAGTCAGTGTTCTCCTCTCTTTAAGGATCGGCAGACGGGATTAGCCAGCGGTAGCAGGCTCGTCCCTCTTTTTTTGTTATTGGTCATTGGTCAAGGGAAAATAAACAACTGACAACTGATTATTGTACAGACGCGATTAATCGCGTCTGTACGGACAACTGACAAAAATGCAAGATATTGATGTAATTGTTATTGGTTCTGGTATTGGTGGCTTGGTGACAGCAACTCAGCTAGCAACGAAGGGCGCTAGAGTGCTGGTACTAGAACGTTATTTAATTCCAGGTGGTAGTGCTGGCTACTTTGAACGTCAAGGCTATCGATTTGATGTTGGAGCGTCAATGATTTTTGGTTTGGGACAGAATGGCACCACCAACTTACTCACTCGCGCCCTTGATGCTGTAAACGTCAGTCAACAAACAATTGTCGATCCCGTACAGATTCATTATCATCTGCCCAACGGATTAGACATCAAAGTTGACCGGATTTATGATAATTTTTTGCAAAATCTTATTGCTTATTTTCGCCATGAAGAACAAGGGATTCGTCGCTTTTATGACGAATGCTTCAAGGTATTCAATTGCCTCAATAGCATGGATTTGCTGTCGTTAGAAGAACCTCGGTATCTCATGCGAGTATTTTTCCAGCATCCTTTGGCATGTCTCGGTTTAGTCAAGTATCTGCCCCAAAATGTTGGAGATGTCGCAAGGCGCTACATCAAAGATCCCCTGTTGTTGAAATTTATCGATATGGAGTGTTATTGCTGGTCGGTGGTGACCGCTGACATGACACCAATGATTAATGCTGGAATGGTCTTTTCTGACAGGCATTATGGGGGAGTTAACTATCCCAAAGGCGGGGTAGGACAAATTGCTCAAAAATTGGTAGAGGGTTTAGAAAAGGCTGGAGGTAAGATTCATTACCAAGCCAGAGTCACGAAAATTATCACAGAACGAGGACGAGCTGTAGGCGTGCAACTAGCTAATGGTCAAGTCTATCGAGGTAAACGCATAGTTTCTAATGCTACACGTTGGGATACTTTTCATAAATTACTACCTGTAGATAAAATACCCAGTAATGAGAAAAAATGGCAACAATCTTATGAAAAATCACCAAGTTTTTTGAGTTTGCACATGGGGGTGAAAGAGTCAGTGTTGCCGACTGGGACAGAGTGCCATCACATAGTTCTGGAAGATTGGCAGAAAATGGCAGCACCGACAGGCACAATTTTTGTTTCGATTCCCACGTTACTCGACCCAGATTTAGCGCCTGTGGGCTATCACATCATTCATGCCTTTACACCTCACTGGATTGATGATTGGCAGGGATTATCTGCGAATGAGTATGAGGCGAAGAAAGAAGAGGTAGCTTGGCAAATCATTGACCGACTAGAAAAGATTTTTCCTGGTTTAGATGCTGGCTTGGATTATTTGGAGGTGGGGACACCACGCACCCATCGCCGCTTTTTAGGGCGAGAGGATGGCACCTATGGGCCAATTCCCCGGCGCAAGTTGCGGGGATTATTAAAAATGCCATTTAATCGCACAGCTATTCCAGGACTTTATTGTGTAGGAGATAGTACTTTTCCAGGGCAGGGTTTGAACGCGGTGGCATTTTCCGGCTTTGCTTGTGCCCATCGCATTGCTGTTGATTTGGGACTTTAGTAAATATTTAATTTCGCTCAGCTACTTAACAGCTTATTTCAGGAATAACTTACGTAAAAAACCGAGTAAATGGATAGCAAAATCTATCTTTAGCTGAGTTTTACGTGCGTTGTCGATGTCCTGTGATATTTTCTGTAACTCAGCTAGATTTTGTTGATTGATGCCAATGATATTTACCCTAAATATTGAAGCTCTGACACTATTGAGAGTATTTTTGCATTCGTCAACCGCTAAACTCAACTTATTCACTTGCTCCCAGTTTTTTTGCTCTTGGGCGTTGAGCAGTTCAAATTGTAGCTGAGATAGAATCTCCTGTAATTTTTCTTCTGTGTTGCTCAACTGTTGCGAGTTGATTTGATTACTAGGGATTGCTTGTAATTGAGAAATAATAGCTGCAAAAATATCTAAAATGTTATTACTTTGTAAATCACCGAGTTTGCGAGCATTAGTCATAATTAATTACCTTGACTATTTTATTGACATCGAGGATTTTGTAACTGTGTTTGTCTATTGCCAAAAGATGTTTCTTTGAGAAATTCATTTAATGTTGAATCTTCATTGATTGATTTTTCAATAATATTAATCTTAGTTGCTATTTCACTGTAGTCTCTACCAGTAAACCTAGAAGTTATCCCAATAATTTGAGTAACTCTAGTAGCAATAACTTCAAACTTCAGATGAGGATATTCATCTATAAGTTTTGAGAGTTTTTGTCCAGTGTCAGCTGCTGTCAGAAGCTTAGATATAGACTCGTTTATAACTTGTTGTTCAGTTGCATTAACTTTTAGCCACTCATTTACCTGTTCAGTAACTTCATTCTTGATTGATTCTGCTTCTGGTTGTGAGGAAACGTTTAAATTTCTATATTGATTGCGGAGATGCTGTAGTTTAAAACTGATGTTCACTCGGCGTGGATCGCTTGGTTTTGGGGGATGTTCTTGAATTTGTTTAGCTAAGAGTAGCATTTTTACTGTTAAACAACGTGCTGGTGTAGCAGTTCGTTCTACTAACTTTGCACTACCAAAATCAATGGTTTCTAGCTTATTAAATATCTCTACAGATATATCATATTCCGCTTTTAAATCATCTAAAGCTTTATCTAAGTCGGATGGTTGCATATGTTGCTGATTTTGCCTAGTGATAATTTTATTGACTTCTCTAGGACTTCTGAAATTAATACTAGGATCGTTTAATAATTGTTCAACCACAAACTCATTAGATGTTTTAGTATCTATAAGTGGCTCGTCCAGTTCATAGATTTTTTTCACTGATGTAATCGCATCAACTGCTTGGTCTCGAAAATTCTCCGCAGTTAATCGCAGCATTGCTCTTTTTTCTGGCGTACAACCGCAAAGGGTAACACTAGCGGTCAAAGCAACTAGACAAAATCTCCATACGGTTGCTTGCCGGAGATTACAAACTTTCATAGGTATTCTTAGTTGTGTAAAGATATGGTTGGACTGATTTACCGCCCTTTGTGCATATTTGCGTAGAGTATCATAAAAAAATTGGGTGGAAAGCAAATATACTTATTAAATTAATACTGCAAGCGATCGCTTTTCTCAGTAACTAATGCATAATTTTGACAAACCGTCAATATTATGATTTAGTAGTGAGAGTTTTTTGCTGAATCCTTCTCACACACAAACCTGTCACTAAATGTTAGTTACACCTAAAGTAAACATTGCAAAAGCAAGCTGGCTGTTATCCAGCTTTTTAAGTGTTTTTCTGCTTGGTTCTAGCGTCAAAGCTGCTACAATCGCCAATTGGCATTTTGATAGCAATCGCAATCATCTGAACTTCACCACAGATGAAAATGTTCAACCCAAAGTGCAACTGCTTGCAAACCCGACTCGTCTAGTAATTGATTTACCAGGAGTAAATTTAGGATATCCACAAGTTAGTCAAAAGGTGGGGTTAGTAACTAGAGAAGTTCGCATACAACAATTGAACGCAGATACTACGCGCATATTAATTACCCTCGCACCCGGTTATACTTTTGATCCAGCACAAGTAAAGCTGCAAGAACAATCACCCAACTCTTGGTCTTTGCAGTTACCTCAACCGATACGATTGGCTATAAGTCAACCAATTACGCCAGAAGTTGCGACGAACCAATCAAGTACTACACCAACAGTTACTGATAGCAATTTGTTTGCTGGTGTGGTTCCCATGCATTCATCAATGAAGGTGCTGGAACCTCAAATTAAAACCTTGATGGCGCGGTACGGTTTTCTCAAAACAGGAATGTTTTTCCTAGATTTGGATACTGGGGATTATCTAGATATTGGGGGCGATCGCGTCTTCCCCGCTGCGAGTACAATCAAACTGCCAATTCTCATTGCTTTTTTTCAAGATTTAGATGCTGGTAAAGTCACACTTGATGAAATGCTGACCATGCGGCGTGACTTAGTAACCAATGGTTCTGGAGTTATGCAGTATCAGCGAGTCGGCAAGAAGTACACTGCTTTGGAAACCATTAACAAGATGGTAACTATCAGTGACAATACAGCTACCAACATGATTATCGATCGCTTGGGCGGTGCGGCGCGACTCAATCAGCGTTTTCGTAGTTGGGGACTGAAAGACACGGTAATTCGGCATCTTTTAGCCGACCTCCGAGGAACCAATACTACAAGTTCGCAAGATATGGCGCGGGTGTTGGCTTTATTGGTGAATGACAAACTTGTTTCCTCAACTAGTAAAGAGCAAGCTTTGGATATTCTGCGTCGCACCACCATTCACACACTGTTACCAGCTGGTTTAGGCAAAGGTGCAGTCATTGCCAACAAAACGGGAGATATCGGTTTTCTCATCGGGGATGCAGGATTTGTCACTATGCCTAGTGGCAAACGTTATCTGGCAGCTATCTTCGTCAAACGTCCGTATAAAGATGTCAGGGGAAGAGACTTTATTCGTCAAGTTTCTCACCTTGTCTACGATTATCTGAATCAGCCTAACCCAGTTGCTACGGTTGATTCTCCTGATAGTGCTACGAGGTAAAAGCATTCTCGTTTAATGTATGCTAGCTGTGGTAGTTTTTCTGCCACAGCAGAAGAGGCAGGGGGAGAGATGAGCGTAGTAGCTAAATCATCCCGCAAATATGCAACACCGATTGCTTGTGCTGTAGCCCAAGAACTAAAAAGGCGAAATTACCCCACAGAATTACTAGATGGTGATGTTGTTCGCAACCATCTTTCACAAGGACTAGGCTTTAGCATTTCTTAACAAAAGAGTGAAAAGCCTATTTGTTGGCTGCTGCTGACGACGCTGGCTGTAGTCACATTTGAACATCTAATCTATTTGATTCCTGGGATTAAGCGGCAGTAGTTTGAGGTAACTAACTAATGATTTGAATTTTACTTGCTGCTTTTGTAGCCTTTTCTCGCGCTTCTTGAACATTTGCAGCTTTTGCTAAAGCTACTCCCATACGTCGATAAGGATGGGCTGTGGGTTTCCCAAATAGCCTGATGTCTACATCTTTTTCTGACAATGCTGCGGCTACACCTGTAAAAGTAATTGAATCTGATTTTTCAGAAGCTAAAATAACGGCACTGGCTGATGAACCCAACTGTTCTATATGGGGAATGGGTAAACCTAAAATTGCTCGCAAATGTAATTCAAATTCATTGAAATTTTGCGAAATTAATGTCACCATACCTGTATCGTGGGGTCTAGGAGAAAGTTCAGAAAATATCACTTCATCTTCGGTGATGAAAAATTCTACGCCAAAAATTCCGGCTCCTCCTAAGGCATCGGTGACTTTTTTCGCTATTTCTTGGGCTTGCAATAGCTTTTCTTCAGAAATACCTGCTGGTTGCCAAGACTCTTGATAATCTCCTCGTTCTTGGCGATGACCGATGGGAGGACAGAAAATTGTTGGTGCGTTCCACTGTTTAATTGTGAGTAAAGTTATCTCAATTTCAAAGTTGATGAATTCTTCAACTATAACTTTTTGGCTGTCACCTCTGGAATTAGCGATCGCATAATTCCAAGCTTTTTCAACTTCACTTTTATCTAATACTACAGACTGCCCTTTACCAGAGGATGACATCACGGGTTTGACAACATTGGGAAAGCCAATTTCATCAGAAATAACTATCAATTCTTCTAGAGTTATTGCATAGCCATATTTAGCAGTTCTAATGCCTAACTCGTTATGTGCCAGTTCTCTGATTCTGTCACGATTCATTGTGTAGTTAGTTGCCGCCGCAGTCGGAATGACAGTAATACCTCGTTGTTCAAATTCCAGTAGTTTTTCAGTTCTAATTGCTTCAATTTCTGGTATTATAAAATCGGGCTGATGCTTAATTACAACAGCTTCTAAATCATCAGCACTCAGCATTGAAATCACTTCACAACAGTCTGCAACTTGCATAGCAGGAGCGCTGGCATAGCGGTCAACAGCAATTATGTAATTACCAAGGCGTTGAGCAGCAATTACAAATTCTTTGCCTAATTCTCCTGAACCCAGTAACATTAATTTTTGGGGTAGTTTAATTGAATTATTCATAACTTATACAATTTAATTGCTATTCAATAATTTTAACGTGAGTTGGATGAACCACATCATATCTGTTTAGTTAGCCGTATTACCAAATCTATTTATTTTCTAGTGTAAATACAGTTTCAATCATCAATCTTTGGCGATCGCCTCCTATATAATCAAGATTTGCAGACCAATTTAGAATATCTGTTATTTCTCTTGCTTGAGTTGGAACTAGCTTATTACTAACCACTATTCGCCTTATTGCTAATAAAGCAGCATATTGTCCGAAAGGTGTCTCTAAAATACCTATTGCTCTGGAAAGTAATAAATTTACGTATTCAGTTGATGCTTGCCACTCAATATATTTGTAAGCAGATAAGCGTTCTCCTCCTCTATCACTGTTTAGTTTTGCTAGAACAGGAAAATCTACAGTTTTAGGAATTAAAGCCCACATCACTGATGAAATTTCACGCATTAATTTTGTCCGCTCTTTTCCAGAAGGCATTTCGTCTCTAACTTTGTCATAATAATTGCCTAATTGATCTATTCGTTTCAGTGCTTCTGTTGAATCAATATCACTTGTAGCATTAACTAGGGTAATAGCCTCTCTATAGCGTTTTTCGACCTGTTGATATATTTCTTCAGAAGTTAGATTTGTAGAGCCAGCGCTCCAAATTTTTTCTTCGTAGTTCTTTGATGCTTCTTCTACACCATATCTAAGTTTAATTTTGAGTAAGCTAGTCTCAACTTCTTCGATGCCTTGCTGACGCAACCAATTCAAAGAACTTTGTAATTGTGGAAACAGTGAAATAAACCAGGGGAGTAAAACGGGAAGCCAAAGAAGAAAAACAAGAGCTAAAGTTACTGATGTAACTTTCAATTCAACAGAAAAACTCCAAATATTAGTATTGATTTTATCTGATTTGAGAGAAATCTTGAGAAGACTTAATATTACGAGAGTTAAGATAGTAATTAAGTATTTTTTCTTTAATGAAGAAGAAAAATTCGGACTGATAGCAAGTTGGTTATCTTGATTAACTTTTCGATTGGAGTTATTATTCATTTAAGTTCACTTTCAATTTTGCAGGTGCAGTCTCTCACTAAAAAACACATTATATGAATGGCGAAGACTTTTCGCCAAGGCTAGTCAGTTCAAAGATGTTTTAAAAGTCAAAAAGAGAAGAAAATCATACAAGTCGTCGAACCCTAATCCGTATCATCACAATATAAATGAAAGTCTCGGAAGTTTCGGGTAGCCTTTTAGGCTATCTTTTGGCGATCATTGTTAACAAGCAGCACTTGATTTTAGAATTTCGACTTTTTAGTTATCTTCTACTGAAGAGTTAAATTTAGCACTACGCAGTTGTAAATCTTTACGTTGTAGTTCGGTCAATCCAGTTTTCATACTAAACTGACATCCTTCTACTAAAGTATCTAACCAAATAGTCTCATTGAGAGTTGCACCTCTTAAATCAGCATTTCTCAAATCAGCCTTTGTAAAATTGGCAAAGAGTAAGTCTGCATTTAATAAACTACTTTTTTGCAAATTTGCTCCTGATAAGTTAGCTCTGATAAAATTTACTTTATCTAAAATTAAATTAGATAAATCGGCTCCAGCTAAATTCGGAAATTTTAATTGGCTGGGATTTTGGAAAAATCGTATTATACAAGTTATGTTTGCTTCATTGAGACGTATTTTAGTTAAAAAATCATAACGAGCCAATCCTAATGATTGGAGGGTTTGTAAGCGTTTTTGGGGAGTTTGTTCTAGAAATTGAATAGCTGAGTGGTGCAGAGATTGAGTGGAGGGGTTTAACATTTTTTGGCTAAAACTTAAATGCAAAGTAGCGCAAAGGTACGCAGAGAATGTGTGACGAATTAATGAAATTTATTTCTCGTCTGTTTTCTTAAGACTCAATTTCAGCTAATTCTAACCAGCGTTCAGTTGCAATATCAATTGCTTGCTTAAGTTTTTCTGCTTGTTCGTAGAGTTTTTGCACTTGGGTGTAATTTCCCGGAGAGACTTTCGTTAATGCTTTTTCAGTTTCTGCTTTCTCATCTTCTAACTGAGCGATTTTACCTTCCAACTGTTCAAATTCCCGCTTTTCCCAATTGGATAGTCCGCGACGCTTTTTATTTTCGGTATTTTGAGGTGAAGACGTAGCTTTTTGAGCTTCTACATCTTTTGATTTTTCCTTGGTGTTTGCAGCAAGCTGCTGTTCTTCTTCGGCTTTTTTGTAATCGAGATAAACTGAGTAATTACCTGGATATTGTCGCAAATTTCCACCTTCTTCCAAGGCAAAAATTGTGTCTACAGTGCGGTCAAGAAAGTAGCGATCGTGAGAAACTGCTATTACACAGCCAGAAAAATCTTCTAAATAATCTTCTAGGACTGCTAATGTCTGGACATCTAAATCATTTGTCGGTTCATCTAAAATTAAGACGTTGGGGGCGCTGATAAGAATACGTAATAAAAATAAACGTCGTTTTTCCCCGCCCGAAAGTTTATGAATAGGAGCATATTGCTGATTTCCAGGAAACAGAAATCGCTCTAACATTTGGGATGCAGTAATTTTAGTACCATCGGCAATTTTGACAAATTCTCCTTCTTCTTTTATGTAGTCGATTACACGCTGATTTTCATCTAAGGCTGTGAGTAATTCTTCAGAATGTTGGTCAAAATAACCGATGTGAATGGTAGCGCCAATTTCCACACTACCTGAGTCTGGCTGAACGCGATTGGTAATAATATCCATAAGAGTGGATTTACCCGCACCATTACCGCCAATAATACCAATGCGGTCTTCTGGACTAAATTCGTAGGTAAAATGATTAATTAAGGTGCGATCGCTATAAGCTTTAGATATATTATTCAGTTCAATAACTTTCTTCCCAATACGACGACTAACTGTGGAAATATCAACTTTACCCTGAGCTTGTTTAAACTCAGTTTCTCGCATAGCATGGACGCGCTCAATTCTAGCTTTTTGTTTCGTACTCCGGGCTTTCGGTCCGCGTTTTAGCCATTCAAGTTCGCGCCGCAACACACCTTGATGTTTGCGTTGACTGCTAATAGCAGATTCTTCCGCTAAAGCTTTCTTTTCCAGGTAATATGAATAATTGCCTGTGTAAGTGAAAATATCGCCTCTATCTATTTCAATAATACGATTAGTGACTTTATCCAAAAAGTAGCGGTCATGAGTTATTAATAAAAGTGCGCCACGAAAGCGGTTCAAATAACTTTGCAACCATTCCACAGAAAGAGCATCGAGATGGTTTGTTGGCTCATCCATAAGCAAAACATCTGGTTCTGATAGCAAAGCTGTTGCTAGAGCAATACGCTTGCGATAGCCTCCTGATAAAGTACCAATGAGCGCGTTAAAGTCAGAAATTCCTAATTTGCTGAGGATGATTTTGGCATTAGTTTCCAATTCCCAAGCGCCAGTCGCATCCATACGCTGCATTACCACGGAAAGACGAGACATCAACTGACTATCTTCAGGATAATGAGCCAGTTTATCAGTCAGTTCTTCATACTCACGTACTAGAGTTATATGTTCGCCACTGTCAGCGAAAACTTGCTCTAAAACTGTGCGATTTTCGTCTAATTCTGGCTGTTGAGGCAAGTAAATTATTTTAGAACCAGAGTTGAAAAGGATTTGACCGCTATCAATTGGTTCTAGTCCAGCAATCATCTTTAATAAAGTTGATTTACCAGAACCATTTGTACCGATTAGGCCAACTTTATCAGTAACATCTAGACTAAAATTAGCATCTTTCAAAATTTCTTTGATACCAAAGTCTTTTTTTACTGACTGTAGTGTAATAATACTCATAAATTTTAGTCATTAGTTATTAGTCAGTAGGCAAGGTATATATCTTACCTACTTTTTCCAAATTTTAGACAAATAAATCGAGGGGTAAATGTCCATACAATTCATTTATTCCCTCTTCATTGTAAGACTGGCAAGACACTAAGACTCCGCGATGATGTCCGGAGTAGGAGTCGAGATGACATAGACCATTTTTACCATTTAACTTGATATAAACTGGGCCTTCTACTGTCGGTAAATTGCTTGGGGCTTCATAACCAAAAGCATGAGAATAAGTTTTCATAGCAAGTATGCCTTCTTCTGCTGTATCAGCACAAATCCCTAATATTTGGTAATCAGAAAGACTTGTAAGCAAAATTAAGGCACGACGGGTTAAGGCTTTTTCTGATGGCTTGAGGATAGGTGCAATATCTAAACAATTGAATTTAATCAGAATTTTTTTTGCTTCTGCGGTTGTGAGATTGTCGTGATTGGGAGTTGACATAAACTTAGTTTATTATTTCCTGAGTTTGCTTTTGTGTCTGAGGTAGGCACAGCCCACTGTATTTAATATTATTTACTCAAACTAGGGTTGGTTTGAAATATTCCCTAGGTTGAAAAGAAAAGGTACACTACTTTGTGATTCACCACCCATAACAAGCACTTTAGGCATTTGTGCGCCGCCAGTCTTCCAAGCTTCAATTGCTTCTTTTTGCAGAACTAACTGTCCACCTTGAGCTTTAAGTGTCTCTGCTAAGAGTCTTTGAGCTTCTGCTTTCCCCTTGGCGCGGTTAATTTCTGCTTGTGCTTCTTGTTCTGCTTCTCGTGCTACATAAACGGCTCTTTGCGCCCGCTGTTCAGCTATTTGTTTTTCTTCTACTGCTCTGGCAAATTCGGGCGAGAAAGTTAAGTCAACTACGCTAGTGTCTAACACAATTATCCCATATTTATCTAAGCGATCGCCTAAAGCATTATCAAAGTCTTCTTTCAATTCACTGCGTTTGGTAATTGCTTCTTCTACTGTTCTTCTAGCAGCTGCGATTTTGAATGCTTCTTGTGTCTGAGGGGCAATAATTTTCGAGACAATATTTTCTAAAGTTCCTTGTTTCCTTCTCACCTCAACTACCTGAGTGGGATCGAGGCGAAAGTTAATCGCAAATCTCGCCGATAAATTTTGCAAATCTTTTGTGGAACTTTCTGCTGGCACTTCAAACTTTTGCACCGTCAAATCATACACATCTATCACTGAGATGAAGGGTGGTTTCACGTGAATTCCCTCTAGTAAAGCCCCATCTCTCGCCTTACCCAAAATACTGATCACTCCTGCTTGTCCTGGGTTGATAATAATAAAAGAATTTAAGCTGATAATCGCAACTATTGCCAATACAATTCCCAAAACTGTAGTTTGCCAATTTCCCAATTGCTGATTTTTCAAGTTACTCCATCCTTTTTTAGCTGCGAGTCTGTATTATGTTGGCATGTCCTACGCTTACTATAGGTAGGGTCAAGACTACAAAAGTGCGATGTTTCCCGATCTCGTGGTAATATCAGTTGCACGCAACTGCAAATGGCTGTGGCTACAGTATTAAAATCTCATCGTTTATCAAGAAGGCGTAATTCAGCGCATCCACTCCAGCGCCTACTTGAGTATGGACAACAGTATCGTAAACAAATTTGGCTGGCTATTGGTTGTTCCATCTTAAATAAACTCTTTGATTTGGCACCACCCGCATTAATTGGAATTGCGGTTGATGTCGTGGTAAAACAGCAGGATTCTATCATTGCTCAGTTGGGAATACGTGATGTTTTTGGGCAATTTTTAATTATTTCCCTGCTTACTGTCATCATTTGGATACTAGAATCGGCTTTTGAGTACGCATACGCTCAACTTTGGCGCAACTTGGCACAAAATATTCAGCATAACCTCCGTCTAGATGCATACAACCATCTGCAAGATTTGGAATTAGCTTATTTTGAAGAACGCAGCACTGGCGGTTTGATGTCTATCCTCAGTGATGATATCAACCAACTAGAGCGTTTTCTGGATGTAGGAGCAAATGACATCATCCAAGTTGTCACAACAGTAATCATTATTGGTGGAGCCTTCTTTGTTTTGGCTCCTAGTGTAGCGTGGATGGCGCTGTCACCGATGCCATTTATCTTGTGGGGTTCTTTTGCTTTTCAACGCCTCTTGGCACCTCGCTATGCTAAGGTGCGAGAAAAGGTAGGTTACTTGAATGCGCGGTTGGTAAATAATTTAAGCGGTATCACTACTATTAAAAGTTTCACCGCCGAAAATTACGAAACTTCACGTTTAGCAGAAGACAGCGAAGCTTACAGGCAAAGTAATGCCAAAGCAATTAAACTTTCTGCTGCATTCGTACCCTTGATTCGGATGTTAATTTTGGTGGGTTTTACGGCATTATTGCTGTATGGCGGTATGGCGGCGGTTGCTGGAAAAATGTCTGTAGGTACTTACAGTGTATTGGTATTTTTAATCCAGCGCTTGTTGTGGCCTTTAACTAGATTAGGCGATACTTTTGACCAATACCAACGAGCGATGGCTTCTACTAATCGCGTGATGGATTTATTGGATACTCCGATCGCAATTCATCCAGGTAACACACCTTTACCAGTGGATACTGTACGCGGTGAAGTTCAATTCAAAGATGTGACTTTTGCCTATAAAGATAGATTTCCAGTAATTAAAAATCTGTCTTTGAATATTCCCGCAGGTAAAACCATAGCAATTGTTGGTTCTACTGGTTCTGGTAAAAGTACTTTAGTCAAGCTTTTATTGCGGTTGTATGAAATAAAAACTGGCACAATTACTCTTGATGGCATCGACTTGCAAGATTTGAAATTGCAAGATTTACGCCGCTGCATTGGTTTAGTTAGTCAAGATGTATTTTTATTTCATGGCACAGTAGCAGAGAATATTGCTTATGGTACTTTTGATGCTACAGAGCAAGAAATCATCACGGCTGCTAAAGTTGCTGAGGCACACGAATTTATTCTCAGACTGCCTCAAGGTTATGAGACAATCGTGGGAGAAAGAGGACAAAAGTTATCTGGTGGACAAAGACAAAGAATTGCGATCGCTCGTGCAGTATTGAAGAATCCACCCATATTGATTTTAGATGAAGCGACTTCAGCAGTAGATAATGAAACAGAAGCCGCAATTCAGCGATCGCTCGAACGGATTATAGTTGATAGAACTACGATTGCGATCGCGCATCGTCTTTCTACTATCCGCAATGCCGATTGTATTTATGTCATGGAACACGGACAATTAGTAGAGTCGGGAACCCATGAAGAGTTGCTAGAAAAAGATGGGATTTATGCCAGTCTCTGGCGCGTGCAGAGTGGTTTGAGATAAATCTCACGCACAAGCACAGAGACTCTAAAATAAACTTTATGTCTTTTTTAATTTTTAATTGCTTATGTTGTTTGGTACTACCCAGCCGGAATCAGGAGATAACAAGTGGCGCAGCCAGTTAGATAAATTTGTTAAAGAAAATCAGCGAGACTTGGCGGCGCTGTTTTGGGGATTGTGGTTAGAAAATGGCAATAGCCAGGGTACTATCGGCATTGATTTGCAACCGACTCCGCATTTTGTTTATTGTCCTAAAGAGGCGATAGAAAAACTAAACGATCGAGTAGAAAATCGGCTGCAAGAAATTTTGGGAATTGTCGAGAATCATAAACCGGAAATGGAAGTTGTGATGATTGGCATTGGGAAAGGTGAAATTAAGTTAATTCAGTTTGCACCAGAACCAGCACCACCGGATTGTTTTGAGCAAGTTGGTAAGGATGTGGATGGGTTGTTGGAACTTTTAGAACAGCGCTTGAGTGAAGAGATTGATTTTTAACGCAGAGGAACGCTGAGGAAAACGCAAAGTAACACAGAGAAAAGGCTGGGCTTCTCTGTGCGTTTAGGAGTCAAAGCTGATTTTTTAGTTACGCGATCGCCTCCGTCGTAACCAATGGAATGGTTTTTAAAAGTTAGGTAATAAACCTGCTTGTTTGCAAATTTCATTGCCAGTAATGCGATCGATGGCACGATGCCTTTTTACGGGAATAGTTTTTATATCATTAGTGTAAATAGAATGATTTCCTCCCTCTCTTAACAAATAAAATCCATTAACTTCTAAGTATTTAATTAAATCTTTTCGCTTGACTGACACGCTTAAACCTCTACAGGAATTTGTTCGAGTAAAGAATTGCCTGTAGGAATTTCTTTATTTTGTTGACGATAAGCGAGAATCATTTCTTTGGTTGCGTCTTGTAACATGGCTCTACATTCTTCTATGGTTTCTCCCTCCGTGATGACTTCTTGCCATTCAATGAGTTGTCCCATATATCCGCTATTGGTTTTTGTATATTTTGCAGTGTATGTAATTAACATAAGGGGTTGGTGAATGTAATTCCATGATTGATCGTAGCTGATTTTTTTCTACGCCAGCGATCGCCTCCATTGGAACAAGCTAATTGCACTCTGCACAATGACGCTTATCAGCGGTCGCTCATCATTCTACAATTGAAGTCGAGCGATCGCCCTCATAACATTATCATTCCACCTCAGAACAAGAACATTCTCACTTGACACAGAAACATTCTCACTGCAAACAGGAAAGTTCTCATTTGGAACAAGAACATGCTCACTTGAAACAGGAAAATTCTCATTTGAAACACGAAACTTTGAGTTCAGAACATGAAACTTCGAGTTCAGAACGCGAAACTTGGAGATAAAAGCTTGATTAATGAAGTTGAGAAGATGAATTTTACTGTTGTGAGTTGAGGCGATCGCAAAAACGTACCAGATTTCCACAAATAGTAACAGTATTTGGGCGATCCATTCCTAGCCGTCGCTCAAAAATATCCAAAGCTTGCAGGTACAGAGGTTCAGTGTATTTTCCTTGGGAATAGTAGAGTCCTGCTAGGTTGTTGAGGCTGAATGCAACATCTGGAATATTTGAACGCAGAGAAAACCACTATATTTCTCTGCGTAGCTTTTTAATTTATTAGCTGTGCCACAGTTTGTAGAAATCTGGATAATTCATATTCTCAGCACAATGCCAAATGATATTAAACACAGCCTCATAGCGGTAAGAGCTATTTTTGTAGAACTGTTCGCTCAGATTGTCTTTTAAAGCGATGAGTGTTTGTGGCAATTGTTCGCTTTGTAGAATTTTCGTCAAACTATCAGCTACCTTGATAAGGCAAGATTCATAAGATAGTTGAGTAGATGCTTGGTTATTGAAGCAGTTTTTATTGTCATCATCTTGCGTAAAGGTTTGAATGAATCGGATAAGAGTGGGGATAACTTCGTTGAGTTTCTTTTGTACGAGTTTGTCGTATATATGGAGTTGTTCTAAATTATGAACTGCATCCATCAGAATTGATTCATTTTTATACGGCTCGCTTTCTAGTATTTGGCATAAAGTCGCGATCGCTTTTGGATTACCCGGATCGATTGTTGCTAGACTATCAGCTGTATCCAAGCGCACGAATTCATCTTCCGTGGTTTGGAGTAGCTGGGATAATGTACTAATTGCCACCGTATTACCTGGCTCGAATTTTCCTAGATAAAAAGCAGCTGGAAGATGGAGAAATTCGTTTTCAGTATTATCTATTATTTCTAACAGAGACGCGATCGCATCTTGATTGCCAGGAGCAATTGTTAACAGATACTCAGCAACGGAATCTATTAAATACGCACTTGCTGAAGTTGCAATGATATTAACTAATGCCTTCAGCACAGCTTGGTTACCTGGATCGATTTTCCATAAAGCACAAGCTGCGTCATAGCAAATTCTATCACCCTGGTTTGTCTGTAAAAATTTACTGAGAGAAGTGATCGCCGTTTGATTGCCTATGGCAATTTTTCCTAAATCTAAAAGCGCTGAGTAACAAATTTCCTTACTCAGTGTTGTCTCTATGATTTGCATTAACGAGGCGATCGCAGTTTCATCAGCAACTGCTATGTCCCCCGGACTTTGACTTTTCTGACAGAATGTGGGTTCATTTTCAACAACTGGCATTAACGCCAAGGCTGCGATCGCACTTTGATTACCCGGATCGAGTTTTCCTAACTTCTCGGCTGCAAGTTTAAGAATTGAGCGACTTTCAGTAGTATGAACTAAATGAACAAAGGCGGCGACTACCCGTTTTCTCTCGGTTAATTCCAGCGTTTTTCTTGCCGTCTTCACCAATGGTTTTGGTAGTATCTGCCAATCTCGCTTATCCTGCCGAAAATAGCCATAACTCCATTTGAGCAATTGTTCGACAATAGCATCACCCAAACTGCATTCTGGGAATTTAGCTATAGCCTCAGCCGCCAGAAAGTAGGCGCGATAGTGGTAAAAGTCACCGCAACCGTCGTCAAAATCTATTAAAGCCTCGATAAAGTCTTCTTTTTGCTCCTTAGCCACATTTTCTCGGCTGAACCAGTGGAGAATATCTGCTTTCCACTCCGGCTCAAAGATGCGGTAAGTACCTTGATTTAGATTGCTGCGATCGCGATTAAAGAAATACTGCCAATCATCCATTGCCTCCTACCCACTTCAACATGTGGGACGAAAGGGACATAAATGAGTCTTACTACATCAGTTGGCTGACTGTCAAGCCTACATGCGATGAGTGCGCCAAATTTACCGTTGTCTTAGCATTAATGATGAAAATTATAAAAGCTTATCTTTTGTCATATTCTTTACAATGAAATCAGGTTTTATTCACTTTCCTGCAAGAGGCAATTTCAAAGCCAAAACACCAACTAATGCAATTTGATACCCAACTACTACCACGCATTAATGCCAAATCCCAGAAAGAAAATGGTAAACAATATTATGTAGACGATCGGGGAAATCGCTTTCCTAGCGTTACTACAATACTTAATGCCACCAAACCACAAGCAGACCGAGACAGATTATTAAACTGGAAAGCGCGTGTTGGTACAGAAGAAGCTACCCGCATTACTACAAACGCCAGTCGTCGGGGAACGCAAACACACAAACAAATTGAGCGCTACCTCTTAGGTCAAAACCCTATTTGTCCAGAAGCGAGTCTTCCTTATTGGGAAAGTATCAAGCCAGTTTTAGAAGAAATCGATACAGTTAGACTCGTCGAAGGCTCTGTTTTTCATTATGATTTGAAGTATTCCGGCAAACTTGATTGTATTGCCAATTATCAAGGCATTCCCTGCATTTGTGAGTGGAAAACGGCAGATAAACCTAAAGGCTCAATTGAGCATTTATACGAACATCCACTGCAACTTACAGCATACATGGGAGCGGCTAACGAATATTATCGAGATTATGGAATTCAGTTAAAACATGCTTTGTTGGTGGTAGCAATTCCAGAAATGCCAGCTGAAATCTTTTGGTTTGAACCAACACTTATCAAAGATTACTGGAATCAGTGGGAAAAAAGAGTGGCTGAGTATTGGGAACGCAGAAGCGTTTGGGGTTAGTAACAAGTAAAAAATAATCTCAATCTCATATTGACTCAAAAAAAGCAGCAGGTGAAATGCGAAAGAATTCGGCGAGTTGACGAATATGGTTAACTGTCAATTGTCGTTGCCCACTCAAAACTTCAGATACAATGGACTCTGTTTTAAAAATAGGAACTAAATCTTTTTGCCATAAACCAAATTCAACTATCAAAGCTTGCAGCAATTCAACACAATGAATACCAGGTATAAAATGATGTTTTTCTTCGTATTCATTAACTAGAGTACCTAAAACATTGAGATAGTCTTGTTCATCTGCTGTTAATTCACCTTTATCAATAAGAGAATCAATTACTTTTTGCGTAGCCAAGAATTCTTCCTCAGAAGCTATAGGACGAGGAGGAAAGGATTTAAGTAATTCAATATAAGGATTAGTGCTAGGTATTCCAGGGATCATTTTTCCAGTCCTCTTTGTCATATTCTGCATGGGTGAGGACATGGCGGATAAAAACTTTTTGATACTTGTAATCTACAAGAGTAATGAGCCGATAGTTATTTCCGCCTATGTTAAAAACTATCAGATTACCAACTTGATCTGCTGAGGGAAATGTTTGGCGTAACTCTACAAAGTTTAGCTATTCAGCTAACGATGTGAGTTTGTACCATAGCCGCAAGCTTGTTTGTGCATTAGAATGAACTTCCCAGAACTCTGACAGTCTGGAACGGGTAATTATATGCATCATTTTTTAGTGGGTGGGCTTGCGGCGGAGACCACTTTGTTATCTTAGCAAATTGCGAAGATTATTAATACATTATGCTCAAATTTGAATAATATTTATACGATCTTTTAGACATTCCAAAAAATTAGTGTCCTGGAGATTCTTAATATTACTACGTCAATCAATTACTGCTAGCACAGCTTTCGGCAATAATTTATCTTTAAACCAAACAATTCTTGCAGGGACATCATTTAATTTAACCCCTGCCTTTTCGAGATTCAATCGTTCTGAAATTGCTAAAATCAAGTCGTCACGTCCAGCACGCCGCACTTGGGAAAACTTCTTTTGTAAATATTCTGGTCGCCAATAACCGACAATTTCTAATAAGAAGTCACGACCATCAGGATGCACTAAGCGAAAATCGGGAATCATCACGCTACCAGGAATCGGAACTAAATCGACTTCTCGCTCTAATACCCAATCAGTTTTTAGCGCATCCCACTTATCAGCAAAAGATGCTTCTAGCATACTATCGTAAGGCTTACCTTTGGAGTAGTGTGACACTAAACCACATTCAGAATTGAGAGTAAAACGCCCAGTTTTCCAAGTATCGGTGTAGACATCACGAGTTTGCAAAATAGCCGAAAGACTCCATTTTGTCACATGAAGTAAAGCAGGAATGAGTTTAGCGATCGCTAGCCCATATCGCGTACTAGGATTAAATAAACTAGTCGGCCCATCCACCGTAATTGTAAACCCGTGATCGGCATCTCCCTCAATATAAGCCATTAATTGAAATAACTTGAGATAGCGAAACAACAGCTTATATTCTCCTGGAACATTGCGATGAGCATTTAAAACTAATTGACTCGCCTTATAAAATATTCCCTGTACCTGAGACAAGTTATATCTATTTAATAAATCTACTGCTGGAGGTGCATCAAAAGCAGTTAAAATTTTATTTTCAGCTAAGTCAGCATATAATCCACTACGAACCTGTTCTAGTAAAATTTCTCGCTCTAATTCTTGACTTAACTCATCAGCAACTTTGCTTAAAGTGACTTGGGTTGATTCATGACTAGGAACCGATTTTGCAGCTAAAGCAAAAACTCTTTCTCGTAATATTTGCGGTTCTAAAGGACTCACCACCTCAAAGGTACAAAAACTACTTTTGAGAATATAAGCTAAACCCCGCTTGACTCGATAATCTGTTGCATCTCCTTCCAAATCAGAAAGTAGACGCTCAAGTTCACCTTGAGTCTTACCCATTGCAGCTTGAAAACAAGAAATTAATTCATTTGCTAACGCCAAATTTTTATCATCAATCTTCAGTCTCTTCGGGATGATTTCTTCTCCGTTTTGGCGATGACTCAGTAACTCCGTTGGTAACATTTTTCTGATTATTTTTTGCTTTTAAATTCTCGACTGAATAATTAATTTCTAACTGTTCCGCAGCTTTAGAATTTTTTCCCTTACCACTCCCATACACAACCTGCAAATTTCCTTTCTTTTTCCTTTCTTCCCCTGCTTCCCCTGCTCCCCCTGCTCTCCTCTCCCCTCTCCGCCGCGCCGAAGTCCCCTCCTCACTCGTATCCTCCGCCACTACCTCATATAAAATCGCCTGCTTGTTTTCAACATTACCCTTCCGCAAAACCCTCCCCAAACGTTGAATATACTCCCTAGTCGAACCAGTACCAGATAAAATAATTGCCACAGAAGCTGCTGGCACATCAACCCCTTCATTCAACACATGAGAAGCAATCAAAGTATTGTATTCACCCTCCCGAAATTTTGTTAATATCTCATGACGTTCTTTCACAGGAGTTTGATGAGTAATTGCTGGAATTAATAACTGTTGAGAAATGCTGTAAACTGTGGCATTATCAGCTGTAAAAATCAAAATTCTTTGTGGAAAATGTTGTGCAAGTAAATCAGCTAAAATTCGCAATTTTCCATCAGTACCCAAAGCAATCTCTTTAGCTTCGCGGTGCGCTAACATAGCTCTACGTCCAGCCTGCGATCGCGCACTCATTTGCACGAACATCTGCCAACCTTGAATACTCCCTAAAGAAATTTTCGATTGCCTTAAAAAATCATTGCGAGTTTGAATTAACTCGTTATATCTTTCTCGCTCCTGTTGCGATAACTTAACCTTAATTTGGACAATTTCGTGTTCTGCTAACGCCTTTCCCGCCAAATCTTCAGCGCGTTTGCGATATACTTCCGGGCCAATCAAAATATTTAAGTCTGCATGTTTGCCATCAGTGCGTTCTGGAGTAGCCGAAAGTCCTAAACGGTAGGGTGCGATCGCATATTCGGCAATTACCCGATTAAAATCTGTTGGTAAATGATGACACTCGTCAAAAATTATCAAAGCATATTGATTGCCTAACGCTTCCGCGTGAATTGCCGCACTGTCGTAAGTTGCAACTAGAATTGGAGTCTTATCCCGCGAACCACCCCCCAGCAACCCTACCTCCGCATCCGGAAACGCCGCCACCAAGTGTGCATACCACTGATGCATCAAATCCAGCGTTGGTACCACAATTAACGTACTGCGCGGTGTCGCCTGCATCGCCATTTGTGCTAGATAAGTTTTTCCTGCCGCCGTAGGAAGTACAACTACCCCTTGCCTTCCTGCCAACTTCCAAGCTGCTAAGGCTTCACTTTGGTGGGCATAAGGTTCCATTTCCAAACCCGCAACCAAATCTAGCGGATAAAATTCCTTTGCTTCATCGACAAAGCTAACCTCCTCTGCTTGTAGTGCTTCCACCAACGAACGGTATCTAATCGCCGGAATCCGAAATTTTTCTACTCTATCATCCCATGTAGCATAATCCATCCAACCTTTGCCGCGTGGTGGTGGATGCAAAATTAACGTACCGCGATCGAAAGTTAATGTAGGAGTGCGAGCCATTTTGATTAGGGATCGGGGATTGCGAAGGGAAAAGGTAAAAGCGTCAGGGGTAAAGGTAAAAGAAATTCGTTTTTCCTTTAACATTTCCCTATTACCCAGTCCTTTGATTACTAATAACGCAAAAAGTGCATGATTCCTGCAAGCAACTGACAACTGACAACTGACTAATAAATGTTGACTCTTACCTCTTTAGATAGATTCACGGCCAATAATTGTTATCTGTTGATTTTCCAGATGCAAAATAGGTGTTGGGCGATCGCATTGTCTAGCCAATTTTGGGAATAATCCCTTCAGCTAGCTGCACCAAAGGAGAAGCCACCTTGAAAGGAATACAACCCCGGCTCAGGCTCTATGCTGTGACATTGTTGGCTGTTGGTAGCGCATTTCTACTAACATTATTGCTACAACCACTACTGACACCAACTATTTTTCTGCTATTCTTTGCTGCTGTGGCAGTTAGCGCTTGGTATGGCGGTATGGAAGCCGGACTCTGGGCTACAGCTTTATCTAGTTTAGTCGTTAGCTACTTTTTTCTAGAGCCAGTGTTTTCGCTTTTCGTTTATAGCTTAGACAGCAAGTGGCGTTTAGTCTTGTTTGTCATGGTAGCAACACTCATCAGCTGGCTGAACTCAGCGCTACGTATTGCTAAACAGCGTCTAGAAGAGAGTATGCAGAAGCTACAGGCAAGCGAGAAAAAGTTTAGATGCTTGGCAGAGTCCGATATTATTGGAACGATCGTAGCTGATATGAGCGGCGCGATCGCTGAGGCTAACGATGCTTTTCTGAAAATGGTAGGTTACACCCGCCAAGAGATGCTAGCAGGGAGAGTGCGATGGTGCGATATGACACCTCCAGAATATCTGGAAGCAGACGCTCGCTCCATTACAGAACTCAGAACTACAGGTGTGTGTCAGCCTTTTGAAAAAGAATATATCCGCAAAGATGGTAGTCGCGTACCAGTCCTCCTGGGTTCTGCCTTGTTAGAAAATAATCAACAAATTATCGGTTTTGTGCTCGATCTAACCGCTCGCAAGCAGGCAGAAAACGCCCTGCGTGAAAGCCAAAGCAGATATCGTGCTTTAACTAATGCCACTATCGAAAGCGTTGTAATTCACGAAAACGGTATAGTTTTAGATGCCAACCCAGCTTTTGCCAGAATGTTTGGCTACGAAATCTCCGAAGTGATTGGCATGTCGGTGACAGACTTTTTAACACCAGAATCTTATAAAAGTTGCCAGGACGATATGCAATCTGGTGACGAAAAATATTATGAAGTGACTGCCTTAAAGAAAGATGGCACAAATTTCTTCTTGGAAGTAGTCGTAAAAAGCTACACATACCAAGGTCGTCAGGTAAAGGTATCAGCCGGACGTAACATCACCGAACGCAAGCAAGCAGAAGCTGCACTGCGAGAGAGCGAAAAGCGCTTCCGCAGGCTAGTAGAATCAAATATTTTTGGCGTTGCCTTCAGTAACTTCAATGGTGGCTTTCACTATGCCAACGACTATTTTCTCAACATGGTGGGCTATAGCCGTGAAGAAATGCTGGCAGGCGAAATGCGCTGGGATACCATGACACCGCCAGAATACTTAGATTTGAATGCAAAAGGATTAGAAGAACTCTTAAAACATGGAGTTGCTACTCCTTTTGAAAAAGAATACATTCGCAAAGATGGTAGCCGCGTCCCCATCTTAATCGGTGTTGCTTTATTACAGGAACCTTACGATCGCCACCAAGAGATTATTACCTTTTGTCTGGACTTAACTCAACAGCAAGCCGCGCTGCAAGAACGTCAACGAGCAGAACAAGCCTTGCGTCAACGAGAAGAAGAACTGCGGCTGATTACCAATGCTGTACCCGTTTTTATTTCCTATGTCGATACCCAGCAACGCTACCGCTTTAATAACAAAAAATACGAAGAATGGTATGGAATTAGTGCCTCAGAAACTTATGGCAAGCACATTCAAGAAGTTGTAGACGAAACAGTATATCAGTCCATTCGTCCTTATATAGAACGGGTATTGTTAGGAGAACAAGTCACTTACGAAACCCAACTACCTCATAAAGATGGGACAATCCATTATGTAACTATCACTTACGTTCCCCAGTTTAACCAAGAGGGAACAGTAGAAGGATTTGTAGCGTTAATTAGCGATATCACAGAGCGCAAACACTCAGAAGCAGCACTAAAAGCAAGTGAAGAACGATTTCGCAAACTCACAGAAAAAGTCCGCGTAATTCCTTGGGAAGTAGATGCTACCACAGGAAATTTTACCTATGTAGGACCGCAAACTGTTGAGATTCTCGGTTATCCCCTAACAGACTGGTACGCCGATAAATTCTGGGAGGAACACATACATCCAGAGGATCGGCAATGGGCGATCGAGTATTGTATAGAATCTTCTCTGACATTAGATAATTATGAATTTGAATACAGAATGTTGGCAGCAGATGGCAGAGTTGTCTGGCTGTATGACATCGTAAATGTCGTGCGGAATGGCGATACACCGCAGCAACTACATGGGTTCATGATTGACATTACCGATCGCAAGCTCTCAGAGCAAGAGCGCGAACAACTACTACAGCGCGAACAAGCAGCACGCGCCTCAGCCGAAGCCGCAAACCGGATGAAGGACGAGTTTCTAGGTACACTTTCTCACGAACTCCGCACCCCTCTCAACGCGATGCAAGGCTGGACACAGCTACTCAGAAGCCGCAAATTTAATGAAACCACCACTGCCCAAGCACTAGAGACAATCGATCGCAATACTAAATCGCTAGCACAATTAATTGAAGATGTTTTAGATGTTTCGCGGATTATTAGAGGTACACTCCGCCTGAATACTTATCCAGTAGAACTGATACCAGTTGTAGAGGCAGCAATTGATACAGTGCGTCCAGCAGCTGACGCTAAAGAAATTCGCATTGAGTGTAGATTTGACCCTGCTATTGGGGTAGTAATGGGCGATGCCAACCGCCTGCAACAGATAGTCTGGAACCTCCTTTCTAACGCTGTCAAATTCACATCTAAAGGCGGAATAGTGACCGTGCAACTAGAGCGAATTAATTCTCGCGTGCAAATTCGGGTGAGCGATACGGGAGGGGGAATTGCTCCAGAATTCCTGCCCTACGTATTTGAGCGCTTCCGCCAAGCTGATAGCTCAACTACGCGATCGCATGGCGGGCTAGGATTAGGGTTAGCGATCGTCCGCCACTTAGTAGAATTGCATGGTGGTACAGTCTGCGCTGAAAGTCCAGGAGTTGGACAGGGAGCAACGTTTATCGTCACTCTACCAATGAAAGCCATTGCTGTAGATATCTCTAAACCAAAGCAGCTCTTACCCCTCAATAGCAGTGAAGATTCTAATAGCTTGCCAACCCTTAACGGCTTGCGAGTGCTTGTCGTCGATGATGAGCCAGACACCCGTCAGTTACTCACTACAGTTCTGGGACAATATGGCGCACAAGTCATGGCAGTTACATCTGCTTTCGAGGCAATAGATGCCCTGCAAAAATTCCATCCCGACATACTTGTGAGCGATATTGGTATGCCACAAGAAGATGGCTACGCCCTGATTCGCAAACTCAGAGCGCTTTCCCAAGAGCAAGGAGGACGGATTCCCGCAGTAGCGCTGACAGCATATGCTAGGGCGGAAGACCGCACACAAGCCTTATTAGCAGGCTTTCAACTTCACGTCCCTAAACCAGTCAACCCCACCGAGTTAGCAGCCGTAGTTGCCAATCTTGCTGGACGTACTTGATTAGCAGTATTTTTAGCATAACTACTGGGTGAGAGAGAAAATACAGTCCGGCAAAGATTAGCTGATAGTTGCTTTGTTATTTGGCCAGTCTCTTACTTTTGGTCGCTTTTTTTCCTGAGTTTTGGGCTGCTCACTTCAACTTCTCTGTGCCTAAAAAGGAAAAACCTGCTCCCCCTACTTTCCCCATCCCCCATCCCCTTGCCCCTCAGACTGAAACAAGAATTTTAAGCAATACTGGTACAGGAAGGAATATTTACACAAAATCCAAAAATGGCAATTCAACTAAGTGATAAGCCTTTGTTAGAGTGGGCGGGCGATACTTTGGCAATTGGATTATTTGAAGATGCAGTAGAGCTAACTGGTGAACTAGCGACTTTAAACGAGAAGTTGTCTGGAGTCTTAAAAGAACTGATTGCTGAAGAAGAATTTACAGCCAAAGCCAACAGCACCGTCTTTACCCGTGTGGCTGCTGGGAACCTAATTCGTAAAGTCATTTTAGTAGGTTTGGGCAAACCAGAAGCGCTGAAGCTAGACTCAGTGCGACGCGCTGCTGCTGCTGCTGCTAGGGTAGCCAAAAAACAAAAAAGCAAAACTCTCGGCTTTAGTTTTCCATTATGGAACAACGATCCGGCGGCAACTGCCCAAGCGATCGCTGAAGGAACTCAATTAGCGCTTTATCAAGATATTCGCTTTAAATCAGAGCCAGAAGATAAAGGGCCAAAAATCGAAACTGTAGATTTACTAGGTTTTGCTGGACAAGAAGCAGCCATTACCCGTGCTAATCAAATCGTTTCGGGGGTAATTTTGGCACGGCAGTTAGTAGCAGCGCCAGCCAACGAAGTAACACCTATTACTTTGGCAGAAACCGCTCAAGCGATCGCCACTGACCACGGTTTACAAGTGGAAATTCTGGAACGGGAAGACTGTGAAAAGTTAGGTATGGGAGCTTTTTTAGGAGTTGCCCAAGCTTCTGACTTGCCACCGAAATTCATTCACCTGACTTACAAGCCAGAAGGTACACCCAAAAAGAAACTAGCAATTATTGGTAAAGGTCTAACCTTCGACTCTGGTGGACTCAATATTAAAGGTGCTGGTAGCGGCATCGAAACCATGAAAATTGACATGGGTGGGGCAGCAGCTACCTTAGGTGCAGCCAAAGCAATCGGGCAACTCAAGCCAGATGTTGAGGTTCACTTTATCTCAGCGGCGACTGAGAACATGATTAGCGGTCACGCCATGCACCCAGGTGACATCCTCAAAGCCTCTAACGGCAAAACAATAGAAGTGAACAATACCGATGCTGAGGGACGTTTGACCCTAGCAGATGCCTTAGTGTTTGCCGACAAATTAGGTTTAGATGCGATCGTGGACTTAGCCACCCTGACTGGTGCTTGTGTCATTGCCTTGGGCGACGATATTGCTGGTTTGTACACTCCCGATGATGCTGTAGCTTCCCAGCTAGAAAAAGCTGCTGAAACTTCAGGGGAAAAGCTTTGGCGAATGCCAATGGAAGAAAAATATTTTGAAGGATTGAAATCTGGCATTGCGGACATGAAAAACACCGGGCCGCGTCCAGGTGGTTCCATTACCGCTGCCCTTTTCCTCAAGCAGTTTGTCAAAGATACGCCTTGGGCACACTTAGATATTGCTGGCCCAGTCTGGACAGACAAAGAAAATGGCTACAACGGCGCGGGAGCAACTGGCTACGGCGTTCGGACATTGGTTAGCTGGGTACTGGGGACTGGCGACTAGGGACTGGCGACTAGGGACTGGCGACTAGGGACTGGCGACTAGGAAAGAAAAGAGCAGAGAGATCGTTCTTTACCTTTTTCCCTACTCCCATCGCCGATCCCCAATCCCCAGTCCCCAACAATTCGTGCTATCTTGGGCTTGCCGCCAAAATCTGTTGCAATAGTAACAAACGAGATTTGGCAGTCAGAAAGTTACGGTTTTTCAGCAAAGCCATCTGGTAAAATTTGTAAGGTTTCTAGAAGCTCTAAGCAATGGGATCGACTTGCGTACGGATAGCAATTGACGCAATGGGAGGGGATCATGCACCCGGTGAAATCGTTGCTGGCGCATTGCGAGCAATGGAAGAACTGGGTGTGAAAGTCTTGTTGGTGGGCGATCCCCAACAAATTGCGGCTGCCTTACCGCCAAAAACAAATTTGGCCCAGGTAGAGATCGTTCCTGCCCAGGAAGCGATCGCAATGGATGAGGAGCCTTTAAACGCTGTGAGGCGCAAACGGAAGGCTTCTATCAATGTGGCAATGGATTTGGTCAAGAATCAACAGGCAGATGCTGTGTTTTCTGCTGGGCACTCTGGGGCAGCTATGGCAGCAGCTTTGCTCCGCCTAGGACGGTTGCCAGGAATTGACCGCCCAGCGATTGGAACAGTTTTTCCCACGATTATAGCTGGCAAACCAGTACTGATACTTGATGTCGGCGCAAATGTAGACTGTCGCCCGAAGTTTTTAGAACAGTTTGCTGTCATGGGGTCGATTTACAGTCAGTATGTTTTGGGTACACCCGAACCCAAAGTAGGTTTGTTGAATATCGGTGAAGAAGACACCAAGGGTAATGAGGTAGCTCTGCGCGCTCACCAACTGCTGCGGGAAAACTCCCAAATTGCTTTTATTGGTAATGCCGAAGGACGTGATGTGCTTTCTGGTAACTTTGATGTGATTGTGTGTGATGGCTTTGTCGGCAATGTGTTATTAAAATTTGCCGAAGCAGTCGGAGAAGTAATTCTGCAAATCTTGCGCGAAGAATTACCACAAGGATTGCACGGTCAAATCGGCACAGCACTTTTAAAACCCAACCTGAAGCGCATCAAGCAACGAATGGATCACGCGGAACATGGTGGTGCTTTGCTTTTAGGCGTGGCTGGAATTTGTTTTATCGGTCATGGTAGCTCTCAAGCACCTTCGATTTTTAATGCCATTCGTATGGCAAAAGAAGCTGTAGACAATCAAGTGCTGCATCGACTCCAGTCTCAATATGAAATGCTACAGCAAGACAATGGTTAGCAATCAGCACTGAAAAGTCAATAGTCAATAAGTCACAATCAATAGTTAAGCTGTCGTGCATTTAACTTGCACTATTTGCGGTTGTCAGGATACTCTACCTACAACAGATTAGTTTTTTAGAGAATACCAATTAATTTTTAGCTAAAGACAATGACTAATGACTAATGACAACTGTAGAGATGCGACACCAGTCGCTACAACGGGGAGCCACTGTGGTCTTGGGGTTTCCCCAAGTAGAGCAAGTGGCGTGTGAACCCCACGCCAGTTCTCTCAAGTCGGCAGAGCCTTTCGGCAGTCGCTCATGGGGGAAACCACGCCACTTGCTTCAAGTCGGCAAAGCCGCCCAACGCAGTGGCTCCCCAAGACCGCGCTGCCTCACCACGAGACTGGCTCCGCAACGCGCTGGCTCATTAATCGCGTCTCTACTTAATGACTAATAACTAAAAGCTGATAGCTTCGGAGGGTAGGAGTGGAAAAGTTAGGCATAGCGATTACAGGAAGTGGCTCGGCGATACCAGAAACTGCCGTTGACAACCAAGCATTAACTCAACTAGTTGAAACATCAGACGAGTGGATTGCTACAAGAACGGGAATTCGTCAACGACGTTTGGCAATGGCAACTGAATCCTTGAGTACACTTGCTGCCACTGCTAGCAGTCAAGCGATCGCCGCTGCCGGAATTCAAGCAACCGATCTAGATTTGATTTTGCTGGCGACATCCACCCCTGATGACTTGTTTGGCACAGCTTGTAGGATACAAGCTGAACTAGGAGCAACCAAAGCAGTAGCCTTTGACCTAACAGCTGCTTGCTCTGGCTTTGTGTTTGGTCTGGTAACAGCTGCCCAATACATCAGAACAGGAGTTTACCAAAATGTACTGTTGATCGGAGCAGACATACTCTCTCGTTGGGTTGATTGGACAGACCGACGTACTTGTGTATTATTCGGTGATGGTGCTGGGGCAGTTGTTTTACAGGCAAACGATCGCGATCGCTTATTAGGATTTGCACTTAGAAGCGATGGTACTCAAAACCATTACCTCAACCTTGCTTATACAGCCTCTTCCCAAGATTTGATTCCAGACGTAAATGTTGCCAAAGGCAATTACCAGCCCATTACCATGAACGGCAAAGAAGTTTACCGCTTTGCTGCCCAAAAAGTCCCAGAAATCATCGACAAAGTTTTGTTTCAAGCTAACCTTAGTGTCGATCAAATAGATTGGTTACTATTGCATCAAGCTAACCAGCGGATTTTAGATGCCGTTGCCCAACGTCTAAATATTCCGGAACATAAAGTTATTAGTAATCTTGCTAATTACGGCAATACCTCTGCCGCCTCTATTCCCCTAGCGTTAGATGAAGCTGTACGACAAGGCAAAATTAAACCGAATGACATCATTGCCACATCCGGCTTTGGTGCCGGTTTGACTTGGGGTGCAGCAATTTTTCAATGGGGAAGATAGAAACTTGTTAGTTGTCAGTTGTTAGTTGTTTTTCCACCGATCGCTGACCACTGACCACCGACCACTGACCACTGACCACTGACCACTGACCACTGACCACTGACCACTGACTAATGACTAAAACTGCATGGGTGTTTCCCGGACAAGGTTCTCAAGCGCTGGGAATGGGAATAGACTTGTTAAATATACCTGCCGCTAAAGACAAATTTGCCCAAGCCGAGGCAATTTTGGGCTGGTCTGTAACAGAAATCTGCCAAAGTGAAGAAGAAAAGTTATCACAAACGCTCTACACTCAGCCAAGTTTATATGTAGTTGAAAGTATTCTTGCTGACCTGCTTCGGGAACGGGGACACCAGCCAGATTTAGTTGCTGGTCACAGTTTGGGAGAATATACTGCCCTTTACATTGCAGGTGTCTTTGAGTGGTCGGCTGGTTTACATCTGGTAAAGCGTCGTGCCGAACTCATGGATAGTATCTCCGGTGGGATGATGGCAGCTTTGATGAACTTTGACCGCAAACAGTTAGAAGAAGTCATTGCTCAAACACCTGATGTTGTGCTGGCAAATGATAATAGTTCGGCTCAAGTAGTAATTTCAGGCACGAGCGAGGCTGTCCAAGCGGTGATGTCTCAAGTGAAGGCAAAGCGTGCTATTCCCTTGAAAGTTTCTGGAGCATTTCACTCACATTTAATAGCAGCAGCGGCTGCGGAATTCCAAGATATTCTAGAATCTGTGGAATTTCAGCCAGCTGTTGTGCCAGTTTTGTCTAATGTCGAACCAATTCCGTCTATTGATGCTGATATTTTAAAGCAGCGCCTGAGTAAACAAATGACTGGTTCGGTACGGTGGCGAGAGATTTCTCTGCAATTACCAGCCAATGGCATTGAGCGAGTAGTGGAAATTGGGCCTGGTAAAGTGCTAACTGGCTTGATAAAACGTAGTAGCCCTGACTTAATATTAGAAAACATCCATAGTGCTGCTAATTTGCCTGTGTAATTTTTTATTTTTTTAGGACTTACGGTCACCACTTATTTCAAGATACATGTGAAATAGGTAACTCAATTACAAACTCAGTTCCTACTCCTAAAATGGAGTTGCAACTCAATTTACCTTGATGCTTTTCCTTAACGATTTGTTGTGCGATCGCCAGTCCTAATCCCGTTCCCTTACCGACAGCTTTAGTAGTAAATAAATGGTCAAATATTTTTTGTTTGACTTGTTCATTCATTCCTTTACCATTATCAGCAATGGCTATTTTAACCTGATTATTTTCTACTGAAGTTGTAATTGTAATTTGGTTGGGCTTGGCTTGAATTTCCTCAAAATTCCGACCTGTATTTGATTCATCCAACGCATCAATGGCATTTGCCAATATATTCATAAAGACCTGATTCAATTGTCCGGGAAAACAATATATTTTTGGTAAATTGCCATACTCAGTTATCACTTCAATATTTGGTCGTTGTTCGTTAGCTTTGAGGCGATGTTTAAGAATTAAAATTGTACTGTCAATACCTTCCTGGATGTTAAATGCCACTTTGTAATCTTTATCAGCACGGGAGAAAGTACGGAGACTGGTGCTGATATTTTTTAGGCGATCGCACGCCATTGTCATAGAATCAATTATCTTGGGTAAGTCTTCTAAGCTATAATCTAGGTCAATTTCTTCGGCACGATCGAGAATTTCCCTGCCCGGATTGGGTAGACTTTTTTGATATAGCCTGAGATGTTCAACGATATCTGCGATGGTAGGTTTAGCTTGTTTTAGACTAGCGGCAATAAAGGCCAAAGGATTATTCATTTCATGGGCTACCCCTGTAACTAAGTTGCCCAGTGCTGACATCTTCTCACTTTGAACGATTTGTAATTGAGCTTGTTGCAAATCTTGCAATGCTTGTTGGGCTTGTTGATAAAGTCGAGCGTTTTCTAAAGAGATTGCTGCTTGGGAAGACAGTAGGTTAATTATGCTGAGGCGCTCTTTAGTAAATACCCCTTGAGTTAGTTGATTTTCTAGGTAAATAAGCCCTACTAAATGCCCTTGATTAATAATAGGAGTACATAAAACACTCTGGGGTTGATGTTCCAATATATATTGCCCAATTAGACCAGGGATATCTGTTTGGCAATTATCTATTACAACCGTTTGCTGGGTATTTTTTACGTAGTTGATAATTTTGACAGGAATATCTTGACAATTGTCTAGTGATTGTGACTCAAGAATAGTTTGTATCTCAATCTGGGAATTTACTCCATGATTGACAAAGGTAATTGCCCTAACTTCCCAAGTATCGCCTAAGGGAAGAATTAGTACAGATTTTTTCGCGCCAGAGTTTTCGAGGATAATGCGGGTAAGACTAGCAACAAGTCGATCTAATTCCAGAGAACTGGAAATAGCTTGAGCGGCTTTGAGGGCAGAGGTAAAATCTAGAACATTGGAAATACTGCTACTGGCAGTGCTAGAAGTGCGAGTAGATGAGGAATTTCCACGAAGGGCAATAGTTTCTAAAGGGTTGATATTGATTCGTTGCTGTTGCAGGATGGCTTGGAGTAGCTGGGGATAGCATTTTTCTAAATCCTCCACTTTGGCTTTTGCTCCCCAGTAAGCGTAGCGGTAGTATGCTTGGTGCATATATGCTTGAGCAACTTTTTCTTTGCCCCACTCAAGGTAAAATTTAGCTGCCAGCTCATTGCTAATTGCTTCTTCTTGGAGGTATTGGTTTTCTTGGGCGAGTTGAATGGCGCGATCGTAATGTTCAAGTGCTTCTGCTTTATTGCCTAAGACTCGTTGTTTTTCAGCCTCAACTAAATGCCATTTATGCAGATGATTCATGGGAGCATGTTGCGCCCATTGGTGGAGAGTGGTTTGATGGATTTGTACCTGGGCGAGAATTTCGACTTGCTCAATTTCTGGATGGGTGGAAAATAGTGCTAGGTGCGTCAGGGCTGCATAGAAATGGAAAATCGGAATAAAAATTAATCCTGAGACTCCGAGTAAATACTGCTTGCCTTGGTCAATGTAGTCGATCGCAGCTTTGTAGTCACCAAAAGAATAGGCAAGCAACAGTTTGTAGACATAGACTTCGGCCATCACCGTGACTTCATTAGCCTGGCGATGCTTGGGAAGCATTACCGTTTCATCGTAGATAGTGCCGCTTAAACAATCCGGTTGAATACGGTTTTCCCTGAAGTTCTGTGCCGCCTGCCGCATAATATTTACATAGGACTGGGCAGAATGTTGCTTCACCTGGCCTAAGGCAGCGTTGTAACCTGCTATTTCTGACTCTAAATTGTTGAGTTCAACGCCACTCCAAAAGCCCGCATAGCTGTGACAGCATACGTTATAGCCAGCATGTAAAAAATCACCAGTTTCCATACCAGACGTAAAACCAGCTATCAGTGTCGGTATCGTTGCCCTTAACGCTTCTTGGCGATGCTGAATAAATCCGCCAAACAAAATGAGAATTGTGGATTTCAATTCCCGCACATTGAACCGATCTAGCAATGAGAGTGCCAATTGCCCAAAGCTATATCCTGTTTCGACCTCTCCCAAAAAAGCACACAATACCATTCCGTGAAGTACATACCCTACCGTAGAGGCAGGCGGATTGCCAAATTGCAGCGATAGACTTACCATTGTGGAACTAACTAAGGGCAACAAACCCGGCATTCCCTGAAAAACAGGTGCAAACAACATTCCTAACAGTTGCATGGCTGCCTGTGCTTGGGGATCGGTCATTACGGGTAGGTCAGCTAGTTCCTCAATCTGTTTGCCTTCGAGTTGACTGGCAAGGACTTCTAGGGCTTTACCAATCTCAGCATCGTTTGGCTTGATGGGTAGCTCAACCCCTAATCGTTTTAGTGCATCTCTGCCGACTGCAATGGCTTCTAAGTGTCTGCTTTGGGCTGTCTGGGCAGCGATTTGAATTTCGTAAATTTTAACTTTGTCTAAAATAGTATGGGCTGATTGCAAAACCAGTGCTGCTATCTGTTCCATCCCATCAAAGTCAGCATTTAAATAGGCAACTTCGGTAGCCGCAACATAGAAGTTGAGGGTCAATGCATACTGATTTTGCCAGCAGTCTGGCTGTAGTAGCTCGATTCCTGTTTGGAGATAGACCCTTGCTGCTGCGTAGGCTGTAGAACTTCTGGCCTTACTTCCGGCTTTTAAGTTCAGTTGAGCTAATGTTTCCCGTTCCCTCGGTTGAACGATTGACTCTTGTCCTTGGTTCAAATGCCCGACAATATCAAACAGTTTTTTGTCTTGCTCGATCGCAGATAAATTTTCGAGGAGTAACTGTCCGATTTGGAGATGAGTTGCTGTTTTTTGACGATCGGGAATCAGAGAATAGGCGGCTTGTTGGACGCGATCGTGTAAAAATTTATATTTAGCTAATTGTTTGCTGGTATTCCCATTTTCCAGCACCAATTTATCATTATCTTCTCCCTGATAAAACTTATAAACATCACTAATTGGTAAAATTAAACCTTCTTGTAAGGCTTTCCACAAATCAGCAGCTGTTTCAATTTCCGATGTTTGGGAAACAATTGCCAAAGTTGCTAAATCAAACTGATTGCCAATACAAGCAGCTAACTGCAATATGTGTTGAGTTGATTGTGGCAGTTTGCGTAATTGAAAAGCCATAAAGGTGACAATATCATCTGTAACCGCTTGCTGATTCACCTGTATAATGTCACATTGCCAACAACCTAATTCAAATGCAAATTGAATCAATTTATCTTGATGCAATGCTTTGAGAAACTGTGTAGCAAAAAATGGATTACCTTTAGTTTTCTGAAATACTAATTGAGAAAGTGGCAATGCCAAATTTTCTGTACATTTAAGTGTATCAGCAACTAACTGATTTACTTGTCCTTGACTCAAAGGTGTTAAAGTAATCGTATTAATTGTTGCTTGTGCTTTTTCGATTTCATTCAAAGTCAACATTAATGGATGTGTTTGATTGACTTCGTTATCACGATATGCACCAATTAAGAAAAGATGCCCTGTATCAGCCATTAATAGCTGCATTAATTTTAGCGATGCCGAATCTGCCCATTGCAAATCATCTAAAAACATCACCAATGGATGCTCGGCAGTAGTAAAGACTTGGGTGAATTTTTGAAATAATAAATTAAATCTATTTTGGGCCGCAGTTCCTGATAAATTGGGTGTGGGTGGTTGTTGACCAATAATTCTTGATAATTCAGGGATAACTTCAATAATTACCTGACCGTTCTCACCTACAGTCTCTAAAATCTTGCTTTTCCATTGCTGGATTTGAGCATCGCTTTCTGTAAGCAATTGCCCCATTAAATCTCGGAAAGCTTGCACAAATGCCGAAAAGGGAATGTTCTTTTGAAATTGGTCATATTTTCCTTTGATAAAATAACCGTGTTGCCGCACAATCGGTTTATGAACTTCGTTGATAACCGCCGTTTTTCCAATACCTGAAAACCCAGCGATCAACATCATTTCTGTTGCCCCAAGGCTAACTCTTTCAAATGCTTGAAGTAGGGTTTCTATTTCTGCTTCTCTTCCATAAAGTTTGTCGGGAATAATGAAGCGATCGCACACATCCCTTTGTGCAATCTCAAAACTCTCAATTTTACCAGTTTCTTTTAGCTGAGTTAAACAAGTTTCTAAATCAAATTTCAGTCCTAATGCACTCTGATAGCGATCTTCGGCATTTTTTGCCATCAATTTCATCACAATAGCTGACAGCACTTGCGGAATTTCATCCTTATTCCCTAATGCTGGAGGCATTTTAGCAATATGACAATGTATCAATTCCATCGGGTCGTTTGACTCAAAAGGTAACTCTCCTGTGAGTAATTCATAAAAAGCTACACCCAAAGAATAAAAATCAGTCCGGTAGTCAATTCCCCGATTCATTCTTCCTGTTTGTTCTGGGGAAATATACCCGAGTGTCCCTTCTAAAACATTGGGACTAATTAGGGTTTGGGTTTCTCGTGGCAGCAAAGATGCAATACTAAAATCAATTAATTTAACTTGTTTGGTTTCTGGATTAATTAAAATATTGGCAAGTTTAATATCTTTATGAATAATGCGATCGCGATAAAGTATATCTAAAATGTCGCACAAGGCGATCGCCACTTGTAAAAACTCCATTAACGATGGTGCTGTTTCCCCTCTCTCCCTCAATTCTTTCAAAGAAATTCCGCCAAAGTCTTCCATCACTAACGCATAGCCATTTTGGTACGGTTCTAGGCTATAAGTTTGGACTATTAAGGGTGAGTTAAGATTTTTGACAATAGTGTACTGATTGCGAAACTGCACCAGTTCGCTGAAACTAGGATAAGGATTTTTTAGGAGTTTAATTACTACAGGTCTGTGGTCAGTTTTTCGATATCCTCGATAAACTAGGGTTCTAGAACCATTGTAGATTTCTTCAATTATGTGGTATCCGGGAATACTGACTAGAGTGCTAATCATACTGTTAAATCTAGAAAATTTCTGGATTTAGTATTCCCAGATGGGTAAAGTAATTCATAGTAGAGACGCTAAACATTACGTTTCTATAGCTTTTTCGTATTTGCTTTGGGCGTTGCGATCGCTTATGCTAAATCTAATCTAAATCTAATGTGAATTACTTTCTGTGGTTAAAAGTCGCGAACCTTTTATTAGTCTGGCACTTTACCACGCCTTTAAATGGTCGGTCGTCAGCCCCATGCTTCATGCTTACTTTCGGGGTCAAATTCATGGTGAGGAAAATGTCCCCCAATCGGGGCCACTGGTAGTAGTGAGTAATCATGCTAGTTACTTTGATCCACCGATTGTTTCCAATTGTGTACGTCGTCCAGTAGCGTACATGGCTAAAGAAGAGTTGTTTGAGATTCCGGTTTTGGCGCAAGCGATTAAACTGTACGGTGCTTACCCAGTGAGTCGGGGAAATGCCGATCGCACTACCATCCGTGCAGCTCTAGAGTATCTTGAAAATAACTGGGCTGTAGGTGTTTTTTTGCAAGGGACTCGCACCCCAGATGGTAAAATAACAGACCCTAAAAGAGGTGCAGCGCTGCTGGCCGCAAAGGCAAAAGCACCACTATTGCCAGTAAGTTTGTGGGGTAGCGAAAGAATTTTGGAAAAAGGCTCGAAAATACCTCGTGCAGTTCCCCTGACTATCAGAATTGGTCAGTTGATAGATGCTCCTAGTTCTACTAATAAAGAAGAATTGGAGGCCATCACACAAAAGTGTGCAACAGCGATCAATGATATGCATGATTTAGGGCGCTAACTGAGAACCTCATAATAAATATGCTTTAAGGGGGTAGCGATCGCCACTGTATCTCTGTATGTTTAATAACAGTGTCTTCTATAAATCAAGCAATTTGTGCTTGGGGAATACAAACAAATAAATTATCCCGCTTGAAGTTGTTGAATGTTAACTGTCAGAAACTAACAATTACAATAGGGTATTTTTTTAATTGAAAATTTCTTCAATGCATCAGTAAGTATTCTTAATCCAAAATCTAAAATCCAAAATTAATATGAGCGGCTTTGAAGCCAAGAATATTTGGGATAAATTAAATAATTTAGCATTAGTCCGCTTTTTGCTGTTTTTTGCCTCTGGCTGGGCATTCGTGCAGCTTTTAGCGTACTTTGAGGCAGTCATCGTTATTTTTACATTCGCTGCAATTTTAGCTTTTTTACTCAGTTATCCTGTAAAATGGCTGCGGCATTTTTTACCCCATGGCATAGCAGTTATTGTAGTCTTCTTGCTCAGCATTGTGATTCTTGGTGGTCTGGCAATAACCGTAGGCTTAGCGATTTTATCCCAAGGACAACAACTAATTGATAGTATAACTGCATTTTTAAATTCTTTAGTACCTTTAGTAGAACGAATAGAATCTTTTTTTCAAAGCCGTAATCTTCAGATAGATTTAAGTGTTATTGAAGAACAATTACGAAATCAAGCTGTGTCAAATCTTGTAACTAGTTTAGCTATTTTACAAGGATTTCTCACGAATTTTGTGACTTTTATCTTGATTGCAGTTGTGGCTTTTTTTATGCTATTAGATGGAGAAAAGCTTTGGAACTTTATTTTAAAAATAGTGCCAAAGCAGCGCCGCAATAAATTTACGAATATTATCAAACGAGCCTTTTTAGGATTTTTTCGAGGTCAGTTGTTATTGAGTTTATTTCTCACAACTTCGACTTTCCTAATTTTCTTATTATTAAATGTACCTTTTGCCTTAGTGTTATCAGTCATAGTCGGCATTATTGACATCATTCCTGGCATAGGAGCAACATTAGGAATTGGCACAATTACTTTAGTTGTTTTGTCTCAAGGTGTTTGGTTAGCATTGAAAGTCTTGGCGGCTTGCATCATACTTCAGCAGATACAAGATAACTTGATCGCACCACGAATTATGCAAGATGCCCTCAACCTGAATCCCGTAGTAGTATTTTTTGCTTTGTTAGTAGGTGCAAGAGTAGCAGGTTTACTAGGCGTTTTTATTTCTATTCCTATTGCTGGAGTAATTGTCTCTTTGTTTGAGATTGATGAAATGAAAGCGGAGGTATAGTTAAGTTAACAGACGCGATTAATCGCGTCTGTACAAGAGTTAAATGTAAAATACTCTGTAAACCAATATAAATTGGGGATTTATGTCGTCGGATTTAAGAGCAGAATTAACACAAAGCGTAGATGAGGCAGAATGGGAGTGGCTAATTCCTCATGTACAACGGGATGCGGTGATTGTGGTGGCGCTGGGGCTAGATTTGCTGGATGTGGGAGAAGCAATTGTTAATGATAATACTTCATTAGTGCAACAGTGGATTGACGAGCAATTAATTGCCAAACCCACCACAGCACAGATAGGAGAATGGAATAGCGATGCCTTCGGCGGGCTACGACAAAGCACTAAGCGATTTCATACCCTGATCGTCCAGCCTTATGTTCTAGTACAAGAAATAAACTAATGACTGTTAACGGTCAATAGACTGCTTATTTTTATCGTCCGCACCAGTGTATCCAGTTGCGACCCAAACTAAGGCCCTAACACCATCACGGATAGATTTTTCCACGGGTTCAGAGGATTGTTTTGAAGGAACTGGCACTGGTTTAAACTCAATACCCCGACTACCTAAAACTATCTCGCCAATGACACAGGCACGGCGCATATGATAGTCAGAAGTAACTAAATAAACACTCTTAATACCGCGAGCTTGCAAACGATCTACCAAAGTAGTAAAATTTGTAACAGTATCTACCGCTTCATAATCCAAGTGTAAACGTTTGGGATCGATGCCAGCTTTAGCAAACACCTTTTGGGTGTATGTAGGTGGGCTACCACCAGAAATCCATATTGGTAAATTTGGATGCTGGCGAGCAAAACTTGCCGTAAACCTTTCTCGTTCTAGACGTTTGGTTGAACCACCCAACACAACTACTGCTTGCGGTTGTATGGGTTCGTTTTGCGATTCTTTGTATCCCAACCACATTAACAGCGGCAAGGCAAGAACCATAAACCGAATTGATTTACCTGTGAACAATAGATTATTCTTCAAGGCTCTATGACTTTATCTGCTGAGACAGAATTTCCTCTAAAAACATCTAAACAACTTTGTAGGCAGCAGATTTATAAAAAATCTGCCCAAATAGGATGGCTATTTTTTGGTTAAGACGCGATTGAAGGCGTATTTGCCATTTCGGCTAATTGATGCACTATCCTACACTGGAACGGATAATTCATCAAATATTTCCGACCACTTTCTTTATTTAATTGTGTTTTAACGACGGGACTGGCCAGATTCGAACCGGCGACCTAGCGCTTAGGAGGCGCTCGCTCTATCCAGCTGAGCTACAGCCCCAATTACGAAGCACATACAATAATAGCAGTAGTTTTAGCTAGACTGCCAAGAATTGTCCCAAGAACCGCCGCCTATTTCTAAACCACAAAGAGAACTTTGTGCTTTCAGGATTATTTGAGATTCTCCATCACTTATTTTTCGCAACTCCAAATTTAACTTGCCTTGCATGGTATCTCGACAACATAATTTCAAACCATCTGCTGTCGGCGCACGCAGGGATGTACCAGGTAGATGCGTGGTTCCTGTCAACTCAACCTCGTAGTTTAGGTTGCGTGCTTGCATTTGCCATCTGCCCCAAGGCTGAATATCCCATTTGACTGTTGAATTCCAGGGAACGAATTCGTAAAACTTGCCTTGATAGTGCAAGCCAATCATTGCAACAGATTCCATCCACCACAACACACCGCGCCGTCCGCCACCAGCAGTTAATGCCAAATCTGGTTCATCATCAAAACTATTGCAATTTAGCCAAAACCATTTTTGAGGAAAAGCACCGCCCCAATTTTTCTCTCCGTAAGCTGGCGCATTGGTAAATTCGTAGATTTTGCCATTCCAATCAATCCAACCGCTGGCCAAGCCGTGTGCCATCAAAATTTGCCATCCGGGTTCAAAAATTTGTAAAAATGAAAGCCAGCCAGCTGTTGATTGCTGAATGCTATTTTGATTACCCCAGCCATATACTGGCTGAATTTCATATTGCCAACGACAATAATGATTAATAGTGCGATCGCGAATTATTCCTTGATTTAAAGTAGCAGTAGCTTGATAGCCTTCTTGCACGTGACGCTCAAACTCTGCTGGTAAAAGGTAAATTGCTTGAGTGTTTAAGTCGGTTTTACCCCAATGACCCAAGCCTAAAACATCTCGACTACCCCAAAACTGTGTCACATCAGGAAATGTACGACATAAATACTCATCATTCGGGCCAAGGACTTGGGCTGCACCACCACTATATGGTTTACTCCCGATGGGATCTTCGATGGAGTACATAAAAGCAAAGGTTTGACCGCATTCTGGCAAAGTTACGCGATAATACCAACCTTCAAAAAAGCGACGGCTACTACCATCCCAATGGTAGCCGCTATGAGGTGTTTGAGTTAGCTGCAAAGGTTTTACGGGAATTATTAACATAGATTTACATAGTTATATATTCTCATATGCGCGATGTCTAACGACAAGCCGCCACGTTCACACCTCGATATCGATCGTGCTTACGAAATTCTAGGACTAACACCTGGAGCATCGCCAGCACAAGTAAAGCAAGCTTACCGTAAGCTGGTTAAAATTTGGCATCCCGATCGCTTTTTTGACCAAGAGCAAAAACAGGAAGCAGAGGAAAAAATCAAAACAATCAATGCAGCTTACAACAAGCTAAGGTCTGAAAGTCCACCCGAAAATCCAACTGTTGTAAATCCATCTCCCCAAAAAAATCCCACAACAATATCTGTCAATCGCTGGGATGCGGAAACTTACTATAATTCCGGCGTGGACAATGCCACCAAAGGATTTTATCAGGAAGCGATCGCAGACTTTAGCCAAGCAATCCGTCTCAACCCTCGCTATATTGAGGCATACAAGTACAGAGGGCTGGTTTGCTCCCAATTGGGATATGAATATAGAGCCACTTCCGATTTAAATAAAGCCGCACAGCTAGAACTGGATTTGACTACTCACAAAACTGCTTCTAGATCGCCAAAATCAAGACGGTCACAGCGAATAGAAATTGTATCTAAGCCTAGACCACTTGCTGTTGTGGAAAGGTTGTGTCAGAAAATCAAAAGATTATTGAGACTTAACAGATGATTTTGAGTGTTGACTTTTGACAGTCAACACTCAAGACAAAATATTACTGTTCCAGATTACCTTTACAATTTATTCATTAAAAATATTGCAAGCAATACAATTTCTTTAAATTTGCTGCAATCAAATAATTGCAGCAACTATCCAGATTAATAGCTATCACATAGCCATTAATCAAGCCGATAAATAACAAAAAATTATCAAAAATTACTTCTTTTGATGTGATTATATCCTTCCTCCTGATAGAGCAAAATAAGCAATTACAGAGATTAACATAAAGCATATCTAAAGTTCAATAACAATAAAACTTTAGATAAATATAAAACTTTTTCAAATCTTTAAAATCTTTGGATTTGTTTGAACTCAAATTGAGGAGTGAAATCAAAAATTATGGCTATTCCTAATAATCAGCAAAACGAAAACAGTGAAATTAGGCAAGAATCTTACACTGGGACTGACGGTAATACCCACACCCAGGTGACGCGAACGACTGAAACAGTTAATAACAAGACAGCTAATCCCAATTCTTATCAGAATGGTTATTTACATGGTCGTAGTAGTGAACGTAGCTACCAGCAGGCTTATCTAGCTGAGCGTGATAATGAAAATGCTGGGCGTGGGCTGCTGTTGGGTATTATCCTGACTTCCCTAGTTACTTTAACTGTAGGTGCGGTCTGGTACTTCAACCAACGCAACAATGCAACAGTTGACAATGTTGACAAGACTACGCCGATTCTGGTTCCTGTACCGAGTAATAGTACTCCAACTCCTAGTCCATCTCCTCAATCAAAAACCACAATTATTGAAAGAACTAGAGAAGTACCTGTTCCTGTTCCGGTGCCGCAGCAGCAGGTTTCGCCTCCAGCTGCATCTTCTACACCTAACATTAACATTACTGTTCCACCCCAGCAGCCCGCGGCAGAAAAAGCACCTTCTGCAACTCAAACAACTCCTAGACAGACACAAAGCCCAACAAGTCCTAGTAGTAACTCTTCTACTCCAGAGAGTAAGAGCGATACCTCTGATACCACTTCACCTCAAGGAATAGACCAATCAAACGGTACATCTAATAACGGTTCTTCTACCACTGGTGATACTACTAGTACAGGTGGCTCTGCCCAATAACAGCTTCTCAATTCTGATGCCCGCTTGATACTACCGACTTTTACAGGGGTAGTACCAAGTGGGACAATTTTTAAGAAAGATTTCTAAATTATTGCGACAAATTAATGGTACTCAAGTTTAGTAAACATATAACCCATGTTTAAAATAGGATGCTAAATTAAGAGCAAGGTACAAAAAGGTTAAAAACTCGTTAAACAAAACCTTGAGATTGGAGCCTGTACCTCCTGCTCTAATACCCTTGCAATCATGATTCGATTGACGCATCTTGTGAAAGTGTTTTCGCCTTGAGTGTATTGATTTTTTGGAGGTTTTTGAACGTACAGCCAGAAATGCCTGCCTATTGGAATTGATGATGCTCAATACTCAATAGAATGATTGCAAATATTGTCCACCTTATCTGAGTTATATTTCCTCTGTTTTTTCAATTTCCTCGAACTATTGCATATTTAATAAACCGCCAAAAGTTGCTGATATGTATCCATCGTAGCTTTTGGCGGTTATAGTATGAGTAAAAAAAATTTATAATCCAGAGTTTTTAGTTCTCGACTATTGACTATCTAACGTGATTACAGTGACTTCTGGCGGACAAAATAGCCGTCCTGGTCGATAAGTTCCCAGGCCACGATTGACATATAATTGATTATCGGCTACTTGGTGGAAGCCTTGTGCCCACTCCCAATATCGCACTACTTTTGAGCAATCTCCTAGTAAAAATGGCACCCAACGCCGTAGTTTTTTAGGGAGTTGTTTTAGCAGCTTTTTGTAATGGAAGACTACAGGGCCAATACCTGGTATTACAATATGACCGCCGTGGGTATGACCAGATAGTTGCAAATCTACTCGCCATTGTTCCAATATCTTGGCAGTATCCGGATTGTGAGATAAAACGATGCGGGGTATGGTGGGATCTAACTGGTTCATGACTGGTGCGGGGTTAAATTCCCGCGACCAATAATCAGCTAGTCCTACTATTGGTAATTCTTGCCCTAATGGATAGGCAATTTCATTCCAAAGGACATTAATCCCAATGCTTGTAAACGCTGATGTAACTTCCTGTTTAGAGTGATTGTAGTGGATGTCATGGTTGCCGAGTACGGCATAAATGCCATAGCGACTTTGTAGATGTTTGAGTCGCAACACAAGCTGGTGAATCGGCGTGGGATCGTCGGTTACGTAGTCGCCGGTTAATAGAATTAAATCTGGTTCTGCTTCATTAGTGGCAGCGATCGCATTTTCTAACATTTCCTCCGATAGCCGCAAACCATCATAGTGGAAATCCGACAACTGTACCAACTTTGTACCTTGCAAAGATGTTGGAAGTTCCGCAATCTTAACCGTTAATTTATCTACACTTAAACGACCTGTAAACAACCAGTGCATAGTGCGACAAAGCCTCCTCATACCAGCGTTTACAGCTTATCAAAAATCAAAATGTATCTTGAGTAAATACAAAAATCTAATTGTAACCTACTCACTTTGTAGCGTAATTACTGTAACTTCTGGCGGACAAAATAAGCGTCCTGGAAAATAAGTTCCCAAGCCACGATTGACATATAGCTGATTTTTGCCGATGCGATGCAAACCCTGTGCCCATTCCCAATGGCGTAGTACAAAGTAATTTTTGCGGAGAAATGGTAGGCGACGGCGTACTTTTAAGGGTATTTTTGGCAGGATGTTTTTGTGATAGGGTAGCACAGGCCCAAGTCCTGGGATCGCGATTTGACCGCCGTGGGTGTGACCAGATAGTTGCAAATCTACTCGCCATGCTTGCAATATCTCGGCCGTATCTGGATTGTGGGATAGAACAATACGGGGTGTGGCAGAGTCTAGCTGGTTCATGACTGGTTCAGGATTGAATTCCCGTGAATAACGATCTGCCAGTCCTACTAATGGTAATTCTTTTCCCCATGGATAAGCGATTTCATTCCAGAGAACGCGCACGCCGATGTTAGTAAGTGCGGCTGTTACTTCGGTTTTGGCATGTTTATGACGTATATCGTGATTACCCAATATGGCATAAATACCAGCGTTACTTTGTAGATGTTTGAGTCGCTGCGCCAGTGTATGAATAGGTTCTGGGCTAGTGGTTACATAGTCACCAGTCAATAGCACTAAATCGGGTTTTGCTTGGTTGCTAGCTGCGATCGCTTTTTCTAACATTGCTTCCGACAACCGCAAACCATCATAGTGAAAGTCTGACATCTGCACCAACTTCTTACCTTGTAAAGATGCAGGTAACCCCGCAATTTTGACCGTTAATTTCTCTACACTCAACGGCCCAGATAATAACCAGTGCATAACGTGCTTCGTAAACCTTAATTTTAGCGCTTACAGCTTAACTAAAAATCATGCGATCGCATGTGGCAACTACGACAACTTCTTGAAAAATTCATGAATAGCTTTAGGATTTTATGTATTTATACTCATTGGTGTTGAGTTAGGTGTGCGATCAATGTTAACAAAAATAGCACTCGAATCCCTCACTAGAAGACTTATTTTCATCTGCTGCACACGTTAGTTAGACAAGCGCAATAGATGCAATATTATTTCTACAACTGTAATCACTCCCGGTTTGCCCATTTTTTCTAACTCCCGAAAAAATGGGCAAACCGGGAGTAATCATATAAAGATGCTGGAAAATCAGTTAATATTCAAATCTTGTTTAATTTTTTTAGATTTCCATACTTTGAGACGATTGTATAGAAAATCAGGATTTACAGAGAGTTCTCTTTTCCAAAAAATTCTTACTAGTAGAGCTACAACGTACAACGCAGGCCCTAAACCTAGAAAAGTCCAGGGTTCCAACCATGACCAACCATCATTTATTACAATGATTACACAAATAGCCAGAACGGTTACTGCTACTAGGAAAATGATAAGTAGCCAAAATCTAGCAAATTCATCTGAATAAGATTCAATTAGTTTATTAATAGTATCAACATATCCTAAATTCAAACTATCATTACTTGAACTGATAATGAGGGATTTCGATATATAACTACTTTTAATTAATGGTACATATTCATATTCGTTGTGATCGAGAGAAAGGTTATGTATTAAATCCCTATCATCATAATATCTACCTTTTCTTTTAATTTCAAACGTATATATCTCGTCTATATTATTGGTTCTGAGAATTGTATAAACATCTAACATAAAAGATTTTACTAAACCAGAAATATCAAAAATACATAATTCACTACGAGTTTTATAATTCACAATTGTACTTTCTAAGTTATCATATAAAATTACATTGAAATTAAAAGCACAAGAATTGGTTTGAGCATATCTAAGTTTTTGATGGCTTTGGATATCTATGTCTTTGTCAGACCATTGCTTTGTATTAAAATCTTGATACAAGTACTTTCCATTTTGAAGTAGTTCTAACTGTTTTACTACTCTATCTCTAATATTTTGAAGTTGGTTTTCAAGTTCTGTTCTTTGTCCTTTATCTCGTGTAATGCTTAAAAAACAAACTTCTTTCAAAGAACAACGCTCATCTTCTGTACAATATATAATAGAATTTACATACACATCTGGAATATCTGAAGTTACAAATAAATAGATAGTTGTAGATTTTATCATTTTAGTTGAAATCGATTTTAACGAATTTTCAATTCGGTTTTTGCCTTTTTTTTTAGCAGCATCAAGATTAATAATTGACTGCTCTATACTTAAACCAACACCACAGCTCATTGACAAACCTGTATGCTTTTTAAAAAGCAATATTATTTCTTCTAAAATATCTGTACCATATTTACTATAATCGTATTTAATTAAAACATCGTCTCCTCCCGAAATTATTAAACTGATATCATTTTTAGAAGTGATAAATTTATCAATTTCAAATATAGCTATTTTTATATTTTCAGATAGTAATGTTGCTTCAAATGTTAGATTTTTGTTTAAAAGTTCTAAAAATCGTTCTCCAATATTATCTCCATCAAGAAAAGCATAAACATTACCCATAAAATTTTAATTTTTTTAAAGAAATGCAAATATCTTTAAGCTAGCTGAACTTACTATTATTATTTGGAACTTGTCTGAAGTTTTACATCAGTTTACATGATTTATTGCAGTGGTAACAATATAGCGAACTCTTAGCTTTTTAACTCATCTATAAGTGCATTGGTAATTGAGACTTTCGTGAGACAGATTTTGATGTAGTAGGTTGCTCCTCTTTTGTGTGGGATGCTTTAGCAGTTGAAGAGAATTAAGTAGAACAAGGCGAAAAAACAAAACTGTGTAAAGATAAGTAAATACGTAGAATGTGTATACCAAGGTAACAGGGATATGGGCAGCCGTTTAAGGGTATTTCTGACTCCTGAACAAGATAAAACATTGTTTCACCTAAGAACGGCAGATGTACCCCAGAAAGTGAAAGATCGAGCAGAAGTCATTAGATTGAGCGCACATGGATGGTATGTAGAGAAAATAGCGGCTCATTTTCATTGGACTGCACAAACAGTACGAGAAGTATTGCATAGATGGGAGCATCTTGGCTTAGAGG